>JBBDPC010000071.1:0-4492 GCA_040876735.1 Phycisphaeraceae bacterium | reverse complement strand
AGCAGGCTGATCTCGCCCATCTGCGTCAGGTACATCCGCACCGGATCGTCGATCCGCTTGCTCGTGACTTCCTGCAACGCGCGGATGAACTCGGCCTTGGCCGCCTCGTCCTCCTCCTCCGTCAGCCCGCCGCCGCTCGACTCCTCCACGGCGACCTGCTCGGCCAGGTGCAGCTCCGGCTCGGACGCCTCCAGCTTGTGCCCCTTGACCTTCCGCTGACGCAGCTCCAGCGGCGCGTCATACTCATTGACGATCCGCACCCCCTGCTGACGTAGCTGCACGAGCAACTCGTCCACCTTGTCCGGCTCAACCATCTCGTCCGGAAGCAGCGCGATCAGTTGATCGAACGTGATACAGCCGTACTCACAGCCACTGCGAATCAACTCTGCCACGGCTGGGTGCATGTGCTCTGTCAAGGGGAAACTCTCCTGCGTTGACCTTCGTTGACCGGACCGCCCGCACGACCCGCTCAGGTACTGATTGCTCGTTTCAAGGCCGCGGCCGCCCTGTCGCCTGCCGCGTCGCCCGTCATATTCTGTCGCATACCGCCGCTTGGAACACCGTGTTCCAGGCGACCCTGCCGGCATGCGTGGTCGTCTTCCCTGACCGCCGCACAGCCTGCCCTGGCTGTGGTCCGGCTACGAACGCGGCCGGGCAATCCGCACCGGCGACTGGTTCGCCCGGCGGTGCTCGACCAACTCGCGCAGCAGGCGGGCCTCGTCCGGCGCCGCCCCTGCCTGCTCGCCCGGCTCGCCGCGGCCGGCCGTCGTGGCCTGGTCGCGCAACTGCCGGTACCGTTTTTCACCCTCGTACGCCAGCAGCGCCTCCGCCGCCGACGTCAGCATCGGCGCCAGCAAGTCCGCCTTGCCCTGCGTCGCCCGCTCCACTTCCGCATCCGCGTCCGTCAGCCAGTTGGCCAGCGAACGCCCTTCCGCTTCCGCCGCACCTTCCAATTCCGCCAACTCGCCCAGCAGCGACACCAGCGTCACCACCTCCGCCTCGCACAGCCGGTCGTAGACCCGCTGGTACAGGCTGCGTCCCACCGACGTGACCAGTTCCGCGGGGGTGACCGCCTCGTCCAAGGTTCGGCCATCCGCCAGCGTGTGGTGGAACAATTCCCGATCCCGGACCAGACAACCCACCAGTTGCCGCTCCGCTCGTTCGAGCGCCTTAAGTGTAGAGCGTGAATCGCGCGAAGCAACGCCCGAATCACCTTTATCCATGGCTGACGGCAACGCTTCGAACGATTCCGCGGCCTCCGCCTCCGCCGAAACGGTCGGCGGGGCAGGCTGGGTAAACCGGGCGCTTCGGCGCTCCACCGCCTGCAACGCCTCGTTCACCGCCGACTCGCTCATCTTCAGCAGGCCCGCCAGCCGCTGCACGATCAACGCCCGCCGGATCGAGCCTGTCCGGGAAAGCCCCAGCTTGCCCAATCCCTCCACGTAACGCTCGGCCACGGCCTGTCGGCCGGTCACCGTGTCCGCCGCCGTCAACTCCTCCCGGATGCGGTCGAACTGGTAGGTCAAGGCATCGTGGGCCCGCTCGATCGCCCCGTTCCACGCGGCAAGGCCGTCGGGCTGGCCCAGCAGTTCGGCCGGGTCAAGCTTCGCCCCGTCGGGGCCGGTGGGCAGCACGGCAATGGCCACATCCAGGTCGCCTGTGAGGAACAACTCCACCGCCCGGTCCGCCGCTTTCCGCCCCGCCTCGTCGGCGTCGAACACGAGTACGACTTTCTGGGCATAACGACGCAATTCGCCCACGTGTTCGCGCGTCAGGGCCGTGCCCAGCGTGGCGACCACGTTTTTCGCCCCGGCCTGGTGGCAGGCGATCACGTCGGTGTAGCCTTCAACGATCACGGCAATCTTGCTGTCGATGATCGGCTTCTTGGCCAAGTGCAGACCGTACAGCGTCGCCGACTTGTTGAACAGCCGCGTTTCCGGGCTGTTGAGGTATTTCGGTTCGTCGGCTTCTCTTAACTTACGACCGCCAAAGGCGATCGGTCGCCCGATGGCGTCGAAAATCGGAAAAATCAGCCGGTGCCGCAGGCGGTCGTAGCAATTCGAGGGGTCGGGGTTCGGGGATCGGGGGTCGGGGGCGGAACCGTCGGCATCACTGCCCGATCCCGGATCCCCATACCCCGCACCCCTGTTCCGCTGCCGGGGGCTGACGAGGCCGGCGGCGACGAAGCCTTGCAGGTCCCATTTTTTGCTGGCGATGGTGGTCGCCAGACCGTCCCAGCGGTCGGGGCCGTAGCCGATCTGGAAGGCGTCGACCATTTCCGGGCTGATGCCGCGTTGCTGGACGTATTCGCGGGCGGCCTTGCCGTGCTCGGGATGCTTGTAGAGGGCGCGGAAGAAGCCCAGGGCCAGCTCGTTGGCCGCGGCGATCCGCTGCCGCTCTCCGCTGCCGCCTGTCCCCTGCCCGCCGCCCCCGGTCGTCTCCAGCTTGATGCCCGCCTTCTCCGCGAGGTGGCGGAGCGCCTCGGGGAAGGTCATCTTGTGGTATTGCGTGACGAAGGTGAACACGTCGCCGCCGGCCCCGCAGGAGAAGCATTTATAGATCTGCTTCGCGGGGGAGACGAACATGGAGGGGTTGGAGTCGTCGTGGAACGGGCAGAGGCCGGCGAATTCGCGCCCCTTGGGCCGCAGCGCCACATGCTCGCCGATGAGGCGGACGATGTCGGTCGCCTGCTGGACCTGGATTTTCTGGTCTTCTCGCACCGGCATGGGCTTGCCTGTCCCGCGGACCACGCCGCGAGCCGCCCGTTTTCGTGAGAAAGCCGGTCGGCGGCACGATCAGCGGCTGAATTGCACGGTCGGACACGTGAAAGTCGAATTCGCCACGTTACACAGGCCTGCCCGGATGGTCGCCCGCCGCACCGTCCAAGTCAATGCGCAGCCCCGCCGGCACGCCGCATCACCGGGGGCGTGGCATGGGGGCGTCACTCGGCTTGCGGCTGAGCGTCGGGCTTGTAGGCGTACTTGCGCTTCAACGGCTTGACGATCAGGCCGGAGCGGATGGCCTTGGTGGAGGCCTTGACGCGGACGACGGAGCCGTCCACGATGGCGGTGATGGTTTTGATGTTGGGCTTGAACTTCCGCTTGGTCTTGCCGGTGACCTTGGTGCCCACGCCGCCGAGGTACTTGGCCTTGCCGCGGTGGGTGTAGGTGTGGCCGGTGGAGGTTCGGCGGCCGGTAAATTCGCAGACTCGTGGCATGGTTCAAACCTCTGTGCGCGCAACGGGGTTGGTTTCAGGATCGTCGAGCCGGGTAGTGTAACAGAGCCCGGGCCTGCGTTCAAGGGGCAGGCGGGGATCGGGGATCGGGGATCGGGGATCGGGGATCGGGGATCGGGAAGATTTTATAACGCCCGCCTCTGAGGAGCGCAGCGACGAAGAGCGGGATCAGGGTGACTAATTGCTGATTGCTGATTGAAACATCAGCAATCCCCGCCCCTTCGTCGCTGCGCGCCTCAAGGGGAGGGGCGCGCTTGCCGCTGGGGCCGGTTCGGGCTAATCTAACCTGCTTGGTCGAAGCGTTTGAGCGCGTCCGCCCGCCGTTTCCAGACGCCACCCCCGGAAGTCCACGCAAGCCTGAAAGCCCACCCCCATGAGCGCAGCGGAGAATATGGCCACGATGGAAAACGAAGTTCGCGACGTAGAAACCGCACGCAAGTATTACGACGCCGGCTTCAAGGCCGAGCAAGCCGGAAACCGGTACGAAGCGGTCGAGCAGTATGAAGCCGCTTACACCGCCGACCCGGACGACGCGGCGATCTGCTTCCGCCTCGCCTACAACCTCGACCTGATGGGCGAGGAAGACGAAGCGGTGCATCTTTATGAAGAGTGCGTCCGTCGCGAACGGCCCTCGCTGCAGGCGCTGATCAACCTCGCCGTGCTCTACGAAGATCGCAACGACCACGCCAAGGCCGAGCGCTGCCTTCGCCAGGTGCTCGCCACCGAGCCGAACCACCCGCGGGCCCGGCTGTACATCAAGGACGTGCTCGCGAGCAAGGGCATGGTCATCGATGACGACCAGGAAAAGAAGATGGCGGCGCACAACGCGCTGCTCGACACGCCCGTGACCGACTTCGAACTCTCCGTCCGCACGCGAAACGCGCTGCGCAAGATGAACATCCGCACGCTCGGCGACCTGCTCAAGGTCACCGAGGCCGAGCTGCGCAGCTTCAAGAACTTCGGCGACGCCAGCCTCGACGAGATCAAGACCATGCTCGCCCAGCGCGGCCTGCGCCTCGGCCAGGCGGTCGAGCAGCAGCAGCAGCAGGTGAAGCAGGAAGTCTACGACCAGCTTCGCGACCAGGCCGGCGACGACGACTCGCTCAACCGCTCGGTCAACGAGCTGAACCTCTCCGTCCGCGCCCGCAAGGCGCTGGCGCTGCTGGGCGTCTCCACCATCGGCGACCTGGTCACCAAGACCGAGGCCGAGCTGATGGGCGTCAAGAACTTCGGCATGACCAGCCTCACCGAGATCAA
>JBBDPC010000070.1:0-105818 GCA_040876735.1 Phycisphaeraceae bacterium | reverse complement strand
GGCGATCTGGATCTGCATCCCGAGTCAACGACCCACACGAAAGTCTGAAGCGGCACCAATTTATTGTCAGAAACCGTTCACGTTCGGGCGAGGCTGTTGAAATCGAGCGTGCTTGTCCCCGGTCGGGCTGGCGAAGCGGGCAGGCGAGCGCCGGGGCGGGGCGGTCGCTAAACTGGCGAGCCGTGATGCGTACGCTGATTGATCCGCCGATGGTGCAGTGGGAGGTGGCCGACCTGGCCGGCCGGCATGCCGACGACCGCACGGCCGTGGCACGGCGGGTCAACGCGCATGCCGACCGCCTGGGTAGCGGCATCTTGCCCGACCCCGCCGGCCGGATCATCGCCACCGGGCACCAGGCCTGGCTGTGGCATCCGGGTATTCTCGCGAAAGACATGGCGATGATCGAGGCGTGCGAACGGTTCGGCGCGTCGCCTTTGCATCTGGTCGTGGATCAGGACACGCACGAAGCGTTGACGCTGGAGTTGCCGCGCCAAGCGGATCGGCGGATCGAGGTGCGGACCGTCCGGCTGGCCTCGCATCGGGTCGACCTGCCCACCGGTGCGCAGCCGCCCGCAGACGCGGAGGCGATCCGGGCGAAGTTGCAGGCCTTGGGCGACGAGCGGGTGGCGCCCATTGCCGAGGCATTCACCGACCTGCCGACCTGTCGCACGCTGGCGGAGCAACTGGCGGTGGTGACGGTGCGGCTGATGCGGCCGTGGCTGGGCGATGATGGGCCGAGCGTGCCGGTGCTGTTCGTCAGCGACCTGCCGAGCCTGCCGGGTTACGCCGCCCTGGTGGAGCGGATGGTGGACGATGCCCGGCGATGCGTGCGGGCATACAACGTAGCGGTGCGGGCCGAATCGGAGAGGGGGGATCCGGGGGTTGCGGAGTTGGTGGAACTGCGTGAACTGGTGGAGTTGCCGTTGTGGGCGGTGCGGTGGGGTCGGCCGCGCGGGCGAATGTTTGTCGATCTGGCAGACAGTGAGCCGTGGCTGGTGGATGAGACGGGCGAGCGGGTGGACCGTGAGGCGGTGGCGCTGCTGCCGCGGGCGCTGCTGCTGACGGCGGTGATGCGGTCGCTGGCGTGCGATCTGTTCATCCACGGCAAGGGCGGCGGCGTCTACGACCGGGTGATGGAGCGATGGTGGAAAACGTGGCGGGGCGAGCCGCTGGCGTCGCGGGCGGTTGTGAGTGCGGATCTGCGCCTGCCATTTGCGGATGTGCCGGTGGCGGACGAGGCGACGTGGGCGCGGGCGGTGTGGTTTCGGCATTACGTGCCGCACAACGTGGACCGGGTGTTGGGCGTAGATGGGCCGGCGGTGCAGCGTAAGCGCGGCCTGCTGGCTCAGATGGATGACGACCGCGACCGCAAGCGCCGCCGCCGGGCGTTCGAGCAGTTGCACGCGATCAACGCCGACTTGCTCGACCAGCATCCCGACCTGCTCGTCGAGGCGGACCGGCAACTTGACGATGCCCGGCAGGGTTTGCTCAACGCCCGCCTCGCCAGCCGGCGCGACTGGAGCTTCCCGATCTACCCGCCGCGGTGTCTGCAGGCGTTGCGGACAACGGTGGCGGGCCAAGCGTGAAGGGAATTTTCCCCGTCATCTAGCCGCCGCACGCTTCAAAGCCCCACGACCGTTCATCGCTTGCTGTCCGCGTCCGCGGGCTCGGCCGGCTCGTCGTCCAGGGCGAGCACGTCGGCGGCGAGGCGGTCGAGCACGGCATCGAGCTTCGCCTCCTCCTCGTACATGCCCAGCTTGATCTGGCGCTTGACGCGGGCGACGAGGTCGCTGCGGATCGGCGCCTCCGCCGACTGGCCAGCGTCCGCCTCCAGCTCGTCGGGCATGGTTCGGCGGTCGACGAACGCGTCGTGCGGCGGGCGTGCGGCCTTCGGTTCAGTGTCTGACGGTTTCACGTGGTAGATCATGGGCGTGCGTTCCTTCGCACAAAAGTTCAAGGTCAGGCTCCGCCTGTGTCGATCTTTCGACTGGCCCAGTATCCCTGATCCACGTCCAGAAACCATCCAGAGCGATCCCCGTTCACTGCCCGGGAGGTGACGCACCTTCAGGTGGGGCATGCCCCGAGGAAGGGTTGGGGGTTTGCTGCGAGCGGCCCGGGATTGCCAGGCTCCACGCGCCGCGGCAGGTCAACGCCCCGGCCAGCCGACGAGGGGACGCGGCCCTTCCGCCTCGATCGCCAGCAGGCGGTTGTACTTGGCCAGCCGCTCGGACTGCGTGACCGAGCCGTTCTTGAACTGATCGCCCCGCCAGCCCACGGCCAGGTCGGCGGCCCATGTGTCTTCCGTCTCGCCGCTGCGGACGCTGATGGTCACCATCCAGCCCGCTTCCCGCGCCAGTCGGCAGGCCTCGGCCGCTTCCGTCAGCGTGCCGATCTGGTTCACCTTCAACAACAGCGCGTCGCAGGCCCCCGCCGCCACAGCCCGCCGAATCCGCTGCGGGTTCGTGCACAGCAGATCGTCCCCCACCACCAGCGACCGGCCCCCGATCGCCTCCCGCAGCGCCGGCCAGTGCGCCCAGTCCTCCTCGGCCAGCCCATCCTCCACGCTGACAATCGGGTAACGCTCAACCCACGCACGAATCTGATCAACCATCGCCAGGCTCGCCAACGCCGGCTCGGAGAGGTGGTACCGACCATCCTTGTAGAAGTGACTCGACGCGACGTCGACCGCCAGCGACACGTCCGCCCCCGGCACATATCCCGCCCGTTCGATCGCCTCGACCGCCATGCGCAGCATCGCCTCGGTGTCTTCAAAAGGCGGCGCCAGACCGCCCTCGTCCGCCGTCAGCAAACGCATGCCGTACCGCTCGAGCGCAAGCTCGGCCGCGGCCTGGTAGACGGCGCAGCACATCACCAGCGACGCATCCACACTCCGCGCCGAAACAGGCACGATCAACGTATCCTGCACCGCCACCTGCCTGCCCGCATGCATGCCGCCGCTGAACAGGTTCACCGTCAATCGCGGGAACGCGCCGGGCTCGACGCCGAGCACCTCGGCGAACCGGGCGTACAACGGCACACCCCGCTCGCTGGCGACGGCGCGCGCAAAGGCGATCGAAACCGCCAGGATCGCATTCGCCCCCAGGCGCGACTTGCCGGGCGTGCCGTCCAGCTCAATCAGCGCGCGGTCGAGCGACGCCTGATCGTCGAACGTTCGGCCGCTCAACGCCTGGTTGATCTCGCCGTGGATGTGTGCGACGGCCTTGCGGCATCCCTTCCCCCGGTGGCGTGTCATGTCGCCGTCGCGCAGCTCCACCGCTTCCGCGCCGCCGGTCGAGGCCCCGGACGGCACCGAAGCGGTCGCCACAGCCCCGCCGCGCAGCACGCACGTGGCCTGCACCGTCGGCCGGCCACGGCTGTCGAGAATCTCCAGTCCGCTGAGTCGTGCAATGGAAGACATAAGCGTCACAGTTCGTTGATGAAGGCCTGGATCAATGCGTCGAACGCCATCGGCGGTGCGCCCATCAGCCGGGCCACGACGGCACGCTGCCGCCGCTTCGTCTGATCCGTGAAATACTCCAACGGCGAGCGCCCCGCCACGCGCGCCATCAGGCACCCGAGTGTGTGTCGCCCGGCCCACGTCTCCAGCGCCTCGGCCCACGGGGCGTCGCCGATCGATGCGCGGTAGATCGCCCAGCACCGCCTGGCGGCGTCGGCGAACGCCTCGCGATGCGCGGGCAGGTGGTGCGCTTTGCTGAGCAGGTGCGTGCTTGCGAAGCCGACGTCGAACGCGGGGTCGCCCCAGTGGATGACCTCGTGATCCAGCAGGATGAGCCGGTCCGCGTGAATCAGGATGTTCTTTGGGCTGTAGTCACCATGGACGAGCGTCAACGGGCGCTGACGCGTCCCCGCGATCAACCGGCGAAGGAAAGGGCCGGCCTCCGGGGCCTGCGCGGCGGCGTAGCCGTAGTATGGCTCCAGCCGAAGCGACTCGAAATAGCCGCGATCGTCAAACACCGGCCGCACCGCGTCACGTCGCTCGTAGGCACGGCCGTGAATCTGGCCGAGCAGCCTGGCGAACTGTTCGACGTGCGCCAGGTCCACGTCGCCCCGGAGCAGCCGGTGCTTCCAGTTTTCGTGCGGCGAAGGCACGGCAGTCATCGCGAGCAGGTGGCGCGCTTGGTCTTCAAAGACGAGCTGTGGAATCGTGTTCGGCGGGGCGAGTTCGCTCAGCCAGCGGATGCCCAGCGCTTCGCGGTGGATGCGGGCCGGGTCGGCGAACCAGTCGACCTGCACGCGCAGCTTGCCCAGCGCCTGCTTCAACACCCAGCTTTCGCCGTCGGCCCGTTCGACGAGTACCGTCCGGTTGGAAACGCCCCCGCCGAGCACCGTCACGCTCGGTATCTCTTCGTGGCCGATGTGTCCGCGGCGGCGAAGATAGTCGAGCAGTTGGTCTTCCCGCTCCACGTCGAGATCCGTCACCGATTGGGGGGCGTCGTTCGCTGGCATGGAGAATTGATCCATCACGAGGCCGTGTCATCACCGGCGGCTTCATCGGCCGTGGCAACCGTTCAGTCGACGCCCATCAGGTGCTCCAGGATCGCCATCTCAAGGCCTTCATAGTCGCGGTCGGCGATGAACCGCTGCTCCTGCGGCACGTCCCACGAGCGCACCTTGTCGACCAGGTGCAGGAACGTTCGCTTGCTGTTGTCCAGGTGGCGGGCCTGGTGCTCGGGCTTGCTGGTGCGCATCGCCTTGGTGTCGAACGCGACCATTCCCTTCTCCCGGTAGCCCGCCAGCTCCAGCACGCGCACCTGGTTGAACGCCCGGCGAAGGTCCGTCGCCCCGAACGCCTTGTCCTGATCGAACTTCAACCCGTTCTGATCGTTGAGGTGAACGCTCCAGAGCTTCTCCGCCGCCAGTGCGAACGCCATGTCGTCGGACGGGTCGAACCCCGCCAGGATCGAATGTGCCGATTCGATCAATCCGCCCACGCGCGACGGATCCACCGTGCGCCGCCCCAGTTCCAGGGCGTGACCGATGCTCGGGATGTACGCGTGATCCATCGGCTCGTTCGGCTTGGGCTCGATGGCGATGCGGATCGCCGGGTCATGTTCCAGCACGGCATTGATCGCCTCGACCAGCCAGTGGTGCGCGTCGATCGCGTGCTTCGCCTCCCGGCAGTAGGTCCCTTCCCGGGCGAGCCACAGCACCATGAGGTCCGTGCCCAGCGCCTGGCAGAGGTCCGCGCATCGGCGCGACCGGTCGATACCCCACTGGCGAACTTTCGCATCGTTCGCGGTCAACGGCCCGTCAATCCCGCGCGGGTCTTCCCACAACCGCGGCGCGGCGAGCTCGACGACAAGCCCCTCGCCTTCGACCCGCTGCCGGAACTGCTTCGCCTGCTCGAACGCTTGCGCCGCGCTGAGCTGCTCAAGCTCCGGCACGGCATCGTCGTCGTGCAACATCAGCGCGTCGAAGCCGAGGTCCTTGTACACCTTCAACGTCTCGGCCAACGCGATCGGGGGACGCACGGCCGGACCGAACACGTCCGCCCCGTCGCTGAGGTTCCACGGCCCGAAGGAAAAACGGTAGCCCTTGTTGTCGCTCATCGGCATCAACTCCCTGCACATGAATGAATGACGGTGTCCACGCACGGTGCATGTCACCGCCGGTTGCCGATCCTGTCCAGCGGCCGTTCGCATATCGCTGCCGGCTACTTCGAGCGGGATCGATGCGCGGCCGCGTTCCCTGTTTCATGACTCGCTCGGCCAGAACCGGGCGTATTTCTGCAAACCATTTAGAAGTCCACCGTTACGAGGGATGCGCCCGCCGCGCCGCAGCCGGGCCAAGCATCTTGACAGCTAAAAATATATCATTATTCTTAAAGTTGTACATAATTTTTCGCGGCCATGGGGGGTAGCGTGGCCTTTTTCCCGATGGAGGAAACGCGTCCGGCCGCTCGACATTCTGAACGTCGCCCCGCTGCACGCGCGGCGCTGCTTCGTGGTCCGCACGCACGCATCAAGCTCGGACGTCTCGTCTCCTATCTGTAACAGACACCTTTCTGCGCATCGTTCAAACCGCAAGGAGCCACAGCATGACAGCGGGAGAGAACCGGTTGGACGGGGTCACGCTCGGGTGGGTCGGCATCGTGCTCGTGCTGCTGGTCGGGGGGGCAGCGTCGGCGGCGGAGCTGGAACTGGTCTGGCCGTTGGAGCGGGAGGCGTATCAGACAAACGAGCGGGTCGACCTGACGGTCATTCGTCGCGCCGACGCCCCGCTTCCGGCCGGCGACCTGACGCTCACGCTGCGCGGCGAAGGCGGCAGCGTCATCACCTGCACCTGGCCGGTGAATGAAGTCGCTGCGGACGAAGGCGCGGCCGAGCGGGCCGAGCATCTGCATCTGCACGGCTGGCTGCTGCGCCCCGGGCGCTACGAAGTGCAGGTGGCGTATGAGGGGGCGTCCGCCTCGGGCGCGATGGAACTGCACAGCCATGTCCGGCAAAGCCCGTTTCGGCTGGTGGCGTGGAACTTCGGCAGCTCCGGCGAAGAGACGCAGGGGCTCGGCGAGCGGTCGCTGGGCTACAACCTGCTGCTGGGCGCGCATCAGAACAACGGCGACGATGCGATCCGCGCGGGCGTCGACTACATGAAATGCTGCGCGCAGGGCGGCGGGCATCAGCTCGATCTTCGCCGCGACGCCGACTGGTCCGACCCCCGCGTCATTCAGGCGGCCGTGGCGCGATCATCGCGGCAGGCGCTGGCCGACCGCAACGAGCCGAACGCGCTGGGCGTCCACTTTCACGATGAGCCGACGCTGGTCCCCCACGACCATCCGGTGACGGGGGAGCACACCTTCCACAGCCAGCCCACCCAGCGGCGCGCCTATAAGCATGCGAGGGGACGTGAGCCGATTGCGTACCACGAGGTCGACGGCGACGATCCCGCCGATGTCGCGCAGTGGGCCGAATGGGGCCGGTGGCGCATGCGCTTCATGGAAGCGGCGTGGAAGCACAGCGCCCACGGTGTCCACGACGTCCGCCCGGACATGGTCGCGACGAACCAGACCGGCTGGCTGTGGAATGGCTGGACGCATGGCTACTACTTCAACACCGCCCGGCCGCTGGGTGTGCTTTCCACCCATGGCGCTTACGACCCGGCCCCGGAAGGTTACTACGCACCGACCCTCTTTTTCGAGTTCAGCCGGATGCGCAAGCTCGATCGGCCGCACTGGCATCTGCCGACGTGGTTCCTCATGCCGCCCGACCGCTTTCGCCTCGAGCAGTACCTTTCGTTTCAACATCACGCGACCGGCATGGGCACGCCGCCCTGGATGCAGGTCTACCGGCCGCAGGGGCACGACCCGAATCCGCCGTGGTGCCCGATCCAGCCGCTGATTCCCACGCTCACCGACGGCGTCGTCGCCTCGAACAAGCTGATGGCCCGGCTGGGCACGATCTTCTTCCAGACGCCGGTGCATCGCTCGGACGCGGCGGTCCTCTACGCGCTCAGCCACAACCTGCGCACGCAGGCGCGCAACATGGCCGACACCCGCTCCGCCGACAACCACGCCACGCGCAGCATGCTGCATGTCTACATCGCGGCGAAGATGGCGCACTTCAATCTTCATCCGATCGTCGAGGAAGACGTGCTGGACGGCTCGCTTGCCGCGCATCACAAGGCCGTGCTGCTGCCCAGCATCGACTACCTCGACCCGGCCGTGATCGCTACGCTGGAAGCCTACATCCGCGCCGGCGGCACGGTCATCACCACCGACGACTGCCAGGTCCAGATCGACGGCGCCACGCCCCTCGGCGCTGCGCCCGACTTCACCTACTGGCATCGGCTCGCGGAACTGGAAGCGAACGGCCGGGGCTTGGAACGCGCACGCCTCGAAAGCGTCGCCGGCACCCGCGCGGCGGCGAGCAACCTGGTCGCGCCGATCCGCGAACAACTCACCCGTGCCGGTGTGCGTCCGGTGCTCGAGAGCGACAACCCGCAGATCATCGCCTCGCGCCAGCCGGCGGGCGAGATCGAGTACATCTTCGCCACCAACGGCGCGTGGGATGCGGGCGTGGCCGAGCGCAACGCCCTGGCGACCACGCAGGCCACGCTGTCGCTGCGCCACGACGCGCAGCACGTTTACGACGCGGTGCTCAGCCAGGAGATCACGCCTACGTTCGAGCGCGTCGACGCGGAGCTGCGCGGTCGGCTCCGTTTCGGACCCGGGCAGATGCGGGTGTTCGCCTTGACGGAACGGCCGATCGGCGGCGTTCGCCTCTTGAAGGCGAGCGTCAGCCGGGACTACACCCGCGCGGAAGCCCCCGTGCGCCTCGACCTCGCCGCCGCGCTGGTCGATGACGAAGGCGCAATCCTCGCGGGCGTAGCGCCGATGCGCATCATCGTCACAGACCCGCTGGGCAAGCAGCGCTACGATCTCTATCGCGCCAGCCACGACGGCATGCTGAGCCTGGCGTTGCCGTTGGCGGCGAACGATCCGGCCGGCGACTGGACGTTCCGCGTCGAGGAACTACTGAGCGGGCGCAGCGGTGAGATGACCTTCCCGTTCGATCCGCCGGCGCAGAGCGGCGCGGTCGCCGGCACAGGTCGCCGGGCGTTGCATCTCGGCGACGATCGACAGCAGATCTTCCGGTTCTTCCACGACCATGAACAGGTCACGATCGTCGCCGGCTCAAGCGAGATGTCGCAGGCTGCGGCGGAACGGCTGAAGACGATTCTTGAGCCGTGGGACGTGCGTGCCCGCATCATGCCGCTGGAGGAGGCGAGCCGGCCGCGTTCGCTGACGCAGGAGGAAGCGCAGACGTGGATCGGGCTTCACCTCGCGGCCAAGGGGCAGGTGAAGGCGGGGGATGAGAACCAGTTGACCCACGTGGGCTTTCAGGTGCAGGGGCCGGTCATTCTGGTTGGCAACCCCGAGGACAACCAGCTCATCGCCTTTGCGGACCGGGAGGGTTTTCTGCCTTACCGTCCGCAGTCGGGGAAGCTGCCCGGGCCGGGGCGGGGGCTGGTCTGCTGGCAGCGGGATGCGGTGGGGTACGGGCAGGCGTCCGTGGCCGTGATCGCGCACGATGCGGCCGGGATGGCCGAGGCGGTGGGCACGTTGTACGAAGCCGCGGCCGGCCTGGACCCGCCGACGCCCTGGCATCTGCCGCAGCGCGCCAACGTGACGCCGGCGCATACGCCCGACCGTGCGCCCTCGGCGGGAGCGCTGGCATGGCAGACCCTGCTGCCGGACCGTGTCGCCGCACTCGCGCCGCTTGACGATGGCGGCGCGGTCGCGCTTTCGCAGGACGGCACGGTGGCCCGGCTCACGGCGGACGGTTCGATCGCCTGGCGCCAGTCGCTGGACGGCGGGGAGTACTGGTACCTGGATGCGACGCCGGATGGCAACACGGTCGTCGTCGGCGCCACGCAGCGAGTGGTCGTCTACGACGGCGACGGCCGGCAGCGGTTCGTCCGGCAGATCAGCGAAGGCGGCGCCAAGACGCCGCGCCTGACATTCGTGGCCGTCTCCGACGACGGCCGGCGCATTGCGGCCGGGGCCGCGGCGTTCAGCATGGGCGTGTTTCTCGATACGAACACCCATGCCGCCGTCATGCAGGTGTGGGACAACACGGGCGAACTGCTCTGGCAAAAGGGCGACGCCGACCCCGCGGCACAGGACCAGGGCCCGATCTACCGCAACGCACGGTTCATCGCGAACGGCCGGCTGGTGGGCGCCACCGGCGGGCGCGTCAACTACGACGCGGAGGCGGGCCAGTGGCTGCCGCCTGTGCCCGGCCGGGTGGACGTGCTCGACGCAGCCAGCGGCGAGACACTGGGACAGACGGAGGGAGTCAACGGCTGGCTCGGCCTGACGCCGACACCCCGGGGCGTGGCCTTGCTCGACGGGCGCGACGGCCTCACCGTGGTCTCTCATGAGGACGGCGCACGCCTCGCCCGGCTCGATCTGCCCGAGACGAGCGTGGTCGCCCTGGCCGCCCTCGGAGACGGGTGGGTGATGGGCAGCGAAATCGGCGGCAAGGTCTGGCATGTCAACGCACTCGACGGTGACGCGGCCGGGCAGACCGCCTGGCGGGACACGGCGGAAGGGCTGCTCGTCAAGCGGATCGTCAGCGATGGCCGGCACGCGGCGGTGGCCTATTGGGGTGGCACGCTGCGCGTCTATGACGCGGCCGGCCGGGTGCAACTCCAACGCGTGATGGAGCAGGACATCGCGGCCCTCACATGGAGCGGCAATCGCCTCGTCGTCGGCCTGGCCGATGGTCGCGTGGCGGCGCTGAACGTGCCGGGCAACGAGTAGATGCACCGCCGCAACGAAGCCGTCTCCTCCGACCGCCATCGCGAAAAGGGCTGTTCGACATGAAGCACGCGTTGCTGATGATGGGGCTCATTCTCGGGCTGGCGGTGAACTGTCAAGCGGAGCCGGGCGTGGTGAGCCTTGCGGATTTCGGGGCGGTGATGGATGGTGCCACTGATGACGCCGCGGCTTTCAAGCGGGCGTTCGACAGCGGCGCGAAGGTGGTGGAAGTGCCCGCAGGCGCCGTGGCGGCGAGTGAAATCGTGGCGCCCGCAGGCGTGACGTTGCGGGGCGTCTCCGAAGCCGGCACGGTGCTGGTGCCAACCGAAAACGCGTCATCGCGCTGGATCACACTTCATGATGACACCGTGCTCGAACGGTTGACGCTCGACGGGCGGAAGGCCGAAGCCGTCGCCGTGTGGACCGGCCACGTCTCGAACGTGAAGATCCGCCATGTCACCATCCACGACTTCCAGGGCATGGCCATCCAGACCGACCACACGACGGACATGTTGATCGAAGACTGCACGATCGAGAACGTGCAACGTGCGACCGACCTGCAGTTCTCCCGACACGTGCGCGTCGTCAACAACGTGATCCGCGACTGCACGGAGCACGGCTTGCAGTTCTGGGGCAACTGGCAGTGGCAGGACAAATTGTCCGCCGACCTCCAGTTCATCGGCAACCGGGTGACCCGCGGCGGCGGCGGCGCCATCTGGGGCACGGGGGCGAAGCGCGTGCTGATCGCCAACAACATCGTCGACGGGGCGGAGGACGTGGGCATCGACCTGGAATGGTGCGACGATTCCGTCATCACCGGCAACGTGGTCCGTCGGGCCCGGAATGGCGGCATCGCGCTGTTCTTCGCCTGCCACGGCGTCGCCATCACGGGCAACACGGTGATCAACGACTACCCGATTCCCCACGACTTCGACTACAGCGGATTCTGGGTCTGGTCGGGCATCTGGCTGACCTATCCCAACCGCGAGACGTTTCCCGACGACCACGGCCACCGCGACATCACCATCGTCGGCAACGTCGTGCTCTGCGCCGAAGGCCGGCGGCGCGCCATGTGGATCGGCAGCGAAAGCAAAAACGTTACGCTGGGGCACAACACGATTCGCGGCGGCGGCATCTGGTACGGCGGCGCGCACCGCGGGGCCGTCGCGCCCATGGAACGCATCTCCGACAACCACGTGGTCAATCCGACCAAGGAAGATTAGCTTGGCCGAATCACTCAACCATCACGACATCACCCATGCGCATCTGGCGCCGGTGCATCATCCGCGCCTGGACACGACGGTGAACGGGCGTTCCGCCGTGCGCTACCTGCGCTTCCTGCGCCCCGTGCGCCTCGATCGCCTGGAACTGCCGCCGCACTCCTACGGCCGCTGGATTCCCGCGGTTCCGGTGCACCCGGCCCGGGTCATCGTGAGCGTGCTCGACCCCGCCACCGGCCGCTGGCAGACGATCAAGACGGTGGACCTCCCGCCCGACCCGCGCATCGCCGGGGCCGGCCTGTCGCAGGAAGACACCATCGAGCGGATGGACGCTTACTTCGCCAGGATCCTTCGCGACCCGCCGATCACCATCGCGCTCGACGGGCTCGAAACGGATCATCTGCGCCTCGAATGCGACCGCGAACATCCGGTCTGGCCGAACCACGGCGAATGCAACGGCGGAACGTTCAACGTCCCGTTCGGCATCCTCCGCACCATGACCGCGCACGGCCAGCAGGAGGGCGACCCGGCCGACCTGGCGGTGCGCCAGCCGCTGCTGCAGGTGGGGCGCGTCGCTGCTGATGCGCCGCAGGGGATGGCCGTGCGTTCGTCGGCCGAGGAAGTGCGCTACACCGGCGACCGGCTGAGCGTCGGCTTCTCGCTGCGCCGGCCGATGCTCACGCACCTGGGGTGGGACGAGCCCGGCGCCACCCGTGCAGAAGAGAACCGGCTGAAGTTCGCCAAGCGCGGGACCGACGACATCCCCGCCATGGGCGGCCTGAGCGGCCCGATGCTGCGCACCTTGAACCGCGATGCGCCGTCGCACCTCTGGACCGGCCAGGTCGACGTCGACGCCAACGTGGTGCAATACACAAACCTGCACGGCCACGACGGCCTGCGGATCGACGCGACGTTCACCATCGAACGCGATCGCATCCGCCTGCACCTTCGCCAACGGGCCGACCGGGACATCCCCGTGCTGGAAGCCGAAGCGTGGCGGTTCGCTTTGGACCTGTACGCCGGCATCAGCAGTGTCGCCGGCCTGCCGACGGAATTACCCGGCCGCAGCGGCGACGTGGCGCTGCCCGCCATGCTCGCGACCGACGGCGTCGGATGTCTATTATTGCAACTGGTGGCCGGCGATCCGCAGCGCGTCCGGCTCCAGGTCGACAGCCATCGCGGTAGCGGCAGCGTCACCGCCGGCATCGTACTCGCCCCGCGCCCCTCGGCCGATCACTGTCTGACCATCCCCAAGGGAGAGCAGGAGGCGACGCTGGAACTGGCGCTGGCCAACCTGATGCCGGACGGGACCCGCGAGGGAAGTGAGCTGCCGCTCGGCGTTCGGCGACAGTGGGGCACCGTCTTCGCCGGCTTCCGTTCCGAGTTCCGCGGGTTCTCCAACCATTCGGCCAGCATCAACTGCCATCTCGCGCAGGCCGCCCCGATGGAAGTGGTCGCCCACACCCGCCGCCCCGACGTCGGCCCGGACCCGATCGAACTGGGACGCTTCGCCGTCGGCACGGCACTGCTCGACGGCGGCGGGTATGGCTACTGGCGCAACCTCTATCTCGACTCCGATCCCTGCCTGATCTGCGCCGCCGGCCGACTGCACCAGGCACGCCCGGACGTCGCCTGGCTGCGGAAGATCATGCCCGGCCTGCTCGAAGCCGTCGCACGCATGGCCAGGACCATCGAATCCAACGGCCTGCTGGTCTGCCGCGACCTCTCGGGCAACGCCGGCTCGTTCCGCTGGAGCACCAACGCCTTCGACGTCGTCGGGTTCGGCCACATCGACGGCTATGTCAACGCCTGGGCCTACCGCGCCTTCCGCAACGCCGCCGCCATGCTCGAAGACCTCGGCCGGGGCGATGACGCCGCACGCTGCCGCGAGCACGCCGCCGGCCTCAAAGCCGGCTACGCGCCCGCGCTGTTGAACCCGGACACCGGCTGGCTCGCCGGCTGGCGCAGCCGTGACGAGCAGCTTCACGATTACGCCTTCACGATGGTCAACGGGGTCGCCATCGCGTTCGGCCTGCTCGATCCGCCGGCGGCCCGCCGCGCCCTCGCCGGCCTCGAACGGCTGCGCGAAGCGGTTGGCATGACCCCCGGGCGGTTCGGCATCCCCAGCAACTTCCTGCCCATCCACCACGACGACCACCTGCTGCCGCGCCTGCCCGGCGTCGGGCAGCCCACCTTTGAAAACTACACCGACGGCGCGCTCAACGGGTGGACCACCGCCTACTACCTGCGCGCCTTGTCGCGGTACGACTTCCACGACCAGGCCCGCCGGCTCGCCGACGACCTCGACGCCGGTCACGCCGACGGCGTCGCCAGCGGCGGCATGGGCAGCGGCGTCGAGTTCCGCTCATGGGAAGGTCTGCCCACCGGCTACGAGGGCACGCTCAACGGCTGCTTCGCCACGCTCTATGCCATCGCCATCGAAAAGGGCGCCATCACCGCCCGGGACCCCGAGTGGTGGCCTGCGAACGGATAGTTTCTTGCAAGCGATTGGATCTTCGGGGGGACAAAGCGTCCGCCGTGCGGCGGGTCATTTCCGTCCGAGCCGGCTTCTGTGAAGTCGGCTCGGACAAGACAGGGCATGATGCGCTTTAGCCTTCCGGAGATCGGTCGCTCAGGTGGACGCCGGGGCCCGCTCCTGTTCAAGCTCGCCCGCCCAGTACGCGGCGAACGCCTCGCGAAGCGAACGCTGCAGCGAGGCGGGCACGGGGCGGTAGGGGGGCTGGGTTCGGCCGCTGTCTTCCAGGAAACCGCTCAACGCGCCGCGGGCTTTGCCGAGGATGCCGTGACGGTAGCCTTTCTCGCGCAGCGGCCGGATGTGGTTCAGTTCCCAGCCCATCAGCCGGCGGTGGCAGGCCATCGCCTCGTCCCAGCGATGCGCGAGGCAGTGGTCCATGTATGCCCGGTGCCAGCGCGGCAGCGTGTTGAACCAGTAGCTGCAACACCCCACCGCCCCGAGCATCATGGCCGGGGCCATTGTCGGGTCGACCACGCTGTGCGCCAGGTCGGGTGAGCCGAGCAGGATGTCCGCCAATTCGGTCAAGTCGCTCGTGCCGAGCTTGGTGCCGATCAACTGCTCGTGCCGGGCGGCGAGGCGGGCGTAGTCGGCGCCGCGCAGGGGCGGCGCGGTGCGGGGATGGGCGTAGTGAATCCATCGGGCCTCGGGCACGGCGGATGCCAGGTCTTCAAAAAACGGATCGACATCGGAGGGTGCCAGCGGCATGAAAAAGGGCAGGGCCACATGCACGTTGGGTACGCCGGCGTCACAGGCCGCTTTGATCCGATTGATCGTGCCGCGCGTGTGGCTCCAGGTCACGCCCATGGCGGCGTCGACGCCCGCCGCCGCGACCGTGTCGCCGAACACGCGGGCCAGGGCTCGGAACGCGTCCAACTCGATCGCGTAGAACTCGCCATCGCTGTCGGTGGTGTAGATGCCGTCCGCGCCGGCGGCGGCCAGTTTTTCGCAGTTGCGCCGCAGCACGGGCTCGTCGAGCCGGCCCGCGTCGGTCCAGGGCGTGGGCACGGCCGCCCACAGCCCCCGGTAAGTGGTGCGATCCAGCGGACGTGCCATGAGCGGACTCCTCGTACAGGGTGAGGTCTGAAGTGAATGGTAACGGGGGCGCCCGGCACCCGTCGCGCCAGCGTTGACGCGAACCAGGCCGGCTCAAACCGACGCGGCCGCACTGGCGTCCGGCGGCTCCGGCTCAAAGTCTTTCTCGATCGGATCGAAAAAACCCCTTGACGGCGGCGGCGGATTATCTATAATAAAAGCAGTTTTATCGATAGTCGGCTGCCCTGTCCACTCTTTTCTCACGCGGCCGACTTGGGGCGGGACATCTCGGGAGCGACGCCAATGGCCGAGACAACTTCACCGAATACCGCCCCCCGCTCCCCGCGGCAGGTCACACGGCACAAGATCCGCGAGCAGCTTCAGAACATGATCCTCAACGGCGACTGCCGCCCCGGCACCAAGCTGCGCCAGCAGGACCTTGCCCGGCAGTTCGACGTCGGCCAGGGCCTGGTCCGCGAGGCGCTGCTGGAACTGCAAAGCACCGGCCTGGTGGACACGGTGGACAACCGCGGCGTCTTCGTCGGGCGGATCGACGCCGACATGCTCATCGAAGGCTTTCGTGTTCGCGAGATGCACGAAGGCCTGGTCGCCCGCCTCTGCTGTGGCCGGCTGAACGATGCGGACTACCAGGACTTCACCGCCATGGTCGAGGCGATGCTGCAGCGGGCCGAGGAGGGCAAGCTCGTGGAGATGGCCCGGCTCGACCGGCGGCTGCATCATCGGCTGCTGCACCTGGCCGACAACGAAATGCTGATCCGTCTGGCGGACAATTACCGGTTGCTGGGCAAGGTGGTCCGCGCCGATCGCGACCCCCACGTGGTTTACCGCGAGCACATGGCGGTGCTCGATGCCATCGTCGACGATGCGCCGGACCGTGCCGAGAAGGTGATGCGTCAGCACATCAGCGCCGCTCGGGAGGCGGTGGAGCAGATGATCCGCAAGCGCGGGCTGCCGGACTGGGTCGGATAGCCCCGTGGAAACCAACGCCTCTCGTCCGTCGTCGGGCGATTGTCACCCACACGGTCACCTTTCACTTCCAAGGAGGATCGCGTCATGCATTGGGTAAGGGCAAAGCGGCATCAGCGCGGCCCCACGTCCGAGGCGGGGAGGCGTTGAGGAACACAGCCTTGTTCCTCTTACGGCGCGTCAATCCGTGAGGGGCGTTTCACTTGATGATGCGGGTTTTTGAAACCCGGCGAACCGAATGGCTTTCAAGGGGGGAGGAGGAAATGACACGCGTGATGCTCATATGTGCCGCCGGGGGAACGGTTGCTGTTAAACGATTCCATTCACATTTCTGGAGAACAAAGATGCAACGATTCACATTGACGATGCTCGGTTCATGCTTCACGGTGGGAATGTTGACGTTCGGTGGAGCGGGTATCGCCCAGGCGGCGATCGAGACGCAGGACTTCTCGTCCGACCCTTCCGCCGACGGCTGGACCGGCCTGAACAACGGCGCGTCGGGTTTCGGCTTCAGCGCCGCAAGCAACAACACGCTCGGCGACCCCGCCGGCGAAGCGGGCGGCACCTTCGCCCGCAACACCGTGCACTACTACGCCGACACCACGCTCGGCACGACCTACGGCGTGTTCGACTCCGTTCAGGCTTCTGGCGAACTGTACTTGGACAAAATCAACGGAGACACAGTCAACTATGTTGGTTATTTCGATACGAATAACGTCAATCCAAGCGATGATACCGTTCTCGGGCTCCGGATTGCCCCTGACGGCCTTCCCGATAGGAATACCGTCATGGCTACAGCTTTTGGCGGCGATTTCATCGAGTACAACAACGATGGTACGAACGACACCACGAACTCCAGATCCGTCATTCTCGACGACGGCGCTTACGCTTTCCAGATGACCTACACGGCCAACCCGTTGGGTGACGGCAACCCCGTGCCCAACCCCGGCACGCTGGAGGTCATCTTGTGGGATGACAACGGCACCGAAGTGGCCCGTATCTACAACTCCCTCGGATTGAACCAGGACCGTAGCGCTAGGGCGTTCAACGCTTTCGGCTTCTTTGGCGGCGGCAACGGCGCGTTCGACAATTCAGGCACCAACACCTACTTCATCGACGACTTGGCCTACACCAGCGCCATCCCCGAGCCGGCGAGCCTTGCGCTGCTGGGCGTCGGCGGTCTGACGCTGCTCCTGCGCCGGCGGCATGCCGCGGCGTGATCGCGGACGACGCACGATCTCTTACCCGCGGCAGGTTCCCCGGCCTGCCGCGGGATTTTTCCCTCTCCCCCTGGAAAGGTGACGTGCCATGGTTTGCTTTCCTCGTGCCGAAGTCATGCCGACGAAGCCGGCGGTGAACAGTCTCCCCCGTCTGGCCCGTCGCGGACCCACCGCCTTCACGCTGATCGAACTGCTGGTGGTTATCTCCATCATTGCGATGCTGATCGCGCTGCTGCTGCCGGCGCTGAGCCAGGCCCGTGAGGTTGCCCGGCGGATTCAATGTGCCAGCAACGAGCGCCAGATCGGCATCGCGATCGCCTCCTACGCCGCCGATCACGGGGACTCGATCCCCGGCGGGGGCGGGTTCCTGCTGGGCGCGGGGGACGAGATCGCAGCCACGGCATGGATCAGCGGCGGTGCGCGGCCGGAAGGGCTATATGGCACCGCGTCACTGATCGATCAAATACCTCGGCGAGCCCTCGGCCTTCTTCGATCCGACGTGGTCGGTGTTCGGCCGCGGGGCCGAGGAGTGGTTCTACACGCTCAACGACACCTACGACGACTGGCTGACGGTGACGGATGGCAACCAGGTGCCGGGCTCGTACATGTACCGGCCCGTCCCCTATCCCGAAGCCAACCCCATCCCTGACCCCCTGACGCCGAGCGAGGCGGCACGGCGCCTGAAGCTGAGCCGGTATGGCGGCGGCTTCGTCATCCTCGCCTGCTGGGGAACAAACGTGCATGCGCCCGGCGGCGACGTCCAGGTGCACGAACTGGCAGGGTACAACTACCTCTACCGCGACGGGCACGTCCAGTGGCGATCTGACCCGGAAGGCGAGTTCTACAACGATCCTCATCCCAGCGGGGACACCAGCACGGCTTATCACTCGCGCAATTCCAGCAGCCACTTTTTCGTGGACGCGGACCTTCAATAACGGCCAGACCGGAGCAGACGATGAATCATCAAGTGGACCATCCGAGGGGGGGCGCGATGCGGTCCGCCGTGCCCCGCAGCCACACGGCGGGGAAGGCCTTGAGCTGGGGCCGGCTGCTGCTGGCGCTGGCGTTGGCCATGGCGCTGACGCCGGCGGCCAATGGCGAGACGGTTGGCCTGTTCACGTTCGACACGATGGCCGACACGCGCGACGCCCCGGACGGCGAGCGCGTGTTCGACGCCACGGATGCCGAGTTGCACTTGACGCGCCAGCACGCGGCCGGGTCGGCATGGTTGAGCACCGATCTGCCGTCGCTGGCGCCGGCGGGGTCGATGGCCTTCCAACTCCGGGACGCCCTGGCGGTGGACACGCCTGAAACCGACCTTTATTCGATCGGCCGGCAGGGGGAGTTGAGCGTGGAGTTCTGGTATCGTCCCGGCGAGACGGGGGCCCAGGAGCGCGACATCGTCGCCCAGGCGGCGGGCCCGAACAGTTGGCGCATGTACAACTTCGGCACGTCCATCCACTTCGCCGCCACCGACGCCAACGGTGTCACGCACACGCTCCAGGCCGACAACGTGCTGGGCAACCAGTGGACGCACCTGGCCGTCACCGTCGACAATGCCGGGCAGGCCCGGCTCTACCAGGACGGCACGCCCATCGCCACCGGCAACGGCTTCACCGGTTTCCAGCCCTACGCTTCCACGCTCCGCGTCGGCGCCGCCAACGTCAACCCGCCCTCGGACCCCGATGCCGGCCAGTTTCAGATCGACGACCTGCGCATCTCCGACACCGCCCTTGCGCCCGGCTCGGGGACCGGCCAGAACGAGCTGGCGTGGAACAACTCCTTCTCCTCGCCGCCGAACCCGGGCACGGCCCCGGACGAGCCCGGCAAGACATGGGTCCGCAACAACCCGTTCATGCTCAACGCCTACGGCTTCCACGAGGATACCGACACCGACCTCTATATAGAGGTCGGTCTCAATACCGTCCTGGCCAACGACAACACGTTCCACCGCGCCGCCGAGGCCGGCCTGGCCACGCACTGGATGGGGCAGAACATCCGCTCCTATCCCACGCTCGACGACAAGGGCCGCACCGACGTCCACACCGCCTCCCACGCGCCGGGGATGACCGCCTACATGATCCGCGACGAACCTTCGCGGCACACCTCGCCCACCGGCGGCATGGAGGACATCACCAGGCCCGTCGCCGACTACGTCCGCTCCATCGACGCGCAGCGCATGGTGTACGTCAACGCCTACCCCAACCTCGCCGTGCCGGCTCAGCGATGGGGCAATGACTCGAACCCGGACTACAGCTATGAGCAGTACATCGACGACCTGATGACCATCGTCCAGCCGGACGTGCTCAGCTACGACCATTACCCGTTCCGCCACAGCCCCGGTTTCTTCAACTACGACCTGTACTGGGAAAACCTGACGCTCATCCGTGACAAGGCGAAGCAGTACAATGTGCCGTTCATGGCCTGGCTCCAGTCGTTCGAAGATACGCACCATCGTCTGCCGAGCGACTCGGAGTTGCGCTTCCAGGCGTACACCCACATGGCGGCGGGCGCGAAGGGCTTCTCTTACTTCGTCTTCGAGCCGAATGTCGAAAGCTGGACCGGCCTGCTCAACTACGACGGCACGCCCAGCAGCATGTACACCCACACCGCGGCCACCAATGGCGAAATCGCGCGGCTCGGCCAGAGCCTGCGAATGCTCGAGAGCACCGCGCTGCATCACGTGCCGGGCGAATCGGAAGGCGACACCAATGACGCACCCTCCGGCCTGACCAACTGGACCGCCGGCACCGGCAACGACAACCTGCTCAAGAGCGTCGAAGTCGTCGGCGAAGGGGCCGACCGCAACGGGCTGATCGGCGTCTTCATCGATGACGAAGACGACATCTACTTCATGCTCGTGAACCTGCGACAAGGCCCCGGGCTGACGGCGGAGCAGACCCAGTTGTCCTTCGTCCTCGAGTTCGACGATTCGGTGGAAAGCATCTGGCGGCTCAACCGTGAAACCGGCGAGGCCCAGGAACTGCCGCTGCTCGGGAACAAGCTGCACCTGACCCTGCCCGGCGGCACGGGCGACCTGTTTAACTACGATGGCAACTTCGCCATTCCGGAGCCGGCCACGCTCGGCGTCCTGATGCTCGGCGGCGCCGCGATGATGATGCGCCGTGACCGATGAGGGGCAGACACCTTCCACACCTGAAGCATCCCATGGGGAAGCGCCGGTCGACTTCGACCTGGACTGTCGCATCAGGAAACCTGTTGACAAGGTATGGCTTGCCAACGATTCGCAGACGAGAATTCAAACACAACATGACGTGCTTCGAGAATCGGACGGCAATCGCGGAATCATGGAAAAGATTCATCCGCGCATGACCATTGAATGTGAAGGAACCACGACATGCACCACGACCCAGCCCAGTGGAAAGCAGACTATCAGCGGGATGGTTATCTGCTCGTCGAGGACGTGCTCGATGTCTCGACGCTCGCGGCCCTGCGTGACCGGCTCGATCGCATCACCGCCGACCCGGAGGCGCTGCCTCAGTCGCTCCGCGGTCATGTCGAGCTTGAACGGGACTACATCCAGCAACAGCCGGAGTACAACGATCAGAACGTTGAGCAGGTCGGCAACGCCGTCCGCAACATCATGGAACTGCCCCTGTTCGATCCCGAGTTCGCCGAACTGATCGCGTACGAGCCGCTGCTCGATGTTCTTCAGGCGTTGTTCGACTCCAGCGAATTTCACTTTCACAACTACAAGTGCATCGTCAAGGCGCCGCGCGTCAGCAGCGTGTTCCGCTGGCACCGCGACTTGCCCTATCTCCAGCACTCGACCCCGAACCTGATCACGGCCATGCTCTGCCTCGATGACATGACCGAAGCGAACGGGGCGACCGTCGTGCTGCCCGGCACCCACCGGGTTCCCCACGAGGCGGTCACCGACGCCGACCGGGAAATCGCCGAACGCGACCTGCCCGCAGACCAGCGGCGTGTCACGGTGACCTGCCCGGCTGGCTCGGCGGTGCTGTTCCACGTCAACATCATCCACGGCGGCGGCGCCAACCGCTCGGACATCCACCGCCGCAACGTGATCGGCATCTGGGCCGGCCCCGATACTTATCCCGTGACGGCCGCACGCTACGCCTACCAGGGCCTGCGCCCGCGCAGCGCTGATCCCGCGCGCCAGCGACAGTTGCGGATGACATTCCCGCAACGGTCGCCTGTGGCCAACGCCTGATCTGGAAGAGGAAAGCGCGGCGGGGCTGCCCTGTCCTTCGTGACCTGGTGTCGCCACTTGAGAAAGAGTTCGTATGAAACGTTCGCAGTTGGCCATTAACTCCGTTTCAACGCGTCACAAGAGTCTGCCGCAGATGCTTGACGCCTACCGCGCGGCCGGCTTCCGGAACGTCGAGTTCTGTCTGCCCCATGTCAAGGCATCTCTGGCCAAGGGAGGCAGTGCGGCGCAGGTGAAGCAGTTGCTCGACGAGCGGGAGCTGACGTGCATCGGCGGCTTTCAGGGCAGCGTCCACGCGTTCGGCGACACGGCGTCGCGAGCCACGGCCAACGACGACGTCATCGCCAACGCCGAGTTGCTTGCGGCGCTCGGCGCGACCACGATGGTCGTCGGCACGGATGGCCCGTCCGACGCGGAACGCAACGGCGATGTGCTTGGCCGCTACGCCGAAGCCTTCGCCGAGATCGCCGATCGAATCAAGCCCACCGGCGTCACGGTCTGCATCGAGTTCAACTGGTCGCCGCTGGTGAAATCGGTGCGCACGGCCGCCGAGATCGCCCGACGCAGCGGCGCGGACAACGTGGGCGTGCTCTTCGACCCGGCTCACTACCACTGCACACCCTCCAAACTCGAACAGCTCACGGCCGATACCGTCGCCATGATCCGGCACGTTCACGTCGACGACATGCGCGACAAGCCCGCGGAATTGAGCGACTGCAACAGCGACCGCGTCCTGCCCGGGCAAGGGCATCTCGATTTGCCCGGTCTCCTCGGCCGCATCGAAGCACACGGCTACGAAGGGTACTTCTCCATTGAAATGTTCAACGAGGCGCTCTGGAACCTGCCCGCCGAGCAGGCCGCCCGGCAAATGTACCAGAGCATGCTCCCGCTGTGCGATGACTGATCGGCGAGTCTCGGCGTTGGATGGCGCCAATCCACATGGAGATGAACGTATGAAGCCGGTGCGAATTGGATTTGTCGGCGCAGGCACCATGGGGCAGGGGGCGCACCTGCGCAATTATGCCACGCTCCCCGAATGCGAGGTCGTCGCCCTGGCGGAGATTCGGCCCAAGCTCGCCCGACGCGTCGCGACCAAGTATGGCATCACCCGCCTGTACGAATCACACGAGCAGATGCTTACCAACGAATCGCTCGACGGGCTTGTCGCCAGCCAGCCGTTCGCGCGCCACGGGCAGATCCTCCCCGACCTGCTCCGCGCCGGCCTGCCGGTGTTTGCCGAAAAACCGCTCGCGGGCAACATCGACGTCGCCCGGCAGATCGTCGACGCCGCACACCGGTACAACACGTTTGTCATGGTCGGCTACCACAAGCGCTGCGACCCGGCCACCGTCTGGGCGAAACAGCAGATCGAGGCCTTGAAGGAAAGCCGTACGGTCGGTGCGATGCGCTACGTCCGCATCACCATGCCCAAGGGCGATTGGGTCCGCAACGGCTTTTTCGATCTGATCCAGAGCGACGAACCGGTGTGCCAACTGCCTGACGACCCGCCCGCTGCAGACATGGACGAGCAGGCCTGGGCGCATTACCTGGCGTTCATCAATTTCTACATTCACCAGATCAACCTGCTGCGACACTTGCTCGCAGAGAGCTATCAACTTGTATTCGTAGACGAGGCGGACACCCTGCTTGTCGGCCGCAGCCAGTCGGGCGTCACCTGCACGCTAGAAATGTCACCTTACAGCTCGGCCCGGGCATGGGAGGAATCCATCCTGGTCGCGTTCGAGCACGGGTACGTCAAGCTCGAGCTGCCGGCGCCCATGGCGCTGAACACCCCCGGACGTGCGGAACTGTATCGCGATCAGGCAGACGACAACGGCCAGTCCGGCCGGTTCATCCCAACCCTTCCGTGGGAGCACGCGATGCGCGAGCAGGCCCGCCGCTTTCTTGCCGCCGTCCGTGGCGAGGCGCCGCCCCCGTGCGATCAGGACGAAGCGTTGGAAGACCTGCACGTGGCGCGGGCTTACATGCAACTGCGCCACGCGGTCGCCGCGCCGGTCTGATCGTACAGAATGTGAAAGTATGAAAGACGACCGAGCTGCCGACGGAATATCAACCATGACCCAGACCGACACCGCCATCGCCGAAACAGAAGCCACCTTCAGCGCGCACTACCTCTCCGGCACGCACTGGGACCGCGAATGGTACCGCCCGTTGCAGGAGTTCCGTCTGCTGCTGGTCGAGTTGATCGACGAGGTGCTGGAGCTGATGGAGACGGACGACGCGTTCAAGTACTTTCATCTTGACGGGCAGACCTGCGTCCTGCAGGACTATCTGGAGATTCGGCCGGAGCATCGCGACCGACTGGCGAAGCTGATTCGTGCCGGGCGTATACTCATCGGTCCCTGGTTCACCATGCCGGACCTGTTCTGCGTCGGCGACGAAGCGCTGGTGCGGAACTTGCTGCTGGGGCAGACGATCTGCCGGGAGTGGGGCGTCGAGCCGATGCCGGTGGGCTTTACCTGCGACATGTTCGGCCACCCGTCGCAGATCTTCGCCGGCTTCGGCCATCGCGACTGCGTGGTCGGCCGGGGCACGAACGAGCACACCACGCCGATGTTCTTCAACTGGCAGGCGCCGGACGGTTCGACGGTGTTCACCTTCAAGTTGCAGGATGCCCAGGGCTACGGCGCCTTCGCCCTGCCGCGGGCGGTGCTGGAAAAGCCCACCTTTATCCTCGAGCAGATGCCCGGGTATCAACAGGCCCTCCGTGAGGCCGGAGACGACCCGGCCCGGCGCACGGCGGTGCAGGAGCAGTGGTTCCGCAAGGAGTTGGCGCACTACGTCAGCCACGAATGCGATCGGACCAACGGCTCGACGCTGGCGCTGATGGACTGGATGGATCACATCATGCCCGCCACAGAGGTGGGGCGATACCTGCGGCTGATCCAGGAGGCCCGGCCGGACGTGCTGGCGAAGCATTCGACGCTGCCCGCGTTCTTTGAAGACGCCCGCCGCACCGCCCGCGACGTGCCCATCCGCCAGGGTGAGCTGCGCGAGCCCAGTTGCGACCCCGGCGGCGGCTACCTGTGGCTGATCCCCAACTGCGTCTCGTCGCGCGTTCGGCTGAAGCAGGCCAACGACGCCTGCCAGAACCTGCTGGAGAAGTGGGTCGAGCCCCTGCTGGCAGTGGCCCGTCTTCACGGCGCGAACGTGCCGCCGCGGCTGCTGCGCACGGCATGGGAACAGGTGCTGTTGAACCACGCCCATGACAGCATCTGCGGCTGCTCGATCGATCAGGTGCATCGCGACATGATGCACCGTTATGACCAGGCCCGCATTCTCGGCGAGCAATTGCGCAACCGTGCGATCGGCGCGCTCACGCAAGGCTGCCGGGAGCTGGGGCGCACGGCCGACGAGTTCACGCTGACGCTGATCAACCCGCTGCCGCGCGCCAGGCGGGAGGTGATGGTGTTCGACATCGACCTGCCGCCGGACTATCCCACGCAGTTCACCGAGGGCTTCCGCTCGCAGTCGATCAAGTCCTTCACGCTGGAGACCGCGACGGGCGAGGCGGTGCCGTACCAGCGGCTGGCGATGACGCCGATGCACAACGAGCGATCGCGCTACGCCCAACCGTGCTTTCAGAGTGACGGCCCGATGGTCCGCTACACCGTGGCGGCGGCGGTGGACCTGCCGGCGATGGGATTCACGAGCCTGCGCGTCGTGCCCAGCAAACGGCCGGTGCGGCGCATGGGCTCGCTGCGCACCGGACCTGCCAGCGCAGCCAACGAGCACCTTGCGATCGCCATCGCCGACAACGGCACACTCACGCTCACCGACAAGCAGACGGGCGAGACCTACACCGACCTGTTGAGCTTTGAAGACCGCAGCGAACTGGGCGATGGCTGGTTCCACGGCCACGCGCTCAACGACGAGCAGCACCTCAGCCACGCAGGCCCGGTCCAGGTCAGTGTCGTACACAACGGCCCGGACCTGGTGAGCTTCCGCTCGACCGTCACGTTGAACGTGCCGGCCCGCTATGACTGGCACCACGAACGGCCGGCGGAGGAACAGGTGGCGCTGCGCATCAGCAGTGTCGTCACGCTTCACCGTCACGCCCGCACGGTGCAGGTGCATACCACCGTTGACAACACCGCGGAAGACCATCGCCTGCAACTGCTGCTGCCGACCGATGCACGCGAGGCGAAGACGTACCTGGCGCACGAGCCGTTCGATCTTGTGGCGCGGGCGATTGCGCTGGATGCGGAGACTGCCGACTGGCAGGAGGCTGAGATTACGGAAAAGCCGTTCCTGGGCCTGCAGGCCGTGGGCGCGGGCCAGCGGGGGCTGGCGTTCATATGCGGACAGGGGTTGCACGAAGGTGGCGTGCGCGACGACACCCGGCGGACGATGCAGGTAACGCTGCTGCGTTCGTACCGTCGGACGGTGACGACCGAGGGCGAGCACGACGGATTGGAACCGGGAGGCATCGAATATCACTACGCGCTGATGCCTTTCGCCGGCCGGCTGCCGTGCACCGCCGCACTCGAAGAACTGGCGGTGCTGCAAACGGGCGTGGTCACCCGGCAAAGCGGCGCCCGGGCCTCGGGCTTCCCTGCGCTGGAAGGCGATGCCAACCCGCACCAGGCGTTCCTCGACCACGCCGGCCGGGCGGTGGTCTCGACGATCAAACCAGCCGAGCAGGGAGGTGACATGGTGGTCCGTCTGTGGAACCCCGGCGACGAAGCGGTGGAAGAAACGCTCACACTGCACCGCAACGTCCGCCTGGCCCGTCGGCTGAAGTTGAACGAAGCCGTTGATGAAAACGCCCCTGCGCCAAGCGCCCACGCACGATCGGTGCAATGCACCGTCGGGCCGCGACAGATTGTCACGCTCGGCATCATGCTCGAGGCTGAAGCAGGCTAGAGCGATCTCGGTTGATTGATTGTGTTTCAAGCTGACCCACGCATCAGATATTCTGTGGAGCCCTCAGACATGAAGATCGGCTGCTTCGCCCTCATCGAACCGTTCAGCACCATGGCCCGCCAGTTTCAGGCCATTCGTGAGATGGGCTTCGACTATGCCGACCTCACCGACAACCACGACGGCGGGGCGCTGGGCGTCGAGTTCGGCTTCTCCGCCAGCGTCAGCCTCGACAGCCATCCCGACGAGGTGCGGTGGATGGTCGGCGACACCGGCATTCAGCTCACCGCCGTCTGCGCCCATGCCAACCTGCTCGACCCCGCCTCGCCCGCCACCTACGGCACGCCGCAGATCATCAAGGCCATCCGCCTCGCCCACCACCTCGGCATCGGGCAGGTCGTCACCACCGAGGGCGATCCCAAAACCAGCTTCGGCCACAACCTCACGCACGACCAGCGCCTGTTCACCATCCGCGAGAAGCTGCACTGGCCCATCCAGTGGGCTAAAACGCTGGGCATCGAGCTGCTGCTCGAACCGCACGGCATCGTCACCGACAGCCTCGAAGCCACCGGCGAACTGCTCGGCCAGCTCGGCGAAGAGGAGACGGTGGGTTTGAACCTGGACACCGGCAACCTCTGGCTCGGCGGCGGCGATCCGCTGGCGTACATCGACGCGTTCGGCCCGCGCATCCGGCACGTGCACTGGAAAGACATGGACAAAACCTGGCAGCCCAAACGCGGCACGGTCTACGGCTGCGGCATGGCGACGATCGCCCTCGGCGACGGCGTGGTCGGCGTCCGCGAGATCGCCGAGGCGCTCAAGGCCAGCGGCTATGACGGGCCGACCACCCTGGAAATCGCCGGCGCCGAGGCGGTCAAGGCGTCGGCCGACCGGCTGCGGTCGTGGTGGGGTTGATCGGCGACGGGAGTTGCCCGCCACACAGCCGGCCGCGGGCTTCGTATGAACTACTTGACAAGCAAGGCATGACATGAAAACAGCAGCAGTCATCGGGTGCGGCAAAGCGAGTGAAGGCAAGGAAGGGTGGGCGATCGGCCACGCCCATGCCGCGGGCTATCTCCAGGCCCGGCCGGGGGTCGCGTTGTACGGTGTAGATCCGAATGCGGAGAACCTGCGCGCGTTTGGCGAAAAGTTCGGCCTGCCAGACGATCGATTATTCGCTTCCACGCAGGCGCTGTATGCGAAACGCGTGCCGGAGGTGGTGAGCGTCTGCACCTGGCCGGCGCTGCACCATCCGATGGTGCTGGAGGCGGTGGCGGCGGGGGTGAAGGGCATCGTGTGCGAAAAGCCGATGGCGCTGGACGGCAGCGAAGTGGACGAGATGCTGGCGGCCTGCCGGGACAAGGGCGTGCGGATGGTGATCGCGCACCAGCGCCGTTACAACGCTGGTTTCGAGCAGGCCCGCCAACAGATCGCCGCGGGCGTGCTGGGCGAGCACCTGGTGCTTGAAGCGCGCGTGGGCGACGGGTGGGACATGCTCTCGTGGACGGTGCATTGGTTCGACATGGCCAACTACCTCTTCGACGCCGAGCCGGAGTCGGTGCTGGCCGGCGTGGACCACACCGGGCAACGGCGGTACCAGCACGCGATCGAGAATGCCTCCGTCGTGTTCGCGCAGTATCCGCGGCAGCGGCAGGCGATCTTCATCACCGGCCCCGACGCGCCCGCGGGTCCGCCGGTGGTGGTGCGCGGCGAGCACGGGCTGATGCAGATCGACGATGGCGCGTTGCATCTGCTCACGGCGGAGGGGGTGCAAACAGTTCCCCCCGATCCGCGGCCGCACGAAGGGTTCGCCGGCCTCGTTGACGACCTGGCCCGGGCGCTGCGCGACAACACGCCTACCCGCTGCGACGCGGAGCAGGCATCCCTGGCGACGCGCATGGCCTGGGCGGCGCACGAGTCGGCGCGGACGCAGCGGGCGATCGACCCCCACGCGCCGGCACCGGTGAACTACGCCCCGCTGGAGGTGCTTCAGCATCCCGCCACGCTGGCGGCGCAGCCGCAGCCATTCGGCCCGGTGACGCTGCTGGCGGACGATCACCACGTCGACCCCGAGACCGGCATCAGTGGGCGCGATGGCTTGATGGAAGCGCTTAAGGCCATCGGCGCCGAGCCGCGGCTGGTGCAGGCGGAGCAACGGGAACTGGACGACGCCGACCTTGCCGACGCCAACATGCTGCTGCTCTACCACACGCAAACCAAAGCCAGCGACACCGTGCGCCGGCTGATCGGCGAATGGGTCGACAGTGGCAAGCCGTTGACGGTCGTGCATTGCGGCATCGGCGCCTATGCGGATTGGCCGGCGTATCGTCAGTGGATCGGGTTGCACTGGGTCTGGGGCGGCGAGGCAGGCTGGCCCCCGTCACGCCACCCGATGCTCGCTTGCGAGTTGGATGTGGTCGATCCGCAGCGGTTCGCGTCGCCGTGGCGAACCGCATGGCTGCCGCGCGACGAGGTCTACATGGCGCTGGGGCAGACGGCCCCGGCCCACGTGCTGGTGAACGCCCGGACCAGCGAAGGAGACGTGCCCGTCGCCTGGCAATCGGCAGAGCACGCGCACGTCGCGGTCTGGGGCCCGGGCCATCGACCGGACATCTGGCAACTTGACGTCATGCGTCAGGGGCTGGCCAGCACTATGGCCCTGGTGCGCGACGGGATTGGGCATACCGCTTCCGCGCCGGTAAGATTCTCAGCCACCTGAGCCCGAGTCGCCCTGGAGGAAATGGCCATGCACGTTCGCTTTGGGCAATGTGACTACACGCTCGACAGTGATGAACTCGGCCGGCTGCGCGACAGCAACGACCTGATCGAAGACACCGCGGCGCTGCGAGCCCGTCTTGAAGAAGACGGCTACCTGCTGCTGCGTGGCTATCTCGATCGTGAGACGGTGCTGCGCGCCCGACAGACGATCTTCCAGCACATGGCGGAGCATGAAGGGCTTGAGCCGGGCTCGCGTCCGTTGGACGGCGTTATGGGCGTGCAGGGCAAGAGCGTGCCGATGATGGGGCGTCCGCCGATCACGCATCACCCCGACGTGCTGGCGGTGTTCGAATCGCCGCGGCTGTTCGAGCTTTACCAGCGGTTGTTCGGCGAGCCGGCGCTGACGTTTCACTACAAGTGGCTGCGGGCCGTGGGCAATGAAGAATGCACCGGCGCTCACATGGACCACGTCTACATGGGCCGCGGCTCCCGTCGGCTGCACACCTGCTGGATTCCGATCGGCGACATCCCCATCGAGCAGGGCACGCTGGCGATCTGCGAGAAGACGCACAGCGACCCGCGCTTCGAAAAGCTGCGCCAGACCTACGGCCGCATGGACGTCGATCGCGATCGCGTCGCCGGCTGGTTCACCGAACGCCCCCGGGAGATCACCGAAACCTTCGGCGGCCGCTGGCTGACCGACAACTTCCAGGCCGGCGACATCCTCACCTTCGGCATGCACCTGATGCACGCTTCGACGACGAACACGACCAGCCTCTGGCGGTTGAGTTGCGACGTGCGCTACCAGCCGGCGTCCGACCCGGTGGACGAACGCTGGGCCGGTGACCGCCCCCGCGGCCACGCCCCCTCAGATGGTGCGCAGCCGAAGCCGATGCAGGAAGCCCGTGCGGCGTGGGGTGTTTAGGACGATAACGCGGGTGGGCCTGTCACCCGGTTTAATAGTTCGTGAACGACCCGTCATGCCGGTGGTAGTGGGGCGGCTCGGTCATCTCGGCAGGGTGGCGTTGCGCCGCCTCACGGTCGAACCGCACCCCCAGGCCGGGCCCGGTCGGGACGGTCAGCCAGGTTCCCTCCAACTCGAAGTTGCAGGTGAACACGTCCGGCAGCGCTTCGCGGGGCGGGAAGATCACCTCCTGCGGCCCCGCATTGTCGCAGGCCAGGTCCAGGTGCAGCGACGCGGCGGTGCACACCGGTCCCAGCGGGTTGTGCGGCAGCAGCCTCACCATGTGCGTCTCCGCCATCGCGGCGATCTTCCGGCCCTCGGTCAGCCCGCCGCAGATGCACAGGTCCGGCCGGACGTAGTCGACCAGTTCTTCCTCGATCACCTGCTGGAACGCCCATTTGTGCGGCCACTGCTCGCCCGCCGCCAGTGGCACGCGCGTGCGGGCACGCAACTGCCGATAGCCCGCCGCATGCTCGCTGCGGATGGCGTCCTCGACCACAAACAGCCCAAGCTCCTCCACCTGCTGGCAGAACCACACCGCCTCCTCCGGGCTCAGCCGGGTGTGCAGGTCGACCATCAATTCCAGGGCATCGCCCACCTTCCCCCGCACGGCCCGCAACTGCGCCACGAGCTGCCGCACTGACCAGCGACTGTCGAAGCCGGCCGGGGGGGTGCGCACGGGCAAGCCGAGTCGGAAGTATCGGTGGCCGGCTTCCTGGCAGGCCCGCGCCAGTTCGGCGGTGGCGTCGGCGTCGGCCCCGACCTGCACGGTCTTGAGCAGGTCGCCTGCGTCCGCCGTCAGTGACGCCGCCTGGTAGCCCGGGGTGGTGAACGCTTCCACCCGGTCACGGCAGCGGCCGCCCAGCAGTTCGTACACCGGCACGCCCAGGGCCTGCCCCTTGAGGTCCCACAGCGCGATGTCGATCGCCGAGATCGCCGAGCCGATCAGTCGGTCGCCCGGGTAGAAACCGCCGCGGAACAGGCGTTGCCAGAGGTACTCGGTCCGCATGGCGTCTTCACCGATCAACCATGCTTTGAGATGTTCGACCACGCCCGCGATGGCGTGCCAGCGGCGCTGAAGGCCTGCCTCGCCTACGCCGACCATGCCCTCATCCGTGGTCACCAGCACCGGCACGAGCGTTCGGCCCGGCGCCTGCACGGGCACCACTTCCACGTCGATAATCTTCAAACTCTACGCTCCTTTACGCGGCGGCTCACGATGCCCGCCATCTGCCTGTTATTCAAAGCGGACACTGAACAGGTCGGCATTGCGCAGCTCGAAGGTGAACTGCAACGACTCGCCATCGGTGTGGCGCAGGTCGGACTCGCCGCCCCAGGTCACCACGTGGTCCAGTTCGTCGCCGACGATCCATTCACAATCTTCGATCTTGCGGTACCAGTCCGTGCCGAGCACGCCGACGCGGATCCAGCCCGAGGCTTTGGTGCGGAAGTTCAGCACCAGCTTACGGCCGCGGAAGCGCAGCGGGTAGAGGGAGAAGGTTGCGTCGGCGTCGGCGCGAAGGGCCGTCAGTCGGCCGCGGGGCCAGCTCACCCAGCCGGCCTGGCCGAAGCCCGGCAGCGGGCGTGGATGCTTGTGCGGCACATGCCAGCCCTGCATCAGGCTGCCCACGCGGTCGCCGGGCAGTTCCACCAGCGTCGTCACCGCGCCGCCCGCGGCATACCAGCTTCCCGTGGGCCCGAACGGGACCATCGGTTCGCCCGGTACGCGTTGCCACAGCAGGCCGTCAGGGCTGGTGTGCAGCGTGGGCGAGAACGTGTCGTCCACTTGCGACCAGCGGGTGGCGAACATCAGCCGATGGTCCGGCGCGTCCGGCATCGTGGTGTAGCCGGGCGTGTACCAGGTGTCCGTCGCCGGCTCGCCCGGGCCGGGCCAGATCACCTGCTGAAGCCCGGTGAAGTGGCGGAAGTCGTCGCTGACCGCCCGGCCGATGCTGCGGCGGCCGTAGTACCACGTGCGCGGATAGAGCACATACTTGCCCAGCAGCGGGTCAAACGCGCCCACATTGATCGTGTCGCTGTGCTGGACGATCAGCGGTTCCTCAAGCTGCCGCCAGGTCAGGCCGTCCGGCGAGACCGCGCCGCAGATGCCCAGGCCCGCGACGTCGTCGCGCTTCTCCGGTGCCCGATGAGCGCAGGCCAGCGGGTCCACGTCGTCAGGCCAACGCTGCCGGTACTGCTCCAACTGCTCGGCGGTGAGGTAGCCCAGCCAGATGGTTTTGTAGCGTTCCTCGCTCGGGCCGTGCGTGTCGAGGAACGTTCCCGGGCCGTGGTAGCCGGTCCCTTGCGGGGTGAACACCACGTTGTGATCGCGTCGGCCTTCGAACTCCACCACGCCCAGCTCCGGGAAGCGCCAGTGCAGCCCATCGTCGGACTCGGCGTAGCGCAGGACCTTGTCGTGGCCGGGATCGCGCGTGCCGGGGCGGGAGCTTTCGTAGAACAGGCGGTAGAGCCCCTGGTCGTGGATGACGCTGCCGCCGAAGAAGAGCATTTCGTTGATGTCGCTGGCGCGGATGACCGGTTCGGGGTCGACGTCGCCCGGCATCGTCTCCAGCCGGATGCCCCGCGGCACCGAATCGCTCCTGGCATGCAGCGGCGGTAATGACTCGGCGGCGGGCATCGTGATCATCGGCTCGCCCTCGGGCCCGGCCCACTGCAAGTAGCCGTGGTTCACGTAACGCCAGTCATGGAAGTAGAGCACATTGGACGGGAGCGAGAAAGGGGGCAGGACACCATTCATGGAGACGTTCATCCTTAAAGTTCCGACTCAATGGGGGCCGGGGCCTGTTGCGGCAGAGGCTGCGGAGCCGGGCATCGCAGGTTCGCAGCGTCGTAGACCGCCGGGTTCAGCAGATAGCGCGGCCGCCGACCGTGCAGCACGGCCACGGCATCGGCAACCGCGGCGCGGAAGACGGCGACCATCCCCTCCATCGCCCGATTGCCCAGGTGCGGCGTGCAGACCACGTTCGGCCGTGCAAGCAGGTGGCGATGCTCCGGTGCGGGCGGATCGTCGAGACCCGCACCCGCCAGCCGGCCATGCTCCAGCGCGTCGGCCAGCGCCGCCTGGTTGACCAGCTCGGCCCGGGCGGTGTTGATCAGCATCGCGGAAGGCTTGAGCCGTGCGAGCTGCTCGGGCCCGATCATGCCGGCCGTCTGCGGGTTGAGCCGGGTATGGAGGGAAACGAAGTCGGCCTGTTGCAGCAGCGTGTCAAGCGGCACCACCTCGACCCCGTAACGTCGGCAGAATGCCGCGTCGGGCCGGGGCGTGCTGGCGAGCACGCGCATCTCGAACCCGGCGGCGCGCCGGGCGACCGCCTGGCCGATCCGGCCGAGGCCGACGATGCCCAGTGTCTTGCCCCACACCGAGACGCCGATGCCGCGCTCGTCGTGACCCTGGCGCAGTTGCGCATGGTGGTGGGGCACCTGCCGCGCCGCCGCGAGCATGAGCGCGAACGTCTGGTCGGCCACGACCTCAACCCCCTCGGGCACGGGCGCGTGGGTGACGACGATGCCGTGGCGCGTCGCCGCGTCGAGGTCCAGCCACTCGTGGCCGCTGGCGGCGATGGCGAGCACCTGGATCGACGTGTGCCGGGCCATGTGCGCTTCGACGGGAAAACGGTATCGCTCCCCGCTGGGCAGGATCAGCCCCGCCACGCCGGCCACGGCCGCGTCCAGCGCCTCGGCGTGCATCCGCACCATGGCCGGATCGGCGACGAACGTGACCGGCTGGTCCGCCAGCCACGGCCGCAGCGGCGCCAGCGCATCCAGACAGGTGGCGTTGAGCAGGAGCAGCCTGGGTTTGCTGCGGTTTTCGGCCATGAGCGAGAATGCATCTACGAGGAAAGAAGGGAGAGCGGAAGCGCACGCACACAACACCGCCCGACAACGGCCCGTGTGTCACCTCGACAGCGGCGCCGGCCCGGTCGGCAACGCCTCAAGCAGGCTCTGCCATGCACCGCACAGGTCAGCCACATCGCCACCGGCGACCGCGAAGTCGCACCCCGCCGCCAAGGCCTGGTCCAACAGCGGGCCACGGCTGATCAGGATGCCTGCGTGGCGCTGCGCCGCGCGGGCGCGTCGGATGCAGGACGTCGCCAGCTCCACCAGCCGCGGATCGTCCATGCAACCCGGGCAGCCGAGCTGGCTGGAAAGGTCCCCCGGGCCGACCAGGATGCCGGAGATGCCTTCCACCTCAAGGATCGCGTCCAGATCGTCCACCGCCTCGAGCGTTTCAATCTGAGGGATCAGGTGCGTCCGGGCATTGGCCCGCGCGAACAGTTCCGGCACCGGCGCCAGCCCGTAGCCGACGCCCCGGCTGCGAAGGTTGTAGCCACGCTGGCCCAGCGGCGGGAACTTGCCCCACTCGACCAGCTCGCGCGCCTCCGCCGCGCTGTTGACCATCGGCACCACGACCATGCGCGCCCCGACCTCCAACGCCTTGAGCACGTGCTCGCGCGTCCCCGCCGCCACCCGCACCGCCGGGACGGCGCCGGCCGCCTCGACGGCACAACACAACTGCTCCACCCGCTCAAAGTCCGTTGGTCCATGCTCCATCTCGATCCACACCACCTCAAAGCCGATCCGCGCCGCCAGTTCCGCCAGGCGCGTCGAACCGCTGTAGCAGGCCACGCCGCGCAGCACGCGCGGTCGGCCCCGCCGATCGAAAAAGGGATCGTCCCCGGGTATTGGACGGCTGCCGTTGGCCATGGCGTTTGAATCGGGTGAAAGGCGCCCGGGCTTCAGTGGGAACGTCCGGACCTCGCTCGCTTGCCCCTCGGCCGATGGCTGGCTCCGCGGCTCGGGCAGTGGTCGCTCCGGCGGGGATTGAACACAGTCGATCTCGACCGGTCGGGGGGGCTTTTCCATGAGAGGGGCTCCGGAGCGAAAGAGATTTTTTTATGGATTCCACAACTTTAGCATTGACGAGACAGGCAAACCATCCATAATCATAGTTGTTTTATCGATAGTTTGTTGGCCTGTCCACTCTTTTTTTCAACAAGCTCTCGATCCCACAACACGGAGATGCCCTGACGTGACGCCCACTTCCGCGACTGATCGACTCCCCTCCGCCAGCGGCCGACAGGTGGCCCGGCACCGGATCCGCGAACGGCTCCAGGAGATGATCCTCAGCGGCAATTACCGGCCGGGCGCCCGGCTTGTCCAGCAGGACCTCGCCCGCCGGTTCGACGTCGGCCAGGGGCTGGTCCGTGAAGCCTTGCTGGAACTGCAAAGCAACGGTCTGGTGGAAACGGTCGACCGGCGCGGCGTCTTCGTCAAGCAGATCGATGCCCGCATGCTGCTGGAAAGCTTCCATGTCCGCGAAATGCACGAGGGCCTGATCGCCCGGTTGTGCTGCGGCCGGCTGAACGATGCCGACCATGCCGAGCTGACCAAGCTCGCGCAGGCCATGCCGACGTTGGCGGAGGAAGGCCGGCTGGATGAAATGGCGCAACTGGACCGCAAGTTCCATCATCGTCTGCTGCACCTGGCGGACAACCAGATTCTCGTGCGTCTGGCCGACAACTACCGGCTGCTGGGCAAGGTGGTCCGCGCCAATCGCGATCCGGCGGTGGTGTGCGACGAACACATGGCCGTGCTTGACGCCGTCGCCGACGATGCGCCTGACAAGGCCGAGCGACTGATGCGTCGGCACATCAGCGCCGCCCGCGAGGCGGTGGAGCAGATGATTCGCAAACGGGAGCTGCCCGACTGGGTGGCGTGAGTTGAAAACAAATCTGAGGATTGAACGCGCTCGGTCACGAGCGACATGACCCATATCCGTTTCACTTTTCACCCCTTGATGGAGGACAGAATCATGCAATCTGCTGCAACCAATCTGATGGCCCGACTGAGTGTGCGACGGTTTCTTCCCGTGCTGGCCGTGGGGGCGGGCATGGCGCTGGCGCCGAGCCTCGCCCAGGCAGCGCCGGTGACCACCGACCTGCAACTCTGGCTGGACGCCAGTGACGTCGACGGCCTCGGCGGCCAGAGCTTCACCGACACCTGGGCCGACAAAAGCGGCCAGGGCAACGACGTCACGCAGGCCAATGCCAGTCTTCGACCGACCTACAGCAGCAGCGGCGGGGCGAACAATCAGGCCTACTTCGACTTCGGCGGATCGCACTACCTGGACAACGTCGGGTTCGATCCCGGCATCAGCACCGGCGGCTTTACGGTCTTCACCGTCATCAACTGGGATGGGCCCAATACCGAGTTCGGCCAGCGGCCTCTGGCCTGGGGCAACACCGACGAAAACCCCAGCGTGCAGTTGCGCATGGCCAACGGGAGCGATGATCCGAACAACCTCGAGTGGGCCATGGGAGGCACGGGTGCAGGTGATGCTACTGTCGGCCCGTTTACCCCTGGCTTCGGCAGCATCGACTCCGACACGTCTTACCTGGCGACGGTCGTGCGCAACAGCGGTAGCGTCACCGGCTATCTCGACGGCGCCGCCGGCGCAACCGTTTCAAGCCCCACGGATCTTTCCACCGCCGCCAATCCCGTCCTGAAGGTCGGCGGACTCATGGGCACCGATGTCGTGAACTGGCACGGCCAGATCTCCGAGATCCTGATCTACGACCGCACGCTCAGCGAGTCCGAGCTCAACCAGACGGGCTTCTACCTCGCCCAGAAGTACGGCATCGACACCACCTACGTCCCCGAGCCCGCCAGCCTCGCGCTGTTGGGCCTCGGCGGGCTGACCCTGCTGCTGCGGCGGCGCGGCGAACACGCCGGGATGTGATTCGCAACATCACCCCGTCTGCGGTAAAGCGCGGGCGGGGTCTTTTGATGCAGGCTTCGATCCGCCTTCCCTTCCACGTCCCCGGAAGCGGAGGCGGCGAAGCCTGGCAGGGTACGGCCACACGCACGTCCTTTCAGCGTGTGGCCGTGAAGTCAGCCTTGAGGTTCCGGTTTCCTTTCGCACAAAAAGGCAAACAGCACCATGATCCGCACACCTCGATCCAGGGTTACATCGACGGCGTCGCGCGGCCGGCAAGCGTTCACGCTGATCGAGTTGCTCGTGGTGATCTCGATTATCGCCATGCTGGTCAGCATCCTGCTGCCAGCCCTCCAGGGGGCGCGCCGGGCGGCGCGGAACACCGTCTGCATGAGCAATCAACGGCAGATCGGCCTGGCGATGATGGTTCACCGCAATGACAATCACGATCGCTTTCCGCCCGGCCACTCGCCATTCAACTGGGATGACACGCAGGCTTATACATGGGACGAGATTCTGATTGACACCGTGGATATGGCGCCAACGATTTTCGCCTGCCCCGATCAGGATCAGGATTGGGCCCCGGCTGACAGGTACTACCGCGGCTATGGGCTTAACCAGAACTTTCTGAGGGACGAGGACGGCGTGGAGACCTCCGGCGTCAATGGGGCTTACTCCCGCGAGATTGATCCGGCGGAGATGGAACAGCCCGCGGCCACCATTGTCATCGGCGATCGACACGAATTGGCCGGTGGTACCGACTACGCTTCCCACATGGTCGGCAGAGGGTGGGGGTTGGGTTTCGCCTTCAACGAACCTGATTACATCAACATGGCACCCGCCCTGCATGCACGGCACCCCAACGCCCTCACCAATTTCCTGATGGCCGATCTTCGCGTGGTCACCCTCGACTACCGCGACACGGTCGGCCCCAGCGGGTGGTGGTTCCTCAGCGAGCCGGGCAACATGTGGGATTTTGAGTGATCACCGTCTTCCCGGGGCATGCGATGAAAGGATCACGTCCATGCCTGCTCGACACCCCCACGGTTTTACCCTGATTGAGTTACTTGTGGTTATATCGATCATTGCATTACTGATCGCACTGCTGCTGCCGGCCCTGAGCCAGGCGCGCGAGGTTGCAAGTCGCATTCAATGTGCCAGCAACGAACGGCAGATCGGCATCGGCCTGGCCAGTTACGCCGCGGACCACAAGGACCGCATCCCGGGCGGGTATGGGGCGGGCGTGAACCCGGGCTTCACCAACTGGGGGGCCGGCCTGTTCTCGCCCACGGCCTGGGTCGGCGGCGGCGCCAGGCCCGCCGGGCGCTACGGCACGGGCGCGCTGATCAAATATCTCGACGGCCCCGCCGCCTTCTTCGATCCGACCTGGACCATCGGCGGCCGAACGGCGGAAGAGGTCTTCGGCGACTATGCAGACTGGTTGGCCGACACGGACGGCAACGGGCCGCCGGGGGCGTACATGTACCGTCCCGTGCCCTATCCCGAGGCCGGGGCCGACCCGACCAGCTACCGGGACGCCCAGCGTCGGCTGGACCTGAGCCGCTACGGCGGTGGCTTCGTCATCCTCGCCTGCTGGGCCAGCAACGAGCACCAGCCCGGGCTTGATGTCCAGGCGCACGCGATGGCAGGCTACAACTACCTCTACCGCGATGGGCATGCCGGTTGGCGGTCGGACCCGGAGCAGGCGTTCTACATCCATCCGTCCGACCACGGCGACTCGAGCGCAACCTACATCGGCCGTTTGGCCGACGCGCACTTTTTCACCGACGCGGACAGCCAGTAATCACCACCACGGGGCATCCACATGATCGACCAGGCGGACCGGTTCATGGCGGGCACGATGCAGATCGGCGCGTCGGACAGCAGAGGCGGCGGGCGAATTGTGAGCCTGTGGCGAAGCGCCATGTCAGCGGCAATGCTCGCGGTGGCGCTGACGCCTGCGGTGCAAGCCGAGGAGGTCGCCCGCTTCACCTTCGACACGATGGCCGACCTGCGCGATGCCGACGATGGCGAACGGGTCTTCGACGCCAGCGACGCCGCGCTGCACATCACGCGTGAACATGCCGCCGGCGAAGTATGGCTGAGCAGCGACGTTGCCACGGTGGCCCCGGCGGGTTCGATGACGCTCGTGCTTCAAAACGCGCAGGCGATGGAAACACCCGAGACCGACCTTTACTCGATCGGCCGGCAGGACGAGTTGAGCGTGGAGTTCTGGTATCGCCCGGGAACGACCGATCACCAGGAGCGCAACATCCTCGCCCAGTCGGCGGGCCCGAACAGTTGGCGGCTCTACCAGTTCGCCGAGACGCTCTACTTCGCCGCCACCGATGCCGGCGGCACGACGCACACGCTCCAGGCCGACGACGTGCTGAGCGGACAGTGGATGCACTTGGCGGTCACCGTCGACAATGCCGGGCAGGCCCGGCTTTACCAGAACGGCACGGGCATCGCGGCGGGAAACGGATTCACGGGCTTCGACCCGTACGCGTCGACGCTGCGGATCGGCGCGCTCAACGGCGCAGCGCCCAACGACCCCACGCCCGGCCTGTTCCAGATCGACGACCTGCGCATCTCCGACACGGCCCTGGCGGCGGGAGCGGGCAGCGGCAACGACGAACTGGCGTGGAGCACGTCGCTGTCGGCAGCGCCGGACCCGGGCCCGCGGCCGGACAACCTCGGCCGGGCGTGGCTGCGCACGCAACCGTTCATGCTCAACGCCTACGCCTTCACGGCCGAGACGGATCCCACGCTCTACCAGGAGGCGGGGCTCAACACCGTGCTGGCCAATGACAACACGTTCCATCGCGCGGCGGACGACGGCATCATTCCGCACTGGATGGGGCAGAACATCCGCTCTTATCCGACGCTCGACGACAAGGGGCGCACCGACATTCACATCGCCTCGCATGCGCCGGACCTGGCCGCCTACTTTGTGCGCGACGAACCTTCTCATCAGAGCATGAACGAGATCGTCAAGCCGATGGCGGACTACATCCGCTCGATCGACTCGGACCGGCCGGTCTACGTCAATGCTTATCCCAACCACGCCAGCGCCGAGCAGTTGTGGGGCGACGACAGCAACCCCGGCTACACCTACGAGCAGTACCTCGACGACATCATGACCATCGTCGAGCCGGACATGCTGATGTACGACCATTACCCGTTCCGCAGCTACGGGACGGATCTGAACGACTACTTCGACAACCTGACCATCGTGCGGAGCAAGGCGCATGAATACGACGTGCCCTGGTTCGCCTGGGTGCAGACGTTCACGGACGGGAGCGTGTTCCGCGAGACGTCGGCGTCGGAGCTGCGTTTCCAGATGTTCACGCACTTGGCGGCGGGCAGTCAGGGGTTCGCCTATTTCCTGTACGACTCCTCCGCGGGTGGAAGCCTGGGCGGCATGCTGAACCCTGACGGCACACCCAACGCCATGCACACGCGGGCCGGGGAGATCAATCCGGAAGTAGAAACCCTCGGGCAGACGATGCGGATGCTCGAAAGCACCGACCTGCGCTTCGTACCGGGACAGACCGGCGACGTCAGTCACACCGCGCCCACCGGCCTGGTGAACTGGAGCGCCGACGCCGGCGACGATCCGCACCTGGAAAGCATTGCCGTCGTCGGTGAAGGGGCCGGCCGCGACGGGCTGATCGGGTTCTTCACCGATGACGACGGCGGGCTCTATTTCATGCTCGTCAACATGCTTCAAGGCGCGGAACTGGACGCCGCGGAGGCGGAACTGGCGTTCACGCTGACGTTCGACGACTCGGTGGAAAGCCTCTGGCGGATGAACCGTGAAACCGGCGAGGTCGAGGAACTGGTGTTGACCGACCACACGCTGAACCTGACGTTGCCCGGCGGGACGGGCGACCTGTTCAAGTATGACGCGAACTTCGCCATCCCCGAGCCGGCGACCGCAAGCCTGCTGATGCTCGGCGGCGCCGGGCTGATGATGCGCCGCCATCCTTGAGACCGAACTCCGTTGAGAATGCGATATATGTCCCGGGACCGGCGCGGCGTGCGCCGGTCGCCCGCACGATCGTCGCCAGCAGCGGCGGCTGAACGAACCTGAACCTGGAAGGTCGGACGATGATGAGACGTGTATTGACGATGTGCCTGCTGTCACTGCTGGTTCTGTTGTCGTGGCGGCCGGCGGAGGCGGTGACGCTGGAGCGGGTGATCTCGCGCGAGCATCCGCGCTTCCGCATCGTGCTGGCGCGGATGAACCTCGGCCATGACGGCATGCTCTACTTCTGCAATCCGGGCGACCAGAGCTTCATCCTGCGCATCACACCGACTGGCGAAAACAAGACCGGCATCACCGCGCCGCATGCCGCGGGCAACGCCACGGCCAACGCCGATGGCGTGATCGCTGTCAACCATGCCCATCTGATCCGGCGGGTGCAGCTCTACGGCCAGGACCTCGAACCGCTCACCGCGGTCGGCGACTTCCTCGGAAGCGACCAACTGGGCTGGAACGCGCCGGCCTATGTCGCCAGCGGCGCCAGCGGTGACTTCTATGCCGCCGACCAGCACCGCAACCGCATCGTCCGCTTCGACGCGGCAGGCAAGATCGTCGCAGCCTACAGCATCCCGCCGGCGCAACTGCCCAATCCCGACCTGCCCCCGTCGCAAGCCAACATCCGCGAGTTTGATGTCAGCGAAACGCAGAAGGCGTTCTACGTGGTCGCGGAGCGGGGCATGAGCATCCGCTGCATCGGCTTCGACGGCGAAGTCCGGTGGGAGATTGAGGTCCCGGTGCAGGGCAACACCCACGACGGGCTGAGCGGTGCGTTCGATGTCGATGACGAAGGCGTCCTCCACGTCCTCGCGGGGCATGACGATGTGGTCCACCGTTACGATGCGGCCGGGCAGGCGATGGAGCCGATCCAACTGGCCATGGGCGAACTCAAGCCCGAGCAGGGCGGCGGCGCGATCAGCGACATGGCGGTGGGCGACGGCGCGATCCTGCTGCGGCGCAAGCATCCGACCGAACTGTTCCAGCGTTACAACCTGCGCAGCGGCGAGCTGGAAAAGGTCATCGCCATCGATCACGAACGGCTGGTGGTGACGTATCCGGATCGGGTGTGGACGGCGGGCGAGCGCGTGCCGTTTGACATCCGGTTCACCCCCGGCCGGCGGGCGGTGTCGCCGCGGTGGCGTGTCTGGCTGCGGCCGTTTAACAGCCTCGACTATCGTGAGCTGGAAGTCGTCGATGGACACGTGCGTGTTCCGGAGGGGCTGGGCGGGGTCTACCAGGTGAAGGTGAGCCCGGAGGTCCAGCCGTGGCAGCGGGGCGAGGCCACCGAGTATCTCGTGCGCGACGCCGTGGAGGTGCGCGCCGCCGGGGCGGTCGGCAGCGCCACGGTTCTGATGCCCGGCGGGCGGATGCACTTTGCGCAGGGCGAGCCGGCGCCATTCACCGTCGCGGTGCGCGGCGAAGCGCCGGCGGCGATGACCGTGCGGCTGGTCGAGGGCGACCGCGTTCTGAGTGAGGCACGTCAGGCCATTCCGCAAGACGCGGAGGAGCTGACATTCGAGTTGCCGGCCCATCTCACCGCCGTGCTGCAGCCGGGCCGGTACGAACTGGTCGCCGAGGCCGAGGGGTTGACCAGCATCGCGCAGCCGATCGAGATCGGGCCTGGCTTCGAGGCGGGTACGCCGTTCTTCCGTGTGCAGTTCGGCGACTACGGCCCCACGTACCCGACGCACGTCGACCGCTGGTCCGCACCGGACGTGGTGGCGCACCACCTGGATCGGACAGGCCGGCTGGGTGTGAACCTGACTGTGGACCGCCTCGGCAGTCACCTCCAGACGCCGGCGCTGGGCTGGAGCCATTCGCCCCAGAGCACGTTGCCCGAGCTGTCCGCGACGCTGGAGCGGGACGCGGTGGGGACGAACCCGCTCAAGCTGGCGATCGATTCGCCGTTGAAGCAGATCATGGGTGGCTATTCCAGCCGGGGTGTGCACCAGATGGCGATCCCGCTGTACATGGATGCGGGCTTGCCGTTGGGCAGCGGCTACGATGGGCGCGAAACTGAGCAGATCACCGCCGCCATCGAGCAGGTGACGCGCGAGCTGGACCGCTACCCTGCCTTCCGCGGCTGGGTCTGGTCGGCGAACTGGTGGCATTACAACGCCAATGTCGTGCTCCGCACCGACGAGGAAAGGGCGACCTACGAAGACGCGCTCGACCGCGCCCGGAACACCGGCACCTGGGACCCGATCCTGGGCGAGATCGCCGACCGCCGCTACGCCTTGGCGGTCGATGCGCAGGCACTGTTCAATCGCACGCTGGAGGCCGTCGGCTCCGACGACCTGGTCACCGCCAATTCCGGCCCCTACCGCAAACTCGAAGCCTACCCGCCCACCGTCTTCCAGAACGTGGACGAGGTGGACCTGCACGTGCAGTGGGAGCAGATGGCGGTGCCGTTCGTCTCCCCCCACAGCGTGGACTTCTATAAACGCCCGGGCAAGGCGGCGTGGGGACACCCTGAAGTCTGGAACGATGACGGCACGGGCGGACAGGTCGTGCCCACGTTGATGAGCATGGTCATGCGCGGCGCCGACGGCGTGGGCTTCTCCGGCAACCTGCCCAACTGGGGGGCCCGCCGGGAAGACACGCGCACCGCCTACCACGGCACCGTCTCGATCTACCGCGCGCTGAACGATCTGCTGAGCCAGTACGGCCCGTGGCTGAACACGCTGGAAACGCAGGACTCGGTGGCCATCGTCGCCTCCAGCCGGATGTTCGACCTCGACCGCTGGAGCCCGACCAACCACGTCATGGGCGTGCACTTTTCCCACCTGTTCGAGGCGTACATCGCCTGCCTGTTCGCCCATCGCCCGGCGAGCATCGTCTTCAGCGAAGACCTCGAGCCGGACACGCTGGCGAACTACCGCGCGGTGCTGCTGGTGAATCAGCGCGTGGAGATGGACGATCCATTGACCGCAGCGCTCGAGAACGCCCGCGACGCCGGCGTCCCGGTGTTTTACGATGGCACCTGCCGCGAGAGCCTGGTGGCGCAGTACCGTCCGCTGAACACGAGCTTCGATCACATCGTGACCGACCCGAACCCGGCAGGGGACGATTCGGCGTACGTGCGCTTCCCTGCCTATGCCCGGGCGCATATGCCAGCGCTGCGCGAGGCGCTGGGCGAGACGGCGCCTCCGGTGGCGGCGGTGGATGATGAGGCGGTGTTCGTTTCCGAGCGTGTCGCCGGGCGGGGCCGGTACCTGTTCGTGGTCAATTATGCGACGCCCGACCTTTCGCCGGGGCAGATGTGGCGGGTGGACCTGTTTGTGACGGCGCGGGTGCCGATGCGGCCGGCGGTGGGGCTGCGCGATCTGGCGCCGGGCGCGGCGGTGTACGACACGTTTGCGATGCGGCAGGTGGACGTTGAAGCGGGCGACGTGGTGCGTGCGGACCTGCGTGACCTGCCGGCGCGGCTGTTCGCGATCTTGCCCGCGGCGATCGACCACGTGGCGCTGCGCGGGCCGGCGGAGGCGACGGCCGGTCAGGCGTTGACGTGGTCGGTGCAGGTGCACGACAGCCGTGGCGAGCCGATCGAGGCGAGCATTCCGGTGCGGTTGCGGTTGCTCGGGGCGGATGGGGAGGTGCTTGTCGAGCGGCACCTGGCCGCGGACGAGCAGGGGGCCGGGGGCGTGGTGACCGCGCCGATCAACGCGCCGGCGGGCGCGCAGACGCTGGAGGCGACCGAGTTGTTGAGCGGCCGGCAGGCGCGGTTGAGCGTGGCGGTGACGCCGGCGGAACTTCCGGTGTCGCTCGCGGCCGAGGGGGCGTCGCGCACCGCCGCGCCCGCGACGGCCGAGGCCACCGGCGCCGCGCCGGCCGACGCGACGCCGGCGGCCGACCGCTTCGGCCCGCACATCCGCCGCCTTGTGATCGCCGACAACGGCACGGCCGTCGCCAGCGTGATGAACTGGGACCACAACCTTCAGGCAGTGGACCTTGAAACCGGGCAGCCCCGCTGGCGGCAGCGCGTCGGCCACTACTTCAGCTTCGACCCGCGGGCCATCGTCGGCGGCGTCGCCGTGCAGGGTTACGACCTCAACTCGGCCGAGGGCTATCACCTTTACCTGCTCGACGGCCGCGGGGAACTCGAGCGGCGCGTGGCGCTCTACGGCCTGCCCAACCGGCTGCCGCAGCGGTTCCTCGCCACACCCGACGAGAAGTACCTGCCGATCAACCATTTCGCCATGCCTGCCGACGGACGCTGGGTCGCCACGGCCGGCGACCTGGGGCTGGCGGTCTGGGACCGCGACGGCACGCTGCGATGGCAGCAGGACTGGTGGAAGCAGGAGCGTCACATCGGCGTGATCGCGGCGGTGGGCACGCAGACGCTGCTGGTGGTGGAGGGCCTGGAGGCCACCGCCTATGACGCCGCCACGGGTGAGCCGCGCTGGTCGCACACGCTGGCCAGCAGCGGTGCGGCGCGCACCATGGCCGTCAGCGACGACGCCGGCACCGTGGCGGTGCTCGCTGACACCGAGACCGGCGGCCGGGTGTTCGGCTTTCGCGACGGTCAACTCATCGCTGATTTCCCCACCGACGCCAGCGAGGTCGCCCTCGCCCGCGACGGCTCCCAACTCGCGGTTGTCACGGGCAACCTGCTCAAGCTGTACAACTTCGAGCAGGGCCTTCAGTGGATCTTCTCAGGGGACGATGCGCTGCGGAGCCCGAGTTTCTCGCCCGATGGCCAGCGTTTGGTCGTCGGCAGTGACCTGGGCAGCCTGTACGTGCTCGACCGTGACGGCCGAACGCTTTACGAGCATGACTACACCGCGCTGCCCACCGGCGCCTGGCTGGACGACGGCGACCTGCTGGTGGGCACGTGGATGGGCGAGCTTCGCCGGTTGGACAGCCGGTACGAAACGGTCTGGCGCACACGCCTGGAGCCGGAACCCGACGGGCTGACCGGTCCGGTCGCCAGCCAGCAGCAGGTGCCCACCACCCGCGTGGCAAGCTGGACCAACGCCGAGCCACAGCCGCGCACCGCCGAGGCGAACCTGCTCGCGGAGGTCAATGCCGTCATCGGGCTCGTGCCCGGCACCACCTGGGGCGGCGCGGCAAGGCTGATGCTCGACCCCCGGCTGCTGCATGATGGCGACACCACCGCGCCCCGGGAGCCCTGGCTCGCGTGGGACAAGGTCAACCATGCCGCCGCGGCGGACGATCCATTTTTCGTGACGATCGAATCGTTCCGCACGCGCATGCGCGTCGAGGCGGTGACCTTCTTTGAGGATCCGGACCACCCGGAGGCATGGCTGCGCGATGCGACGCTGGAATATCAGCATTCCGACACCGAGCGCTGGCATGTGGCGATGGAGTTGCTTTCGGATGCGGTGGCGCACACCCATCGCCTGCCCGAGCCGGTCGAGGCATCGAAGTGGCGCATCCGTCTGCCGTGGGCGATCCAGGGCAACCTGCGGCTGGGCGAGATCGTCTTCCATGGCGAGACGACCGGTCCGGCGCATCCTGACCTGGCGGCGAAGCGGCCGGTCGCGGTGCTTATGGATGAGGGCGCTGCCTTCCAGGACGTTCTCACCGGTCACGGCCAACGGTGGGCGTTTCACTTCGACGACGCTCACAGCGGCGGCCGGTCGCTCCAGGTTCGGCCGGGCGATTCGCCGATCGCACCGCGGGAGGCGACGGGGTTTGGGCCTGTCGTGCCCACCTGGGACTTCCCCATCGCCGCCGACCCGGGGCCGGGCGAATACCGCTACCTCCAGTTCGCCTACCGCGCCCAAGGCGACGACACGACCGGCGTGCAACTCGGGCTGCTCGGTGAAGGCGCGCCGCAGACCGTGTGGCTGCACAGCGGACCGCTGCCGGCGAACCTCGACGGCACGGCGCATCAGGTTGACGCGACGCCATCGCCGCAGTGGCGCGTTGTGCGCGTCGACCTCTGGGAACGGTTCGGCCAGCCGGTGACGCTGCGCTCCGTGCGCTTCGGCGCCCAAGGCGGTCCGGCGCTGATCGACCAGGTCCTGCTCGGCCGAACCATGGAAGACCTGCCGGCGATCGAGGCCGAGGATGCGGAAGACGCACCGCAGCCGTGACGGTGAAGGGCGATCATGCGTGCGGATAGCAGGGCGGTTGCGGGTTGTCCGCTTACGCGTCGGCGGTGGCGACGACCTGTGTATCGGTGAATTCGAGGATGCCGTCGAGGCCTCCCTCACGGCCGAAGCCGGACTGTTTCATCCCGCCGAACGGGGCGTGGGGCGCCGGGCCGGTGCCGGTGTTGACGCCGACGTGGCCGAAGGTGAGTTGATCGACAACGCGTTCGGCGCGGGCGGGATCGCGGGTGAACAGGTAGGCCGCCAGCCCATGGATTCCCGCGTTGGCGGCTTCAAGGACGGCCGGCTCGTCGCGGAAGCTGGCGATGGCGACCACGGGCCCGAAGGTTTCTTCCTGGCAGACCGCCATCTCCGGCTGGATGCCGGTCAGGAGCGTGGGGGGATAGAAGGCGCCCCACTCCTGCGTCGGGCGTGGCGCGTCGCCGCCGAGGAGCAGCCGGGCGCCGCGCGCCACGGCGTCGCGAACGTGGCGGTCGACCTTCTCCCAACCCTTGCGGTCGATCAGCGGGCCGAGATCGACGCCTTCCTCCAGGCCGTCTCCCACGCGCAGGGCTTCGAGCTTCGGTCGAAGGTGATCGAGAAAGGCGTCGTGGATGGCCTCATGCACGAACACGCGGTTGGCGCAGACGCAGGTCTGCCCGCCGGCGCGGAACTTGTTGGCCACCAGGGCGTCGGCCGCCGCGGCAAGGTCCGCGTCCTGGAACACGATGAACGGCGCGTTGCCGCCAAGCTCCAGGGCGAGGCGCTTGACGTGCGGCGCGGTCTCGGCCATCAGCCAGCGGCCGACTTCGGTGGAGCCGGTGAAGCTGACGATCCGCACCGCCGGATGGCTGCACAGCACGCGCCCGATCGGCTCGGGCCGACCCACGACCACCCCCAGCCGCTCGGCGGGCACGCCCGCTTCGAGCATTGCCTCGATGGCAACCAGCAGCGACAAGGGTGTCTGCTCGGCCGGTTTCATCACCACCGCGCAGCCGGCGGCGAGCGCGCCGCTGAGCTTCTTGGCCATCATCGCCACCGGAAAGTTCCACGGCGTGATCAGCGCCGCCACGCCCGCCGGCCGCCGCCGGACGCGCCAGGCGCAGCCCCGCGCCCGCTCGGCCAGCGTCGCCTCGGCCAACTCCGGGCAGCACGCCGCGGCCGCGCCGAAAAACCCCGCCGCGTAAACCACCTCCGCCACCGCCTCCGGCAGCGGCTTGCCGTTCTCCAGCGTGATCAGCCGACCGAGCGACTCGCGCCGATCCAGCAACGTCTGCTCGATCACGGACAGCCATTGCCGCCGCTGCTCGATCGACGGCACGTTGGCCGCCTCTTGCGCCGCGACGTCGACGGCCCAACGAGCGCCGGCCGCGCCCAGGTCCGGCAGTTCCGCCAGCGGCTCGCCGGTGGCCGGGTTGCGGATCACGAAGCGCCGGGTGACGCCCAGTTCGGTGGCGCGCCGGTCGAGCCGGGCGCACAGATCGATTGGCAGAGAGGCGGTGGTCATACGGTTTCCCTTGAGCGCGGCGGTGGCGGCGCGGCGGCTTGCCCTTGTCGATGCGAGGCCAGCGGGTGGCCGGGGATGTCGGCGTCGATGTGCGTCAGGTGCCACCGGCCGAGGTTGCTGGTGAACAGGTCGTTCAGCCCGACGCCGCCGAAGGCGAGGTTGGTGGGGTTGCAGAGGGTGTGGGCGTCCATGTCTTCGATGAACAGCTCGCTGCGATGGTCGGGCATGATGCGGTAGATGCGGTTGGGCGTGTAGCAGGAGACGTACAGCCGGCCGACGGCGTCGAACGCCAGGCCGTCGGGCACGGTGTCCGGCAAGGTGGCGACCAGTTCGCGAGCGCCGGCCGAGCCATCGTCGCGGATCGCCACGCGCTCCACGCCGGGCAGGAAGCTGACGGCGACATAGAGCCAGCGTTGCGTCGGGTCCAGGGCCGTGCCGTTGGCGAAGTGGAACGGGCCGGCGTGCCAGAGGGCGCCGCGCGTCGGGTCGTCGGCGTCGAAGCGGAGCAGCGTGCCGTCGTTCTGCTTGGGGTTGCCGCTGTCGCTGAGGTAGAGCGTGCCGTCGTCGGCGAAGCTCACGTGGTTGGGCACGCGCAGCGGCTGGCCGTCGACGCGGTCGGCCAGTTTTTCCAGTCGGCCGGTGGCCGGGTCCAGGCGCCAGAGGCAGCCGAGCTTGAGGTCGCACACCGCCAGCCACTCGGCGCCGGGGCTGAACGCGATGCCCAGCACGAAGCCGCCGGTGTCGGCGACCTGGTCGATCTGCTGGCCGTCGGGCGCGATGCGGTAGATCTGCCCGGCCTCGCCCCCGGCCCAGATCGAGCCGTCCGGATGCACCGCCAGCCCTTCGGGATGGTCCAGCCCTTCGCAGAAAACGCGGGCACGGTTGATGGGGATGCTCATGGTTGCGGCTCCTTTGCAACGGCTTGAGCTTCGGTGCGGGCGAGGTCCTGCATCGTGGCGCACAGGTAGCCCATGGCGAAGGCCATGCCCGCATGCCACGGCGCATCGCAGCTCATCCGCGGGGCGTGATCGGGAATCACCACACCCTCGAAGCCGCGCTCGTGGAGGATGCGCAGCACGCGCGGCACGTCGACGTCGCCCTCGTCGATGAATGTTTCGCGGTAGTAGGGCACCTTGTCGCGCACGTTGCGCAGGTGCACGTAGACGATGCGATCCTGCTGGGCATAGCGGTCGATCCACGCGTAGAGGTCCGGCTCGGTCATCTCGGCGAGCGTGCCCACGCACAGTTCCAGGCCGTTGTGCGGGCTGTCGCAGAGATCGATCAGCTCCTGGTACAGCCGTGGTTGGTAGATCAGCCGGGGCGTGCCGCGAATCTCGGGAAGGGGCGGGTCGTCGGGGTGGGCCGCCAGTTTCACGCCCGCGCGTTCGGCGACCGGCACCACCGCTTCCAGGAATCGGCGCAGGCGGTCCCACAGTTGCGGCCGGGTGACGGGGGCGTGGGGCTGATCGCCGGCGGCCTCGTCCACGACCATGTTCCAGACCATGCGGCGCGGCAGCGGCGTGTCGAACGGGCCGTCCATCCCCACGGACTGGGCGCCGCCGCGCGCGAACGGCCCGGTGGTGCGTCCTGCCACGCCGGCGAGGGAGAAGTAGTAGCCCAGCGCGGCGATGCCCGCCTCGCCCATCGCTTCGAGCATCCGCTGCACGTCGGCCACCTGCCTGTCGCGTTGCGGCCCGTCGAGCAGGATGTCATACCAGTGGCCGGGGTTGAGGTTTTCCAGGGCGAAGAGCGTCAGGCCGGCGTCCTTGACCCGCTGTTGCAGGGCCTTGAGCTGTGCCGCGGTCCAGAGCGTTTCGCGACCGCTGGCCCGGCCCCAGCCGTCGAGGTCCCCCACCGGCTGGTCGCGGCGCTGCTGCGCGTCGCGGCCGGCGAAGTAGTCCACGAGATGCACGACCAGGTGCGTCGCCCCGCACTGCCGAGCGAAGGCGAAGTGCGCTTCGTCGAGCTGATGGCTGTAGAGGCCGAACCCCAGGTGCATGCAGTGCTCCGTTCAGTCCCGTTTGCTGCCGCCGATGCTCACGCCCAGCCCGCCGTCGATGCGGATGGCCTGCCCGGTGATGAACGGGGCCCGCTCCGACGCCAGGAACACGATCAGTTCCGCCACCTCCTCCGGCTGCGCCACGCGCTGAAGCAGGTGCATCTGCCGGCACTCGGCCAGCACCGCCTCCGGATCGCTCGATTCCTTGACCGCCTCGCGCAGCATCGGCGTGTCCACCGTGCCGGGGCAGACGGCCACGCAGCGCACCGTCGGCGCATAGTCCACCGCAATCGACCGCGTCAGCCCCAGCAGCGCCGTCTTGCTTGTCGTGTACGGCGCGACGCGAGGCTGGCTCAAAAACGCCTGCACGCTCGAGACATTGATCACCACGCCGCCGCCGCGCTCGAGCATCGACGGGATCGCATGCTTGGCGCACAGGAACGCCCCTTTGAGGTTGACGCCCATCACCCGGTCCCACTCCTGCTCGCTAGTTTCGGTGACCGAGGAGTAGCGCTGGATGCCGGCGTTGTTCACCAGCACGTCGATGCCGCCGAAGTGATCCACCGTCCGCCGGACCGCCCGCTCCACCGCCGCCTCGTTCGACACGTCGCAATCGACGAACAGCGCCCGCTCGCCGAGTTGTTCGGCCAGCGCTTCACCGGCGGCGTCGACGTCCAGCAGGGCCACCTGCGCCCCGGTCTGCGCGAACTGCTCGGCCGTGGCTCGGCCGATCCCCTTGACCGCTCCCGTGATCGCGACGGTTCGCATGGCGTGCTCCATCATACCGCTCCCTGGCCCGATCGCTCAGCGCTTTCGACTTCCACCGGCCCCGCCAGGCCGCGCAGGATCAGGTCGACCACCAGCGACGTCCAGCCATACTGGCAGTTGCCCAGCGGCTCGCCCGTGTGCGGGTGGTACCACTCCCAGATGCGCGGCGAGCGCACGCGCCGCCCGCCTTCGTAGCGCGGCCCCACCATCTCCACCGTCCGCCGTGCCAACTGCCGGGCCGGCTCGTCGTAGCCTTGCCGGAGCAGGCCTTCGATGACCATCCAGTTCACGTTCACCCAGGTCGGCCCGCGCCACATGTTCACCGGGTCGAACGCCGGGTGGTCGAGCGATACGCTCGGCAGCGGCCAGCGGCACCAGAACGTGGCCGGGTTCAGCAGGTGCTCCTGCACCAGCCGGTCCACCCGGTCGGCCCGGGCATGTTTTGAGAGCAGCGGCATGAAGCCGTAGGGGGTCTTGACGCGGATCTTGCGGTGCGTCTGGCCGTCGATGTCATAGTAGAACCCGTCCGTCTCGTCCCACATCCGCTCGTCGATCAACTGCATCGTCCGCGCCGCCCGCTGGCGGTGTGCCTCGGCGTCGTCCGAAGCGCCCAAGGCGTCGGCCATCGCCGCCAGGTTCTCCCACAGCAGCGACAGCCAGACGTTGTGGTCCACGGCCTCGGTCGGACGCATCGGGTCCGCCATGGCGTGGTTCGGGTCCACCTTCTGCCCGTCCCAGCGCGGCGACTGGTCACCGGAGGTGTTGTGCCAGACGTCATACTCGCTCAGGCCATCGCGATCGATGTCACGCGCAGGGCCCAGGTTCCACTCGCCCCAGCGACGCAGCGGCTCGTACAGCGCCCGCAACCGTTGCGGCGACGTCGGCCAGCCGGGCTTCTCCCGCAGCAGGTCCATCACCAGGCCGATCACCGCCGGCTGCATGGGCATCGCCTTGGCGCTGGCGCGGGCCATCGCCTCGGCGTCACCGTCGAGGCCGAAATTCAGGAAGCCGGGGATCGCGCCGTCCGGCGCCTGCGCCTTGAAGAAGTTGGCCAGCGGTTCGTACACCGCATCGCCGATGCCGCGCAGGTGGCGCAGCACGAGGGTGTGGAAGGCTTCGTCCCACCACCATTGCGATGCGTAGTGCAGACGTGCCGGGCTCACGAACGGGTGCGGGTGCAGCGGCGTACCGCCCTGGCATCGGTTGGCCCAGATCACCTGCCAGGCGAAATGCCACGTGTCGCGCAGCACCGGGTCGTCCGTCTCCAGGGCCGGCACATGGTCGCGGAAAAACGACACCCACCGCTTCCGCTCCCCGCGCGCCATCGCCGTCGTCGACCGCGGCGCGGGCAACGCCTGCTCCGGCTTGACCACGGCCAGACGCACCGTGACCGTCTGCTCGAACCGCGCCCCGAGCCACACCGACCCGCTGTGGTCCCAGTGCCACTGCACGTGCGTATCGTTCAGCGTCACGTCCTCGAAACCCTGGAACTGCCGTTTGAGCGCGGCCGGGTCGTCGCTGATCTGCAGCGGTACGGTCGGCGAACTGATGTCGATCACCACGTCCCACCGCCCGGCCCAGCGCAGCCGCAGGCCGGCCTCGATCCGCTCCAGCGTCAGCGCCACCCCCGCCGGCCGCTGCAACTGGAGCAGTGCCAGGCCCGGCCGGCGACGACCGATGAGCACCACCTCGGCCTGCCAGAGGTTGTGGCCGATCGTACGCCGCACCGCCAGCCCCGGCCCCCGCCCTTCGTAAAGCCAGGGCAGCCAGCGCCGACGACGCACCACCTGTTCGACCAGCCTGGCGTGACGGTCCAGCGTGTAGACCTCGCCGCGCACGAGGCTGAGCACGCCCGGAAAGCCGACCCGCCCCAGCGGCGACTGCGGCGGCGTATGACGACTCCACGCCCCGGCGGGCGGATCCTCGCTGACCACCAGGTCGTGCAGCAGGGCGCTCTGGTCGTCGCTGGCCAGCACCTGGGCAAGGTCCCGGCTGAAGCTGGCGGCGTTGGTGTTTGTTGTGTTCATGGCTGGTTATTCATCCCGATGGGCGGCAACGCCGTGCACGCGTTAGAAGATCGAGTAACTCGCCGGACTTTGACGGGTGAACAGGTAATAGAGCGCGCCGACCACGATCCAGCCCAGCCCCGCGAGCAACTCGCCTGCCACCAGGCCCACCATCACCGGCTTGCCGGCCTCGTACCCCCGCACGCCGGTGAACCGGATGACCACCCCCTTCACCGCCCAGCCCAGCAGGAACGCCGGCCCGTAGATGTAGATCGGCCACGTGCCCCAGACCAGGAACAGCACCGGGTGAATCGGCCACCACGCCAACCGCAGCCGCAGCCCCATGCATCCCACCGCCAGCACCAGGCCCACCGCCAGCCACGCGAGAAACACCGGTTCCGAGGCAAGCGCGCCCAACCGACCCAGCCCTGAAACGCTGACGGAGTCGGCCAGCGTGCCCGTCGCCGCAAGCTCGCTGATCTGCTGCGTGCCCAGGTCGAACATCATCCGCGGCAAGCCGGCGGAGGCGTGCTCGTCGAGCGGGTCCAGTCCGAGGTTGTACTGGAGCAGAAACGTCACCAGTCCCGCGACCAGCAGGCTCGCCACCACCATCACCGCCAGCCACGGCGCCGCCCGCCGGGGCTCGATCCGCTGGCCCTCGCCGATCGCCATCGCGTTGGCCAGGAACGGCGCCAGTGCTTCGGTGTTGCCGCCGAGCACGACGTAGCTGCCCAGCATCAGCACCAGGTAGCTCGTCGGCCCGATCGCCTCCATGCCCAGCAGGCCGGTGAGGATCGCCACCGGCGTCCAGCCGGCGAAGAGCGTGAACAGCCCCGTCTCCACCTGCACCCGCGTCAGCACCAGCAGCATCAGCATCGCCAGCACCACGAACGCCGACGCCAGCAGCCAGTCCAGCCCCGCCATCACCAGCAGCCCGCCCGCCCCGATCGCGCACACCACCATCAGCCGTGCCCCCCAGGTGGCGCTGGCGGAAATCTCCTTCGCCCGCCCCAGGCCCGCCGCCGAACGCGCCGCTTGCACGTAGTACCGCCGGCCGAGATAAAGCACCGCCAACGCCAGCCCCAGGTGGGCTCCGAAATTCAGCGGCAGGATCATCGTCCCAAACTCCATCGCCACGCCCTGCCCGAACAGCAGCGCGCTGAACACGATCCAGCAATAGCCCGCCACCCCCAGGCTCAGCGACACCTCCGACCGCAGGAAGTAGGCCAGCCCCAGCACGCTGAAGTAAATCGTCGGCATCCACAGCCGCCACGCGCCCCCGGGCGCGACGCTGGCGTTGGGGAACAGCTCCATCAATGCGAAAAACGGATAGGTCAGCGGCACGTGAATGAAAAACCAGTCGAACCACAGGTGCAGGCCGTTGACCAGGTGGATGCCGCCGGCGATCGCCATGCCGATCCAGAACCCCTGCGAGCGGGCGATGGCGGGCAAGGCGCCACGCTCGGCGGGCCGCATCAGCTCCTGCGCAAACCGCGCCAGCGGATACGCCAGCTTCTCGTGGCGCAGCCACTGCGGGTGCACCAGCAGCACCATCCCCAGTGACGCCAGCCCCAACAGCAGGGCCAGTCCGCCCCAGATCAGCAGTGGGGCACGCCAGGCGGACCAGGGCAGGTCGCCCACGCTCCTCCACTGCATGTCCGACGCCTGCGTCAACGGATCGGTGACCGCGGGGTCCGGCGGACTGCCGCCCGGAAGCACCGGCCCGCCACGCGGCGCCGGCGCCAAAGCCTCCGGCATCGCGTGGACGAGCAGCGCCCGGTTGATCGCCTCGCGCAGCCGCTGCGCTTCGTGGGCGTGGGCCGGTTCCCGGTCAGACGACACCTGCTCGTGCCGGGCGACCTGCGTGCGAACCGCCGCCGGCCACATGGCCGCGTCGACATCGACCCAGAGCCGCTGCGTACGGATCACCTCATTGATGGCCTTGAGCACCGCCCGCTGGACGTTCGCATCCGGTTCGTCCAGCCCGGCCGCCAGTGCCCGCTGCGTCTCGCGCGGCAGGGCCTGCCGGACCGGCTCGATCACCGGCGGGTCGGCCGCGGCGTCGAGGAGGATCTGCCTCAAGGCGGCCCAGTCGCGCACGTGGCCCGGCGCCAGCTCGGCCGAGCCGCCCGGGATGTAGCTCATCACGTGCGCCGCCTGCCAGCTCGGCTCAGCCTGGGCCATGTGCGACGGCATCGCCAGCGCCGGCACAAAGGTGCGAAGCAGCCCCTGCCCCGGCCAGGCGCAGGCCGCCAGCGCCAGCGCGAGCATCAGCGCCAGCTCCGCCGGCCGCAGCGGCGTGCCCGGCCCGAGCCGGCGCAGCAGCGGGTTCAACAGCAGCAGCCCCGCCGTCAGCACCCCGAACACCGCCAGCGGGAAGTGGTGCCCGATCAGCGGTGTCTGGCGGATGACGTGGCCGTTGAAGTAGGTCAGCGCAGCGATCAGCAGCCCCCACAACAGCCCCAGGATCAACGCACGTATGGACATGATGGTCTCGTGGGGTCGGAATCGCCGGCAGCCGTGACGGTCAGGTGGTGCGTGTCGCAGCGACTATTGAGCTTTGAGCCGTTCGCTTTAAGCCTTCAGCCCGAATATCCCCTCCGTTCGGCTTGTCGCTGGCTAACAGCTTAAAGCGAACGGCTCAAGGCTCAATAGACGCTTTATAGCTGGGCCGCATGCGTTGGGTCTTCGCTCTGTGAGGTCAAGGTGCGCGGCAGCGCTGTGCGGGTGATGGCGTACGTGTGCTGCGATCGAAGCGGGTAGGACGCGGCCTCGGGCAGGTCCACCCCGGTGGTGAGGTCATGCACCGCCCCGGGCAGCGCCAGGGTCCGCTGGGCGAAGTTGAACAACGTGGCCCGCTCGCCGGCGCGGTCGTGCCAGAGCACCGCCATGCCATCCGCCTGAAGATACCGCCGGTGCAGGTAAGGCAGCGCTTCGTGGTAATCCGCCAGGGCCTGGCGATGGTCGGGGCCGAAACGCTCATCGACACGCACCTCGTTTTCAAAAAGATCGATCGGCGACACGGTCATGTGCGCCAACGCGTAGTAGAGGCTCGCCGCCTGTTCGCGGCGCGGGTCGGCATGCGTCGGGCCCACGGGCACGGTGGTGTAGTCGTTGCCGAGGTTGATCCGGTAGCAGACCCAGCAGCGATCGATCGAATAACTGCGCGGGCAGCCGTGCTGGACAGCGCCGAAGGGGCCGAAGCTTTCGATGACCATGTGAATCCCAGCATCCTGCAGTTCCTTGAGCACCGCCAGACACTGTCGCCACATCGTCCGCGGATGTCCGCCGGCATAGCTGACGGGCATGAAGCCGAGGTTGTAGAAGCTGTCGAACATGAAGCTGGTGAGGGCGGCCCGCTCTTTGAGCTGCTTGTGACTGTCGATGAAATAGCGGCGGGCGTCGTCGTTGGCGAAGTCGAGGATGTTGAGCACGTTGGTGTAAGCGCCGCCGTAGCGCAGGCGGGTGTCTTCCATCTTCACGAACCAGTCGCGGCGGTGGTGGCCGTCGTCGCCGATGATCGGGCTGGAGAGGGCCTGGTCGTTGTTGGTCCAGCTTACGACTTCGATGCCGCGGGCGGCGCATGTCTGGGCAAAGCGGCGCACGCCCGCATCGCCGCCGAGTTCGGGGGCGATCTCGTATTCGTGGCCGCAGCACATGTTCCAGTTGAACTTGCCCGGATGTGGCGTGCGGTCGGTCATCGCCGACTTCTTGAGGTTGTCCACGAACACCTGCCGGGCGCCGATGGCCTCGGCGGCGGGCAGCAGGTCGTCGTAGTAGCGATCGACGGTGAAGTCGAGCCAGTAGTTCTGAAACACGCGGGGCAGCAGCGGCACGTCGCGCAGGCCGAACTCCTGCCGGGCCCGTTCGTGGACTTCGTCCATCACCCACGTCCAGAGGTTGCGCTGATCGACGTCGCCTTCAAGCCCTTCGACGAGCAGGATGCGCTTAGGCACGGTGCAGACTTGCTCGGCCTCGTCGAACAGGTGCTTGTCGAAGCACTTCAGTTCCGCCCGGCCGGACTCGCGCTTGAGCAGCGAGCGGATCAGGCCAACGCGTTCGAACACCCCCAGCAGGGCGGTGCCGCCGCAGCACTGGAAGTCGAACGCCTGGTGGCTGGCCCAGCGCGGGAGGTTGTGTGTCATCACCGGGTTGGGCATGTCGGGGGCGAAGTGGATCAGTCCCTCCGTGGACCAGGCGGTGTCGCGGGCGAACGTGACCAGCGGGTCGGAGCAGGCGCTCTGGCTGACGACGGTGGCGCCGGTGATGTCGCCGTCGATCTCCCAGCTTGCGCGATCCATCAGCCAGAACAGCGGCGTGCCGGCGCCGCGGTACGCCCAGTGGTAGGCCAGCCCGGTGCAGGCGACGCCATTGAACCGATCCTGCGCGGGGCGGATGACCAGATCCAGTTCGCCGCCGACGGTCACCTGTGCCTGGTCCCAGTCCTGCGTGTTGTGGATCGGATCAAAGCTGTGGTCGCGCATGGTGCGCACCGCAGCCGGCTGAAACAGCGCCTGGCAGCGGATGCGCAGCTCTCCCTCGGTCGTCTCCACCCCCAGCAGCCGCAGCCGGTCGAGGGCCTGGCCCTGAAAGCTCTGCGTGTCCGGGGCCAAGGGCAGCCGGCCCGACCGGACCAGGCGATCGGCGATCCAGATCCGGCCGAGCCCGGGGAAATCAGGCCCGTCGCCGAGCAACTCCACGCGGATCCCGGGCAATTCGAGGAAATGGGGTGCGACCACGGGTGACTCCAGTCGGATATACGGTACTACTTTGAAAATAATCACATAATTATTCTTGTCAAGATGGTGCGTGGCGGTTAGTTTCAGCTTCTGTGGTGGAGGCGGTCTCACCAGTTTCACTTATCTCAGGGTGGTCATATGAGCGGATACATGGGCTGGCGCAGTGTGGCGGGGTTGTGGATCGTGGTGGTGGCCGTGTTCGCGAGCGGGCCGGCGGCGTACGCGGAGGCGGCGCTGTCGCTGGCCGGGTCGCGGCGTCACTTCAATGTGGCCGAGCCGGTTGAGTTGGCGGTGGTCGCCGCCGGCGAAGCGCGGCTGGTGGTCCGGCATGCGGACGGGAGCAGTCTGGAACTGAGCGTGCCGGTGGGCGCCGACGCCTCGGCGCGCATGGTGAGCCTGAAGGCGGGGGCGCTGAAGCCGGGGCGATACACGGCCACGCTGGAGGGGGCCGCCGGCGAGTCGGTGGCATTCACCATTCACCAGGCGGAGCACACCAACGCCTACTTCACCGGGCAGTGGGTGCATGACAACGTGCGCGACAACTACGACCCGATCGTGGCGTCCAAGGGCGGCTGGATGTTCATGAACACCGACTACGCCGGCATGCACCCGCGCACCCCGGCGCCGGGCGATCTGGCGGAAGCGTATGTCGCCGCGGGGATGAAGCCTTACACGCTGATGGTGCTCGGCGGCGGGCACCAGCTCGACCTGGAGCTGCGCAGCGACTGGGGCGATCCGTGGGTCCAGCGGGCGGTCATCTGGCGGACGCAGTTGGCGGCCCTGAGCAACCGCATCTACCCCATCGGCGGTTTGCAGATGTACGACGAGCCGGGCCTGACCCACTGGCCGATCATGGATGAAGATGGCGAGATGATCGGGATGAACCCCTTCGCCGTCCCCCACCAGCTTCGCGAGTTCGAGCGGTTGACGGGCGTGAAGATGCCCGTCGGTCCGCTTGACGAGACGGTGACGCAGTACAAGCCCATGCTCGACAAGTTCGTGCAGTTCATCACCATGCGCCTGAAGTATCTGGAGCAGACGTCCTCGGCCATCACCTGGGCCACCGACTCGGTCCATTCGGACTTCGGCGTGTTGAACCAGATGTCCTCCAGCTATGCCGCCGGCACCGTCGCGGACGGCGTCGACGGGCGTCAGGCCCGGCCGTTCGACGTCATCTCCGGGCACGGCGGGTACAGCGTCCGGCCGTTCGGCACGTTTGAACCCGTTCTCTCCGCCGAGGGCTACCGCAGCTACAGCTTCGATCGCCCCCACGTCTACCTGCCGATGTGGTTCTGCCACACCTGGTCGACGATTCGCAACGCGGTCTGGATGAGCTGGATCACCAAGCTCGAAGGCATGCTCTACTCGCCCGACCTCTCCTTCCGCCAGCACAACGACCGCTTCGGCTACCACGGGACGAACACCGTCTTCGAGATCGCCGAGATCAACCGTCGGCTGGCGCGCGTCGGCGAGGTGATGAACCACCTGCCCAAGCAACGCGCCGGCGTGGCGGTGCTCATGAGCCATTCGCAGTTCGCCACCGATGTGGCGGAGCACAATCATCCCGAACCGGTCGAGTTCGGTTCGCCGGCCTATCACAGCCCGCACCAGCAGTACGTGTTCATGACATTTTTCCGTGTGATGGAAACGGGGCGGATCCCCAACTGGCTGGACGAAGGGGAAGCGGTGGAGAAAGGCGCAGACTACCTGCTGCAGTGGCCGGTGATCATGTGTCCGGGGTTGACGCGTGTGCCGGAGAATCTGCGCGAGGTGATCGAGGCGTACATCGCCGGCGGGGGCACGTTCGTGCAGTTCAAAGACGATGCCGAGCAATTTGAGGGCGCCGTCATTGCCGACCATGACTACGCGATGTGGTCGGAGTACCACCAGGAAAACCTTTCGGAGCCCGGCATCGACGGCGAGCGTCACCAGGCGAATCAGGACCTGGAGTGGCGGGGCTGGAACATGGCTCAAGCGCCGACGTTCGAGCGCGACCTGGCGAGTTGGCTTGGCGAGGCACGGTATGACGTGGCCAGCAACGACGTGCTGCTGAGCGTGCATGAGGCGGGGGAGGCGTCGTACCTGCTGATGGCGAACAACGCCCAGAGCCGTGACAATCCCCGGCGGGTCAAGCACGAGTTGGTTCCGGTTCAGACGACGGTGGACGTGCCGGCGGAAGGCGTGATCTACGATCTGTTCGACGGCGGCCGCGTGGCGGTGGAGGCGGGCGAAGCACCGCTGCGTCTTGCCGCCGGCAGCGGCGCGGCGTGGCTGCATCTGCCCGAAGCGCCGGGGCCGGTGAACGTAGCGGCGGAGGTGACGGCGGATCAACGGCTGAACATTCGCGTGACATGGGGCAGCACCGGTTACCTGCCTTTCCGCTTGCGGATTCACGATCCGTCCGGGCAGGAGGTGATCGACTGGTACCGTGCCACGTCGCCCACGGCGAATGCCACGCAGTTTGAGACGACCGTGCCGCTAGGTGCGAACGCGGAGCCGGGCGACTGGCGGGTGACGGTTGAGGAATGGCTCACCGGCGGCAAAGCCGAGGCGGTGGTCGCCGTCGAGCCGTCGGCGTCGGCGCAACTGGCGAGCGTGGCAACGGGCCCGGTGTCGATCTACTTCGATGATGCCGCGCGCATCGCCCGGCTGCTGGCGGGCGAGGCGAATGAGCCGCCTTACGAGCAGTTGAACTGGGAAGCCGAAGACGTCTTCGATCTTGATCCCACACGCTTCGCGGTCTTTGGCGAGCAGGCCGACGCCGACCGTGTGGCCGAGGCGCTGCGCGGGCAGGGGATGACGGTCGAGGTGAACCCGGCCTACGAGATCGTGCCCTTTGAACAGAAGCCGGGCTACGGCGGTTCGGGCGGGATGTTCCGCGAGTCGACGTTTGAAAACATCTACGCGCACGCCATCGTCCTGCCGGGCCACGCGCTGCTGGCAGAGGCGATGAAGCGCGGGCACATCAACCGGCCGACGAGCGAGACGTTCCCCGGCCCCGGGCGGGCGTTCGTGCAATGGGGCTCGAGCTGCTTCCAGGCGGGCTGGCAGAACGTGTTTGTGCTCGGTGACGCGGAGGCGGGCATCGCATGGCTGCTTGAGGCGATCGAGAGCGAAGCCGTGCCGGCTCAGCCCGAGGCGCTCACGCCGGCCGTCGAGGTCGACGCCAAAGGCCAGGCGCCTGCGCCGCTGCGTGGGCAGATGCGCGTGGACGAGCGCCTTGCGTTTTACGACACGCCGGTGGGCGTGGGCGTCAGTCCGGATGGGCAGACGCGGTATGTGCTGCTTTATGACGGCTCCGTGACCGCCCATGACAGTGACGGCAACGAGCGCTGGCGGACGCAACCTTTGTTTGAAGGTGCAACGCTGGCGGTGAGCCCCACCGGTGATCGCATCGCGGTGGCGGGGTATCCGGGACTGGCGGTGCTTGATGCGGACAGCGGCGAAGCGCTGGGGTCGCATCACCTGTCGCCGCGCGACTGGCCGGACGGAGCCGTGTCCATCGAGGTGAACCTGATGGTGGGCGTGGCGTGGAACGATGCGGGCACGCTTGTGGCTGGCGGATGGACGGAAAACGAAGCGTTCCCGCATGATCCGGTGGTGCTCGATGCCGACGGCGATGTGGTGACCACGGTGGCGGAGATCGCAGGCGAGGTGATGGGTGTGGCGTTTGTGCCGGGCACGGACACGCTGCTGATCGGCGCCGAGGAGCTGACAGCGGTGGACGCCCGCAGCGGTGAGGTCTTGTGGCGTAACGCGATTGATGGGGCGCAGGCGTTCGCCTTCAGTGATGACGGCCGCACCGGCGCGGCCGGGGGATGGGGCCGGGTGGCCGGTGCGTTTGATCTCGAGGACGGGCAGGTGACGCGTGAGCTGGCGACCGATTCGGTCGTCGGTGGCGTGGCGCTGCTGCCCGATGGCCGGCTGATCGTCGCCAACTGGGGCGGCACGCATCCGCTGCGCGTGGTGGATCAAGACGGCGCGTCGGCGGTGTGGTTCGACTCGGCGTTCGGTTTCCAGCATGTCCGCTGGTCGCCGGCGCACGACGCGCTGCTCGCCGCCGAGCAGGGGGGCCGGCTGTGGCTGCTCGACGCCGCCGGCCAGCCGCTGGCCACGCTGGACGAAGACGAAGGCACCACCGTTTACCGGCTGAGCCTTCAGGATGACCAGGCGCTGGTGGCGCGGATGGACCGCACGGTGCAGACCGTGACGATCGCGGCCGAGTAGCGCGGCTTCAATCCAGATGACGCAACGAGCCTGCCATGATGTGTCGCCCCGCGCCCACGGCGGGGCGACACACGTATCGGACCTGCAAGTGCTCCAGCATCTGCCCGGCATGTCGCGATCGCGCGTTTTCGGCTCAGGCGCCGCCGACGGTGGAGGTGGCTTCCGTGGAGTCTCGCACGACCAGGCGAGGCCGCACCAGCGAGACGGCATCGGGCGCGGTGTCGTTCTGGACCATGGCCAGCACGGCCCGGACGATGGCCGCCGCCGTGGCGGTCGGGTCCAGCGAGACGCTGGTCAACGCGGGCCGGCCGTTCCGGCTCCATGGCGTGTCGTTTCGCCCGACCAGGGCCAGGTCTTCCGGCACGCGGATGCCATGGCGATGCAGGTGAGCCATGACCTGCAAGGCGTGGTGGTCGTGCAGCGCCCAGTAGGCGGTCACCCGCTCTTCCTGTATAAGCCGAACGAGGCTCTCATACTCGCCGGGGCCGAGGTAATGGGGGCGAAACGTTCCCCCGGCGACTTCGACCAGGTGCCGGGCATGCTCGGCGGTTGCGGTCGCCCAGGTGGCCCGGTCTCCCGGAAAGCCGGCGACGACCGCGATCCGCCGGTGGCCGAGGCGAAGCAGATACTCCACCACGTCGCGTGCCATCTGTTGCAGGTCCGGGCAGATCATCACCGCTTTCGGATCCATGGGCTCGGGGTAGTAGCTGTAGATCACACGGCCGGCGAACAGGCGGTGCGCCCACGGCTCCTTGAGCAGTTCGGGCGGGGCCATGATGCTCGCCAACACCGGCTTGATGCCGCTGCCGCTGGCGAACAGCGCCTCAAGGCGCATCTGCAGCGCCTCGGCGTCCAGCCCGCCAGGCACCAGGTCCACCTGAAAGTTCGCCTGGTGCAGCGCCTCGTAGACCGGGCGTTGAAACATCAGGTCCATGTGCTCTTCGCCCGACAGCAGCAGGCACACCCGCCCCCGCGGCGGCCGCGCCGTCACGACCGTGCCCTTGCGCTGAATCGATCGCACCAGCCCGCGCTGCGCCAGCTCGGTCATCGCCCGCCGGACGGTGCCCGGGCTGCACCCGTGGCGCTCCGCCAGCGTCTCCACCGGCGGCAGCACCTCCCCCAGGGCGTACTCGCCCGCGGTGATGCCCCGCTCCAGCCGGTCGCGGACTTGCTCAAAAAGAGACGCCATAACCCTCCACCACAGCCGCCCACGCACGCGACGGCTACATGATAAAAAAACATCTTCAGATTATAATACTATAAATTATACGCTTCCGCCGGGCGACGCCATGTTTTATCAGAGAAGCCAGACTGCCCGGACCCGCTCAGCATGTCCCCCGTCACCGCATTTGAGGGAACCCGATGATGAAGCCTGTACGTGTCGCCGCCGACCGATGGAACTTTGAAACCTCCGAAGGCACCTACCTTACGCCGCTGGGCGGCAACATCGGCAACGACCAGCACCCCGGCCAGGGCACGCTGTTCCAGCAATTTGACGCCGACGACTGCGACCGCCGGCTGGGCGCGATGGCCGACGTCGGGCTCAACTGCCTGCGCCAGGCCATCGGCGTCAACGAAGTGTTCCACCCCACGAAAGGCCTCAAGGCGAAGGGCCTGAAGCAGTGGGACACGTTCATCGGCCTCGCCGAGAAGCATGGCATCTACCTGATGCCCGTCGGCGGCTACCTCGGCGGCAATGACTGGTTCGACGTCGAACGGCTGGCCGACAGCGGCAAGCAACTCGACGAAACCTGCGCCTTCTGGGAAGCCTTCGCCGGCCACTACCGCGGGCACCCGGCCATCTGGGCGTGGGACCTGTGCAACGAACTGCTCTACTGGACCCGGCCGCACATGACCACGCCCGGCAGCTCCGCGGAGCAGAAGATCGAAGCCATGCTCAAGGACCGCTGGCCCTGGTGGCTCGAGCGACGCTACGGCACCGTCGCCGCCATGAACCGCGCCTACCACGCCAGCTACGCCACGTTCGAGGACGTGCCCGGCTCCATCGGATTCGTCGAAAAGCCGTTCGACCTGTGCGCCTGCGACTTTCGCCACTACCTCAACCATCGCGGCTACGACTGGTGCAAACGCCAGTGCGAAGTGATCCGCACCGCCGACCCCGGGCACATGATCTGCCAAGGCAACAACACCTGGCTCACGCCCGACCAGGACCTGTGGCTGGCCAACGGCTTTCACAATCCCGCCGTGCACGACCTGTTCGACTTCGTCACCTTCCACCCCTACCCCGTCTGCCAGTGCGTCCCCGACGGCCGGGGTGATCCGCTGGACGGCGGCGAGCCGATGGCCTACTGGCTGAGCAGTTGCATCGGCAACGCACGCATGGACCACTACGGCAAGCCGGTGGTGGTGCAGGAGTTCGGCTGGTACGGCGGCGGCACGTCACGTTTCCTCGGCGAACTGCCTTACCGCAGTGAAGCGGAGCACGCCGACTACACCCGCCAACTCACCCAGACCCTGATCCCGCACGTCAACGGCTTCATCAACTGGCCGACGTTCGACATGCCCGCCGCCAACGACATCTCCAACCACGGCGGCATCTTCACCCACGACGGACAACGCAAAGCCCTGGCCGACGTCTACGCCGATCTCGCGACGCAACTGAACGGCAAACGCCAGCAGCGCGCCCTCGGCACCACCACGCTGACCTTTTCAACGCTCGGCCTGTTCACCTGCCGTCAGTACCAGGATCAGATGTGGGACGAAGTACACGCGACCATCGCCGCGGGCGAAGTGCCGGACATCCGCTTCATCTGACGCTCACCACAGGCTGCCGGGTGTGGTCAACGCCCTTCGGGCGCGTCGGGAACCAGGGGATTGTAAATGTCATGGTTCAGCACGTCGCCGACGGCGAGGGATTGGAAGTAGTCGTCCGGCAGGACGTTCTGCTGGCCATTGAAGGTGCTGCCATCGGGCATGTAGGCGCAGGTCATGGCGATGCGGCGCGAGCGCGTCATGTTCGCGCCGGCGCCGTGGGCGACCAAGCCGTTGTGAAAGCTGCAATCGCCCGGCTTCATCGGGTAAGGGACCGGATCGCACTGCGCCATCTCGGGATACGTCGCAAAAAGATCGGTCATGTTCGCGCCGATGTCGACGTTATCAAACCGGGCGAGCCGATGGCTGCCGGGGATGAAGCACATGCAGCCGTTGTAGGGGGTGGCCTCTTCCAGCGCGATCCAGATGGAGATGGCGTGGCGGGAGTAGAACGACCAGAACGGATTATCAAGATGCCAGGAGGTCGGGTTGGCGAACGGCTCCTTGATCAGGGCCTGGTCATGCCACACGCGAAAGGCCGGCTGCCCCTCTAGCTGGCAGAGCATCCGGCCCAATGGCGGCGCGAACATATACCGCTTCACCGTGTCGCTGATCCGCCACAGATTCAGCCGCTGCGTAAAGACTTTGTCATAGTAACTGTCATGGCCTTCGGTCAGCGCCGCACCGTCGGCGGCCACCTTGCGCTTGCCCATCGTGGCGATCGCGTCGAGCGCCGCCGCCTTCAATTCCTGAACTTCGTCCGCATCGAGAAATTGAGGATAGTACAGCACACCATCACGCTGATACTGTTCGATCTGATCGGCGGTCAGTTCCGTTTTCATCGCAAGAAGCTCCCTGGCTGTCGAGTCGCTGCCGCTGACGGGCCGTGCCCGCGCCGGGCGGTGCAGGTTTCAAGGCTCCGTACGGCGGATGAGTTCAAAGAGAAAGACTTCCCGGGCCGGCAAGCGGACGCGGGTTCCCTGTTCCGTCTGCTCAAGGTTCAGGTCGTGGAAGTGTTCCCGCTTGATCTGCCAGCCTTCTTCAAGCGTTTCAATATCAATGGTTCGTTCGCCTGAGAGGGTGCTCAGTGCAAGCAGGTAACGGCGGTCGTGATCCTGGTAGTCCTGGCGGAGGCTGGTCATGATGCCGGCCTCGGTGTGGTCGTCGTGGAGCAGGCGGACAGCCTGGTGGAGGCCGAACTGTTCGCGCAGCACACCTTCGATCATGCCGCGCATGGGCTCGGAATAGACGGACGCGAAGGCGCAGTAGACCACCTGGCCGGACGGATCGGCCACGACCGCGGGATAGCTGTCGCTGTTGTAGGCAAGCACCTTGCCACGCTGTTCGGTCTGGATGGCGGCGCCCGGGATGAGGCTTTGCTCCGGGTCGAGGGCGGAAACCCGCTCGACGCCTGTGATGGCCACCTCCCCGTTGATATACCGCTCGATATCGACATCCGGTGCGCTGATCGTCTGGTTGGTCCGATCGCCGACCGCGGCACTGCGCGTTTCAATCCCAAGGCTGCGCGGCGGATCGATCGGAACGAGATAGGCGTTGGTGGCCAGCGCGCCCGCGAACGCCAGAACCTTTCCGCCGGCGGCGACCCACTCATTCAGGGCCGCGATCGCATCAGGATGCAGAATGGCGTATGACGGCAACACGATCAATTCATACTCTGCCAGCCCCTCGGGCGTGCAGCGCTCTTCCGGCAGAATGTCAGCCTGGTAGTGACTGTTTCGCAGCAGGTTGTACGCGCCGAACACATGCTTGGGCACGCGGTCGCCGGTGTATTGAAGCGCCGCGGTCGTCGAGTAGAGCACGGCGGCGCGGGCGGGGACATGCGGCGAAGCCAGCTCGCGTTGATAGTTTGAGATGGTCTGCGTAAATCGGACATATTCGGGGCGCACCTCCGGCTTCACCGCCTCGTCCGAAAGCAGGCCGTGGTCCGGCGTGTCGATCATGGCGAAGATGAAGATTCCCCGCGCGCCGCCGACGACAAGCGACCAGAGTTGAGCGCGCACGCGCTCGGCGGTGCGGGCCTCGGCGTTGGGCGGCATGGCGTTGACTTCGAAGATCATCACGGGCTTGTCCTGGGCGTAACTGCGCGCGGCGTCCAGCTTGTTGCGGTTGCCGAACGCGGAGCCGCCATACGTGTTGATGCCGTAGACATCTTCGCTGTCGCCGATCAGGTGCCAGTTGGTACCCGACGACGCAGTGGAACTGTCCCATGGGTTCGTCTGCTTCTTGTTGGCCAGCGGGACGGTAGGAGCCACGTTGCGGATGACGCTGCGCTGCCATTGGAAAAAGTCGGCGAAGCTCTGTTGGCCGAACGTCATCCAGTCCAGCCATGCCTGGCGGGTCTGTTCCTCGGGGTGGCGGGGCGGTTGGATGGCATCGAAGCTTTCGTAGGGCAGGTGGTGGGCGTTGCGCAGGGCCTCGATGGAGCCGTAGGTTTGTTGCAGGTGCTGGCGGTAGTTGTCGATCGACCAGGGGGCGTAGTCGCCGAACTGGTCGCCGCGGTTCCACGTGCCACCGTAGGAAGGTTCGTTCCAGAAGTTGATGCCCATGACGCCCGGCTCCTGTTCGAGCAACGGGGCGGCGGCGGTCCAGAAGTCGGTGATATGTTCGCGGAAGGGCGGGTAGTGCAGGCTGTAGCGGAACCATGAGCCGGTCATCTTCCCGTCGGAGCCCAGGGGCATGGCCTGTTGCTGCGGGTGTGCTTCGGCGAACCATGCGGGAATGTAATGCCCGGTGAGCAGGACGAAGGAAGCGAGCCCCCATGCCCGCGCCCGTCGGACCGTTTCGAGGGTGGTATGGAATTGCCGGGCGGGAATGGGGCCGGGGCCTTCGCTGACGCTCCAGCCGACTTCGAAGTGGATCGCGTTGCCGCCCATGGCGCGGGACTGCGCCAGGGCGCGCTCGTCCGTGCCGAAGACGTAGCCGATGGGGAAGAACGGCTGTTGATCCTTGAACATCATGCCGTCGCGCAAGGTCAACGCGTGGTCCCACGGCTCACGCTGGGCGGGATCGGCCAGCGGCGGCAACCCGGCGGCCAGTGGTTGACGCCAGGCTTGGCGTGCTTCGTTCGGATCGCCTGTTTCGATTCGCATGTTGCGCAGGCCCGTGCGCCAGATTTCGCCGGCGTGGGGTTTGTGAAAGTGCCAGTGCAGTTCAAGCGACCGGCCGGACGTTGACGGCAGGGGCCACGCCTGGCCGGTGATGCGCTGCCACTGGTGATCGGCGGTGTTGGCGCCGAGTGGGAACGTGCTGTCGCCGAGCGTTGCCTCCATCGCGTTCACCTGGTGCTGGTTCGCCTTGAACAGCTCTGCGGTGAGGCGCATCGCCTCGGCCTCGTCTGGCACGGCGGCAGGCCATCGGACACGGTAATCCCCCGCGGGCGCATCGGCGTGCACCATGATCGACTGTTGCTGGAGATCGATCGTGAACCAGTCGGTCAGCTCGCTGAGCGGCGTGGGGTGCTCACGCCCCGGGGCCGTGATAACGACTCCCTTCGTGATCCAGCTCGCGTCGGCAGGCGGGGCCTCGGCGGAGAAGATTGGCGTGTGGACGAGGCAGGTCATGATGAGCAAGCCGGTGAGTCGACCCCAGGTGCGTATGGGAAACATTGGCCGCATCCCCTTGATATGGATGGCGGCTGGGTCGCCATCTCTCATCTACTGCCCTGGCCGACGTTGCCGACCTTGTCGGGCGGTGTCTAGCGGAGGTTGATGACGCCGCCGTCGATGGGGTATGCGGCGCCGGTGATGAACGCGGCTTCGTCGCTGCACAGGTAGAGCGCCAGCGCGGCGACCTCGTCGGGCTCGGCCATGCGGCCGATGGGCTGGTATTGCGAGAGTTGCTGGAAGACGGCCTGCTCCTGGCCGGGATAGTTCTGGCGGAGGAAATTGTCGACGAAGGGCGTGTGTACGCGGGCGGGGCAGATGCAGTTGCAGCGGATGCCCTGATCGATGTAGTCCAGGGCGACCGAGAGCGTCATGGTGAGCACCGCGCCTTTGCTCATCGAGTAGGCGAAGCGGTCCTTGATGCCCACGAGCGAGGCGATGGAGGCGAGGTTGAGGATCACCCCCCGGCCGGCGGCGGCCATGTGCGGCACGGCGGCCTGCATGCCGTGGTAGACGCCCTTGACGTTGACCTGGTAGATGCGGTCGAGGTCGTCGCCGGTGGTGGTCGTCAGGTTGCCGATGTGGGCGATGCCGGCGTTGTTGACCAGGATGTCCAGCCCGCCGCGCCGCGCGACCAGCGCGTCGAGGCATTGCCGGACGGCGTCGGCGTCGGTCATGTCGCAGGCCTGCGCTTCGGCTGCGCCGCCGGCCTGGGCGATTTCATCCACCACGGCCTGGCCGGCGGGGGCGTCGCGTTCGAGCAGGGCGACGTGCGCGCCTTGTCGGGCGAAGCATCGGGCGATGGCTCGGCCGATGCCCGAGCCGCCGCCGGTGATCACCGCCGTCTTGCCGTGGAGTTGGAACATGGCGTGCGTTCCCTCGGCGTTACTGGGTGTAGGAGACGCCGCCGTCGGTGACGGTGTCGATGCGGATCACGGCCGGGGGCTCGAAGCCGGCGGCGCCGGCCCGGGCCACGTTTTCATCTTCCTCCACGCCGTCGCCGCTGACGCCGATGGCGCCGACGAGCTGGCCGTCCTTGTACAGCGGCACGCCGCCGGGGAATTCGATCAGGCCCGGCTTGCCCTGGTTGGCGTTGGAGTTGCCGATCTGCCACAGCGGGCCTTCGGGCTGGGACAGCTCGCCGACGCTGCGCGTGGTCAGGGCGTTCTGGTCGCTGGAGAAGGCGGCGGCGGTGTAGGCCTTGGCGTTGGCGATGGCGACGCTGCCGCCCCAGGCGTCGGGCATCGACCGCCGGCCGACCACGCTGCCCTGCCGGTCCACGACGAAGATGTGCATCCGCGTGTGTTGCGGCTCGCCCGTCTCGTTGACGCGCAGCAGCGACGGTTGCTGGCGCGCTGCCTGCTCGGCCTGGTCGAGCACCTGCTGTATCTCCGCCTCGCTCAACTGCCTCGGGCCGGCGTCATAACCCAGGTCCACCGCCTGGTTCGCGGTGCAGCCCCCGGCGGCGAGGGTCAACGTCAGCAACAACATGACAGAGATGAACGATCGATGGGTCATGGGATTGATCCTTATCTGGACTGATGGTTTCAAGTACGTCCCCGGCTACCAGCTTACAGGTCAGCGCACGACGGGTCCAAACAGGATGGGGCCGCGCGGGGTAAGCGCCTATGACCGTTCCTCCCGTGGGGCGGGCGTCCCGCCCGTCTTCGCCTGCGAACACGGTTATGGATGCCGGTGAGAGAACAGGCCTTCGGCCTATCGGCGGGCGGGACGCCCGCCCCACGAAAATCCAAATGCGCAGACCCTGTGAGTCAGCGCGGGCGTCATGCGTCGACCACGTCCTGCTCGGCGTCGTAGATCACCTTGCCATCGCGCAGGAACGGGACGGCGAAGTGCAACAACTGCCCGTTGGGCTTGACGATCGGTTCGCGGCCATATTGCGGCAGGTAGATGCGGCGAAGGTTGGGCGTCGTGTTCGCGCCGCTGCGGTGGAATGTGTAGCTGGAGAAGCAGGCGATGCTGCCGGCGGGCGCGATGATGGGGATGCCGGGGTCGTCGCCGTGGTAGCCGACCAGATCGTTGGAGCCTTGCTCCACGACGTGGCTGAAGATTTTCTCGCGCGTGCCCGCCCGGGAGTGGGGCAGGATGTAGGCCGTGCCGTTCGCCTCGCTGACGTCGTCGAGCGTACACCAGCAGGTCAGGTAAGGCCGATGCGGGAAGCCGACGTAGCCGGAGTCCTGATGCCAGGCGAACTTCATGCCCTGTTCCGCGCCCTTGACGACCCACTGCTCGTTGAACAGGTAGGCGTCGTCGCCGAGGGTGGCGCGGCAGATCTCGGCCATCAGTGGGCTGAAGATGAACTCGCGCATCCGCTGCGACTCGCGGTAGCGGTTGGAGATGAAATAGCGCTTGCCCTTGTGCGTGATGCCTTCCACGCTCTGGCCGCGCGCGTCCATCTCCGCGTCTTTCTTGTCGATGAACGTCTGGCATTCGGCGCGCAGCATCTGGAGGTGCTCGTCGGGAATCACCCGCTCGAGGATGAAGTAGCCTTCCTCGTGGTACTGCTGTTTGTCCTGTTCACTGATCCGGGGCAGGGTCTGCGTACTCATGGCGGCGCTCCTGGCGGGAAACGGGTCAAGGGAGTGCAATGGCTCGGGTGATCATTGTGGCCCCTGTGCGCCGGCTGATCTTCTCATTATCAAGCCAGTTGTTATCATTTCATGTCGTGAGGCGTGAAGTATTGAATCTGCCGGCAGGATGGGAGGGGCGGCTGTGGCAGCATCGGCCGCACGGCGGCGGGGTGGCGGTTCACCGTCATGCCGAGCTGGAGGTCAACCTCACCCTTGCGGGCCGGGCGACGTACCTGGTTGACGAGCAGCGGTATGATCTCGCGCCCGGGACGATGATCTGGCTGCACCCGCAGCAGGCGCACGTGCTGGTGCATGAGTCGGCGGACCATGCGATGTGGATCGGCGTGTTTCGGCCGCGCCTGCTGCACCGGGTGTGTACGACGCCGGCGACGCGCGAGCTGCGCCGCGCCCGGCCGACGGGGGTGTTCTGCAAGCAACTCGGGCGCGAAGCGGGCGGCCGTCTGCACGCCCTGTTCGCCGATGTGGCGGCGTGCGAGGCGGACATGGCGCGCTACAACGCCGGCCTGCCGTTCGCGCTGCTCAGCGCCTGGGCGCTGCATGTCGACGCGGACGAGCTGTCGGCGGGCGTGGACGTGCACCCGGCCGTGGAACGGGCGGCCCGGCTGCTCCGCGACATCGCCGAGCCGATGAGCGTCGAACACCTGGCGCTCGAAGCGGGCCTGAGCCCGTCGCGCCTCAGCCGACTGTTCAAGCAGCAGACCGGCGTGTCGCTGACGCATTACCGCCAGCGCCAGCAGCTTCAACGCTACTTCGAACTCTACGGCTCCGGCCAGCGGCGCACCTGTATGCAGGCGGCGCTCGAAGCAGGCTTCGGCAGCTACCCGCAGTTCCACCGCGTGTTCAAAAGCCACCTCGGCTACGGCCCGGCGGAACACCGGCAACGCCTGCGCCGGGGCGGGCCCTCGCGCGGGCGCGGGGGCTACTGATCTCCGGATGGCTCAAGCGCATCATGGCCTGTCTTGTCCGAGCCGGCTTCTATGAAGCCGGGCGAGGCCGCAGGCCTCGTTTGCGGCGTGCAGGTGAAACGTGGCGCGGACGACTGCGGGCTGCGCCCGCACCCGGCTTCACAGAAGCCGGCTCGGACGGAAAGGACCCTCCGCACGACGGGGCGCTGGATCCATCCGAAGATTCAGTACACAGGCGCGTCCGATCATCCGCTAGAGCTGAAATTGAAACGGCGCCTGGACCGCGGGGCGGGCTTGGCGTCGCGTTGTCGGGGTCAGCCGTCGTAGCTGCAATCTCGGTGGGCGGGTAGACTTTGGGCGATGACACAAAGTGATGCAAGACCTGCTTCCAATGTTCAGATCATGGTGCTGCTGTGGTGCTTGTGGCTGCTGGGGTCGTGGCTGGTGGTGCGCTGGCAGGATTCGTCGGGGCGGGTGGATCGGTGGATGTTGCTGGCGTCGGCGGTGGGGTTGATGGCGGCCTGGCCGACGGTTCGGCTGAGCCAGGTGCGGCGGCCGGCGGGTCGGCTGGGGACGCGGCCGGGGGCGTTGGCGGCGCGGCTGCGTCGGCGTTGGCGGTTGATGGAGGTGGCGGTGGAGTGGTTGTGCCTGGCGCTGGTGTTTCAGGCGGTGGTCTGGCCGTTGTCGTTCGTGGCGGGGTGGGGGCTGGCGCAGACGCTGTGGCTGAACGTGGCGATGGTGGCGTGGTCGGCGGTGACGGCGGCGCTGGTGGGGTGGGGTTGCCTGTTCATGGGAGGCGCGGGGCGGACGGTGATGCTGGCGGCTTGTTTGTTGCTGCTGGTCGGTGAGCCGGCGGTGCTGGCGTTGACGGCCTGGCCGGGGGAGGGGGGCTGGGGGGTGAGTCCGTTGCCGACGTTGTGGGCGTTGAGCGCGTCGGCGGAGGAGGTGGTGCTGGAGCCGTGGCAGTGGCATGCGGCGGGGATGGCGGGGGCGGCGTTGGTGGCGTGGCTGCTGCTGATGGCGGCGGCGCGGTGGGTGACGCCGCGGGTGGACGTGGAGGCGGGGGGAGGAAAGGTTCAGGATTTGGGGTTCGAGGTTCGGGAAAACGCCCGCCCCTGAGCGAGTCCGCGAGCGAAGGGCGGGATCAGGGGAATGTGTGATGTGTGATGTGTGATCGATGATGTCAGAAGCGCGGGGCAATTCATAGATCATCGATTATCAATCACAGATTGATCGATCAGACTCATCCCGCTCTTCGTCGCTGCGCTCCTCAGAGGCGGGCGTTATAAAACCATTCCGATCCCTGAACCCCGAATCCCGGAGTGGAGGGGGCGAACGGACCGATCTTGTGAGAGGGGTGACGGTTCACAGTCGCGGCGCATGTGGTACGATTTCACGTTGCCCGAGGCGACTTGGCCTCATGGGCCAGCTTGCGGGACCCAGGGACCCTCGACAGACCATGAGACGGAGATGCGACGTGCAGTTCATCACAGGTGAGGAAAAGAAGCAGCTTCAGGAGAAGCTCAAGCAGTTGGAGGCCCGTCGGCCGGCGATCTCGAACCGGATCGCCGAGGCCCGGGCGCTGGGCGATCTGAAGGAGAACGCCGAGTACCACGCGGCCCGCGACGAGCAGGGCATGAACGAAGCGGAGATTCGCCGGCTGACCGAGCGTTTGAAGCACGCGAAGGTCGCCGACGACGTGGAGGTGCCCGAGGACATGGTGTTCCTAGGCGCGGTGGTGAAGCTGCGTGACCAGGACGACGGCTCGGAAGACCTGTACAAGCTGGTGGGCGAATCGACGGGCAGTTTCGACAGCGACGAGATCGAAGTGACCGTGGGCAGCCCGATGGGCGAGTCGCTGCTGAAGGCCCGGGTGGGCGAGACGATCAAGGTGGACCTGCCCCGGGGGACCAAGCGGTTCGAGATCGTTGAGATCGTGTGAGCCGGGCGGTTTGGGGCCGCTGGGCGGCCATTGCGTGAAAGTCGGGTGAGCGGGGGTGCGGAGAGTCGTTTTACGAGGTCGAACCGCGTAAAATGGAATGTGGGGACAATGCCTCCCAGGCGGGGCAGGAGAGTTCACATGAACGCGTCGACCAACAGGATGCGACTCGGCGGCCTCGGCCGGTGGCTGGCGGCGGCGATCGTGGCGCTGGGCGCGGCGCCGGGGCTGGCCCAGCAGCAGGCGGGCGGCGACGGCCGGGCGCTGGACGCCAACCAGCAGGTCGGCAGTGGCGGGACCAACGCGCCGCGTGACCAGCTCGATTTCCGCGTGCGCAACGACGTGGTGACGGGCAATGTCGGCGGCGGCCGGTCGTTCCGCGACGGCGTCGGGTACGGCGCCCCGGGTGAGTTCGGCGACGTCAGCGGCACGGACGACCTGTTCCCGTTCCGCCGGGACGCCTACAGCCCCGGCCGGCCGGCGGGCCTGCCCGGGGGCGGCGGCAGCGTCTACCGCACGTACACCGCTCCCAACACGGCTCGTCCGTTGCTCCGCCCGGGCCAGGACCCGTCGCCGTGGATCATTGACAGTTATGGGGCCAGCGATGGCCGGCTGAACCTGCGCGCCTTCGACGGCACGCGGTCGCCCGACACTTTCGACCGCCTCCAGTTCGACGACATGGGGGGGCAGTGGCTGGAGGTCAGCGCCTCGCCGCTGCTGGGCGTGCGGTCCGATGTGCGTCAGCCGGACCTGTTCGACCGCTGGCGTGACGGGCCGGCCGCGCCCGACGCCGACGACCCGTTGCAGCAGCGTGAGGAAGACCTGGAGATCGACCGGTCGCTTCGCCGATCGAACCTGCTCGACCTGCGGGCGTACCAGCTCTCGGCGGGCATCGGCACGATGGAGGATGACCTCTACCGTTCGCCGCGCAGCGCCCCGACGCTGCTGCTGGGCCAGCAGCTTCGCTCGCAACTGCTCACGCCGGAGCAGGCCGAGCGTGCCCGCGCGGCGGGGGACGAGCGGATGAGCCGGCTGGAGGAGCAGATGTTCCAGCCGTTGCAGTCCGTGCGGTCGGTCGAGCCGGGCGAAGACCCCTACCTCGACCTGCTTTCGCAGATGCGGGGCGACGAGGCGGTGGACGCCCAGGAGCGCGACCTGGCCCGGCAGGCGGACGATGACGACGCCGAGGAGGCGGACGACGATCCGTTCCGCGTGCCCGAGATCGATGAGCAGGATCGGGAAGTGGACGACCTGCCCGGCCGGGACCCGGAGCTGGAGGCGCTGCGTTCGCGTGCCGAGGAGTTGATCGACCAGTTGGACTACGACCTGCCGCCGCTGGAAACGCTTGCCGGGGAAGGCGAAGGTCGGCGAAACCGGTTGATGAGCCAGGCCGAGCAGATGATGACCGAAGGCCAGTTCTTTGAGGCCGAAGGCATGTACCGCGAGATCGTCGCCCGCGAAGCGGAAGCGCCGCTGGCGCGGGTGGGGTTGGCGCACGCCCAGCTTGGGGCCGGGATGATCCGGTCGGCGGCGATGAACCTGCGAACGCTCTTCGAGCAGCATCCGGAGTTGATCGCCGCGCAGTACGAAGCCCGGCTGCTTCCGCCCGCCGACCGGCTGGACTGGCTCCAGGGCGAGCTGCGGCGGATGATCGACGAGCCCCGCCACAACCCGGCCGAGGCGGGATTGGTGCTGGCGTATCTCGGCTATCAGATCGGCGAGCCGGCGGTGGTCGAAGAAGGGCTCGACGCGGTCCACGAAGGCGCTCAGCGCGACGCGCTCGAGCCGGTGCTCCGCCAGATCTGGCTCGACCAGCCGGTGGAGGAAGGACAGTAAGGCGACATCTCCATCCGCCGCTTGCCAATGACCAGGAACGCGCCGCGTGAGCCGGCCTTGCACTGCTACCGGTGTGGCGGGTTGCGCGCCTGTCGGGCATGCCCGCTGACCGCCACCTGTTTTTTGTGAAATCCGCGCTGGCGGAGATTCATTCGCTGCTTGATTCACTATGCTGTGGGCCTTGCGGTCTGTTCTGCTGGCCACCCGATAGAGGGAACCCCTTCGCGTGAGTGCAAGTGATCCGACAACGCCGTCGCCCTCGGTGACGGAAGACGATGCGGCGCCACCGGTCGACGCCTCGGCATTGCCCGAAGCCGGCCGGCCGGTTCCGCCGCGCCTGTCGCTGACCGACTTCCTCGACCTCACCACGCTCCAGGAGATCCAGGACAGCTTCGCCGCCGTCACCCGGCTGATCACCAGTATCCGCGACGCCGAGGGCACGCCGCTGACCACGCCCACCGACGCCGCCCATCGCGACCAGTCCGACCAGTGGCTCGACCACCTGATCGAACCCACCGGCGACGAGGACAGCCAGTTCAGCGCCCCCATCGTCGTCGCCGGCCAGGAGCTTGGCGCCATCTGCCTCGAACCCGACGCCCTCGGCCTCACCGGCACGCCCGAGGCCCGCGCCCGCTTCGAGGCCGTCGCCCGCCAGCTCAAGCTCGACGACGCGCAGATTACCGCCCTCACCGACGCCGCCGAGGAGAGCTTCGCCCCCACCCGCGCCGCCAGCATCCAGTTCCTCTACCTGATGGCCAATGCCATCGCCCGCCTCTGCTACGAGCAGTACCAGGCCCAGCAGCGCATCGAAGAGCTCGCCGCGCTCTACAAAATCTCCACGCTCCTCTCCGCCCACCGTGACGTGCAGCAGGTGCTCGAGATCGCCGCCCGCTCCATCGCCGAGGTCATGCAGGTCAAGGCCGCCTCCGTCCGCCTGATCCGCGAGCAGAAAGATGGCGCCGAACTCGTCCCTCGCGCGGTGTTCAACCTCTCCGACGCCTACCTCAACAAGGGGCCGATCAAGGTCGCGCAAAGCGGCCTGTTCAAGACCGCCATCGAAGGCGAGGTGCCCTACGTCGGGGACATGACCACCGACGAGCGCATCATCTATCCCGACGACGCCCGCCGCGAAGGCCTCGTCTCCATGCTCTGCGCCGGCATGGTCCACCAGGGCAAGCCCGTCGGCCTCATCCAACTGTTCACCGGCGAAGTGCGCAAGTTCACCCACTTCGAGGTCAACCTCCTCCGCGCCATGGCGCAACTGCTCGCCACCGCCCTGGAAAACGCCCGGCTCGACCAGGCCCGGCAGGAAAACCAGCGGATGATGCGCCAGCTCCACCTCGCCGCCGACGTGCAGCGACGCATGCTCCCCGGCTCCATGCCCCACCTCCCGCCGTTCGAAATCGCCGCACGCTACGTCCCCAGCTTCGAGCTCGGCGGCGACTTCTATGACTTCATCGACCTCGACGGCCACCTCGGCGTCGCAGTCGGCGACGTCGTCGGCAAGGGCGTCGCTGCCAGTTTGCTCATGGCCTCGGTGCGCGCCAGCCTCCGCGCCTACGCCCAGGACGTCTACGATCTCGACGAAGTCATCGCCCGCGTCAACATCGCCCTCTGCCGCGACACCACCGACCGCGAGTTCGCCACGCTCTGGTACGGCGTGTTCGACCCACGCACCCGCCGCGTCACTTACTCCAACGCCGGCCACGAGCCGCCGCTGCTCTACCGCGACGGCAAGATCCAGTACCTCTCCGCCGGCGGCATGCTCGCGGGCGTCGACCCGACCCAGGAATATGACAAGGGGCTGATCGACCTTCAGCCCGGCGACGTGCTGCTGCTCTACAGCGACGGCCTCGTCGACGCGTTCAACTTCAACGAAGAACGCTTCGGCCGCGACCGCATCGAGCAGGCCCTCGCCGAGGCCGCCGACCGTTCCGCCAGCGAAGTGCTCAACCACATCCTCTGGTGCATGCGCCGTTTCACCGGCATGCGCCGCAGCCTCGACGACACCACCCTCGTCATCATCAAGGTCGGCTGAAGCGATCAGGCGCACCGAAGCCCACGGATTCAATCCGTGGGCGTCCTTCCTCAATATCCATTCCGCTTCCGCACCACCACCCGCGCAAAATCAACGCCCGCCAGGTGCGCCGCCATCCGCCGGCCCGCATCACCTTTGCCATACGGGTGACGCAGCCCGCGCAGGTCCATCGCCGCCGCACGCTTCAGCGCCGCCCGCACGTTCGCCTGACCGTAGTCGCAGTTGAGGACGTTGCCCGCCTGCTCGCGCCCCGCCTGCCGCGGGCCGATGTTGACGCAGGGCACGTGCAGCACCGCCGCCTCGATCAGCCCCGCCGACGAGTTGCCCACGATTGCCATGCTCTGACGCAGCAGCGCCAGAAATGCCCCGCGCGGCAGATAGGCATACCGCCGCCGCTCCCCCGTACGCCCGCTCTGAGGCGCCCGGCGACGAAGAGCGGGATCACGCCCCATCCACCGCTCAATCGCCGCCCGCACCCCGTCGCTGCCCGCGTCCGCATTTGGATCAAACACCAGGACATCGTGCCCGGCCTCGCGCGCAAACGCCGTCGCCGCGCTTAACGTCCCGCGCATCCACCGCTGCTCCTCCGCGTCGTTCCCGCCCACCGGGTGCTGCATCACCAGCACATGCCCCGGCTCCCGCGCGATCCGACGTTGCCGCAGCAGCAGTTCATCGACCGCCGGCGAGCCGACGCGCACCACATGCTCCGCCCGCTCGCCCATCCGCACCAGTCGCCGCCGACTCAGCGCCGTCGCCGGGTAATGCAGGTGCGCCAGTTTCGAGATCGCATGCCGCATCGCCTCGTCCGCCACGCCCTCCGCCCGGTCGCCGCCATGCACGTGCGCCACGCGAATCCCGCCCACGCTCGCCGCCGTCGCCGCCGCGAACGCTTCGATGCGATCGCCCAGCACCAGCACCACGTCCGGCCGCATCTCCCCAAATACCGCGCCGAACCCCGCCACCCCCCGGCCCACCGCCTGCACATCCGCCGCGCGCCCCACTTCGCCGCGCCGTTGCATCCGCACCTTGGCATCAACCGTGAATCCCCAGTCCGACGCCACGCTCCGCCACGTTCCGCTGACCAGGTGCAACCCCGCCACCACCACGCGCAGCCGCAGCCCAGGCTGTGCGTCAATCGCACGCATCACCGGCGCCAGCAGCCCCAACTCCGCCCGCGTCCCCGTCACCACCGCAATCGTCCGCACCTGTTTCGCCATGACCGCTCCACAAAACTGAAGCCCACGGATTCAATCCGTGGGCGTCGGCCTCAACATCTTCAAACACATCTCAACTCACCCGCCGCGCAACACCACCTCCGCCACCTTCCGATCCAGTTCGCTGTCCACGTCCACCACCTCGCCCGGCCGCGTCACCACCGCCCGCCGATCGCGCCCCAGAAACGCATGCGGCTCGCCTTCGACCACCGTGAACAGACTCGCCCGCGTCACCGCAATCACGCCGCCGTCGAGCATGTAAACCGGCGGCAAATCCTGCCGACGGTAGACCGTGTTCGCCTCGTAAGGCTCCAGCATGTCGCCCGCTTCGCCGGCGAGCCGCTTCATCCAGTACGGGTGCATCTTCTCCACCGGGCAGACGCTCTGCACGCTGTCGCAGCCCGTGTCGCGCAGCTTCAGCACCGCGCGGTCGATCAGGTCCACCGGCCGAACCGGCACGTTGCCGTAGAGAATCACCACCGCGTCATACGCCGCACCGCGCTCGGCCTCGACGGCTTCCACGGCATGCCGGGCGGCGGCGTCCACCGTGGCCGTGTCGTGCGCCAGCGCCGCCGGCCGATCGACGACGTGCAGCGCGTGCTCGCGCGCGATGGCCTTCAGTGCCTCACCGTCGGTGGAGACGACCGTGTGTCGCACGGCCCGCGAACGCAGGGCGTGCTCGATCGTCCAGACGATCATCGGTCGGCCGGCGACCGGCAGGGCGTTCTTGTTCGGCAACCCCTTGCTGCCCGCCCGCGCGAGAATGATGCACAACGTGGTCAACAGTCCATTCCTTCAATTAGCCGCGCAGCGCACGCGGAGCGCGCTCCGCGTGCGCTGCGCGGCTACGGCCGATGCCATTCGCTGCAACGTGCACACAACGGCAACGCGTCAAAGCGCCCGGCCGCATGCTGTGCCGCCGGCCCGGCCATGCGCTGCCAGATCGCCAGCAACGTCGCCGTCTGCGCTTCGCCCAGCGCCGCCTGGCCCTGCCAGTCCTGGTCGCACAACGCGACCTGACCGTTGCTCAAAATCGTCATCCGGCCCGCCATCTGCCGGCACGGCCGACGGTGCGGCGGAGCCATCGGCACCGGGCTCTGCTCCGGTATCAACCCGCCGCCCGACTGCGCCGGCTCGATCACGGCATGCCCTTCGATCATCATCCAACGCTGGAAAAAACTTTCCATGTCCGCCAGCGTCTCCGCCGTCTTCACCAGCCGGGGCACGATCCACTTCACCGGCGATCGGCCGGCCGCCAGTGCCTCACGCCGACGGTCGAACAGGTATTGCAGGTTTTCCGCCACCTGCTCGAAACGGTCGTCGCCCATGACCGCCCTGTACGTCGCGGCGGTGTCGGCGTTGAGGCGGACGGTGAGCAGGTCGATCGGCAACGCCAGCAGCCGGTCGAGCGTGGCGCGGTCGCAAAGCAGGTCGGTGTCGACGCCGATGCTCATCACCCCCGCCTCTTGCGCCGCGGCGACGATCGCGTCCCATTGCGGATGCAGCAGCGCATCACCCAACCCGCCGAGGCGCAGCGCCACGTCGCCGGCGGCCGCGGGGTCGGCCAGTTGGTCGATGATGCGGCGGGCGAGGTCGACGTCGAGGTCCGGCCGGTCGAAGGCGACATGGTGGTGCGGCGTGATCGGGCCAGTGACAGCGCGCCGCGGCGTCAGCTCCAGCGTCACCTGTTGCGGCAGGCAGCGCCACGGCCAGTCGGCGTCATCGGCTTCGACGGCGCGGGCGGCATCGGTGACGGCCACGGCGTCGGCGGTCGGCAGCGCATCGCCCAGCCGGTCGGCGATGGTGCGCAGCAGGTCGATGCTGCGCGGCGTGTCGTAGACGAATCGGCGGTACGTGTCGCGCACGCTCGGCGGCACCGGTCGGTTCAGCTCGCGTGTGATCGGGTCGCCCTGCGGCCGTCGCGGTTGGTAGCCCAGCCCCGTGCCGAACGCCGCGCCGCTCTCAACAAGCCGGCCGATCACGTCGCGATGCGCCACCAGCCCCGACAGCCCCGGCGGCGCTTGCGTGAACGAAAGCTTGTACGCGTCGGGCTGCTCGAGGTGCAGCGCAAGCTGGCTCGCCGCCAGTGCCGGGTCGAACAGGCACCACTCGGCCCGCAGCAGCAACGCCGAGGTCGCCTCATGCGCCCGCATCGCGTCGGCCAGCGGCGCGGCAGGCAGCAACTCGTCATACACCGTCGCGCCGCCCAGTCCGCCGCGCCATGCCGTCACCGCCCATCTCCGCGCCGCCACCCACCGCGCATCATGCGCCTGCGCCCCCGGCTCGGCCGCCGCCGCCTCAAACAGATGCACCGGCTTGTCGAACCGCGCATCGCCCATCAGCGTGCGCACCGCCTCGGCCTGCCCCGGCGGATGCACGAGCACCAGCCGCCGCACCGCCGCTACCCCGCTCGCCCGGCGAAGCGTGTGCGTGAGCACGTTGACGCCGCCCAGCACATCGCCCAGCCGGGCCGGGTGGCCCAGGCGGGTGCGCTGCGTGTCAGTCACGATGAGGGCGATGGTGGGCATGGGTTCAACAGTCAGAGGTCATCAGCGGGTTGGTTGTCTGCGCCAACTGCCCGCGCACGCGCTGCGTCGCTTCGTGGAAGATGCGCAGCGCTTCATCGCACGCCTGCATCAGCCAGTCGACGTTGTCCAGGTCGCGCTCGATCTGCCGGGCCTGTCGTTCGTAGCCGGCCGCGGGGTCGATGGCGATCGCACGGTCCGCCCGCGCCCGCCGAAACGCGCCCACCGTGTTCAACGTGTTCACCAGTTGAAACGCGTCCCGCAAGTCCGTGTCCGCCCGCTTGCGCAGCTTGTCGATGCGTGCGAACAACTGGTTCACCCGCTCGCGGTCGCGCTGGTGCTCGATCATCTGCTTCAGCAGCGGCACCGTCCGCCGACCGGTCTGCTTCACTTCCTGCACCTCCCGCGTTCGCTGCTCCAGCAACGCCAGCACCGCACGCAACCGCTCGCCGTCCAGTGCCGCCCGCGCTTCCGGCATTGCCAGCGCCGGCCGCGTCGCATACCGCGCCAAGGTCTCGGCCAGCGTCAGCCGGGTCACGTGCGCCTTGACCATGCCGCCCTCTGTCGCGTCGATCACCGTCTGCTCCGCATTGGCAAAGTCGCGCTCGAACTGCTTGAGGTAGGTGATCATCTGTTCGTCGGAGAAGATCGGTTGGCCGTGCACGTCTTCAAACCGCCGCTGCGTCGCCCGCCCGCGCGCGATGCGCGTCCACTCCATCATCTCCAGCGTGTTCAGCGGCGACAGCTCGGGCGACCAGACGTCATGCACCGCTGTACCGGGGCTGTAGTAGAGGCCGTCGGAAAAGCCGAGATCCTGCCCGATGAACGCGATCGGATCGCAGCCGAGGAACTGCGCCAGGTAGAACGAAAGGTGCGCCACCGTCGCGCCGCTGGGCAGCCCCTGTCGCGGCCGGGCGAGCGGGCCGAGCACCTGATCGTTGAAGCTGCTCTTGAGCACGCGCACCGGCCCGGGAAACGCGTCGAGCACGTCCGCGTGCGCCTTCGGCTCGGCCACCAGCGTCACGTCCGGCAGGGGGGGCAGCCCTTCGTAAAACTGCTTGCTGATCGCCGAGTAGTCCAGCGCCGTCACGAAGTCCGGCCGAATGCCGTGGGCCAGCAACGGCTTGAGCGTCGTCTGCACGGAAATCACCACCACGTTCCGCCGCACCGCCGGGTCGCAAAGCAGCTTCACGTTCCGCGCCAGGCTCGGCCCCGCCGCCACGCAGACCGCCGGCCACCCCTTCGCCGCATCTTCTAATGCGTCGATCGTCTCCCCCGCGTGATACCGCCCAAGGTTGTTCGCCAGGTTCTGGCACGTCCGCGCCGCGTTCACCAGCACGGTCGCCACGTTCGTTCGGCAAAACGCCAGCGTGTCCGTCACGATCTCGCTGAAACGCGCAATCGCCGCCGGGTCGCGCTGCCGCGTCGGCGGGTGCGTCACCAGCTTCGTGCCCTGCGTCAGCACGCCCGCATAGCGGTCCGCCCGCTGCATGAACGCCGAGCGATCCACCTCTCCAGCGACCACCACCACGTTCGGCCGACCCAGCCAGCTTGTGTGATCCACCTTCTCCAGCACCGCCCGCAGCAGCCGCGCGTCCGGCTCAAAGACCACCAGCAGCGTCCGCTCCCCCGCCGCCTCGGCCACCGCCTGCACGTGATGCCCCACCCCCAGCCCCATCACCACCACCGCCGCCGCCGCCCCGTAATCCACCTCGCCCACCAGCCGCTGCGCCTCCTGCGCCGGGTCGAACCGACTCGCCAGCCAGAGCGGCCGACCCTCCTGCTCCACCGTCGCGCTCCAGGGCCCCGCCTTGCTCGCATGCCACGTCACCGCCGCCGGCTCGGTCTGCTCCAGCCGCTCGGCCAGTTCCGGCTCCGTCCGCCGCAAGGCCGCCAGGTTCGCCGCGAAAATATCCGTCACGTCAGCCATGAAGGTTCGAAAATTGACCGAGGACCTGAGCCCCTCCACGCGGCCGTGCGACTTCAGTCGCACGGCTCCAGCACCCCTTGGAAGCTCTCTAACCCCTCCGGTTATCGGAAGATCGCGCACCCGCGCTTGAACATCCCGGCCCGGCCGGCGATGATCGTGGGCGTGAACCTCCAACCCCCGCCGCTGTGGGAACATCTGCTGCTCGAACGGCCGTGGCCCCTCGTCGTCGCCTTGCTCGTCGGCGCGATCCTGCTCCGCTACGTCGCCCGCCAGCGCAACCAGCCGGTCGTCGGCCACGTCGCGCTCGGCCTCGCCCTCGTCGCCGGCGGCGTGTTCGCCCTCGCCTGGTCCGTCACCACCGACCGCCAGCAGATCGAACGCCACACCCGCGACCTCGTCCAGGCCACCGTCACCCCTGCCGACTTCGACGTCATCGACCGCCTGCTCAGCCCCGACGTCGTCCTCGTCGGCCCGGACGGCGACGTCTGGCTGGAGGCCGGGCCGCTGCGACGCCAGCTTGAAACCGTCGTCGACCGCTACGGCATCGACGACCAGATCATCCGCGACTTCGGCGTCGAAACCACCGGCGACCACACCGGCCGAAGCGCCATCGACCTGCGCACCTACAGCCCCGGCATGGTCGCCCCCAGCGTCTGGACGCTGCACTGGCGCCGCACCGGCGACGACACCCCCTGGCGCGTCGTTCGCATCCAGTGGAACGAGTTCATGGGCAATGACCCGCCCCGGCGATGGTGAACGGTAAGCAGAGGTCAGAAGTCAGACAACGCCCCGAAGCCCACGGATTCAATCCGTGGGCATCTCCAGAAGTCCCACCATGAAACCCAACTTCCTCCCACTTGCCGTCCTCCTCCTGCTCACGTTCATCGCGCCCGCCCCCGCACAGGACGCGCCGGCCGCGATCGACCTGCGTCCCGCCTGGCAGCCGGGTCAGACCGCGCGTTATGAGCTGTGGTCACGCCGCGAGCGCCAGTCCACCATGACGGTGGCCGGCGAATCGCAGCAGGCGGAGATGGTGATGGTCACCGAAGGCGAGATGACCTGGCGCGTCGACGACGTCGCCGCCGACGGCTCGGCCACCTGCACGCTGACGCTCGACTGGATGCGCATGGCCATCACCGACGACGAAGGCGGGCAGCAGACGATCGACTCCCGCCGCGACGCCGGCGACATCCCGCCGATGCACCAGGCCCTCCGCGCCATGACCGGCCAGCCGTTGCGCGTCAATGTCGCCGCCGACGGCAGCATCCGCTCGGTCGCCGGCCATGACGCCATCCGCCAGCAGGTCGAGATCGAGCAACTCGCCCCCGACGAACGCGACTACCTCCGCTCGGCCACGGAGCTGGCGGTGCTCGTCGCCGCGCCCGCCAACGCCCGGCCCGGCCAGACGTGGGACACCCGCCACGCCTGGAATCACGAAGCGGGCACGATGCACCATCGCGCGACCTACCGCCTCGACGATGTCGGCGAAATCGAAGGCATTCCCATCGCCACCGTGCTCATCGAAGACCGGCTGGAACTGGAAGTCGACGATTCGGAATTGCCCGCCGACGCCCCGCCGATCAACGTCCGCCTCACGCAGGGCGACCGCCAGGCCCAGGTGCTGTTCGACCTGCAGCGCCGCGAGGCCGTGGGCCGCAACAGCGTGGAGCGCACGAGCATCGAAGTCACCGTCCGCATGCCCGAGCAGACGCTCACGCAGCGCACGGATGAGACGGTGCAAAACCAGGCGCTGCGCATCGCGGAAGAGTGATCCACCGGCATTTATTTGCCCCGCCTCAGCTTCCTGCGCATGCGCCTGGCGCGTCGGCTTTCTATAGAAGACGCCCGGATTTCTCGCCCGGGTCGAGAAAGGCCCATCACGAAGAACACGAAGGCGCGAAGAGCATAAAGAAGAGAGAAGGGAAAGAGGGAAAAAAACATCCGGTCAGAAGAGAGCGTGAACCCAATAGCCCCACGCTTTCCGGGCGGCGTGCAGGTTGCAGGTGGACGTCACGCGCACGACTGCGGGCTGCGCCCGCACCCGGCTTCACAGAAGCCGGCTCGGACGGAAAGGAGCCCCCATACGACGGATGCTTGATCCGCCCGACGATCAAGTATTGGGCAACAGGCGATTCTGCTCTCTGCTTCGTGTCCTTCTCCGCCTTCGTGTATTTCGTGATGGATCTTGTCTCTTCGTGGCCGCCTCGCGTTTTCCGTTCCGTGGTTAAGTTACCCCCCTGTCACCCCGGCGAGCCGATGGATTCGCCCTAACCGACGGTTGAACTGCATGTTGCAAGCGCTTCTCGCCTGTGAACCCGTTGACGGGCTAGCTCCGGGGCGGTCGGTGCGTAAGATATGTTTGTGAAGGGGTTAACGGCGGCAGGAGGGGGAGGGGGTGGGGTGCCACCGGTCACGGGCGGGGGTGGAAGCGGGTGATGACTTCCTTGAGTCGGCTGCGGTCGACGTGGGTGTAGATCTGCGTCGTCTGGAGGTTGGAGTGGCCGAGCATCTCCTGGACGACGCGGAGGTCGGCCCCGCCGGCGAGCAGGTGGGTGGCGAACGAGTGGCGGAGCATGTGCGGGTAGATCTGCCCCATGCCCAGCCGGCGGGCGTGACGCTTGACCACCTGCCAGACCACGACCCGTGTGATCGGCCCGCCCGTGCGCGAGACGAACAGCGCGTCGGTCGGCGCGGCCGACTTCACCAGGCTCGGCCGCGACTCTTCCAGGTAACGAGCGATCGCCTCCAGCGCCGGCTTGCCGACCGGAACGATCCGCTCCTTGTTGCCCTTGCCGATCACGCGGACGATGCCCAGTTCCGGATGCACGCGCGACGTTTCCATGTTCGCCAGTTCGCTCGCCCGCAGGCCGGCGGCGTAGAGCAACTCGAACATCGCCGCGTCGCGCAGGCCCAGCGGCTGGTCGGGTTGCGGACTGGCGAGCAGCTTCTTCACCTGTTCCTGGCCCATGACGGTGGGCAAGCGCTGCCAGGCGGCGGGCTGGGTGAGTTGCTCGGCGGGATCGTGGGGCAGGTGTTGCGTGGAGGCGAGGAACCGGCCGAAAACGCGGATGGTGGCGACGTGGCGGGCGATGGAGCTGGTCGCCAGGCCCTTGTGCTGGAGCGAAAGCAGGTGGCCGGCGATGCGGTCGAGGGTGAGGTCGGTCCAGGCGGCGTGGTGCTGCTCGACCATCCAGACCCAGAGGTCGCGCAGGTCGCCGGCGTAGGCGGAGATGGTGGCGTCGGCAAAGCCGCACTCGATGCGGCAGTAGCTGAGGAACTCACGAACCGGTGGCTCGAAGCGGGAGGCCGAGGACGCGCCGGCGGTCGCCTGCGGCGGGGCGGGGGACGAGCCGGAGACGGCGTGGAGCCGGTTGCCGGCCTTCAACGGTGAGGGTGATGGTGAGGCCAGTCGTGCATTCACGCTGCTGCTGCTCCCGCAAGACTTGCTCGTAGATCGGACAGCACGCATGGCCACCGTTGGCACAGACATGAAACGCCTGTTCCAGGTGGCGGAGGCTGAAGCGATGGGCACAGCGGGGGTCGTTGTCGTCGATGTAAGGACACGCCATTTCCGTCGTGTGCCTGTATCTGGCCATACGTCTTGCCCTCGCTCGCGGTTCCATCAATCGCTATCGGCCAGCCCCTCGGCCGGCCGTGAAGATTTGCAGGCGGCTGGAGGTGAGCAGGGCGGCGTCGGGGGCCGGCGGAGGCGTGGTAAAATGGTGCGCTTGAAGGTTGCGGCAGGTTCCCTAAAATGCGGTGCTCCGGGCCGACGTAGCTCAACGGCAGAGCGAGGGATTCATAAGCCCTAGGTTGCAGGTTCGAGTCCTGCCGTCGGCATTGCGCCGGTTAGCGCCCTTGGATGCTAACCGGCGTTTTTTCTTGGCACTTCCGCGCCCGCCGCCAGCCGCAGGCCGGTGCTGCCCATATCGAACACCGGCAGTTTCCCGATCGCTGCTGCCTCGTCGCCGTTGAACAAGTGGCTATATCGTTTGCCGGGGCGGTCGCCGTCGATCATCTTCTTCAGCCGCTGACGTTCTTCGTCCGTCAGTGCCACGCTCCGCCGGGCGAGGTAGCTGCTGACCGCCTTTTCCAGCGAGCCGTCGAAGAAGGTCTGCACGGCCTTGTCCATCGCACTTTGCCCGGCCCGCTCGCGCCGAGCCCGGGGGCTGTAAAGATACTCCCGGCCCGGCTTGCGGCGCTTGACCACGCCCTTGTCGCCAAGGATCTGCAGCAGCGTCCCACGCCGCCTGCCTTGCTTCAGCCGGCGCCACGCCGAGACCGAATCGGATGACTTGACACAACTGTAGTATGTGAACTACAACAGTGCATCATGGCCAAGCCACTCTCCCTGCGACTGGATCACCACAGCGGCGAGCCGATCTACCGGCAGATTCTGGAGCAGGTCAAGTTCGCCATCGCCAGCGGCCGGCTACCGCCGGGCGAGCGTCTGCCCAGCATTCGCGCGTTGGCCGGGCAGCTCAAGATCAATCCGCGCACTGTGGTGAAGGCTTACGAGGAACTCGAGCACGCGGGGCTGGCGGTGATGCGTCAGGGCCAGGGCGTGTACGTGCGTGAAAGCGGCGGCGGCGTCCCGGCGGCCGCACGGCGGAAGGCGCTGCAGCAGATGGCCGAGCGCATGCTCGCCGAGGCCGCCCGGCTTGGGGCGTCGGGCGATGAGGTTTATGCGGCGATCGAGGCGGCGGCCGAGCAGATGAACCTTCAGCCGACGGAGGAGAAGCCGTGACCGAGCAGGCACAGCCATCAGGCGAAAAAGCCGTGATCGAAACCCGCGGGCTCTGCCGGGACTACGGCAGCCGCCGGGCGCTGGGGCCGGTGGACCTGGCGGTGCCGACGGGCCGGGTCGTGGCGCTGGTCGGGCCCAACGGGGCGGGCAAGACCACGCTGCTGCGGCTGCTGATGGGCCTGATCGAGCCGACGCGCGGCGAGGCCCGCCTGCTCGGGCATCCCGCGCGCCGCCTGCCCGCCGCGGCCTCCGGCCTCGTGGCATGGCTGGGGGATGGCCATGAGCCGCCGCGCTGGGCGAAGCTCCAGACGCTGATGCACCTGCAACGTGAAGCGTCGAGCTGGTTTCACCCGGCCCGCGCCACGGCGCTGCTCGAACAGCGTGGGTTGCATCCCAGCCGCCGCTACGGCCAACTCAGCAAGGGGCAAAAGCGATGGGCGCTCTCCGCCTTGGCGCTCGCCAGCCGGCCGGACGTGCTGATCTTCGATGAGCCGGCGGATGGCCTGGACCCGGCCGCGCGGCGGGCGCTCTACGAGCTGGTTCGCGACGATGTGACCGACCGGGGCTCGACCGCGCTGATTGCCACGCACATCCTGACCGACATCGAGCGTGTCGCGGACATGGTGATCGTGATGCACCACGGGCTCGTTCGGTTGCATGAGGATCTGGAGACGCTGCGCGAGCAGGTGCGTGAGGTTGAGCTGCCAGCGGAAGCTCCCGCCCGGGATCCGGGGCCGGGCGTGGAGCTGCTGGCACGCCAGCGCAGCGCCGGCAGTCAGATTCTGCTGGTGCGCAGCGGCAACGGTGCGCTGCACGACCTGCCCCGGCGGTTGGGCGAAGACGCGCACGTTCGGCCGGTGAGCCTGGAGACGCTGTGCCTGGCGCTGACGCAGCCGGTGACGGACAACGCCACGGACACCGAGGATGCGCAGGAGATGCTGCGATGAACCTGCCGCGCCGATGGCTGCCCAACGTCTGGCTGATCGCATTTCTCTGGCGGCAGCAACTGGCGGTGACAGGAGTGGCGATGGTGCTGGCGGCATGCTTTGCAGTCCTCTGGCCGGGTCGGCTTTACTGGCCGGTGATGGAGGAGGCGGGGCTGCTGGTGATGCTGTTCGTGGTGGTGCACAGCATCGCGCTGGTGATGGTGCAGGGCCGGCCGAGCAGCGGGACGTTCGCCTACCTCTACACGCGCGGGTTCAGCCGGGACCGCCTGTGGGCGCACCAGATGCTGGCCAGCGCTGCGGCGGTGCTGACGGTGGCGTTGGCGTTCGTGCTGGTGACGTGGACGCCGGCACGGGCGACGTATCAGGACTTGGTGCGACTGAGCCCGTTCTATCCCGGCGCGGCGATGCTCGAGCGCGGTTTCCTGCTTCGGCCGCTGCTGGTCTACACCCTGATGCTGCCATCGTTGCATTACGTGTGGATCCGTCTGGCTCAGCCGATGCGCGGCGGGCTGGCGGGCTTCTGGCTGGCGGCCTGGCTGATCGCGGCGAGTGTGATCGCCTTGGGCAACGAGCTGTTCGAGGGGCCGACGCTCGCCTGGCATAGCTGGCTGACGCTGGCCAGCCTTGCGATGGCCGCGGGGTTGCTGGCGATCTGGGGCTGGCGTCTGCATCGACAGGTGGAGGTGACGCGATGATGGAAGCCACCATGATCGGACTCGTCGTGGGGGTGATGGTGGCTGTCCCCGCGGCCGCACTGGCCTGGCGTCGCCGACGAACCCTTCGCCCGGCGCGCTCGATGCCGGGGCCGGGCTGGTCGACGCGCCTCGTCGAAACCGGCACGCTCGGCGCGCTGGGAGTCGCGGCGTTACTGCCGCTGGTGTGGGAGCGGACGTTCATCGAGTTGCCGGACCTCGCTCGGCCGGAGGTGCGCCAAGCCTACATGATCGCCCTGGCGCTGACAGGTCTGGGGCTGTTGATCGCCATGCTCACGGCGATGTACAGCAACTGGTGCGGCGGACTGCTGCTGGTGGTGCTGGTCTGCTTCGCGAGCCACTGGGGGTTTGCGGGTCACTCGCCGACGTGGATGCAACTGGTCAGCGAGCCCCAGCGCAAGCAGGCGGGTTGGCTGGTGTTCGGGCCGAAGCCTGGCTATCGCGGTGTGCAGCTCCACGTCAACGGCGTACACCTTGGCGAGTTGCCGGTGACGATTTCGATGGAAGCGTTCGAGGCCCGCGTGCCGTACTGGCATCAGCCGCCGGAAGGGCTGAGCGAACGCGACCTGCTGTTCGAAGATGGGCAGGAACATCTCGACCGGCCGTGGGGGCTGTTGAAGCTGCCGGTCAGGGACCTGCGCTACACTTGGCCGCCATCACACGGCCACGACGAGCGCCACTACTACGCCCAGGTCGAGCTCGATGGCGAATGGGGCACGTTCTATGGCGGCGGCGGCATGGGGGGCAGCCAGAGCCACATCGCCTACGCTCAGCGGGGCTTGCGGCCGCGCTTCCCCGGCTATGACGAGCGCGTCCGCGAACACCTTCAGGCGGCGCAGGAGACAAACGGCCAGGTCGATGCCGCGTGGTTTGCAACGATGGCGAGCTTCGCCCCGCGCGGCGAGACCATGCTGCTGAGCCGGGCGAAGGAAGACCCGGCTCTACAACGGGTGGTCGACACGTGGGTAAACCACCGTTATGCGCTGAACGAGGTGCGTGGCGCGGATGACGCCTGGCGGCTGCTCGAGCGCATTGCCGACGAGGCGGAGCAACGTGGCGCGTACGACATGGCGAGCATCACCGGTGCGGCCGTTGAGCGACTGGTCCCGTATCTCGATCCTGAGCGGCTGACCGACACGGCGGTTGCGGCGATCCGCGCCGGGTACGGCGGCTACAACAGCGGACGGTTGGACGCGGATCGATTGGTCAGCCTGAGCACCCACACGTCGGTCGAGTCGCGCATCATGGCCAGGCGACCTCAACCGATTCGTCACCATGTGTTTGCTCACGCGGTCTGGACGATGCATGAGCACCTTCAGGCTCAGGGCGGCAGTGGACCGAACGTGGTGCAGCGCCGTGTGCTGGATGCGCTGGTCTACAGCTATCCGCACAACCACCGCTCCAACCGGGCCTTGAATCGAGCTCTCGCCATGGGATGGCCCGACGCCTACCGCTTCATGTCACGCCAGCCCTGGCATCGCAGTGCCTACAGCCCATCGGACGAATTCGGCATGCGCGTGGGCAATGGTGGATACGTCAACGTCTGGCTTTATCGTCTGCTCTGCCTGGAGATGCCTGACGGGCAGCGGTTTCGCACGCGATACAGCCAATACCTGCGGCAAACGGCCGACACGATCGTGGAAGCCTCGTCGGGCTACATCGATATCGATGAGTTGAAGTTCCTGTTCCTTGATCCACAACTTGGCAACATGAGCCCGGGCATGACCTACTGGCCGCGCTTCAAGGAGCTGACCGCCACGCCGCAGAATGGCAGCGGCTACTGGGGCCTGCTCGCCCGGGTGCAGTATCTGATCAGGCTCGAGCCGCATGCGACCGTGCCGATGTACGTCGAGGCGCTGCGGGCGAGCGAGGGCAGCCTGGGCGGCGACTATGCGGCGAACCATCTCGAACAGCTCCCGCCGGACAAGGAGCGGGCCGTGCTCGAGGCATGGGTTTCGGAACTCAAGCAGATCCTCGAGAACCCGCCCGAGCCGATGGAGCCATGGATGCAGCCCGAGCGTATCAATGAGGAACATGTAGGACTCCATCGTCTTCATCGCCGGCTGAACAAACTCGAGCGGGACGAGTAACACGCCGCGGCCTTGCTCTGCTCACCTTCCCGTGCCGGTGATGTCTCAACGGAGTTGACATATGTATCCCAAGCCCCACCTGCTCGCCTGGCTCTACACCCGGAGCCTGCCGGCCACGCTGGTCGCGCTGCCGGTGGCGGTGGCGTTTGTGCTGCTCTGGCCCGAGCCGTTGGGGCCGCGGATGCCGTGGGTGTGGTTGTTCATCTGCGTGCACGCCTTGGCCGTGGTTGCACTGACGCAGCGCACCGCCACCGGGGGCGCGGGCTTCCTTTACACGCGCGGGTTCAGTCGTGATGCGCTCTGGGTGCACCTGCTGCTGGCCGAGGGGCTGGCGGTGCTGTGCGTCTGGCTTCCGGCGGCGCTGCTCGTGTGGACCCCGGTGCGCAGCGTGGTGCAGGACCGGTGGCTGGCCAACCCGTGGTTCCCGGTGATGCGGGCGAGTGAACTGGCCGTGCCGTGGGGCTGGCTGGCGGGCTACGTGCTGCTGCTCGCGGTGTTTGCGTATGCGCAGGTTCGGCGGTGGCAGCCCACACGTGAACGTGCCGCGGGCACGTTGCTCGCGGCGGGCACGGTGGCGGTGGGGCTGACGCTGGTGGCGGAGGGATTCCACACCGAGTGGTATGGCTATCTGACGTGGACTGCCCTTGCCGTGGCGGCGCTGGCGATGCTCGTTGGCGCGTGGCGGCTGCATCGTCGGCTGGAGGTGCACGCATGAGCGGGCAGACGTGGAACAGCTTTGTGCAGTGGATGATGCCGGTGTTCCTGCTGGGCGGGCCGGCGGTGCTGGTGTGGCTGACATGGCGTGCGATTCGGCGGCGCAGGTGGGCGGGGATGCCCGGGGGCGACCAGTTGCCACACACGGCACCGGCGCCGGCGCGCCTGGCCCGCCTGGTCGAAACGCTTGCGCTGGCCGCACTGGGGTTGGTGGTCTTTGCGCTGATCGCCACCGAGCCGCACACCAGCGGCCTGCTGCTGCGGCTGGATGAGTTGCCTGCGTATGTGGCTGAGCGGCAGAAGGCTGCCGCGCTGATCGCGGGCATGGGGTTCTTCGGGTTGTTGCTGCTCGCGGCGGCTGGGCGGACAAGTTCCGCGGCGTGTCTGCTCGCCGGGCTGTTCGTCGCTTATGCTATCGTGCTCAACGTCACCGGCTGGGCCTCGCCGCCGCGCTCTGGCGGCACAGTGGTGGGGCCGGTCCAGTACACCATTCAACTGACCGAGACCAATGCCACCGGGGCCGACCTCTGGGTCAACGGCGTCTACCTGGGCAAGACGCCTATCGAGATGACGCTTGCCGAGTTTCATCAGAAGGTGCCCCACTGGTCCGATCCGCCGGTCGACGACGAGCCGTTGCAGGTCACGCAGTACCGTCGCGCCGGCACGAGCATCAGGGAGTACTCGCCGTGGATTCGCTTCCGGGCGTCCACGCTTTCGGGGGGCGCGATCGGTGAGCCCGAGGCCTATTACGCGCGGGTGATGTTAGGCGATGAGGTGGGGTATGCGGGCGGCGGTTCGAGTTCCGGCTCGGGTTCGGGAACGAGTTCGGGGCCTCATGCGTCCAGTTCGTTCGACGTGATCTTCCCCGAGCGTCAGCGCCGCCTCGACGCGCTGCTGAATCAGGCGCGGCTGGCGGACTACCAGCCGACGGCCGCGTGGTTCGAGGCGATGCAGAGCTATGACGAGGACGGCTGGCTGGCGGTGCGCCGCGCGGCCGAGGATGAGCCGGCCATGCTGACGGTGCTCGATGCCTGGGCGCGGTGGCGGTACGACCTCGACGCGGTGCGGAATGCCGCCTCGGCCTGGGCCGTGTTCGAGCGGATTGGCGACGAGGCCCAGCAGGCGCAGCAGTACATCAGCGCGAGCGTGGCGGGCCATGCGCTTGAACAACTGACGCCTTACCTTGATCCGGCGAGGCTGGCCGAGCGCGCCGAACTGATCATCGAACGCACCGGCAGCTATCGGGGGTTCACCTTCCGCATGAACGGCCGGGACCACCTCGGCACGAGCCGTCGCCCGCACCCACCCTATCTCGGTGTCCGAACCAGCAGCTACTACATCGGTATTGGTGCGGGCAACGAGCTTCCGGTGCGTGACCATGTGCTGGCCCATGCGGTGTGGCAGGTGGATGAGCATCTCGATCAACGGGGCACGGCCACCAACCCGCTCGAAGCACGGCTGACCCCGGCCTTGATCCGCAGAGCCTATGGCTCACAGCCAGACCGACCGCTGCGCATGGCGATGCGTCTCGGCGGTCCGGTGATCGAGCGGTTTCTGTTGCGGATGGCAGCGCGACAGGATCCGCCAAGCGACGACTGGCATGACCAGATCCATCTCAGCGGCGGGGCGGTCAATCGCTGGCTTTACCTGGCAGCGCACTTGCCAGGGCCGGGAGGTGACGCGTTCCGTCACACCCACCGCGACCAACTTTTCGAGATGGCCGGCCGCATCCTCGTGAGGCACAGCTTCCGCGACGACGACCTGCCTGACTACCTGTTCATGGACCTGCACCGCGGCGCGAGCAGCATGGCGATGCAATACTGGCCCCGGTTCGACAACGTGGCAGATCAGCACCGCCACCGTTATGACGCGTTGAAGGGGCGGTGGCAGTACCTCATCCGCATGGAGCCGGCGTCGTCGGCGGCGATGTATGTTGACGCATGGCGGAGCTATGAGCAGGATTACAGTTGGCGCAGCGAAGCGATCCAACTGCTCGGCGCGTTGCCGGCCGACAAGCGGGAGGCGGTTGCCGAACTGTTGCGCGAGGAGGTGCACCGCCTTGAGGATGAGGGAGACCGGCAATACCTGTTGCGGGAACTTGAGACCCTCGACCCGACCGCGGCCCGGCAGGCCGAGGCCGAGCGATTCATGGCGCAACTGCACGCCGGCGAGCTTACACAGGCGAAACGCACGCACCTGGTCAACTGGCTGACGCACGAAGCACCGCGACATCCGCTGGTCACGATGCTTGCCGAGGCGTCGGACCCGGCGCTGCGGCGGATGGCGGTTCCGCCACTGGCGGCGCTGCCCACGCCTGGCCGGCGCGTCGTGCTCGAAAAGCTCGCGGCGGATGATGACGCGGCCGTCCGCACCGCGGCCCGCGCAGCATGGGAGCAGTGGGCGGACTTGTCCGCAACAGATCCGCAGACCTTGGCAGCCACCCGCCCCGCGGCAAACGCCCATGACGCCGAACCTTCTCGTGGTCCGTGAGTCGAGCGTGTGCAAGGTGGCGGTGTGACGGCCGCCACCAATCCGCTCCCTCAGCCGTCGCCCGGCTGGGCCCCGCGGCGCTCCAGCAGTTCGGTAACTGACTGATTCGTGAACTGCTGGGCGAGGTCCAGTGGCGTCTGCCCTCGGTTGTTTTCCGCGTTGATGTCGGCGCCGTGCTCCAGGAGGAATGCGACCAGGTCGGCGTCTCGCCCGGCCGCCTGATGCAGTGGCGTTCTGCCGTGCGCATCGCGGGCCGTCAGGTCTGCCCTGGCTTCCACGAGTCGTCGGACCACCGCTGGCTCGTTGTAGCTCAAGGCGATGTGCAGCGGTGTGCGGCGAAGCGGGTGATTCGTTTCAAGGACGTTTACATGGGCGCCGTTTTCAAGCAGGTAGTCTGCCAGCTCAACATGGCCGAAGTGGGCCGCGATGTGCAGCGGCGTTCGGCCCGGATGGTTGTCCCGGGCGTTGACTTGCGATGGGGCTTTCGCCAGCAGACTGGCCACCAGCGCCTGCTCGTTCAATGCCGTGGCGGTGTAGAGATCCAGCTCGGCCCCGTGCTCGCGTAGCAGGTCGACCGTCGCTTCGTTCATGTGCGTCTGAAAGGCCGCATAGTGCAGCGGCGGCGACCCGGCGTCGTCGAGCGCGTCGACCTTCGCCCCTTTCTCCAGCAGGCGGGGGATCATGACGCCGGCGCTTCGCCAGCCGGCGGCCAGGTGCAGTGCGGTGCGTCCCTCATCATCACGGGCATGGACGTCGGCTCCCGCTTCCAGTAGCAGCTCCAGCAACGGCGGCCGCACGTTCTGATCATGCACGGAACGCGCCCACACCAGTTCGTGCAGAGCGGTCCGCCCCTCCTGCTGGCCGGCCAGATTCGGGTCCGCCCCGTGATCGAGCAGCAGGCGGACGAGCTCTACCTCGCCTTCACGCACGGCCCGGTGCAGTAGCGTCGCCGGCGTGTAGCCCGCATCGGCCGTTAGCACTTCGGGCGCGGCCTCCAGCCACGCAGCCGCCTCGTCCAACGCGTCGCGCTGCAACTGCCGCCACCAGACGGAGACCACCATCTCCTGGCGGGGGGGTGAGCCGTAGCGAATCTCGGGGAAGGGCGTGCCGGGGGTGTGGCCGTGCTGATCGCGGGCCACCAGGTCGGCACCGTGATCGAGCAGCAGCAGGCTGATGTCGCGCGATCCGCGATGCGGCGCCATTGCAATGTGCAACGGCGTACGCCCTTGCGCATCGCGTGCGTGCACGTCCGCCCCGGCAGCAAGGAGCGCTTCAATCAGGCGAGGGCCGCCCGCCGCCGCGGCGACGTGCAGAGCCGTGCGCCCCTCGGCATCGACGGCATCCAGCCGGGCCCCGCCCTGTAGCAGATCCTGGACAAGGGGCAGGTACCGGGTTTTGATCGCCACATGCAGCGGCAGTTGCCCATCCTTGCCCGGCAGGTTCGGGTCCGCCCCGGCCGCAAGCAGGATCGCCACCGCGCTTGCCCGCATCCGCTCGGCAGCCAGTTGCAGTGCCGTGTCGCCGTCACGTGTCGGGACATTGGGGTCGACGCCTTCCGCCAGCAGCCGTTGGAGCACCGGATCGGAGCTGGCAAACACGATCGCAGCATGCACCGGCTGATGGCTGCTGCTGAGGTTGGTGTAGTACTGCCCACGGGCGAACTCGGGGTGCAACGTCAACAGGCGGTCGACCTCCGGCAGGTCACCTTGCTGGACCGCCTGCACGAACTGCCAGGGGCGGTCGTGGATCACGGTGTAGCGCCAGTCGGCCAAGTATGCTCCGCTCGCGAAGAGCAGCGCCATCGCCAGGCCGCTGTAGATCATCGGCTTGTGCCGGGCGCGGTTGCCCAGGGTGACGGCGCCGCGTCGACGCACGTCCGCCCCGCACTCGGGACACGCAGGTTGATCGCTGCCGAGGCCGAAGAGGTCGTACTTGCACCGCCGGCAGATCGGGTGATCGTCAAGCCTGCGCGCCCGCCACCCCCGGGCCAGCACACCTACGCCCACCAGCGCGCCCAGCACCGCCAGCCAGTAAGCCCACGTTAACAGTGTCAATGGTGCCATGGTCATTGCCGGGTGTTGGACCGATCAGGTTCCGCCTCCGCGCGAAGGCCGGTCCCCAGCCGCAGACTGCCGACCTGCCGAACGTCGCAGGTATGACCGGCCTGCTTCAAGATTACGCGTCATCAGGTTGGTCCATGGTATCGGGAGAGCAGGATGCGGATCGCCCGCATTCGGGGCAGGGCCGTTCCGCCGACGTGCCCCGCAGGTCATCCGGGTCCGGCCGGCGACACCGGTTCGATGCCGACTCCAAACACCCCGCCGAAGGTCACCCCGCCGAAGTCTAGCTCGATTGAGCGAGCCTTGATCCTGGCCCACCGCCACCGGCCTTGAGTTCCAATGTTAGTGTGAGAGAAGCGCTCAGTGTCTGTCACCGTCAGCGTCGCCTCCAGACGCCCGCCGGCTTCGCGTGCCCGCCCCAGCAGTTGGTCGATCTGCTGGCGGTGAACCCACGGATCGGTGCCCGCGCTTCTCAGCGCAAGACTGGTGATCTCATCGCCGGCAATCTCGGAGAGTCCCTCCAACTGCGTCAGCTGCGTGCCGATGAAGTATTGGTCCGGCTTCCATCCGTGGTTGTGGATCTGCGCCTGGCTCACGGGTACGGTGACGGTCGCGGAGCGCCGCACGCTGTGCCCGATGCCCAGTGGCTCCATGCCGTTGTTCTCAAGGACCCGGGCCGCACGGTCCACGTCGTGCTCCGCCTCATGCTCGTAGTGGACGCTCACCAAGCCGAGGTAGGCCGCCTCATCAAGCCTGCCCGGCTCTTGCTCTTCGTCCTCGCCGACCTTGCTCACCGGGTGCAGCGCCACCTTGGCGTCCGAACCGAACTGCCTGTAAAGCAGTTCGAGCGCCTCGAACATTTCCTGCGCCGTCTCGAAGCGGTCGCGCCGGAGCCCGACCATCACGGCCGAGGCCACCGGCTCGGGAGGAACGTCGAGCACGGCCGCCAGGTCCTGGGGCGGCGGCTCCTGCGCGGGCGGGTCTCCGGCGACCTCGGCGGGATGGCCGACCTTCGCCGCCGCGCCCGCGGGCTGTGCCGCCGGATCGTCTTCCCGCCCCAGTTCGCTGCGCTCCAGCCACGCCCTCGCCCACATGCGGATGCCGCGCCGCAGCCCCTGAGGGTCCTGACCGTCCAGGGCGATCCGCACCCCGGTGAGCGTCGAAACCGTCTCGGCGAGCGTGCGGTGGATGATGCCGTGGATCGTGGCGTTCTCGCTGCCCACTTCCAGCACGGCCATGTGGTGCGCGTAGATCAGCAGGAAAGGCACTGCCCGCTCATTCCCGAGCCGGCCGAGGGCGCGCAGCGCATGAATCTGCACGTCCTCGCTGGGGTGCACCAGGCAGGCCTGCAGGGACCATAGCGCCTCCGCCTGCTCCAGCAACTCGATCCCCTCAAACCACTGGACGTTCCGGCGCTCGCTGACGTCGAGCAGCGCGAAGGCCCGGCGAACCTCGGGCGAGTCGTGGATCTCGTTGATGACCCGGCTCCGCATCGCGGTGGGCAGCGCGGGCAGGGCCGGGTGCACCCGCTGTGCAGGTGAAGGCGTGGTGGCGGCTTGCAGCAGCGCCTCCGCCTCCGCAGGCTGCGCTTCCTGCTCCGCCTCCTCGCCGAGGGCAGACAGGGCCATCAGCGGCGAAAGCAGCGCCGCCAGGAGGATCAGCGTGGTGCGCGACGGATTGCTCATGATCGGCCTCCGTGGTCCGAGGGGATGAGGGTGCCGGGACACACCGCCCCCGCCCAATCTCTCTAAGTTGGATGCCCCCCGGGACGGAAAGGTTCCCGGCACGTTGCATCTTGCACCCCGATCCACGCGCTGTGGAATCTGGTCGCCGAGGGCACGGTGCTCGAGGGGGCAGTTCGTCGAAGCCGAACCGGGGCCGCAGTACGTCTGGGCGGCGAACGTGAGTGGCCAGCCGCGGCAGGCGGTGTCGCTGGCCGAGGCGGGTCGCCGCGTGAAGCGCGATCCGGACGGCTGGCCGCAGAACCTACGCATGACAGCGAACCGATTGAGGCGTTCCCCCGCTTCGTGTTGCACGACCACGAACCGTCGGGCGGCAAGAGGTGAGGGGTTGACGCGGGGTCCGTGGCGGTCATCAAGGTGCTCCTGTTCAGCAGTTCACCTTGCTTCACGCCGTCGCCAGTCCCAAGTTGAATCTGCCAGCCTCACGCGCAGAACCTTAGCTTCCTGGTGACCGGCCAGCCCCCAGATGACGATGCCATGACCTGTGGCGGGAGCGGCTGAACTGCGGAAAAAATCGTGGAGACGAGCCGGAGAGATCGCCTCGCCGATGACGCGCGGCTCGGCACCGTCAAGACTGACATGAATTCGCCCCCATCCGCCGCCGCCCGAGCCGGCGAACATCATTGTCCCGTCGGGCTGGGGAATCAAACGCCCGTCAGCGACGTTGCCCATGTCCAGCGAATCCCGCGAACTCCACTGATCGATCCGCTGGAAAGTCAGGTTCGGTCCAACCGGCTGGTCACCGACCTCGTAGAGCGCGACGCCGTAGGTCCCGGCGCTGAGCAACAGATTGGTCGGCCCGCCGCCCGCATCGGTCACCGCGTGGAACGAGTACCACCTTTGATCCCAGCCCCAAAATGGGTTGACCACGCCACGGCTTAGCGGTGGCTGACCAATCGTGGTGACGTTGCCATTGGCCAGGTCGACCGCGAGCGGCAAAGACGCATGTTCCCGCCCGACGATCAGGTACCGTCCCGCTTTCCCCCGGTCCCAGAGCCAGAGCCACGCGTACCGGCCTGTCGCCTCCGGGTCGGCCCGCTGTTCGTCCCGATCTTCCCAGCCACTTTGCTTGATCGCGGCATGGATCAGCTTGACACGAGGCCGGCCCTGTTCGTCCAGCCACAGTTCAGCGATCCAACTGCGCTGGTCCGGGCGATTCGTCCCGGCCGCGATTGCCCGGCCATCTCCCAGCGGCTGCACCAGGATCGTCCATGTTCCCGCCGGGAGTCCGGCCTCCTTGCCGAATGTCGCCACGAGATCGCCCGCGGCATCCAGCAGATAGACCCCTTCGTAGGGATTGGCGATCCATGCATACCGGCCATCCCATCGGGCGGCGGTGACGCGATGGTACGTCTGAAGTGTCAGTTCCAACTCCAGGTTGCCCAATTGGCGCTCGTAGAACACAGCGTTGCGGCCGACCCAGATGTTAAGCAGGCCCTGCGGCCGCCCCTCGACCGGCAGCACGTCGAACCAACTCGATCCCGCATCGGCGTGCGTACCGTCTTCGCGGCGAATGCGCAGGTGCACCGGTTCCAACCCTTCGCCGATGATGGCCTCCGGTCGCTCAACCCTGGGTGGGGGTGCGGGCCGCCTGCCCGACGTCGAACGCGTCCGCGGTTCCAGACGCCTTCGCAACTCTTCAATGCTCGAGGCCAGAGCGTCGTTCCTGGCGTCGCGTCCGGCCAGGTCCTGCCACGCTGCTTCCAGTTCGCGGGCCCGCTCATAGAGCGTCTGTCGTCGCGCCCCGCCGCCGCTGTCGGCCTGCCAACGCCCCATCGCGAGCAAGGCGTACTGGCCGACCAACCAGGCGGCCGGCCGTTGCTCTTTCGACTGCGACGCCAGGCGGCGCATCGTGGCTTCCCACTGTTCGGCTGTGACCGGCGGCTCGATCTGCACGCCGTCGTAGCCGTGGTAGTGTTCACTCGGCAAGCGATCGACCGGCCCATGCAAGCGGTATCGCACGAACTGCCCGTCCGGCGGCAGGTCGGCAGGTAGTTTCGAGATCAGCAACGTCGCGAACAGGTTCAGGTCAGTCGCGGTCAGCCGGCCATAGTATGGCTCGACGGCCGAATCCAGAGCCAGGGATGCGAACCTGCTGTCGGAACTTGTCTGCCCTCCGCCATCTGTCGGTGCCGGCAGATCCAGCGCACGGGGCAGCACATCAAGAAGAAATCGCCGCCGATCTTCGTCCGCGGCGATCAATACCTGGGCTGATCCGTCTCTGATGTTGCGGCCACGTCGGGGGATCCCAAGCAGTGTCTTGGCGATTTGATGAGCCGCGGCACTGTCGATGCGGCGGTTCATGATCAGGTACTCGGCATGCCACATGGCCCGCTGCCAGAGGTCCAGCCTCTGCCGAACCGCCGCCGTCCACAACTCGAGGTCTTGATCGTCTACCGGTTCAGGCAAGCCGCGCATCAGGCCGCCACTCAGCAGCCGGGCGTAGTCCCATGCCGCAGCCAGGCGCTGGGCCACGGTTTGATCGTGGTGCGGGTCCGCGACGATCGCCGCCTCTCGCAACGACGCAGCCTCGCCCCACATGCCGACCGTCGAAAAGCGATCCGCCCGCGCGACCATTGCGTCAAATACGCTGCTGCTGTTGTCGGTCGTCCGATCGCGCGAGTCCACAGACAGCGCGTGTTGCACAGCGGCCGCTGCGGCCGTGTTCACGACCGAACCAACCTGCTCGACCGGCACGTTGTTCTGTCGCCACACCTGCGGCTCGTCGTCCGACCCCATCCGACGCAACCTTGCCGAAAGATCCAGCTTGCGAGGTTCGCCCGGGTCCATCGGCTGAAGCTCGAAGCGCCCCTCGACCACCCACGGTGCCGGACGCGACGCCGCGTTTATCCCACCGAGATTGCGCTCCCGCTCAATGCGTCGCGCCTCGGCGATCTCCACCACCGCCAGTCCCTCTTGCCGCTGCAGCGAAGTGACCAGCAACTGCGCCAACGCCGTCTGCAGGGCATCGTATTCCCGAGTCAGATTCTCCGACAGCCACGGCGTCACCGCGACGACCGACGCCACACCATCGGGAAAACGTTCCCAAACGTCGAGCACCGCGTCGGCCAACAATCGCCCGGATGCCTCGGCGGCTTGCGGCGAATCTGCCAAAACCACCTCGGACCCCAGCCGCAAACCCGTTGCGACGTCGATCACCTGCAAACGCACTGCTTCCGTGTGGCCGCCGCCCGCCGCCGGTCGGTCCAGCAGCGCCAGACACTGCGCGCCCACCAATTGGCCAATCCTGATCCGTGAGTCCGCCGCGTCACCGCCAAACGCGGAACGTTGCTGTTCGTCGGCAATCTTGTCCAGTTCCGTACGCTCGACAAGCGACACGCCCCGGCGGTTAAGCTCAATGCCCAGCAGTTCGCCGTAGGGCTTGTCCTGCAGCGCTTCGCTGACCAGCACCGCCGTGCGAGGCCGTTCGCCAAACGCCGGACAGACGATCAGCAGTACAGCCAGTGCTGACATGACCACCGACCATCGCCGCAGTTGTACCCACGCCTGTGGCATAAAGTCTTTCGAGTATCCCGAACGTTCGTACTTCGCCTGCGACAGTCGTCCGAAGAGCCTTTCCACGATCACGCCACTGTAGGACTGATACCAACAGAAAATCTGATTCCATGGAGGCGGGCATGGCAGGGCTGGGGGTGAGGGATTCGGGTGAACGGTGATTGGCGTTAGTGCGCCGACCGCGCTCAGACCTGTTGCCCACCCCGGGCATCGGTCTGGCCCATTTCGGCAGCCCATCGGAGCCCGGAGACCGCCTCCCGGCCGGCGACAGACAGGGTCGATGACACATGATACCTGAGGGTGTCCGTGTTCCCAAGGACGACGCCCCACTTTGAAAGTATCCCACGACCCATTGCCCGGGCGAATCGCCGTCGTCAGCGTCGGCTGGTATGGTGGAGCCGCCGCGGGGCAAGGCCAGAACACGAGCTTGCCCGACGAGGCCATGCGCTCGGCCCATATTGGCTCTGAACATCGGAGCGTGGCTCGCGTGCCGGACAGATATTGATCTGCATCAAACCAGGAGCACGAACGATGAATGGATGGATGACGACGGCGGCGGTCCTTGCGATGTCGATGCTGTTTGCCGCGCAGGCCGTGGCGGTGGAGCCAAAGGCGGAGCCGGTCGATCCGGAGCAGATTCCCGCGAGCCGGTATTTGCGTGTGCAGGATGGTCAACTCTGGGCCGAGGGCGAGCGACAGCGTTACTGGGGGACGACGGGCATTCACTTTGCGCGGTCCAATATCGAGCCGGGCGACTCGCCGGAGGTTCGTTCGCAGAAGGTCGAGCAGGCTCGGGCGAGCACGCGCATCCTCCTGGACCGTTTCGAGGACCTGGGCTTCAACGCGCTGCGCACGGGGGTGGGCTTTTACGATGCCGACGCCAGCTTCGAGCCCGGTGACGGTTCGCTCATGGATGACGTCAACCACTTCGTCGCATTGGCGGGGGAGCGTGGCTTTCGCATCTGGATCAACGCCTTCAATCGCATCGGCGAGGTGACGCCGGACGACGTGGACATCCTCGACGAGCCGGAGACGGCCGAGTCGTGGCGCGCCGCGATCGAGGAAGCGGGCGGCGCGATGAACCTCCGCAACAACCCGGCCCGCATCTGGGACCCGCGCCTCGAGGCGCTGGCCATCCAGCGCATGCAGGCGATTGCCAACCACTACAACCCCTACACCGGGCTGCGCTGGGCGGACGACCCGACGTTCGTGGTCTGGGAGCTGTCCAACGAGGAGTGGTGGATCAGCCGGATGCTCACCGGTTCGTGGCAGCAGTTGCCGGCGTACTTCCGCAACCAGCTTGTCGCGCGGTGGAACCAGTTCCTCCTGGAGAAGTACGGCAACGAGGCGGCGTTGGTCCAGGCGTGGGAGGGCCTGCTCGAGGGCGAGTCGCTCAGCCAGGGCACGGTGCTGTTCCTGCCCATGACCGGGGCGACCTCGGCCGAGGTCGCCATCAACGACGCCGGCGCCCATGCCGCCGAAGCGCTGCGGACGCTGGCGCAGGAATACGGCCCCGACGATTTCGTCGAGCAGCGCGGGCGCGACGTGCTCGAGTTTCTGACGAAGCTGATCATCACGCACAAGCAGGCGGAAGCGGACGCGGTCAAACCGCTGGGGCGCAGTCTCTCCACGAGCCCGATGATCTACGACACGGGCATCGGCTACCGCATCCAGGAGCAGTACCTGCACCAGCAGGCGGACGCGGTCGCCCACGACGCATATGTCAACGGCGTGGGGGCGGACCGTTGGGATCAGGTTGAGCAGGCGGAGGATGAGCTCGGTCGCATGCTCGCCGAACTGAGCGCCCGCGCGGTGGAGCCGAACGATGGGCGGTGGATCAACTGGCTGCGCAAGCCGCCGGGCATTGCCGAGGGCGTGCCGTGGCTGGAGCACAACCGGACGCCGAACATGCCGTACTTCGTCTACGAGACCAACATTCAGCAGCCCGCCAAGTACCGGGCCGACTTCCCGCTGCGCATCGGGGCGCTGGCGGCGATCCAGGATTGGGACTTCGTCGTGTGGCACTACTTCGGCGACGGCTCGATGAACGAGCTGGCCACCACCGAACGCCCCTTCGACAAGCCGATGGACATCACCACCGGCTGGCACCCGCAGGGGTATCACTTCACCTACGACGAAGTGCAGGCCGCGATGATGCGGGCGGCGGCGATCATGTTCCGCCATCAGCACTTCGAGCCGGCACAGCATCCGACGGTATACCTCTACGGCCGGGACACGCTCTACGACCCCGACTCGATGCCCTACGGTCGATCGTACGGCCAGCGCGGCATGAACATGCTCGGCACCGTTTATGAACATGGCGTGCGGCTGTGGATCGACCCGGCCATGCAGGCAGACGCGGTCATCGGCCCGGAAGTCACCTACGAGCAGCGGTGGACGCACAACCCGTTCCAGCCAACGCAGCAGATCCGCTTCGACCGGGAGAAGGGCTACCTCTGGCAGGACGCGCCCGCCGCGGTGGCGTTCACGGGCATGATGGCGGAGGTCGGCGACACCCTCGCCTTTGACAACGGCGTCACGCTGGAGGAGGTTTCCATTCACAACCCCGAAGGCATTTATGAGCCCATCGACGAAGACGAGAAATACATCGCCTTCGCCTTGAGCAGTCTCGACGATCGACCGTTGGCCGAGGCGGAGCGGATCTCCCTCTCGCTGGTGAGCACCAGCTTCAACACCGGGTTCCGCCTCGGCGAAGGCGACGAGCAGCCGACCGTACGGGGCGAGTTGCCGGTGCTGGTTGCGCGTGTGGCGGGCACGGTCCACAGCGACGCGATCGACGGCATGCGCTACACCCTCTACGACTGGCACATGGAGCCGATCGGCGAGGGCGTCGTCGAGGGGGCGGCGCTGCACATCCCCAACGACCAGCCGGTGTTCGTCATTGAGCTGACGCGAGAGTGAGGGCGGACGGCGCCCCTTCGATTTCCCACCCAACTTTTATCAAGGATTGCAACATGAAAGTTCGATTCGCCCTCGCATGCCTTGTGCCGCTGTCGCAGGCGACGGCCGCCCATTCGGCCGAGCCGCCGTCGGTATTGCAAGCAAGTCCAGCCGAACACCACATGGAGCCTCCCTGGCTGGGTGGGCGATGCCGCCGGGAAGTCTGAGCCGAAATGGTGCGTGCCGTTCTGGCAAAGGAGGGAACGGTTCACGCCTGTCCCGCCTTGCCAAAATGCCTCTCTCCTGCCATCGCCATCCGCCCGGCGCGCAAAAAAACCGCCGCCGCCCCGCCCGCGCCTCAGCGCAGCCGGACCGACGACGGC
>JBBDPC010000069.1:18480-24669 GCA_040876735.1 Phycisphaeraceae bacterium | reverse complement strand
GCGGTTTTTTTGCGCGCCGGGGGAACCCACGGCTGGGAGCCGTGGGCTTTGCGCGGGGGGTGGGGGGGTTAGCCGGAGAGGAGGCGGTAGAGGAGGGTGGGGGGGGTGTTGGTGACGGGGTCGCCGTGGGGCTGGATGTGGAGGGCGTCCATGGCGGCGAAGGCGGCGAGGTAGCCGCTGCGGGTGGCGCTTTCCATGGTGGCGGGCCAGCCGGTGTCGGTCCAGTCGCCGGCGAGGTAGAGGTTGGCCATGGGGCCGGCGGCGGCGGGGCGGAGGGCGTCGCTGCCGGGGCGGGGTGAGAAGGTGGCGCGTTTTTCCTTGATGACGCGGGCGTGGACCAGCTCGGCATCGCGGGCGGCGGGGAGGACTTTTCGCAGCTCGGCGAGGGCCATGTCGCGGATGGCGTCGGCGGGCTGGTCGACCCAGTCGTGTGCGGCGCTGATGACGCCGTGGAGGTGCTGGACGCGGTCGACGGGTGCGCCGTTTTCATCGCGATGGCGTCGGCCGAGGCCCTTGTTGAAGATCCAGTGGAGCGGGCTTTGCATGAAGGCGAGGTGGGGGAGGGTGAGGACGGGTTGGCCGTCGGGTCGGCGGAGGAAGAGGTGGATGCCGAGGATGGGGCTGACTTCGAAGTCGTTGAGCCGGGCGAGGCGGGGGTCGGCGTGGGCCATGGCGTCGTCGGTGAGTTTGGCGAGGCGGTCGAAGGGGAGGGCGGCGATGTAGGCGTCGGCGGTGAGTTCCTGGCCGTCGGTGAGGCGGAGGGCTTTGATCTGGCCGTGGGCGAAGTCGAAGCGTTCGGCGCTGGCGCCGGTGAGCACCTCGCCGCCTACTGCGCGCAGGCGTTGCTCGACCGAGTCGTAGAGTTCGACCAGCGGCACGGTGGCCAGGCCCATCTCCGACGCGCTGTCGTCGAAGAGGAAGCCTTCCTGGAAGACGTGCAGGGCGTGGCTGGCGGCGACGCGGTCGGGCGTTTCGTTGCAGGCGCTGGTGATGATGGGGGCCCAGAACTTTTCGATGGCTCCGGCGGGCTGGCGGTGGACGTTAAGCCAGTCGGCGAAGGTTTCGTCGGCGTGGCGGGATCGCGAGCGGGGGTTGGTCTGGAGGATGGCGAGCATGGCCTTGGCGATGGCCCACTTTTCGCTGGCGGTGAGGTTCTGGAGGCGGAACATGGGGCGCATGAGGTGGAGGGGGGCGGGCAGGTCGTCGGGTTCGAGCGTGTCGATGTGGCCGGCGGCGTTGATGAAGTGGATGGCGCGTTCCCAGCGGAAGCGGTCTTCGACGCCGAGGCGTTCATAGAGGTCGAGAAGGTTGGTGCAACTGCGCATGACGACGTGCTGGCAGTTGTCGAGCACTTCGCCGGTGTCGGGGTCGACGAAGCTGGTGGCGCGGCCGCCGAGGCGTTTGCGGGACTCGACGAGGGTGACGGCGACGCCGGCTTCGGCGAGGCGGAGGGCGGCGGCGATGCCGGCGAGTCCGCCGCCGACGACGACGATGCGGCGGTCGGCGGAGTTGGCGTGGCGGGCGTCGGGGTCGGCGGCGTGGGTGTGGGATTGGGTCATGGCGATTCGATCGGGGTAGCGGGTTGGCCTGATGCGACGGAGCGGTAGTGTAACGGTTTTTCGCGTCGGATCGGTCGGCGGGAGGGTGCCTTGGCGGCGGCGGGTTGTTATGATGCGGGGCCGAAGGCGGGGCTATAGCTCAATTGGGAGAGCATCGCGTTTGCAACGCGAAGGTTGCCGGTTCGAGCCCGGCTAGCTCCATTCAAGGGCCCTCGCCACAAAAACACACAAGCCCGTTAAAGTAAAAAGTTTTGTGTGTTTTTATCTGGCTTTCATATGGTCGGCGGGAGCCGCTGGTTGTCCGCAAGTGTCACTTTCAAGTGTCAAATTCCTCGTGACGGGTGTCACATTGAAGGGTAGAACCGCCCTTCGTGAGCGAAGCCGAGCGTCAACGGCTGCACGCGATGATCGACACGGCACGCAAGAGCAATCGGTAACGGCCCGCCCTTTCCCCACGCCATCCATTCCAACCGGGAATCCTTCTCATGCCACCGCCACTGCCCGAGGGCCTGGCAGCAGTGATTGATGGATCAACGCCTGGGCTCTACCCGCCATGTCTTATAGAACGACGCATGCACGCGCCCCAACAGCGAAGCAAGCGAGGGTGGAAGGCTCAAGACGCAATAATCCGTGGACTTCGTGTGGGGCGATGGCTCACCACTCCGCCACTGACTGGTCGTCGAGCGCGAACGTGGGCGTGTCCCAGTCGCCGTCGAACAGGTGCTCCTGCAAGGCCTCTTCGTCCACCTCGATGCCCAGGCCCGGTCCGGTGGGCAGGGCGATGTGGCCGTCGACCACCTCGAACGGCTGCGTGAGATAGCCTTCGCCGAGCGTGACGTGTTCCTGGATGAGGAAGTTGGGCGTGCAGGCGTCCAGTTGCAGCGACGCCGCGAGGCCGATCGGCCCCAGCGGGCAGTGGGGGGCGACGGCGATGTTGCGGCTTTCGGCCATGGCGGCGATCTTCCGCGCTTCCCAGATCCCGCCGACGTGGGCGAGGTCCGGCTGCACGACCGCCACCGCCTGCTGCTCGATCACTTCCTGAAACTGCCAGCGCGTGAACAGCCGTTCGCCGGTGGCGATGGGAATGGTGGTGCTGGCGGCGATGGCCTTGAGCGCGGCCGTGTCGCCGGGCAGGACCGGCTCTTCGAGGAACAGCGGATCGAACGGCTCGAACTTTTGAGCGAGGCGTCGGGCGAGTGCGGGCGTGACGCGGCCGTGCAGGTCGATGGCGATGTCGGTCTCCCGGCCGGCGAGCTCGCGCGCTTCGCGCACGCGTTCGACGGCGGCGTCCATGGCGGCGGGCGACTCGATCATGCGGCAGGCTTCGACGGGGCAGAACTTGTAGGCGGTGAACCGGCCGGACTGGAGGCGGTGCTGAAACTTTTCGATGTAGTCGCCGGTCTTGGCCCCCTCGGTCCAGCCGTACATGCGGATGCGGTCGCGCACGGCACCGCCGAGCAGTTGATAGACGGGCACGTTCAGCGACTTGCCGAGGATGTCCCACAGCGCGTGCTCGACGCCGGAGATGGCGCTGCTGAGCACGGGGCCGCCTCGGTAGAAGGTGCGGCGGTACATCACCTGCCAGAGGTGCTCGATGCGGCGGGGGTCTTCGCCGATGATCATGCGCCCGATCTCGCGGACGGCGGCGGCGGCGGTCTGCGTGCGCCCTTCCAGCGTCGCCTCACCCCAGCCGACGTGGTGACTGTCGGTGGTGATCTTGACGAACAGCCAGCGCGGGCGGACGTGGAACGTTTCGAGGGAGGTGATTTTCATAAGGCGGATTGTAGTGAATTGGGATTCGCCCTTGGGCCGTTTCCGGCTCCCCTCCCCCAGCCCCTCCCGGGGGGAGGGGAGCCGGAAACGGCCCAGGGGTGGATCCATAAAAAAGCCCCGACTGTCTGCACGGCCGGGGGCTGTTCGTTTCAACGGGTTGTCAGGGGTGGTTGGCTTACCAGCGTTCGCCGCCGCCGCCGCCGCCACCACCGCCGCGTCGGCCGCCACCGCCGCCGCCGCCGTAGCCACCGCCACGACGACCGCCGCCGCCACCGCCGCCGCCGAAGCCACCGCTGCGCGGTTCGCGCGGACGGGCTTCGTTGACGGTCAGGGTGCGACCTTCAAACTCCTGGCCGTTGAGGGCCTCGATGGCCTCACGGGCTTCATTGTCATCAGCCATGGTCACGAAGGCGAACCCGCGGGGCCGGCCGGTGTCCCGGTCGGTGATCACGGCGACTTCGTCGACCTGGCCGTAGTTGCTGAACAGGCCCTCAAGGGATTCCTGCGTCGTGTTGAACGACATGTTGCCAACATAGATCTTCATCGCGAAACTCCAGACTCTGTGACCGTCGGAAGCTTCGCCTCGGGCGATTTGTTTTTCACGAGCGAACCTGCGGCAAGTCACGGTTGCTAAACCGCCGGGCCCAGCGCCCGGCTTTCGAACGTCAACACCACGCGGTTGGCGAAGCGTCGACCAGCATCATCGGGCACATTTTATGCCCGATTGGGGTTAGAATAACCGGATCGCCAAGAAAATAAAAGAAAAATGTCGAAACCCGCGATCCCCAGGCGCCGCGGGTGACGGGCTCCCCGAAGCGTCTCCGAGCCGCCTAGAATGACCGTATGGAACTGGGGCCGAGGCTCATGCCGAAACACCTGACACTGACCATGGGAGCGACGCTCATGTTTCTGATGAGCTTTGGCGGATTTTCATGCGACCGGCCCGGCCACACGCCGACCGACCTGCCCGAAGCGCAAGTCAACGACGAGCCGCCCGCCACCGAGGCCGAGGTGCGCGAAGCGGTCTTCGCCGGCGGCTGCTTCTGGTGCGTCGAGGCGGTGTTCGCCCAACTCGACGGCGTGCACGAAGTGGTCAGCGGCTATGCCGGGGGCACGGCGGAGACGGCCCGGTATGACGTGGTCTCCTCCGGGAGCACCGACCATGCCGAGGTCGTGCGCGTGACGTACGACCCGGCGAAGATCACCTACGGCGACCTGCTGCGCGTCTTCTTCGCCACGCACGACCCGACGCAACTGAACCAGCAGGGCCCCGACCACGGCCGACAGTACCGCTCGGCGGTGTTCTACAAGGATGACAACCAGCGGCGCATCGCCGAGGCGTACATGGAGCAGCTCAGCGCGTCGGGGGTGTACGACGCGCCGATCATGACGACGCTCGAACCGCTGGAGGCGTTTTACCCGGCCGAGCAGATCCACCAGGACTTCGTCGACCGGAACCCGACGCATCCCTACGTGCGGCGGTGGGCGGCGCCGAAGCTGGAGAAGGTACAGACGCAGTTCGCCGACCAGGTGCGCTCGCAAGAGACGGAGTGAGGCGGCGGGGGCAGAGGGGGCCATCAACGCCCGCCTCTGAGCGCAGCGAAGAGCGGGATCAGGGGAAATGACAAATGACAAAGCTCAAATGGCAAATGAAAGCCACGGAAAGCCGGTTCTGACATTTGTCATTTGGATTTTGTCATTTGAGCTTCACTCATCCCGCTCTTCCTCGCGGCGCGACTCGGAGGCGGGCGTTTTCTGACCTCTGACCTCTCACACGTTCTCAGGGAGGCCCGCGGCGGGGTGCCGGGGTCTTCGGTCATTTCGCCCGTCAGGCGGCCTGCAATAAAGCATGGGGTGTCGCGTTGAGGCTGTGGAGACGCGTGCAAGGTGCACAGGCGTTGCGAATTCTTCCTGCAAGTGCGCAGCGATGCGCGGAGATACGTCATGCGATACTGGACTTCCAAGGCGTTCCCGATCATGTTGACGTTGGTGGTGTTCGTGACAGGGGCGGCCCTGATGGCACAGGAGCGGGGCGAGCGGGGGCCCCGCGGCGACCGTGGCCCGCGCGGCGGAGAGCAGGTCGACCGCGAGCAGATGCGTGAGCGGATGGAGGAGCGTCGCGCGGCGATGAGCGAGCGCATGCGTGAACAGCTCGGCTTGAGCGCGGAGGAGTGGACGGTGATCGAGCCGCGCATCCAGCAAGTGCAGACGCTCCAGGCCCAGGGCAGCGTCGGCGGCCGGGGGATGATGATGGGCATGCGTGGCCGGGGTGGCGCGGGCTTTGGCGGCCCGCGCGGGGGTGATGAGGCCGGCGAAGGCGAAGCCCGCGAGCTGCCGCCCGTCGCCCAGGCCAGCCGTGACCTGCGCCAGACCCTCGCCGATGAGGACGCCAGTGAAGCGCAGATCAACGAACGGCTCGTAGCGCTGCGTGCCGCCCGGGCCGAGCATGCCGAGGAGCTTGACGAGGCCCGCGAGGCGCTGCGCGAGTTGCTCACCCCGCGCCAGGAGGCGGTGCTGGTGATGACCGGCGTCCTCGACTGATCGCCCCGGCCCTACGGGCGACCGCGATCAACAGGCTCAGTGATGTCGGCCCGCACCGGGGTGGGACATGCCCCCAACGCCTCGGTGTGGAGCCGACGTTTCACACAACCGCACGACTTGCCGTGCCGTGGCGATCACCGATCGCCGCGGCAATCTGCACACTATGTGGCGAGCCCATCAGGGTGACATCCACGCCGTGGCGTTCCATCCCGATCGGCAGATGGTAGCCAGTGCCGGAGCGGACCGCGTGATCCGCTTGTGGAACATCGCTCGTGCCGACTCGACCGGCGAACCGGCGATGCTGGCCGAATGGGCG
>JBBDPC010000069.1:0-18470 GCA_040876735.1 Phycisphaeraceae bacterium | reverse complement strand
GGCGATCACCGATCGCCGCGACACCTTTTCCGAAACGTGAACCTTCGCCCATGGCAGATTCGTTACTGGCACGATTGCGGGAGCAGGACCTGCTCAGCGAGCAGGCGGTTCAGGCCGTCCGCGCCGCCCGGGCCGAGGGCAAGCCGCTTGACGACGCGCTGCTTCACGGCCTCCAGCAGGCCGGCGGCGACGAGGCCGCACTGCTCCAGGCATTGGCCCGCGAGTTCGACCTGCCGTTCGTCAACCTCGACGACCACACGTTCGACCCCAAGCTGCTCGCGCGCTTCCCCGCCCGCGTGTTGCTGGAGCGGTCGCTGCTGCCGTTGGAGCAGCACAACGGCTCGGTGCTGGTCGCCACCGCCCGGCCGTTCGACACGACGGGGCTCGACGAGCTGCGCCTCGCGTCGGGGTTGGAAGTGAACATCGCGCTGGTCGCGCCCACGGAGTTGAAGCGCCAGATCAAGCAGCACCTCGGCGTCGGCGCCGACACGGTGCAGGCGATGATCGGCGCGGCCGACCCGGACCGCGCGTCGGGCGTGCAGGTGCTCGACGAGGATGCCAACGACCTCGACCTCGCCGCCGCCGCGGAAGACGCGTCCATCGTCAAGTTCGTCAACCAGGTGCTCACCGAAGCGATCGAGAAGCGGGCCACCGACGTGCATTTCGAGCCGTTCGAGGCGTCGCTGCGCGTGCGCTACCGCATCGACGGCGTGCTCCAGCAGGCCAACGTGCCGGGCGACCTCCGCCGCTTCCAGCCCGCCATCGTCTCCCGGCTGAAGATCCTCAGCCAGCTCGACATCGCGGAAAAGCGCACGCCGCAGGACGGCCGCATCAAGCTGCGCATCGCCGGCCGGGACGTCGACGTGCGCGTCTCGATCATCCCCATGCTCCACGGCGAAGCGGTGGTGCTCCGCCTGCTCGATCGCGGTAGCGCGCTGCTGGGCATCGACATGCTCGGCATGGCCGACCGCGACCGCGCCGCCTACGAGGCGATCCTCCAACTGCCGCATGGCATCGCGCTGGTCACCGGGCCCACCGGCAGCGGCAAGACGACGTCGCTCTACGCCGGGCTGTCATGCATCAACGAGGTCGACCGCAAGATCGTCACCATCGAAGATCCGATCGAGTACCACCTCGACGGCATCAACCAGATCCAGGTCGCCACCAAGGCGGGCATGACCTTCGCCAAGGGCTTGCGCGCGATCCTCCGGCATGACCCGGACGTGGTGCTGATCGGCGAAATCCGCGACCGCGAGACCGCCGAGATTGCCGTGCAGGCTTCGCTCACGGGCCACCTGGTCTTCTCCACACTGCACACCAATGACGCGCCGGGCGCGCTCACCCGCCTGGTCGACATGGGCGTCGAGCCGTACCTCGTCGCGTCGTCGCTGGAGTTGGTGATCGCGCAACGGCTGGTGCGGCTGCTGTGCGAAACATGCAAAACGCAAATGCCCGCCGACCAGGCCCGCCGGCTGCGCGAGCAGTTCGGCGACGCGCTGCCGGAGCGGTTGTACGTCGGCAAGGGTTGCCGGGCATGTCAGAACACGGGCTACCGGGGCCGCCGGGGGATTTTTGAATTGATGCCGATCAGCGAGCCGATTCGCCGGCTGATTCTCGACCGCCGATCGTCGGGCGAGATTCGGCAACGGGCGATCCGCGAAGGGATGGCGAGCCTGCGCGACGACGGCTGGCGGCTGATCGGGCTTGGGTTGACGACGGTGGAAGAGGTGCTGCGCGTGACCAAGGACGAGCGTGTGGAGATCGAAGGCGTCGGCGCGGCGTCGGGCAACGGAGAGGGCGAGGTATGAGTGGCACGTTCAGCTATACCGCGATCGACCCGGCCGGGCGGTCGAAGTCGGGCACGCTGATGGCCGAGAGCCGGCATGCGGCGATGGAGGAGGTGGCGCGGCTGGGTCTGACGCCGGTGGCGCTGGAGGAGCAGGCGGCGTCGGCGGGGCTTTTGCGGCGGGGGCAGCGGGTGTCGGCAGCGGCGGTGGACACGTTCACGCGCGAGCTGGCGAACCTGCTGGCGGCGGGCATTCCGCTGGGGCGGGCGTTGCAGATCATCGCGCGCGAGGCGTCGACGGCCGCAGAGAAGGCGCAGCGCGAAGCGATCCGCGACACGGTAGTGGATGGCGAACCGCTGGCCGAGGCGCTGGCCCGGCATCCGCGGAGTTTTCCGCCGGTCTACGTGGCGATGGTGCGGGCCGGGGAGATGGGCGGGTTTCTGGACGTGGTGTTGAACCAGATCGCCGACTTCCGCACGCGCGAGGCGGACCTGCTGGGCCGGGTGCGGGCGGCGCTGGTCTACCCCGCGCTGCTGGCGGTGATGACGGTGGCGGTGCTGGTGCTTTGCCTGGTGTTTTTCATTCCCAAGTTCACCGGCTTCTTTGAGGAGTATGGAGCGCAGTTGCCGCTGCTGACGCGCGTGATCGTGGCGGCGAGCGAGATGGTGCTCAGCCCGTGGTCGCTGCTGGTGGGGCTGGTGCTGGGGCTGGCGGGCTTCTGGGCGCAGCGGACGCTGGCGACGCCCGCCGGCCGACGGTGGCGGGACCAGACGGCGTTGCGGCTGCCGCTGTTCGGCACGGTGATGGCGCGGTTCGCGCTGGTGCGGTTCTGCCGAATGCTCGGCACGCTGCTGGGGGCGGGCGTGCCGTTGATCGGGGCGCTGCGGGTGGCGCGGGAAGCGCTGGGCAACCAGACGTTGTCGGACGTGGTGGAGCAGGCGATCGAGCGGGTGCAGCAGGGCGAATCGCTGGCGATCGCGCTGGGCGAGGCGCGTGAGCTGTTCCCGGCGTCGGTGACGGAGATGGTGGCCGTGGCCGAGGAAACCGGCCGGCTGGACGGCGAACTGGTGCGGCTGGCCAATAGTTTTGAAGGCGAGCTGGACCGCCGGCTGCGGACGCTGGTGGCGATGGCCGAGCCGGCGATGCTGGTGATCATGGCGGCGGTGGTGGGCACGGTGGTGGTGGGGATGCTGCTGCCGATTTTGAGTTTGCAGGATTTGATTCAATGAACGGGGATTAGGGGTTGGGGGTTGGGGATTGGGGTGGAAACTGCTTTGTTTTTCCCCAATCCCCACCCCCCAATCCCCAACCCCCACTAGGAAGATGACATGAAACGACATGGCAACCGACACGACCGACGAACGACCGGCTTCTCCATGATCGAGCTGCTGCTGGTGCTCGTGATACTCGGGATCCTGGTGGGGATTGTGGTGACGCGGTTCACCGGGCGCGGCGAGCAGGCGCGGGTGACGGCGGCGAACGCGGACATCCGGGCTGTGGAAACGGCGCTGGATGCGTTCGAGATCGACAACGGCCGATTCCCCACGGCTCAGGAAGGACTCGACGCCCTGGTCGACCGGCCGAGCAACATGGACAGTTGGCAAGGGCCGTACCTGCGCCGCGGCGTGCCGAGCGACCCGTGGGGCAATGCGTACATCTATGAGATCCCCGGTCGGTACAACCCGGAAAGCTACGACCTCTACTCCGAGGGCGGCGGCGATGGTGAACTTATTGGCAACTGGCGTGACGATGCACGCTAAGCCGCAGGCGGCGGGAAGCCGGGGGTTCCGGGGCTTCCGGGGGGGCCGGGGGTTCACGCTGCTGGAGCTGGTGCTGGTGATGTTCGTGGCGGCGTTGATGCTGGCCATGGCGTTGCCGGCGCTGCGCCCGTTCCTGGCGGCGCGCGAGGCGTCGGGCGCGGCGGGGGAGCTGGTGGCGATGACACGGCTGGCACGGTCGCTGGCGGTGAGCGAAGCGCGGGTCTACCGGCTGCACGTGGACGAGACGGAAGGCGAGTTCTGGTTGAGTCATGACGAACTGGAAGAAGGCGAAGCGCTGCCCGTGCCCGTTGCCCGGCCGATGGAGCTGCCGCGGGACGTGACGGCGGTGTGGCATGCGTCGGCGTCGACGCAGATGCGTGGCTACGTGCGGTTTTATCCCAACGGGCGGTGCGATCCGACGACGTTCGAGTTGGCCGGGGCGCGGGGCGAGCCGGTGTTCGTCGCGTCGCGGGCGATGCATGAGGCGTACGCGATCCGGTCGGCGGAGGCCGTGGGGGGGACGGGGGAGGTGTGGTGATGGTGACGAAGCGCGCCAAGCCGCAAGCGGCGAAGGGCATCACGTTGATCGAGGTGCTGGCCGGGCTGGTGCTGGTGGCGATCGTGTTGCCGGTGGCGGTGCGGGCGATTCACATCGGCACGACCACGGCGGACATGGCCCGGCATCGGCTCGAAGCGGTGTCGCTGGCGCAGTCGAAGCTGGACGAGCTGGTCGCCACGGCCGACTGGGACGCGGCGGGCGACACGGCCGTGTTCGATGAGCCGTTCGAGCGGTACACGTGGATGGTGGAGATGGACGAGTTTGAAGGCGACGTGCAGACGCTGACGGTGGACGTGAGCTGGCAGCGCCGCGGCGAAACGCAGAGCGTGCGGCTGAGCACGCTGGTGGATACGGGCAGCGAATGAGGATGCGAGCGAACAAGCCGGCGTTCACGTTGATCGAGGTGCTGCTGGCGCTGTCGCTGTCGACGCTGCTGATCGCGTCGGTGTATTGGGCGCTGGCGGCGAGCGTGGACGCGCATCGGCGGGCGGAGCGGATTGTCGAGCCGGCGCGGGCGATGGAGCTGGCGTTGGAGCAGTTGCGGGCGGACTTGCGGGGGGCCGTGCGGCCGGACGGCGTGCTGGCGGTGGAGTTCATCGCCTTTGATGAGCCGGTGGGTGCAGGGTATGCGACGCACGCGCTGGTGTGTTACACGACGGCCGGGACGGTGGGCGAAGCGCACACGGCCGGGGTGCGGCGCGTCGAGTGGGCGGTGAGCTTTCCGACGAACGCGATGGCGAGCGAAAGCGAACATCCCGCGCTGGTTCGGCGGGTGACGGACAACCTGTTGGCACCGGTGACGGCCGAGGCGGTGGAGCAGGTGATGCTGCCGGAGGCGTTGGAGCTGAGCTTCCGCTTTTACGACGGGGCCGAGTGGCAGCCGGACTGGGACTCGGTCGAGCAGGGCGACGCGCTGCCGCTGGCGGTGGAGGTGACGGTGGCGCTGCATCAGGCGGCCGGTCGGCAAGCGGAGCAGGCGTTCGCCACGGATGATGAGACGGCTTACCGGGTGACGCGGGTGATCGCCTTGCCCGCCGCGTCGCGCGACGTGGCGGCGGAAGGGGGGATCAGTCGATGAACGGGGTCGTGGGTCAGTTTGAATCAAGTGGGGCGGGCGTCTCGCCCGCCGTTCGGTCGAGGACCGAACACGGGATGTTGTTGGCCCTTCGGGCCAATGGCGGGCGAGACGCCCGCCCCACTTTGATCTCCACGATGCCCGCTACGCCCGCCGGTGGTGTGCGGCGGTGCCGGGAGTCGGGGTCGGTGATGATCGTGGCGGTGCTGATTCTGCTGGTGGTGACGGCGACGGCGCTGCTGCTGGCGTCGTCGATGCGCGTGGAGGTGCGGGCGTCGGCGAACCATGTGGAGGCGGCGGCGGCGGCGAGCGCGGCGGAGGGGGCGGTGCGGTATGTGATGTCGGTGCTGGCGGCGGAGCCGGGCGTGATGCCCGATGCGGAAGACCTGCAGGCCGAGGGGGTGATCGTCGGCGACGCGGCGTACTGGCTCATTCGGCCGGCGGCGGACGGCGCGGGGTATGAACCGGGCATTGCCGACGAAGCGGGCAAGCTGCACCTGAACCGGGCGGACGTGGACGCGTTGCTGGCGCTGCCGGGGGTGACGCAGGAGATGGCGGACTCGCTGATCGCCTGGCGGACGTTTGAAGAAGAGGCGATGGACCTGCCCGGCGCCGGGGCGGAGCATTACCTGCTACTCGACCCGCCTTACCTGCCCAAGCACAGTCCGCTGGAGAGCGTGGAGGAACTGCTGCTGATCCGCGGCTGGTCGCGTGCCATCCTCTTTGGTGAGCCGGAGGACGATGGCGACGACGACACCGCCGCCCGCCGCACGCTCACCGGCAGCGTGGAGACGGATGCGGGACTGTACGACTTTCTCACGGTCTACAGCCACGAGACGCCGCCGGCCGATGCGATCAACGTCAACGACCCGGACCGCGACGCGCTGCGCGACCTGCTGGAAGCGGAGCTGTCGGGCGAGCGGTTTGACGCGGTCTGGTCGAACCTCGGCGGCAGCCAGTCGGGCAACAACCGGGAGACTTATGAAAGCATGCTCGACTTTTTCGTCGACTCCGGCATGACGGCCGAGGAGTTTGACGCCCTCGCCTCCCGGCTGACGATCGACGAGACCGGGCCGCGTTTCGGGCGGATCAACGTCAACACGGCGTCGGAAACGGTGCTGGCGACGTTGCCGGGGCTGGATGCGAGCGACGCGGCGGCGCTGGTCGACGCCCGGGTCGGGCTGGACCCGTCCACCGCCGAGGGCGAGGCATCGAGCCTGGCGTGGATCGTGGAGGTGATCGGCGACGACAAGGCGTTTGAGGCCGGCCCGCACCTGACCGACCGGGCGGCGCAGTTCACGGTGGATGTGGTTGCAATCGGACGCACGGGCAGAGCGTTCAAGCGGTATCGGGTGGTGATTGACACGGCCAGCGAGGCTACGCGCGTGGTGCGCTGGTCGGACTGGACGGAGCGGGGCTGGCCGTTGGACCCGGAATTGCGTGAGGCGCTGCGTGGCGGGATGCCACTGGAGGAAGCGGTGGGGCTGTACGGAAAGGTTGAGCCATGACGCGTCGCCGGCCACAGCTTGGGATGGTCGTCGACGACCATGCGCTGCGCGTGGCGGACGCGGCGGGGCATGTGGTCGAGTGGCCGTTGGACGCCAAGGCGTGGCCCGAGGCGGCGGCGACGGGAGCGGCGCTGCGGCGGGCGATGGAGGAGGCGGGGGTGCGTGGGCAGGCGGTGATGGTGGGGGTGCCGGGGCGGTGGCTGGCGGTGCGGCCGCGGACGATGCCGCCGGCCGAGGGGGCGGCGCTGGCGGGGGCGGTGCGTCTGGCCGCCGAGCGCGAGTTCCCCGGGCAGGCCGACCGGCTGGTGATCGACTACACGCCGGAGGCGACGACGGCCGAGGCGCCCGACGTGCTGCTGTGCGCCTTGCCCGCCGACCGGCTGGCGTGGCTGCGCGGCGTGGCGGAGGCGGCGAAGCTGCGGCTGCTGGGTGTGACGCCCGCCGCGGTGGCCGGGGGGGCCGGGGGAACCGGGGGCGGGGGCGCCGACGGCCTGACGCTCCACCTCGCCCCGGGCCGGTGCGAACTCTCCGTCAGCCGTGACGGCCAACTCCACCTGCTCCGCCACCTCGGCGGCTCGCTCAACGGCGTCGCCCGCCACGACGGTGACGGCGACGAACCGCACGACCTCGACGCCGCCACGCGCAGCCTCACCGCCGAGGTCCGCCGCACCCTGGCCATGCTCGACCGACCGGCCGAGTCGGTGCACATCGACGACGCCATCGGCCTCGACCCTGCCGTGCTCACCCGCATCGGCGAGCAGCTCTCGCTCACCGTTCGCCGTGCCGACCCCGCCGCCGCCACGGCCGCCACCGTCGCCCCGCGCTTCGCGCCCGCCGCGCGGCTGGCCACGCTCGACCCCGATGCGCTGGAGATCGACTTCACCGCCGCCCGCACGCAGCGCAAGCCCCGCCGGCAGCTCACCCGTGCCGCCCGCGTCGGTCTGCTGGCCGGCCTGCTGGTCGTGCTCGTCGTGGGTTGGTACGTGCTGGACATCGTCACGCTCCACCGTGAGCTGGCCGACCACGCCAACTGGCAGGCGCAGCGGCGCGTGCAGATCGACCGGGCGACCATGCTCCGCGACGACCTGCGCACCGCGCGCGGCTGGCTGGACGATCGGCCGGGCCATCTCGATGCGCTGCTCGCCCTGACCACCGCCTTCCCCGAGCGCGGCGACGTCTGGGCCACCAACGTCACGCTCGACGCCGCCGGCGTGGGCGTGCTCACCGGCCGGGGGCGCAACGAGCGTGACGTGCTCGACCTGCTCGACCGCCTGCAACAGGTCCGCGCCGAGGCCCCGGCCGCCGGTGGCGCCAAGCTCGTCTACGTCCGCGAGGCCGACGCCCGCACCGGCGAAGTCGCGTTCGCCATCAACCTCACGCCGCGCCAGGAGGACCGCTGACCATGCAGATGAGCCGGCGTGAAAAACTGATCGCCCTCGTCACGCTCGCGCTGATCGTGCTCTTCCTCGGCGACCGCCTCGTCGTCGCCCCGGCCCTGGCTTATCGTGCGCAGCTCGCCGCCGAGGCCCAGTTGCAGGCCGAGCAGCGCGCAGTCAACGAACGGCTGTACGACGGGCTCGCCTCGCTGGAGACGCGCTGGCGCGACCTCCGCGCGGCCGGGTTGACCGACGGCGCCGCCGACGCCGAGGCCCGCCTGCTCCAGGCGGTGCGCGGCTGGGCCAGTGAGGCCGGGCTGTCCGTCACCTCGCTCGTGCCCGACCGGATCGAGCCCGCGGACCGCCTGCCGCGCGTCCACGTCCGCGTCGTCGGCACAGGGGACATGCGCCAGGTCGTCACGCTGCTGAGCCGGCTCGAAGCCGCCGACCTGCCCGTCCGCATCGAAGAAATGCAGCTTTCCGCCCGCCGCGAAGGGGCCGACGAGTTGACCTTGAACCTCCGCCTCACCACGCTCTACGTCACCGACCCGCCCGCCGCCGACCCGCGCCCGCGGAGGGCCCGGTCATGAGCCGACGCATCACCCCCCTGCTCGCTATCCTGGCATGGCTGCTGCCTTGCACGCTCGCGCCGGGCGCGTTCGCCCAGGGCGACACGGCCGCCGCCGCCGACCGCTACCAGTTGCTCATCGACCGCAACATCTTCTCCAGCACCCGCAGCGCCCGGCCTGAACCGCGCCCCACGCCGCGCGACGATCCACGCCCCACGCCGCCGCCGCGCGAGAGCACGCCGCCCGACCCGGGCCGGGACATGGTCCTGCGCGGCATGGCCATGCGCGGCGACGACGCCGTCGCCCTCATCGAAGCCGACGACGGCACGCTCCACCGCCTCGCCGTCGGCGACACCCTCGCCGGCCGCACCGTCACCGCCATCACCCTCGACCGCCTCCAACTCCAGCACCACGGCGACACCCACGCCATCGTCGCCGGCCAGACGCTCACCGGCGACACCGCCGCCCGCCCCGTCCGCTCAGGCAGCGACGGTGGATCCGCCTCCGACGGCGACTCGCCCGACGCCCGCAGCCTGCTCGAACGCCTGCGCCAACGCCGGCAGCAACAACTCGGCGGCGAACCCGACCCGGCCCCCGAACCGGAACCGGAAGCCGAAGCCGAGTCCGGTTCCGACTTCGACCGTGACGCCGAACGCGACTTCGCCCCCGCGGACGACGAACCGCCCTTCGATGACGAGCCGCCGGACGACGACCGCACGGACGACGAGGCCCAGCACGACGAACCGATGGACGATGACGACGCGCTCGAATCGCACGATGACATCGACGACCGCACGCCCGCGCCCGATGACGAAGCCGTGGAGGACGACGCATGAACGCACGACAGCACCACCCCCCGCACGGCGTCGGCACGTCGCACGGCAATCGAGGAACCGCCATGTTGATCTCTTTCCGCACGCTCGCCTGCTCGCTCGCGATCGCGCTGACGCTCACCGTCGCCGGCCGCGCCCAGGAGACCACCGAGCAGGGCCTGACGCTCAACTTCCGTGACGCCCCGCTCGATGCCGTGCTCGACTATCTTTCCGAAGAGGCGGGCCTGGTCGTGGTGCGCGGCGTGGACGTCGAAGGCCGGATCACCCTCATCAGCCGGCAACCACTGTCGCTGGCGGACACGATCGACGTGCTCAACACCGCTCTGGCGGAGCAGGGATACGCCGCGATTCACAATGGGCACGACGGCCGGATGCTGCGCATCGTTCGCCGCAACGACGCCCGCCGCCACGACGTGCCCGTCCGCTCCGGCAACGACCCGGCCGCGATCACGGGCAACGACCAGATCATCACGCAGGTGATCCCCATCGGCCACGCCGACGCCCAGCAGCTTCGCGACGACCTCAACCCCCTGCTGCCGGAGTTCGCCACGCTTACCGCCAACGAGCGCACCAACTCGCTGATCCTCACCAGCTCCGCCGCCAACGTCCGCCGCGTCGTCGAGATCGTCAGCGCCATGGATCGCGGTCTGGCCGAGGCGCTGGACGTGCGCGTCTTCCAACTGGAATACGCCAGCGCCACCGACGCCGCCCGCCTCGTCAACGAACTGTTCGGCGAGCGGAACGCCAGCCGCAACGAAGACCCCCGCCGCCGCTGGGGCCGACGCGATCAGGATGACGACGACGATGAGAACAACCCCCAGGTGCGCGTGACCGCCTCGGCCGACGAACGCACGAACACTGTCGTCGTCACCGGCTCGCCCGAAGCGCTGGCGGTGGTCGACCAGGTGCTCACCGACCTCGACGCCAACCCCGCCGCCACCCAGGCCGTGATGGTCTACTCGATCAAGAACGGCCGGGCCGAGCAGATCGCCGAAGTGCTCAACAACCTGCTGGAAACCGCCGACCTCGTCACCGGCGGCGGCGGCGGCAACCGAGGCCAGCAGCGCGGCCGCCGGCGGGGCGACGCCTCCGACCTCATCCCCGCCCCCGACCCCGCCAACCGCCTGGCGCAGCGCAGCGACGAGGATGACCCCGACCGCGTCGTCACCGATGCCCCGGGCTGGACCCAGTATGGCGATGAGGACGCCGCCGGCCTGATCGAAGAGGCCACCGATCTCGACGGCGGCATCAGCGTCGTCGCCGACGAAGACACCAACACGCTGATCATGCTCACCAGCAGCCGCAACTTCGAGCAGCTTCGCATGATCCTCGACGAACTCGACCGTCCCGTGCCCCAGGTCGTCATCCGCGTGCTCATCGCCGAGGTCACCCACGAACGCGGTCAGGACCTCGGCGTCGACTGGGCCGTCATCAACCCCCGCGACTCGGGCGAAACCACGCTGTTCACCAGCCTCGGCGTCACCCAGGCCGCCACGCAGCCCGGCGCCGGCATGGTCTTCCGCATGCTCGAACAGGACGTCCAGGCCACCATCCGCGCCCTCGGCCGGGACTCGAAAATCGACGTGCTCTCCCGACCCTCCATCCTCACCAGCGACAACCAGGAAGCCTCCATCATCGTCGGCAACAACGTGCCGTTCATCCGACGCTCCCGCACCACCGACGCCGGGCAGGTCATCAACGACATCGAATACGAGGACATCGGCATCATCCTCACCGTCACGCCCAACATCAATCCCGACGGCCTGGTCACGCTGGACGTGGCCCCGGAAATCTCCGCCATCACCGACTCGTCCATCCGCATCTCCGAAACCGTCCAGGCCCCCATCTTCTCCCGCCGCGCCGCCAACGCCCGCGTCGCCGTCCGCGACGGGCAGACCATCGTCATCGGCGGCCTCATGGAAGACAGCAAAAGCGACGTCGTGAACAAGGTGCCCCTGCTCGGCGACATCCCCCTCGTCGGCGCCCTGTTCCGCAACACGTCCGAGTCGCTGACCAAGACCGAACTGCTGATCTTCCTCACCCCCGAAGTCGTCAAGGACCCGATGACCCTCGAAGGCCTCGGCGACCGCGAACTGGAACACACCGACATCGTCCCCCACGCCGTCGAACCCGGCGCCCTGGAAAAACACATGCGCCGCATGCGCCCGGAACTGAGCACCGAAGACTGATCTTGCTCTTCATCGGAGCCCACGGATTCCATCCGTGGGCCCCTACGCCTCACCCCAGCTCGTGCGCCACCAGATCGTCATACGTTTCGCGCCGACGGATGACGCGATACCGATCCCCTTCCACCAGCACCTCGGCGGGCCGGGGCATGGCGTTGTAGTTGCTGGCCATCACCATGCCATACGCCCCGGCGGTGAAGATCGCCAGGCGGTCGCCGCGCTGCACCGGCGGCAGCGCGCGGGCCTTGGCGAGGGTGTCGCTGGTTTCGCAGATCGGGCCCACGACGTCGACCGTCTCCAGGCCGGGCAGGGCCATCTGGTCCGTGCGTGGCTCGGGCGTCTGCTCCGGCGCGATGCGGGTGGGCCAGGTGAAGTGGAACGCGTCGTACATCGCCGGCCGGAGCAGGTGGTGCATGCCGGTGTCGACGATGACGAACTTCTTCGCGCCGCCTTGCTTGAGGTATTGCACCTGCGTCAGCAGCAGGCCTGCGTTGCCCGCGATCGTTCGGCCGGGCTCGAGGATGACCTTCAGGTCACGGCCCTTGAGCAGCGGGACGATGGCCGCGGCGTACTCGTCGTAGGCCGGCGACTTGCCCGCTTCGTAGTCGGCCGCATAGCCGCCGCCGATGTCGATCGCGTCGATGGTGAACCCCTGCCCGCGTAGGTCGTCGATGAGGGCGAGCGCTTTGGTGATCGCCTGCACGTAGGGTTCGGGGCTGTAGATCGGTGAGCCGATGTGCAGGTGGATGGCGTTGAGCTGGCAGTGTTCGTTGCGGCCGTAGGTGGCGAAGAACTGGCGGGCGCGTTCGATGTCGACGCCGAACTTGGTTTCTTTTTTGCCGGTGGTGGTCTTGGCGTGGGTGCGCGGGTCGGCGACGTCGGGATTGACGCGCAGCGCGCCGTGGGTGGTCTTGCCCATCTGCTGGGCGATGGCGGCGATGTTTTCAAACTCGGCTTCGGACTCGATGTTGAACCAGCCGATACCCGCGTCGATGCCGAGGCGGATCTCGGTGTCGGTCTTGCCCACGCCGGCGTAGACGACCTTGCTCATGTCCGCCCCGGCGAGCTTGGCGCGGTGGATTTCGCCGCCGGAGACCACGTCCATCCCCGCGCCGCGCTGGGCGAGCAGCTTGCACAGGTGAACGTTGCCGCAACTCTTGATCGAGTAGCAGATGATCGGGTCGAGTTCGCGGAAAGCGTGCGCGATGCGATCGTAGTGCTGCTCGAGCGTGTGGCGGGAGTAGACGTACAACGGCGTGCCGAGCTGGTCGGCGAGCGTGTCGAGGTTGACGTCTTCAGCGTAGAGCTGGCCTTGGCGGTAGTGGAAGTCGTCCATGGCGGGGCGTCTCGGGTGGGTGGCAAAAGGGGGATTGTAGCGGCGCTAAGCCGCAAGCGGCGGGAACGGGGAAGTCAGACGGTGGCGGGGTCGATGCGGAGCAGCGGTTCGCTGGGGGAGTTGGGTTCGAGGATGTCGCGGACGATGCTGGCGATGGCGTCGCGTTGGCCGGGCCAGAGGAAGTGGCGGTCGACGAGCGGGCGGGGGACCCAGCGGACGGCGTCGTGCTCGGCGTTGAGCGTGGGCTCGCGGCCCTGCGGCGGGGCGGCGACTTCCACGGCAAAGCAGGGGCTGATGATGATGGATTCGTGGCTGTGGAGGAAGTAGCTGTTGACGCGTTCAAGCTGCCAGAAGCCCAGCAGGTCGCCCCCGGCCGCGGCACTGTAGCCGGCCTCTTCGTGCAACTCGCGCAAGGCGGTGCGGGCGGCGGTTTCGTCGTCGTGCATGTGCCCCATGATCGGGTGCCACGTGCCGGGCAGGGCGCCGGTGAGGGCGCGATGAAGCTGGAGAAACTGCACCTCGCCCCGGCGGGCGGCGCCTGTGGCGGGCGGTCGTCGGAAGACGTAGACGTCGACGATATCGGTGCGGATCGGCGGGCCGGTCATGGGGGGCAGTATAGCGGGGTTAGCTGTTAGCTATTAGCTGTCAGCCATTAGCCAGTGTGGAGCCGCGGCATCGCATCTCTGGCGAACAGCTAAGGGCTGATGGCTAACTGCTGTTCCCCGCTTCGGCATACAATGATTGCCATGCAGTGGATCTACCTGGACAACAATGCGACCACGCGGCCGGCGGCGGAAGTCGTGGCGGCCATGGCGGAGGTGCACGAGCAGCTCTGGGCCAACCCCTCCAGCGTCCACCGCTTCGGGCAGGCGGTGCGGCAGCGACTGGAGCTGGCGCGGGCGAGCGTGGCGTCGCTGATCGGCTGCAAGCCGAGGCAGATCATCTTCACCTCCGGCGGCACGGAGGCGAACAACCTGGCGTTGCATGGCGTGCTGGGGCGCGTCAAGCCGCAAGCGGCCGGGGGACCGGGGGCGGCGTTGGTGACGACGACGATCGAGCACTCGGCGGTGCGCGAGCCGGGCGACGCGCTGGAGGCGGCGGGGGTGGTGGTCGAGCGCGTGCCGGTGGGGCGCAGCGGGGTGGTGGAGGCGTCGGCGGTGGTGGAAGCGGCGCGTCGGCAGGTGGAAGCGGGGCGGGCGGTGCTGGTGAGCATTCAGTGGGCGAACAACGAGACGGGAGCGATCCAGCCGGTCGCGGCGATCGGCGAACAGTTGCAGGCGTTGCGCGAGGAACTGGGGAAGCAAGCGGGCGGGCGGGGCGGCGGCCTCGTGTTCCATGTGGATGCGACGCAGGCGGTGGGCAAGATTCCGGTGGCGGTGGATGCGGTGCATGCGGATCTGCTGACGTTGGCGGGGCACAAGTTTCACGGGCCCAAGGGGGTGGGGGCGTTGTACGTGCGGCGGCGCGTGCGCTTGCAGGTGCTCCAGCGCGGCGGCCCGCAGGAAGGCGAGCGGCGCGGGGGCACGGAGAACACGGCCGGCGTGGTGGGCTTGGGCGTCGCCGCGAACCTCGCCCGGGTCTTCATGGCGGACACGGATCGCGTGGCCGAGTTGCGGGCATTGCGCGACCGGTTCGAGTCGGCGATACGGACGGCGGTGCCCAACGTGCTGGTGAATGCGGGCGAAGCGGGCGTCGAGCGGTTGTGGAACACAAGCAACCTGGCGTTTCCGGGACTGGAGGCGGAGGCGGTTCTGCTGGGGCTGAGCGAGCGGGGGATCTGCGCGTCGGCGGGGGCGGCGTGTTCGAGTGGCTCGCTCGAGCCGAGCCCGGTGTTGCTGGCGATGGGCGTGCCCGAGCCGGCGGCGCATGGGTCGGTGCGGTTTTCGATCAGCCGGGAGACAACAGCCGATGAGATAGAGCAGGCGGTGAACGTGCTGCCGGAGGTGGTGGGGCGTCTGGGGCGGACGTTGCCGGTGTCGGTTTGAACAGAACGGGTTCAGAGGTGAAGATAGAGCCACCTTGAAGGGCGCAGGCATGCCAGCCTCGGCACGAGGTGGTTGGTGAACGCAACGGCATCGGGGAAGGACACGATTCATGCAGTTGATGAGCTGGACGATTGCACGGCTTGGCAGTCGTTTCACACTGCTGTTCGAGCCATACAAGCAGCGTGTGATGCACTCGGCGATGGGCCGGTTCCTCGATCAGCCGCTGGACCTGATGGTCGGCCTGGTCGAGCCCGACGGCACGCGCCGCGTGCTGCCGTTCACCGCCGACCCCGACACCACGCCGCTGTACAACGCCGAGCAGTTCGAACGGCCCAACTCGATCACCTACCGCGGCTACAGCGAGACGTACAACCTTCGCTTCGAGTTCAACGTCCACAGCGTCTTCTACCCGCAGGACGAACGTCTCTGCCTCATGCCGGTGTTCTACCTGGAGATGCGCGTCAACCCCGCGCCCCGCGTCCGCTGGCACAAGGCCGCCGGCCCGACGCCGGAGAAGGTCAAGCTCTTCATCCGCCTTCGCCGGCCCGACACCGAGATCACCGCCTGCACCCACGGCGAAGGCGACGCCAGCCGCGCCTGCATCGACCTGCGCTACCGCAACGCGCTCCAGCCGACCACCGAGTTCCACCATCCCACCGACCAGGCGGTCAAGACCACCAGCGAAGTGCAGGCCCACGAACGGCTGCTCAGCCTCAACCCCGAGTGCACCACGTGGGACGATGAGAACGGCCTGGTCTGCGAACTGCCCGTCACCGAAGCCGGCAGCGGCATCAAGTGGCGGCTCGTCTGGGGCGCTCACGTCGCCGACCCGGTCCTCAACATCCGGCCCACCGAAACCGAGCCGGCCGTCCCCGCCCCCTTCCGCTACAACAGCTACTGGCCCACGCTCGATGCCGTGCTCGACGAGGCCCTGGCCACCCGCGACGACCACCTCGCCCTCTCCCGCCGCTTCGAAAAGCTCATCGAGCAGGCCCCGCTCACCCCCGCCCAGTACCACCTGCTCAGCCAGAGCTTCCATAACTGGCTGGCCAACACCTTCTGGTGCCAGTACCAGGACGAGCCCGCCGGCAAGCCGCGCGACTTCTTCAGCGTCTGGGAGGGCTCCTGCTTCTTCCACTCCACCCTCGACGTCGAATACAACGTCGCCCTGGTCTACCTCGCCCTCTGGCCCGACCTGCTGGCCATGCAGTTCGAGCAGTGGTCCCACCACAGCCACCGCCACGACAAGTCCAACGGCCGGTTCCTCAGCCATGACATGGGCGCCGGCTCGCAGGTCACCGGGCAGGCCTACCCCCACCACATGGAAGTCGAGGAAAACTGCAACTACCTGCTCCTCCTCCACGCCTACACCCACTGGACCGGCGACAAGATCACCGCCCGCAAGCACCAGGCCCTCGTCACCGATCTCGTCCGCTACCTGCTCTGGACCGACCGCGACGACTCCGGCTTCCCCAGTGAAGGCGTCGCCAACACCATCGACGACGCCTCCCCCGCCGTCCAGTTCGCCCGCAAGCAGACCTACCTCGCCGTCAAACGCGCCGCCGCCCTCCGCGCCGCCGCCGTCCTGCTCACCATGCTCGGCGACAGCGAACTGGCGGAGCATTGCGAAACCACCGTCGAAAACGACATCAAGAAAATCGAACGCGCCGCCTGGCTGGGCGACCACTACGCCGTCTGCGTCGAACCCTCCGCCGCCGGCGTCGTCGACGCCTGGACCGGCAAGCCCCTGCCGTTCGACAAGCTGCCCGGCTGGGACGGCTACTCGATCTACACCGGCAACGGCCTGCTCCTGCCCGCCCTCGTCGGCGCCCCGCCCCTGCTCAGCGAAGACCGCCTCAAGAAAGACATCACCCACGCCATCCGCGAAAACCTCTCACGCTACGGCTGCGGCCACACCTCCAGCGAGTGCGAAAACGTCTGGGTCAGCCAGAACCTCTGGCGCGACCACCTCGCCCGGTACCTCGGACAAGCCTCCGGCCTGCCCGGCTCGCATTACTGGGACCTCCAGGTGATGTCCAACACCCATCAACAATCCCTCGGCTTCATCGACACCTACATCAACAACTACCTCTGCCACTACCCCCGCGGCATCGCCGCCATCGGCTACCTGCTCGCCGGCCCACGCCTGGTCATGGACCGACTCGCCGCCGGCGGCGCCTACATCACCGTCGACCCCGACCGCTCCCGCCCCCAACGCTGGCCCCTGCTGCCCCTGGCCGACTGGAAGGCGGGCAAGATCCCCGTCTGCGTCGTCGACGAAGCGGGCGAAGTCACCATCGAAGGCAAGATCGATCCCATCATCATCCAGGGCGCCGACGCCGACTCCACCGCCACCAACGCCGGCCTGATCGGCTGACACCCTCTCCCCTCCCCACGTTCGCTTTTCAAGCAGTCACCGACGAACCCGGAAGCTTTTACACGCGGACACGCCCCTGAGGGGAGGTCCGGACACGCGGCAGTGCGACTTAAGTCGCACGGCCTGAGGCGCGGGGCGCTGACATCTGACTTCTCCTCCACCACGCCCGCCCCACGGGGGAACGGTCAGATGCGCTGACCCCGCAAAAATGCGCAATCACTGGCACCCGGCCCCGTGCCCGGCAATAATGATCGTGATGTTGTTCACCACCCTCACCCTCACGCTCGCGCAGGCAGCGCAGCAGCAGCCGACGCAGCCGGCCGACGACACCAACTTCGTCGTCTGGGGCATCGTGCTCATCGCCATCGCGGTGGCCCTGTTCATGGTCGAAATCTTCGTCCCCTCCGGCGGCATCATCGGCATCGCCTCGGCGACCGCGCTGATCGGCGGCATCATCTGCCTCTTCCTCGACAGCGCCGCGCTGGGCCTCGTCGGGGCGACGGTGGCTTTGTTCGCGCTGCCCTTCGCCGTCGGCTTTGCGATCAAGCTCTGGCCCAACACGCCGATCGGCCGCGCGCTCACCCTCCAGCCCCCGCAGTGGCAGCAACGCGCGGCAAACGATGACGAGGACGAGGACGACCCGGATGCCGCACGCCCTGCGGTCGACCGGCCGACGGCGCGTAGCGTCAATGGCCTCACCGCCGGCATGCGCGGCCGGGCCATGAGCCATCTGCGGCCCGTGGGCACCTGCCTCTTCGATGGCAAGCGCGAAGAGTGCCTCGCCATCGGCAGCACCATCGACGCGGGCACCCCGGTGCGCATCGTCTCGATCGACGGCATGCACGTGAAGGTCAAAGCCGCGGACAACTGAACGCGCCCCGCACCTCAGACCGAGGCAGGACAAGCCATGAAGCCACTTGTTGCTCAATGCTGATCTTCGGACAGACAGGCGACGATGCGCTGGATCCATCCGTCTCCCTCCGTGGTTTCAACGTTCTCGCCATGTCTTGAGCGCCAGTGAATCGTGGCAGGGTACGTGCATTTGGCGCTTTTCCCGGTGGGGTGGGCGTCTCGCCCGCCTTCCCCGGTCGCTGAAGTAGCCGTTACGTTCCAGAAACA
>JBBDPC010000068.1:0-4583 GCA_040876735.1 Phycisphaeraceae bacterium | reverse complement strand
CAACCCGAACAAGCGCCGTACCGCGCCTGCGAATTATTCGCGATGCGTATGATGCCATCGCAACGAAAGCCCAAACCTGCGAACGGAATACAATCGAATCATGAATCCGCAGCCGCATGCACCACCGTCAGCCACAGACACCGTCCGCCCGATCCGCATGGGCTTGATCGGGTGCGGCGCGGTGGCAAGTTACGGGCACCTGCCCGCGATCGCCGCAACGCCCGGCCTTGAACTTGTCGCGGTCTGCGATCCCGACAGCCACCGCTTGCAGTAGACGCAAGCGAAGTACGCGGTACCCGATGCGTTCGATGAGCCTGGTGGGTTTTTCGCAGCCGACCTCGATGCGGTGGCAATCACCTCCCCCCTGCCTTGTCATGCCGAGCACGTGCATCGTGCCGCCGAACATGGTCTGCACGTGCTTTGCGAAAAGCCGCTGGCGGTCAACGATGCCGAAGCACAGGCGATGATCGATGTGATGGACAAGGCCGGCCTGAGACTTGCCGTCGGTTTCACCTACCGCTTCAGCCCGGTGGCCATGACGATCAAGCGGCTGATTGGGGAAGGCGCGATCGGCGAGCCGCGATCGCTGCGACTGATCTACGTCTGGGACTTTCACGGTCGGTACATCCGCCGTGACGATCCCGCGTCCGGCTTGCAGGCCCGCCGGGTCGGCCGAATGGATGAAGGCGGCCCGCTCGTAGACTGTGGCGTGCATCAGATCGACCTGGCACGCTGGTGGCTCGGCCAGGAAGTCACCGACTTCTGTGCGACGGGTGCGTGGGTTGAGGAACATGAAAATCCCGATCACGTTTACCTGCACCTCCAGCACGAGCGCGGCGCCCACACGACCGTGGAGATCAGCTACACCTACGGCCACACGGCGAAGGAACCCGTCGCCAGTTTCATCTACGACATCGTCGGCACCGACGGCATCATCCGCTTTGACCGTGAACTGGGACGCTTCGAACTGCGCAACGCTCATGGCACGACCGCGCTCGATTACGCCAGTGAAAAGGCGTTTGAGCAGATGTACGTCGCTTTTCGTGACGCGCTTGTGCATGGTGAGCAAACCGATCTGCCTTCCGGGCGCGACGGCATGCTCGCATCCCATCTTGCGGTCGCCGCGACGGAGCAGGTGCGCGCTCGGCTCATGTCAAGGTCAATCCCATGAATGGTCTATTCAAGTACGACAGCCGGGCTTGCGCTTCGAGTTCACCCCCTGCTCTTGCCGCCCCCGACACAGCGGGCGAACGTTCGCGGCGTGACGATCATGATCAACTCCCGGATCGCCCCGCCCACCTTCCTGCCGAACTTGACCAGGCGGGCCTTCTCCGCCGGCGTCACCGTGATCTGCTTGGGCAGTCTGCTGCGCAGGATCTCGTTCTCGACTTTGAGGTACTGCACCTGTGCCGACAGGTCGCGATGGGTGGCGTGGGCGATCATCTTCAAGAGCGGATGGAACAGCCCGTCAATACGATCCTGAAGAAGGAGGCTGACGATGCGGATTCTGGCACTGGACCTGGGCAAATTCAAGAGCGTAGTCTGCGTCTATCAGCTCGGCACCGGCGATTCCACGTTCCAGACGCTGCCCACGACACCCATCCTCACCCGATCACGCTCGGGTGAACCACCTGTATCTGATGCGAGGGGGGGCGCGGCTACCTGATGGAGTGGTTTCGGAAACAGCAGATCCTCTTTCGTTCTGGGAGCGGACAGGCTGCCGCCTCAGGCTCGAGCTAGATATATGACTGGTTGCAGTTGTGACGAGCGGCCTAACTCGCTGTCAAGCGAGCGCTCTGCTCAGCAGGTCCGCCAGCGGCAAATGGTGTAACGGGCGTGGCTTGAGGGGGGATTGATGATGCGATCGGCTTTGTTGTGGAGAAATTGTCCGACTTATTCAGGGCGAACGCCGGTCACCCGCCCTCGGGGAGAACCGGCTGCGTGAGCGTGACCTGTGTGTCCGTGCCCGGCGCGGAGGGCACGGCCACTCGGGCCGGTCGCGCGGCTCGCTCACACTTCTGTCTTCTGCATCAGGTCCAGGCGCTCAAACTGCTCGGGCGGAGCGTCGCACCGGCGCATCAACTGGACGAGGTGATCGCGCATCCGCTGCTCGACGGCCTCGTCGGCGATCGGCTGGTTCTGGGCCCGATCCTGCTCGAGGTCGAAGAGCATCGTCTCGAAGCCCTCCCGCAGTGGGCTCCAGCCGCCGCGGATCTTCATCGTCCGGCAGCCCTTGGTGAACGAGAACGGCTCGGCCAGCCCATCGAGCCCCTGCATCTCCTCGGCGGTGAACCGGCCCTTCATCCGCGTGGGCATGTGGGTGTACTCGTAGAGCGGCGCGTCGCGCTGCTCGGCCGGCGGCGCGGCCATGTAGACGTAGCGGCCGTCGGTCACGTTCACGTGCCCGCCGAACTGCCCAAAGATCGCCGCCTCGCGTACCGGCGTGTCGTCGGCGACGGCCGGCGCCAGGTCGGCCCCGAGCATGTCCGGGGTCGCGCCGAGACCGAAGTACGCCAGCAGCGTCACCGGCAGGTCGATCGAGGGCTGGACCAGCGCCTGCCGCCGCACGTCGCGATGCCCGCTGCGCGGGTCCCAGACGAAAAAGGGGGTGCGGGCGATCTCGTTGTACATCGGGCACCAGATTTTGGCCCAGCAGTCGTGCTCGCCCAGCAGGAAGCCGTGGTCGGTCCAGACGGTGAGCAGCGTGTCCTCCCACAGCCCGTGGCGGTCCATCGCGTCGAGCACCTGGCCGAGGTACTTGTCGCACATCGAGATCAGCGCCGCATTGTGGTGACGCATCTGCTCGACGAAGGCGGGATCTTCGCGGACCTGCGCGTAGGGTGGCCAGTCGCTGACCGGCCCTTCATAGCCGTCGAAGAACCCGGCGTAGAGGTCGCGGAAGTGGGCTTGGGTGAAGAACGGCTCGTGAGGATCGAAGGTCTCGACCTGCAGGAACCAGTTGTCCGCGTCGTGGTTGTGCTCAAGGAAGCGCAGGCCCGCCTCGAAGGTTCGCGGCTGGGGCTGGTCCTGTTCGCGCCTCATGAACAGGCGGTTGACGCGGTCGTGGTAGTGGATGCCGTGGTCGTCGGCGTTGCGGCCCACGCCGGTGGCGGGCACCTTCGACTTGTCCACGATCGGGTGCCAGGGGTCGCCCTCCTGGCCGCGGATGAGGTCGAAGCTGGTGTAGCGCTGGTGGTAGGTCGCCCCGCCGTCCTCCCAGTAGTGCTGGTGGTCAGTAGCCAAGTGCGTGTAGATGCCGTGCTCCTTGAGCATCTGCGGCATGGAGTCGTCGAACGGCTCGAGCGGGCCCCACGAGCGGTGCAGGAAGTTGGGCCGGCCGGTGTGCAGGTCCCGCCGCGCGGGCATGCAGGGCATCGAGCAGACATAGCTGTTTTCGAAGGTGGCGCTGTGCTGAGCGAGGCGGCGGAAGTTGGGCGTGTGCACCCAGTCGCAGCCGTAGGCCGGCAGCATGTGCCGGTTCAGCGAGTCGAACATCACCATGATCGCCTTCATCGCCTGCTCCTTATCTCCGGGAGACCGCTTGCAGGTTACCATGCCTCGGCCGGCAGCGCCAGGTTCGCCTCGTGGACAAGCTGAACGAGGTGCCAGATAGTGACATCATATTGCCCTGGTTTCGCGAGCCCGACATGTTGAAATGAGGCGGCGTGGACGAGGATGAAAACGGGGCCCGGGCCGGCGCCGACAGCTTCGAGGCGACGAGGGTAATCCGCATCGACACGGTCACCGACGGGGGCGTGTCGTACAGGCAATGACCGCTGCTACCCGGCATGGTTGCCGAGCAGGACGGGGTGACGCCGTACTGGCCCAGCAGCGGCCACACGCCAAACGAGAACCGCAAGCACTGCAACGACGACCGCTGCGGCGACGCGCACGCCTGGTCGGTCTGGTTTGGCGGCCAGTCCTTCGAGGCCCAGCGGCAGTGGACCTACCGCTTCATGCGCGAGTTCGGGTTCCAGAGCTTTCCCGAGCCCCGGACGATCGAGGCGTTCACCGAGCCGGCGGATCGCAGCCTGACGTCTTGGGTGATGGACTATCACCAGCGTTCGAATGCGGGCAATCAGAAGATCTTCAAATACCTGCTGGACTGGTTCCAGCCGCCGAAGGACTTTGAAAGCGCGCTCTGGCTGACGCAACTCACACAGGCGCTGTGCATCCAGTACGCCGCCGAGCACGCACGTCGGATTCAGGGCCGGATGGACGGCCTGCTCTACTGGCAGCTCAACGACCTCTGGCCCGCAGCAACGTGGTCCTCGATCGACGTCTACGGCCGGTGGAAAGCGCTGCACCACTTCGCCCGCCGATTCTTTACCCTCCCTGTTCACAAATTCCAACGCAGACAAGGGGCGGGCTGCCAGCAAGATGTGGAGTCATTCACTGAAACGAAATGTCACGGCTGACGGTGGCTTCGCGTCGATGAAGCGCTGTGTTGGGAACGTCGATCGTGGTGGATGCACACGCACCGCGCAGCGCCAGCCATCATCGACAATGCGGCGATGGCCGACCGACTCGGTAGTGTCAAGAATCTTTCGCTTTTATGTGGAAGGTAGTCCTCGCGTCAGGCC
>JBBDPC010000067.1:0-24940 GCA_040876735.1 Phycisphaeraceae bacterium | reverse complement strand
GGGGACCGAAGCTCGAGCTGGGCGTCGTCGACGCCCACCGGATGCGCAGTGGGTGGCCGGGGCCAACCTGCACCGCGTGCACCTGGGCGAGGGCCTGCTCCAGTTGCCCGAGCATCTTGACCGGCTGGCCGAGGATGTGCTGCGCAACCGGGCCGCCATGGTCGTCTTCGACCCGGCGCCGGCCTACTTCAGCGGCAACCTCAACAGCGATCAGTCGGTGCGGCGGGTGCTCACGCCCCTGGCGGCCATGGCCGACCGCACGGCGGCCGCCATCGTGTTGATCCGCCACCTGACCAAGAGCGGGGCCAACAAGGCCCTCTACCGCGGGGCCGGGAGCATCGGCCTCGTCGGCGCCGCCCGCTCCTGCCTGCTGCTGGCCCGGCACCCGGCCGAGCCGGATCGGCGCGTGGTGGCGCCGGTGAAGATGAACCTGATCCGACCGCCCCAGGCCACGACCTTCCAACTCGTGGACATCGAGGAGGGGGCTGTGCTCGAGTGGACGGGGCCGACCGAGTTGACGGCAGACCAGTTGCTCGCCACCCACGGCGAGCAGGGATCGGCCCTGGCCGAGGCGGTGCGGGTGCTCTACACGCTCCTGGCCGAGGGCCCGGTGCCGGCGGGCGAGGCGCTGAAGCTGCTGCGCCGCAACGGCGTGGCCGACCGCACCGCCCGCCGGGCCAAGGAAGTGCTGGACGTGACTTCCCGCCGGCGGGGCTTCGGCCGAGACAGCAGGTTCTACTGGCACCTGCCGCCACACGGCACGCTCGTGCAGCGGTTGCGGGACCAGGAGATGACCACGCTGCTGGACAAGCTGATCCACGGCAGCGACGACCCGTACGAGGTGGATTGCCCGCCGCGCGAGCCGGGCACCGAGGACCTCGCCGGCGGTTGGGAATCGGACGATGACGCCGACGAATAAACGGGCGGGAGGCGAGGCATGCTTGGGTACGCATGCCCCTCGCGCCTACAGTAGGGTTGAAGCAGTCAAGGCCAACGCCGCGGGCCGATGAGTTTCAGCGTGGCGATCGAATCGGAGGCGCTCGGAACCCGTTGCTACCCCTCTCTTGTTGAGCGTCGACGCGTGCAGCATGCACGCCGTCCATGAGTTGGTTCCAGGTAGATGGCGTCAGGCCGTGCCCATGGGCGGCCGCACGCCATGACCCCGCCACTGCACCGTGTGCGTGGACGGGGACGAGTCCAAATCAAACTCATTCACAGAGGTATCGACATGGAATTGAAAGTCGTCGAAGTGCCGACGATCAAGGAGCCGATCCAGTCCGCGCCCGGCTTCGAGAAAAAGGGCCTGGCGCATGCCAAGCTCGACCTGTCGGCGCTGTGCGGCTTCGGCTGCCGGTACTGCTCCTCGAACAACGGCAATTACCTGCGGATCAACCGCAAGCCGTTCGCCGAACTGGCCCGCCAGCAGTTGGGCGAGCCGCTGACGCCCGGTGACGATCCGAATCTGATGTACGTGTGGCCCGACGTGCTGGGAAATCTCGAGAAGCAGATCGCCCGCAAGCCTCGCCACTGGGGCGAGGGGCAGACGCTGGTGTTCTCCATGCTCACCGACGGGTTCAGCCCGCAGCTGGTCAAGGATGGCACGACCGAGCGGGCGCTGAAGATGGTGCTCGAAGGCACGCGCTTCCGCATCCGCATCCTGACGAAGAACTCAACCGTCGGCTCGCCGAAGTGGGTGCGATTCTTCGCCGACCACGCCGACCGCTTCGTCGTCGGCCTCTCGACCGGCACGCTCGACGATGCGTGGGCGAAGGAGGTGGAGCTCAACACCTCCTCGCCCACAGGCCGCCTGCGGGCCCTGCACCACCTGCAGGACGCCGGCGTGCCGACCTACGGCATGCTCTGCCCGATCTTTCCCGACGTCCTCGCCGGCGACGGGCTGGAGCGGCTGATCGAGGCGGTCAACCCCGGGCAGTGCGAACACGTCTGGGCCGAGCCCTACAACGACCGGGTCAACTGGCAACACGTGCAGGCGGGCTACGCTCCGGGCAGCCCCGGGCACGCCTCGCTGAGCGAGGTGTTTGGGCAAGGCCGCCACGAGCGCTGGAGCGACTATGCCGCGGCGCTCTACGAGCGGCTGCGACACCAGGCCGAGGCCGGCGGCTGGCTCGGCAAGCTGCGCTACCTGCTTTACGAGCACGAGATCGCCGAGGAGCACACGCCGCGGTTCAAGGACCTGGCGGGCGTGTGGCTCCAGTCCTCGCCCGACCCTGATGGCCGCAGCCGCAACCCGGCGATTGCGGCGCTGCAGTAAGGACGCGGCTGGTGACCATCAGGTCAATGTTGACGATCGGATGCACATGTAACCCATGCCCGTCACGGTTCACCCCGTGGCGGGCGTTTTTTCGAACAGGGACGGCTGTGCGGGAGTCGGTTCACGTTGATGCGGAGGCGGCTTTCGCCGTAGCCGTCGCCGCCCATGGCCATGCTGGCAAAGGTATTCACGTTCATGTCGAGCCGGCGTCGAACTTCCATGAGCGCTTGAGCCACCTTGTCGAAGTGTCGGCGGGGGGATGTTTCCAGCAGCCGATCGCTTTTCACCGGCTGCCCGGGCGACGGGTAAAGCCCCACGCTCCACGGGTTCGTCCAGTGGAAAGCGGAATCGGTTGAGGGGCGTGTCCGCCCGAGGCTGCGGCGAAGCGGGCAATCGATCAGCGACGCGCGGAAACCGATGAGGCGGTTCGGCCCGCACCGGCAAAATGCCGGCGCGGGCCGCACGGTGATCGACTCACCGGTACCGCTGAATACGAGGATAGGCATGTCCCGACGACATGTCATGATGAGCCGGCTGACGGACTCCCAACCGAAGGTGGTAGACTACCACCTTGAAGTGGTAGTACCCCCATTATCTGCCTCAAAACACGGTTGCATGCGAGGCATTGCAACAGGCCGTGAGAATCGGTAAAGTCGATCGAAACAAGGGTTTCCTGAGCTTTTCGGCGGGGCTTTGACCTTGGCTCCGAAGCTTGAGGTTGCAGGTTCGAGCCCTGCCAGGTGCATTGCCGAAACCCCCGTCGAACGCTTGATTCGCGTCCCTCTCCGCGTCGGGCAGGGCGGCTCAGGAAGCCTTGAAACGTGGTCATAACCATGTTTCGGTTTCAGGAGCAGCACCATGCCCCGGACAACCGGACGCACCGGTCAGACGGACAACGCGTAAGCCGACGATGCGATTGGGGCTACTCGGCCCCGTGCAGCTTCACAAGCCTGGCGTCCGGCACATCGCCGACAGCCGCTCCACGGCCCGGCTCCGGGCGGGCATCAACCGATGGGGGACACGTCCGTGGACAAGACACCCAGCGCCGAGACGCCCGTGGCAGGTGCCGCGGAGGCGGACCTTGCGGCAGTGGAACGACTGTACGATGCGGGGCGATATGTCGACGCCTTCCACGCCAGCCGAGCCCTGGGCGACGGGCGCCACTGGCCGGGCGTGCTCGGGCAGGTGCTCGCCGGTCGGCTGGCAAGGCATCTCGGCGGGGAGCGCCAGTCTTGCGCCCTGCACACCCTCTGCCACCGTCGGCACCGCGATCACCCGGTCGCCGCCTTGTATTACGCCTACACGCTCATGCACGGACGCGGCCCCTGGACGACGTGGCGCTTCATGCAGGCGTACGACCTGCCGGCCGACGAGGTCGAGGGCTGGCCGAACCTGCACGCCGACTGGCTGGCGGCACGCGCCCGCGTGCTGGCCTGGTTCCGCGACTTCACCGCCGCCGACCGGACGATCGCCGAGGCGCTGAAGCTCGCACCGGCGGACACCGCGCCGTGGCTGCACGTCCAGCACGGCGGTGTGCTTGAAGCCGAAGACCGCTACGACGAAGCCCTCGAAGCCTGCCAGCGCGCCCTGGCCATCAATGCCCACCACGTGCCCGCGTTGCATGCCAGCGTGCACGTGCTCACCTTGCTCGACCGCCGCGACGAAGCCGTGGCACTGCTTGAGCGGACCGCCCCCGAACTGCAGTGCGGCATGCTCTGGTGGCAGCTTGCCGGCCTCTACCGCGAGCGCGAGCAGCACGACCAGGAGCATGAGGCCATTCAGCGCGCCACCGCCGCGATGCCCCTGCTCGACAAGTCGATCTCCAAGAGCATCGCCGGCCGGCTCTCCGACACGAGCTACCATCGCGGCGACATCGGCACGGCCATCAACCTGGCGCGCGAGGCAGGCGGCCACTTCTTCGACACCGTCGCGAAGCAGATGAGCCGGCCCGATGCGGACACCCGACGGCGGCTGCTGTCCCTGCCGTTCGTCCGCCAGCATCACATGACCTGCGCCCCGGCCACGCTCGCCGCCGTGGCCCGCTACTGGAACCGGCCCGCCGATCACATCGAGGTTGCCGAGGCCATCTGCTACGACGGCACGCCCTGGCATTCCGAACGCGACTGGGCCGAGCAGCAAGGCTATGCCGTCCGCGAGTTCAAGGTCACCTTCGACGCCGCCGCCGCGCTGATCGACCGGGGCGTGCCCTTCACCCTCTCCACGATCGAAGCCACCAGCGCTCACCTCCAGGCCGTGATCGGCTACGACGCCCGACGCCACACGCTGCTGCTGCGCGACCCCTACCTGCCCTACGTCGGCGAGATGCTCGGCGACGCCCTCCAGGATCGCTACGCCGCCACCGGCCCCCGCGGGCTGGCGCTGGCGCCCGCCGACGAAGCGCATCGCCTGACCGACCTCGAACTGCCCGACGCCGCGCTGTACGACGCCAACCATGCGATGAACAAGGCCCTGCTTCGTCACGATCGCGACGCCGCGGTCGCCCTGCTCGATGGCGTGGAGCAGGGCCAGCCGGACCACCCGATGGTGCTGTCGATGCGCAGCGCGCTGGCCAGCTACGATGCCGACCCGCTGCGCGAGTTTGAGACCACCGACGCCCTGCTTGCCAAGTTTCCGCAGGACGAATCGCTGCTCATGCGCCGCTGCGGCCTGCTCATGCGCCTGGACCGGCGCGACGAGGCGATCGAGCAACTCGAACGCGCCATCGCCCGGCCCGACAGCGACCCCGCCTTCCGCGAGCGGCTGGCCGACGTGCTGGCCGACGACGCCCGCAATGCGCCGCGCGTGCGACGGATGCTGCGTCGCCTGCTCCGCGAGCGCCCCACCGCCGCCAGCCTCTACTTTCTGCTTGCCCGCACGCTCTGGGAGGACGTCGGCCAGCGCCAGGTCGCCACCGACCTCTACCGTTTCGCGGCGTCCCTGGAAGACAAGAACGAACGCTACACCGCCGCCTATTTCGTCGTGCAGCAGCACGCCCGGCAGACGGATGCCGCCCTCGCCGGGCTGGCGCAGCGGGCCAAGCGATACGGCCACAAGTCGGCCGGGCCGACGCTCACCTGGTTCGACGCCCTGCAACGCACCGGCCGGCTGCGCGAAGCCCTCCAGGCGCTCCGCGACGGCATCGAGCGCCGGCCCGACGACGGCGACCTGCTGCTGACCGCCACCACCGAACACGCGGCCTGCGGCGAACTCGACGAAGCCCGCCGCCTGCTCGAACGCGCCGCCGCCTGCGCCCGGCGCGGCTCATGGCTGCGTGCCGCGGCGGTTGTCGACGAGTACGACGGCCGTCTCACCGAGGCGCTCAAGCGATGGCAGACGCTCGTTGAAGATGAGCCTTTGAATCTCGAAGCCCGCCAGCGGGTCGCCCAACTCATGGCGGAACTGCAAAGCCCGGACGCCGCGATCATCGAACTGGCCACGGCGTGCAAACGGTTTCCCTACTTCCTCGGCCTGCACGAGTTGCTCTACCAGCGCCTGGTCGACCACGCCCCCTCGCGCGCCGAGCAGGTGCTGCGCGGCATTGTGAAGCGCCAGCCCACCAGCGCCTGGGCCGTGCGCGAGCTGGGTTTCCACCTCGAGCGTGATGGCCGCGAGAGCGAAGCCCGCGATTGCCTGACCCGCGCCAAGGCGCTGGAGCCGGGCAACCCGGCCGTGCATCACCTGGCGGCCGAGCTCGCGCTGCGCCGCGGCGACACTGCCGAGGCGATCGCCGCCTTCCGCCAGGCGATCACACTGGACGCCGACAATGACTATGCCATCCGCCGGCTGCTGGAACTGTGCGCCACGCCGAGCGACGCCCACAGCGCCGCCAGGTTCATCGCCGACCAGTTCGCTCGCCAGACGCTGTTTGGCAACGGGGTGCTGGCCTTCCAGCAGGCGGTGGGCGGCGCCCTGCCGGCGGAGCAGGTCACGCCGGTCATCGCCGACTGCCACCGCCACCGGCCGGACCTGTGGCAGACGTGGGCGGCGTCCATTGACCAGCACGTCGCCACGAACCAGCTTGACGAGGCCGACCGTCTCGCCGACGAAGCGGTCGAGCGGTTCCCGCTGCACCCGCCCGTGTGGCTCAGGCGGGCACACGTTCACCACGTTCGGCTTGACCGGCCGCGCGGCATCGACGCGCTGCGCGAGGCGCTGCGGATCGACCCGATCAATGAGGTCGCCGTGGATCGCCTGGCCGAGGCCTACGCGGCCGACGGGCAGTTCGCCGAGGCGCTTGCGTTGATGGACCGCACGCTCGTCCGCGCCCCGCGCAACGCCGTCTTCCACGCCCGTCGCGCGAACCTGCTCTGGGTCAGCGATCAGCCCGACGCCGCCATCGCCGCCGTCGAGCATGCGCTGGAGTTGCAGCCGACCATCGCCTGGATCTGGTCCATCTACCAGCAGTACTGTCAGTCCCGCGAGCGTGAGGATCAGCCGCAGCGTCTCGCCCGCCGGCTGGTCGAGCAGCGGCCGGGCGATCCTGCACTGCGACTGATCCACGCCCGTCTGCTTTGCACGCCCGAGCACCTGTCCCAGTGCCTGGAGGCGCTGGATGCCGCCATCGGGCTCGACCCCCGGCTTCGTGAAGCCTACGACCTGCGTGCCGAGGCGCTGGTCTATGCTCACCGCATCGACGAGGCCCTCAAGGCGTGCAAGCCCGAAGTGTTCGGCGACGATCCGCCGCTGGAGCTGCGCGGCCGGTCGATCTGGGTGCTCGCGCGCAGCGGGCGTGTCGAGCAGGCCATGAACCAGATGCAGAAGCTGCTCGACGAGACGCCGGGCTACTACTGGGGCTGGACCCAGCTCGCCGAGTGGGCACGCCAGAGCGAGAACCTGCCGACTTACCGCCTCGCCGCCCAGCGGATGGTCAGCCTCGCCCCCCATGACGCCGAGGCGCTCGCCTTCCTCGGCCACGTCAGCGAGATCGAGGCCGGCCAGCCCGGCACGCCCACGAACCGCATCGACGACCTGCGTCAAAAGGCGATCGACCGTTACACCCGGGCCTTCGAGCTCGAACCGCAGCTCGTCTGGTGCGGCCGGTCGCTCATCCGCCTGCTGCTCGACGATCAGCAGATCGTCGCCGCGCGAAAGATCTTCGATCGCCTCGGCCCTCATCTACTGCCCGCCTTCCGCCTCGCGACACAGATCGAGATCGAGGCCGCCGCGCAGGATCTGCCCGCCACCCTGGGTCGGCTGACCGAACTCGCCCGCACGCCCGACGCCGATCCCGAAGCCTGCACCGAGGCCGTCCACTACCTCCGCGAACGGCTCGCGCCCGCCGCGCGGGAGCAGGCCGCCAAGGCCCTTGTCAAACTCGCTGGCGAAGCGGGCACGCAGCCGGCGCTCGTTGCCGAACTGGTGCGCTGGCGTGTGCAGGACCGCCACTACTTTGCCGTCGGCCGGCTGTTGCGCAAGCTCAACCGCCGCAGCCATGCCTGGCGCCTGGCGACCGTCGCCTGTCTTGAGACGCTGGTCGACAACGGCGAAACCGGCCGCGCGACGAAGCTGGCCCGAAGATGCCGACGCGATCTCGCCGACCGCTCCGATGCGGTGTCCGACCTGCTCTGGGGGACCGCCGGGATGGCGTGTGCCGCCGCCGGCCAATGGAGGCTGGCCTGCCGGATTCTGGACGACTGGCAGCAACGGCAGCACGTTCGGCCGTGGATGCTCGCCAACCTGCTCAACGCCTTGGTCGCTCGGCGTCGGTACGACCGCGCGCAGGCGGTCTGTGCCGCCGCGCTCCGCCTGCCGCCGGACGACATCTATCCAATACTGCTTACGTTCCAGGCGCTGCTGGCCTTGCGTGCACAGGACACGGGTACTGCCAGGCAGGCGCTCGCCCCCATCCAGCGCGACGTGCTGCCGCTGCACCACCGGTTCCAGTACGACTGTGTCGCCGCCGCACTCCTCGCCGGGCACGCCGAGGACGCCGCCGCCGGCGAGCGGGAAGGCCTGCTACGGATTCAACGTGCCAAGGGCGAGCACCTCGGCTGGTCGGGGCACCCCGTCACGCGACGGGCTGCCCGGCTTGCGGAGTTCCGCATCGCTCAACGCCGCGGCGGCTTGCGTCTGCTGCTAACACGCTTCCGAAACTGGTGCGGCTGATGCCTGTGGGCGTTCCCTTGCCCGCCATGCGGGTGGGTCAATCCACGCCGCCGCGAAGGGGGCACGGTTGACCTCCTGTTCGTGGTTCCGCGCATCCGTTTCAAGGACCCGATGCGTCACCGGCCATCAGGGGCCGGCCCTGACCGACCGCCAGTGCCATGCCCCGGGTCTGCGCTACTGCGGTCGAAAGCTGGACGTCTCGGCCGGTACAACGTGACCGCTGATCCGTCTCAACGATCGAGCCTGGGCGGTTGATCGAACAGGATGAGGTCGCCGACCAGGTCCAGTTGCTTGGTGTGGGCGCCACTGAACCATCCGATGAACGCGCCGCGACCTTCGCCGTCATCTTCGTTGATGATCAGCGTGTAGCCGAGGTTCGCGTGGGGTTGCGGCTCGAACGGCGCCAGTTGCTTCCAGGGGAACGCCAGTTCGTAAGTGACCGCGCCGGTGTCCGGGTCGGTGCGGCGGGCGGCGACCTGGACGTCGCGCTGCAGGCCGGTCGTCACACCGCCGGACGCGGAGTAGGAGGCACTGACCTGCGCCCCGTCCTGGCCGATGCCAGTGAAGTAGTCATACTTACCCGGCTTCTGATCGGCGGTGCGGCGCGGGTCGATGAACATCTGCAGGCCGTCCTGGTCCCACAGGCGATTGGCCGTCTGCCCACCGGCATGGATGTCGTCGGTCACCTCCACCGCGAGGTAGAAATGCTCGTCGTCCCACAGCACGCGGGCCTTGCCCGAGAGGTCCTGCGGCCCGTCCCACGTCACGTTGCGCCGGCCGATCGCGAAGTACTGCCGGGCGCGATCAAGCGACATCACCGGCGCCGCGGCCCAGGCCTGTTCATCGAGTCGGCCATCGACGCGGATCGGCTCGGGGGCTCGGAAGACCGGGTGGAAGCCGCCCATGTAGCGCGCCGTTTCGATCTCCCCGCCGGCCGGGTCGGTCACCGTCGCCGCCACGCGATACAGCGCCACCGGATCGATCGACTGTAGCGGCAGCCGCACCACATGCTCGCCGCCCGCGTCCACCGTCACTTCGCCGAACGCGGCCTCGGGGAAAAATGCCTCGGGCGCTTCGCCTTCCGTGAGCTGGTAATCGCCGCTGGCCATGGTGTACTGCTCGACCAGATCCACCGCCCACGCCAGCGTCGTCTCTTCGGTGCCCTGGTTGGCAAGGGTCAGCGCCACGATCGGCGTGCCGGTGGCCGGGTCGACCGACGGCCGAAGTTCGGCGGTGATCCGTCCCATCAGCGGCACCGCCATCGCCAACTCGCCCTCGACCGCGCCCTCGCCGGCCGTGCGTTGCACGAGGATGCGACCCTCTCGCGCCTGCGTGTCGGCCGGGGCCTGCACGTACAGCCGTACTGTCGCGAAGTCGACCTGCTGGAGGTCGACCTCCCAGCGCGGCGGGGCCTGCACGGTCAGCCGATCGGCGGCCAAGTCGGGCCCGGTCACTTCAATCGCCTGCGTCTGCCCGCGCACCAACGGTTCGATCGGTGAGGTCACGCGGAGGCGGCCGTCTTCGATCTCACCCAGGGCCGGCGTGGCCTGCTCATACACAAGCAGCAACGGCTCTTCGCCGACGCCGACCGTGACGCCGCCGTTGCGGGCGGTCATCTGCAGATCGCTGCCGTCGATGCGAACCATGCGGACGCGATCCACCCCCGGCAAGGGGATGAACACCGAACGCGCCTGCTGGTCGTTCCACACCACCTGCAGACACTCGCCCTGGTCGTTGGCGAACAGGAAGCTCTCGGTGTCGTCGTCGTAGGCCCTCAGTTCGACCTCGTCCTTGTCCAGCAGCGTGTTGGTGAAGTGATAGTGCGTGAGCGCGTCGAGCTTGGGGTTGTACTCCATGTAGACGGCGTCGAACATGTTGTGCGCTTCAGTGGACGAGCCGCGCAGCTTCGCCGTCGGGTCCGGGTAGTGGATGGTGAACCATGAGGCGTGCGCTCCGTCGTGAGCGAAGAACATGGTGAACTTCTTGATCATCTCCACCGCGACGGCGTGCCGGGTCATGCCCTGGCTGTTCAGGCCCATCTCGGTGCAGTAGACGGGCTTGGGCGCCCCGTTTTCTTCGCCCCACTGCTTGAGCCGGTTGATGCGCGACGGCATGTCGCGGTACGACTCGTAGATGTGGAAGTCGTAGGCGTCGCAATAGTGGTGATAGCCCGCCTCGAAGTAGCGCTCGTCGAGGATGCTGGTGGCGACGACGAACTGATCGGGGTTGTGCTCCTTGATCGTCTCGTAAGCGATTTTGTAAGCCTCAACGTTCCGCCGGATCTCGTCCATCCCCCCGTGCGGTTCGTTGCCCAGGGGCATGTAGGCCGCGTTGTCGCCGACGAGGTTGACCAGCGCCGCCGTCGCCTCGCGCAGCGTCTGCGGCGACCAGTCGCTGCCGCGTTCGATGCCCGAGAGCATGCGCGGGCCGGAGGTGATCTGCATGTCGTGGGCGAGGATTTCGTCGTAGCGGGCCGGATAGATCGACGTCGGGTCGCCCGCCTCTGCGATGTTGCTCCAGGTCGCGACCTTGCGCAGCCCGATCCGCGCGGCCAGCGGGACCCAGCCCGGGACGCGGGCGTCCCAGTTGCGCATCGAGAAGGGGATGTCTGCGGGGGCGTAGGCGTGGCTGGCCGCTTCCGCCAGCCGTGCCAGGCCGCGGTAGTCGCGAACCTTTTCACCGGCGGGGTCGGCCACCACGTGCAGCATGAAGAACTTGCCGACCGGTAACTGCTCGTCCGTGAAGTCGAGGCTCGTGCCATACCGCAGCGTCTGGCCTTGCGATGCCTGCTGCTCCAATGCGACCGTGCCCATGGCGTACTCGGCGCCCCAATAGTCGGTCAGCCGGTAGCTCGCCTGGCGCTGGTCCGGATCAAGCTCGTCGCTCGCCAGCACGGCCAGATCGAACGTGACCGGCTGCTGCGGCAGGAACAGGTTGCCCTCGGCGTCACCGACGAGGCTGATGCGTTCGATCTTGCGGGCACGTTCCGGCGCGGCGACGTGGCGGGCGACCAGGTCGTCCACCTCATACCAGCCGTAGGTCTTGCGCATGGTCAGGCGCAGCCGGGCGGCGGCGGCGCCCTCGGGCGTCTGCAGATCGGTCTTGAACGCCCGCCAGGTCGGCTGGTGATAGGTTTCGTTGACGATGCGGGCGTCGAGGACCTCGCCGGCGTCGTCCAACCATTCGAGCTCGATCCGGCCATGATAGGAATTGTCCGGCGAGTGGATGTCGGCCCGGGTTCCGCCGGTCAAACGCCACGTGCCGGGGGCAACGGCGAAGCTGGGGCTGACGGCTTCGATTTCGTCGCTGCGCTGCTCGACCGTGCGGGCCACGCGCACGGCGGCCGCGCCCTGCATGGCGTCGCCGGTGACCCGCTCCACGTCGCCGACGGTGCGCCATGACTTCAGCGCATCGGCATCCTCAAAGCTTCCGCTGAACGCCGCTTCGTTGGCCGCAGGCGCGGCGGCAGGCGCGGACTGGCGATCCTGGGTTTTGCCCGGCCCCCCGCAGGCGACCAGCAACGCAGCGACCAACAGCGCGACGTGAATCCCGCAGATCGAACGCATGATGGCGTTCCATCCCAAGTATGTTGTATGACTGGACATTTCTCGTTTGGCCCTCCCGGCCACGCAACCTGGGTCTTGAAACTGGCGGATCCAATCCCGAGGCGCAACATCAAAGTTAAACCGGCGGTTCCCATTTGGCTTCCGCCGACGGTCGCGATTCAATGTACCGCGTGAAGGGGACCGTGCACAACGGCTGACTGTCGCGAACCGATCTCGAACGCGGCTCGCGGTGGTCGGCCGGCCCGCTTTGTCGCCACGTTCGTCTGCTTTGCCATCAGCGGGTGAACCTGATGTTCTTCGACGGCCAGGCCACGGCGATGACGTACCCGCCGACGATCTGGTTCAGATGCTTTCGCTCAGTTCGGTGAAGCGGCCAGCGTGCCTTCTGGATCGCCTGCACGAACGCTCTGCCCAGGTGTTGCGGTTCAGTTTCATCGGTTCCTTGCGGCGCGGAGATCTGGCGCAGGCTCAGTGCCCGGCGCGGTAGTCGCGGCGGTAGACGAGCGGCGATCGCCCGGTATCCCGCTTGAACCACGCGGAGAAATGCGACTGTTGCTTGAACCCCAATCCTAAAGCGACCTGCTTGACGTTCAGATCAGTCTGTTCGAGCAGGAAGCGCGCATGTTGCGATCGAGTCTGATTCCAGTAACCGTAGAGCGTGACGCCATACGCTCCCTGGCACATCCGGTTGAGCTGCCCGAGAGACAGCCCGCTTCCGGCCGTGATCTGCTTGGAAGGGTATGGAGCGTCGAATGGCAGACTGTCGAGCCGGTTGAGCACGTGGGCCAGGCGGGAATCGACGCCACCGGGGATGCGAAGCTGCAGGCCATGTGCTTCGGCGATGCGACTCACGTGTTCGGTCCAAAGCAGCAGATGCATCTGGTGCTGCCTGTAGGATCGGTAATCAAGCCGTGTCTGCCAGCGGAAGGCGAAGCCGGGGTGCTCGATGAGCGAGTCGCTCAAGCCGACGTCGCGCAGGAATTTCAGGGCCAGTGGCTCGAGTTGCGGACAGTCGGCCGCAGGCAACTGCACCAGCGCGCGGCCATCGGCAAACAGCAAGGAGCCATCCGGCCAGCAGTGTTCCACACACACCGACAGCAGGTGGCAGTCGGGCGACAGCCGCTGGGTGATCCGGTTCCCGAAGCAGAACAGCCATTGGCCAGGGCCGACCTCGGCGGTGTCGCCGTGCGACTCGACGGTGGCGCACCCGTGACGGACCAGCCAGGCACTGTAGACCCCGTCCCGGATGTGGCTGCCGTCCGTTCGGCCATCGGGGACCGGCTGATCGTAGACAAACTTCAACCGAAGCCGCGTGGCCTGCCAGTCGTGGACACTGGCGGCGATCGAGGAAGTCCCAGGCTGTCCAGCAGCGCGGTCGATAGATATGTCCCCAATCAGACGCACGGGTCGCCCGGCAAGCTCTTACAAGCTTATCTTCCATGATGCCAGGCGATTACATGGAAGTCAAGATTCAGATCCGGAACAACTGCGTGCAATGAGAGATAAGGTTTCGCGATCATTTTGAACACGTTTCGCATTGCCCCGCTTCTGTTGCGGAGGTAGTCTGAACGCAAGTATTTTCCAATGTCTCAGAATGTTTTAACAGGAGGTTTGACATGCATTTCAGCTTTTTGCACAGTGCCGTATTGTCCGGTAGCGCCGCGTTGCTCATGTTCGCTGGCGTGAGTTCCGCGGACGGCGCCACGATCTACCTAGAAGACTTCACCGGTCAGGTGGGCAAGGGATACACCGGCCCCGACAGCGGTCCAACGCTGGATCTGGCCGGCGTGGACTGGACGATCGATGTCACCGATGGAGAGTACTCCGCCACCAGCGACTATTTCAGAGTGGTTGACAATGGCGGTGACGCGGTGATGCGGTTCCTCGACAATGATGCGGACGGCAACGGCGATGACCACGACGAGTGGATCAGCCCGGTCATTGACATCTCTTCGTATACCGATGTTGCAATTTCCATGGACGTGGCAGCGACCGGCGGATACCTGGCCCCCCGTGACATGTTCACGCTGAACTACCGCATTGACGGCGGCCCCCTGGTCGAGTTCTTCGCGGCCGATTTCTCGGATGGCACCGGGTTTCCCGAACAGAATGTGTCCAGCGGCACCCTCGCACCGGGAAGCAGTCTGCAAATCTTCGTTCACGGGAGCTCGATCTCAAGCACGCGCCCCCTGGAGTTCGACGACGTCACCGTCACGGGCGTGCCGGAACCGGCGTCGCTGGCCCTGCTGTCGGCGGGCGGGCTCCTGATGCTGTCGCGCCGCCGCCGGTGAACAAGGACGATCTTTCTTCTTTCAAACTTCTCCTGACCACCGCCTTCACCGGCGGTGGTCGGCTTCAGGCACGATGGGGACGGAACGCCAGCCTTGCCCTTCGGTGTACTCGCGGACGCCTGCGCTTCGAGCATCGCCATCGCCAGCCACAGCCCCCGCCCCCGGAAGCCCCCCGGGAAGTCCTCGGGAAGCCCTTGGAACCCCTGAACGTGGTGCCTTGCGTGGACCACGCCAGCCGTCCGCCATGGCGGGCAAGCCGGGGAAAGCGGTGATTTCGTTCGTCTGCCAGCGGCGTGCATGATCGTGTGCGACTCCCGTTCACGTCCGCCGACGGCTCAACCCGCCGCCGCTTGGCAGGGGCCTGGGTGCGGGTAAAATGCGCCCGCCCGGGATACTGTTCTCCGGATGGATCAAGCGCCGCGCCGCCTGTCCGTCCGAGCCGGCTTCTGTGAAGCCGGGTGCGGGTACAGCCCGCAGTTGTGAACGTCACGTTCCACTTGGCCCCCGAGATCGAGGCCTACGGCCTCGCCCGGCTTCACAGAAGCCGGCTCGGACGGAAGGGCTCTCACACACGGGCCAGACGGGGACGGAAGGGGGAAACCGGCATGGAGGAGCGCGACGTGATCAGATTACCCTCGGCTGGATGTACACGGCGGCGGGCGGGGCGCAGGCTCGGCGCTGCCCTGCTGTTGCTGGGGCTGGTCGCGCCGGCCATCGCGGAGGACGCCGGCGAAGCGTCCGGGCAAACCTGGCCCGGCGACACCACCGACCTCGTGTTCCTCTGGGAAGACGCCGACAGCACGAACCAGATCATCGGCCCCGACGGCCGTCGCGGCGCCACCTGCCGCGTCACCGCCCGCGGCCTGGCGCACTACGGTCGGCATCACAACATGGTCCTCACCGGCGACGCCGCCTTCCGCGCCGAGGATGCCGACGCCGACCTGCTCGCCGCCGCGCAACGCACGGGCGAACTGACCCTTGAAGCCCTCATCACCCCGGCCAACCTCGACCCCGCCGGCTACGCGCGCATCATCAGCTTCGCCAACGCCGACGACACCGGCAACTTCACGCTCAGCCAGAAAGGCAACCAACTCTGGTTCCGCCTGCGTACCACCGCGACCGGCGACGACGAGCCGCCGGCGTTCGCGCTGGCCGAACTGGAAGCCGGGCGGACGCACCACGTGATCATCAGCTACCGGCAAGGCCGGCTGAACGCCTACATCGACGGCGAACACAGGGCGACGTCGGAGGATGCGAATGGACACGGCGACCTGTTGAGCAACTGGAACGAACAGCGGTTGCTGTTCGGCGACGACAGGCCCGGCGAGCCCGGCTGGGCCGGCCGACTCGAAGGCGTCGCCCTCTTCGCCCGCGCCGTCGACAGCGAGGAAGCGGCCCATCGCCACCAGCTTGCCCGCGACCGGCTGGCGGATCGTAAGCCGGCCGCGCGTTTCGTCGTCAAGGCGAAGCGGGTGGAGACTTCCGCCGTCCCGACGCCTGACGACATCGCCCCCTATCGCCGCGCGCTGGTGACCCATACCTACACGTTGCAGGCGGCGCACGAAGGGTCGTTTGACCACGCACGCTTCCAGGTCGCCCACTGGGCCATCATGGACACCACCCCGATCAAACGAACCTTTGACCTGGGCGAGGCGGAAACGCTGCACCTCGAACGCTTCGACGCTCACCCGCAGTTGATGAGCGAACGGCTGATCTCGGACAGCGACGAATTCGACCTGCCGCTGTTCATCGACGTCGGGCCGGTCCAGTGACGCATTGACGAGAAAGGAAACAGGTCATGACGCCACGACCGAGCCTGCTTGCCATGATGGTGATCGCGATGTTGCCAGCCGCGCTGCCGACCGCGATCGTCCGGGGGGCGGAGCCTTCCGACGATGAGAGGCAAGCGCTGGCGGAACTGGCGGCCGAGATTGACGGGGCGGTGGTCTACACCCGTGACAAGCGGGTCCGCCGCGTGAGAATCGGCGAATGGAAGCCGGAGGACCTCGGCGCGGGCGAGTATGCGCGGTGGAGCCCGGACGGCCGTCACCTCGCCGTCTACCACGACGGCCGGGTGTTCGTGATGCAGGCGGACGGCAGCGAGCGTCGCGCGTTGGCGAAGGGCGATCACGCCGACGGCTGCCCGATCGAGTTTCACGCGAACAACCGGCAGGTGATCTACTGGAAAAAAGAGAGCGGCTTCCACGTGGTCGACATTGAAACGGGCGAGAGCGAAACGCTCGACCTGCCGGGCGTCTACAGCGGTGAGCCGGGCATCTCTGCGGATGGCAAAAGGCTGGCGGCACGCTGGGGCAATCGGCTTTACGCCATCGACCTCGAAGCAGGCACGCATGACCAGTATGCCCGCGGCTGCTCGGCTGGCGTCTCGCCCGACGGCACACGACTGATGAACAACGTCGGCAGCCATCGTCAGTTGGAAATCCACCAGTGGGACGACTCGGACCGCATGACCCTCGACACGCGCGACGCCCGCCCCGACCGGCAGTGGGATAATCACCACTGGTCGAACCACGACGACTACCTGATGGCCCAGGGCGAAGGCGCCCGCGCGGAAGCTTACGTGGTGCGCATCTCCGCCAACCGCCCGACGCGCGTGACATGGGAAGGCGACGTCCTCGCGCCCGACCTCCACGTCGAGCAGGTGCATGAGCATGACGACGATGATGAGCTTGCATCGGCTTCATCCAAACCGCGCGAGCAGTGACTCGAGGCCGGCGCCAATGCCAGACAAGCATACGGCTGGACCGGTCCGTTCCTTGTTGACAAAGATCGCCACATGAACATCGCTTCCACGTCATGGCTTACCGTGCTCGGCCTGTTGCTGCTCACTATGCGGCCGGCCACCGCCCCGGCCGCCGACGCCGACGAAGCGCGCTGGCAGCCGAAGTGGCAGGAACTGGCCAGCCTCGGCCGCGGCTACGTGGTCTGGGAATCCAACCGTGACGGGCGATGGCGGCTGTGGGTTCGCAACCTCGACGGCAGTGGCAAGCGGCAGTTGAGCCCGGACGAGGCGCAACGCGATCACTACGCGCCGCACATCGCCCCCGACGGCAGGCGGATCGCCTACATCAGCTATCCGCACAACCAGAACGCCTACGGCAAGCTCGGAGACAACCAGACCGCACAACTGCGCCTGATCGACGCCGACGGCCGCAACGACCGCGAACTGGCGCGCAGCGCCCGCGCCTATTTCGAAAACCGCGCGGCCGTGTGGATCAACAACCAGGAACTGATCTACATCGACGGCGACGGCTACACCGCCCGGCTGCACGTCGACACCGGCGAAAGCACCCGCCTGACCCGCGAATCGCACCAGGACTACGGCTGGCTGATCGACCCGACGCTGACGCATGCCGTCGACGGCCGACCGCGTTTCTCCCCTTACGACGCCGACGAACAGACCATCGCCGCACAGCGACGCCGCAGCGGATGCCAGCCCTACTTCACGCGCGACGGCCGGTGGGGTTTCTGGGTGAACAGCGCCGGCGGGCCGATTCGCCGCGTTCACCTGGCCAGCGGTGAAGTGAGCGACATCCTCGGCCGTGACGACCCGCGCATGCCCCGCGACCGCAACTACCTCTACTTCCCGATGGTCTCTCCCTGCCAGCGGCTGTTCGCCGTCGCCGCTTCGCCCGACGAGCACGACCATCACCGGTCGGACTACGACATCTTCATCTTCCGCATGGACCCGAAGACGCTGGAAGTGATCGGCGAACCGGTGCGGTACACGTTCGACGAGGGCACGGACCGCTTTCCCGACGTGTTCCTGGCCGACGCGGAACTGGGCACGCACCAGGGCGAAGCGCCGCTCACGGTGTCGCTGAACGCCGAAGCCGACGGCGACTGGGAATGGGACTTCGGCGACGGAACCACGCACCGCGGCCAGACGGCCGAGCACACCTATGCCGAACCGGGCGGGTACACGGTGACGGCCCGCCGCGGCGATGCAGTGCTTCATGGCACGGTGGTGGTGGAAGCGGCCGCGCCGCCGCGCATCCGCCTGCCGGTGATCGTGGACGACCGGCGGCTGACCCTGACGTTCAACGAACCGGTGGCTTTCGAGCAGCTCACCCTGCGGACGGCGTCGGGCAACCGCATCGAGAAGTGGGAGGCCAGCGAAGATCAGCAACGCCTGACCGTCTGGCTCGACGAGTCGGTCAGCGAACAGGACGAACTGCACGTCGACGGCGTCACGGATCGGGCGCAGCAGCCCAACGCCATGCCCGCCAAGCGCCTGGCGATCGAGCCGATGACCTGGCCAGCCGACCTCACCGGATTACTGTTCGCATGGGAGACGGCCGACAAACCGAACCGCGTCCCCGACCCCACCGGCGACGGGCAGCGCACCTTTGCCATCGAGCCGCGCGGGCTCGCCATGTTGAACCACGCCCATGCGATGGTGCTGCGCGACGGGGCGTTCGTGGCTGAAGATGCGGTCAACGATTTGCTCCTGGATGCGTTGAGGGAGACGAACGAGCTGACCCTCGAAGCGACGATCCAGCCCGACCACGCCGACCAGCACGGCCCGGCCCGCATCGTGACCTTCTCCAGCACCACGACCTCGCGCAACTTCACGCTCGGTCAGGAAGGCAGCGACCTGGTCATGCGTCTGCGCACGCCGGCGACCGGCGACAACGCCGTCTCGCCGCAGGTGACGCTGTGCACGCTGGCGCTGGACAAGCCGAACCACATCCTCGTGACCTACCAGCCCGGCCGGCTGGTGTGCTACCGCAACGGCGAGAAGGTGATGGAGACCGACCGCATCAAGCGGGGCTTTGACAACTGGGACGAGCAGCACCTGCTGTTCGGCGATGAGTTCCGCCCCGGCCGGGCGTGGCAGGGCACGCTCGAAGGCGTCGCGATCTACAACCGGTTTATGGATGCGGACGAAGCCGAGGCCAACGCCCGGCATTCCCTTGACCGCCTGGCCAAGCGGCCGGTGGCGCCAAGCGTCGACGTCGAGGCGGAACTGGTGGGCAAGTCCCGGATGCCGACGCTCGAGGAGATCTCGCCCTACCGCCAGGCCCTGGTGCTGTATGAATACCGCCTGACCGAGCCGGTCGCCGACGCGGCGATCAAACATGAGCCAGGCGACACCGTCCGCGTCATGCATCGGGCGATCCTCAACGGCAAGACGCTGGCCATTGACGACCGCGACGAAGGGGAGCGTTACCGCCTGCATCTCGAGCCGTTCGAGGCCAATCCGCAGGTGGAGGCGCTTTATCAGTCCGACACGCTGCCGGACGACTTCGAGGCCCCGCTCTACTTCGCGCCGCGGGACTGAGCGAGGCGGTTCCCGCCGCCTCACGGGGCGTCACGACCCGAAAATCGCCCTGCCACAGGGGTTGCGGAGGGTTCCCGGCGCGCCGCCTGGCGCCGCGGCGTTTTCCGGAGGCGGGCGGACCGCCGGCATCCGGCGTTTGACGCGCGTCCCCGCCTTGACGCCAAGGCTTGGGCAGGCTACTTTTTACGTTTCTCTGTTGGGGGTTGCTCCGGCTGTGCGCCGGCAGTTGCACCCCCTCCGTGTCCGCCAACCCGCATCGAGACGGCTCGATCGCGCCATCCAGAAGGTGATTGGCCATGGTTCCCGTTCAACGTAAAACGCGGTCTCAGTCCCGCCAGGGCCGTGCGCATCTGTTCCTGCGTGCCTCGCAGGCGGTGCGCTGCCCCAACTGCGGCAGCCCGAAACGCCCGCACGCGGCCTGCCGCGAGTGCGGCTACGTTCGCCCTGGCTTGAAGCTTGACTTCGACAAGGACAACTAGTGCGTATCGCCATCGATGTGATGGGTGGGGATCACTCGCCGGACGCGATCCTGGCCGGTAGCCTGGACGCGCTGGAACTGCTTTCCCCGGACGATCGGCTGGTGCTGGTCGGCGACGAGGCGGTCATTCGTGAAGAGATCGCCGAGCGCCGGCTCCAGAACGAGCCCCGGCTGGAGGTTGTGCCGACCACGCAGGTGATCGGCATGGCCGAGCCGCCTGTCGCTGCGCTGCGCGAGAAGCCGGACAGCTCCATCGCCCGCATGACCGAGCTGGCGGGCAAAAAGGCGGGCGAGCAGCGGTGTGACGTGATCATCAGTGCCGGCAACACCGGCGCCTGCGTCGCCGCCGCGGGGCGCTACCTCCGCCGCCTGCCGGGCGCCAACCGCCCGGGCATCGCGGTGACCATGCCCACCTTCTTCGGCCCGGTGGTGATCTGCGACGTCGGCGCCAACCCCGACCCCCGGCCCCACCACCTGCACCAGTACGCCCGCATGGCGGCGATCTACGCCAATAAGCTCATCGGCCTGGAGAACCCGCGCGTCGCGCTGATGTCCATCGGCGGCGAAGAGGGCAAGGGCACCCCGCTGGTCAAGGAATCGCACAAGCTGCTCAAGAGCGACCAGACGCTCAACTACGTCGGCTATGCCGAGGGACGCGACATCTTCGACGGCAAGGCCGACGTCATCGTCACCGAAGGCTTCACCGGCAACGTGATCCTCAAGCTCGCCGAGGGCCTCGCCGCCGGCCTGTTCCGCACGATCGCCCACGAAATCTTCGAGGAAGACCCCGACCTGGCGATGAAGTTCGAGCCCATCGTCAAGAAGATCTACAAGAAGCACGACTACCACGAGTACGGCGGGGCCCCCCTGCTCGGCGCCAACGGCATCCTGCTGATCTGCCACGGCTCCAGCGAGGCCCGCACCATCACCGCCGCCGTCCGCGCCGGCATCAAGTATGCCAAGTACGGTGTGAACAACGCCATCGTCGAAGCGCTCGCGCAGGACGCGAACCAGAATGAGCCGGCCTCCGAGGAAGTGGCATGAACCGACGGCAACCCGCACGACCTGCGGGCGTCCGCCTGGCCGGCACCGGAATGGCCGTCCCTCCGCGACGCCTGACCAACGATGACCTGGCGCAGCTCGTCGACACCAACGACGCGTGGATCACCCAGCGCACGGGGATCAAGTCCCGCCACCTGGTCGCCAACGGGCAGAAGACCAGCGACCTCGCCGCCGCCGCGATCAAGCAGGCGATGGAGAACGCGGGGCTGGCCCCTGCCGACCTGGACCTGGTCATCTGCGCCACCATGACGCCGGACATGATCTGCCCCGCCACCGCGGCGCAGGTGGTCGCCAAGCTCGACGCCATCCCCTGCGGCGCGTTCGACCTGAACATCGCCTGCACCGGGCTGGTGGCCGCGATCAACACGGCCCACAACTTCGTCGTCAGCGGCGCCTGCCGGCACGTGGCCGTGGTCGGCGCGGAAGTGCTCTCGGGCATCGTGGACTGGGACGATCGGCGGACCTGCGTGCTGTTCGGCGACGGGGCCGGCGCGGTCGTCCTCTCCGCTAGCGACGATCCGCAACAGGGCTGCCTCTACCAGATGCTCGGCTCGGACGGCGAACGCGGCAACAGCCTCTACGTCCCCCGCCAGGAGCAGGACATCCCGCCCGGCGAGGAAGCGGGCTTCTCCGGCAAGCTCAACACGCTCCAGATGAACGGCAAGGCGGTCTACAAGTTCGCCGTCACCACCCTCGCCGACTGCGTCGCCAAAGCCCTGGAAACCACCGGCCTCACCGCCGACGACATCAAGATGGTCATCCCCCACCAGTCCAACATCCGCATGCTCCAGAGCGCGTGGAAACGGCTGGGCTTCGACGACTCCAAGGTCTACATCAACATCGACCGCTTCGGCAACACCTCCGCCGCCAGCGTCGGCATCTGCCTGCACGAACTGATGGAACAGGGCACGCTGGCAAGCGGCGACCACGTCATCTTCGTCGCCCAGGGCGGCGGGCTTTCGTGGGGCACGAGCCTTTGGCGGTTATGAATCTGACGACGTGGGGGACCACACCATGAACAGTACAAACGCAACAACCCCGACGGTCGTGCTCTGCCCGGGACAAGGCGCGCAGCACGTCGGCATGGGCAAGGGCTGGTTCGACCACGCGCCCGTGGCTGCGCAGACCTTTGCCGCGGCCGACCGGGCGATGGGTTTTGCGATCAGCGATCTCTGCTTCAACGGGCCGGAAGACCGGCTCAACCGCACCGATGTCGCCCAGGCGGCGATCTACACCACCTCCGCCGCCTGCTACCAGGCGCTGTTCGAGGCGGAAGTGGTCGACTCGGTCAGCGTCACCGCCGGCCTGAGCCTCGGTGAGTTCACCGCGCTGCACATCGCCGGGGCGTTCGACTTCCTCGACGGCCTCCAACTCGTGCGGTTGCGCGGGCAGGCGATGCAGGAAGCCGCCGAAGCCGTGCCCTCGGGCATGGTCGCGCTGATCGGCGCGGACGAGCCCACCGCTGACGAATTGTGCGATCAGGCGGCAGGCAGCGGCGGCGGCGACGTGCTCGTGCCCGCCAACTTCAACTGCCCGGGCCAGGTGGTCATCAGCGGCACGCAGGCGGCGTGCGAGCGGGCGTTGACGGTGGCGGAGAAGATGGGACTGCGGGCGACGCCCTTGGCCGTCGCCGGGGCGTTCCACTCGCCGCTGATGCAGCCCGCGGCCGACCGGCTGGCGGCGGCGCTGGACGAGGTGCAGTGGAACACGCCCACCGCCACGGTCTACTCCAACGTCACCGCCGGCCCGCACGACGCCGACGACATCGCCTCCATCAAGCAGCGGCTGGTGGAACAGCTCACCAGCCCCGTGCGCTGGAGCCAGTCGATGGAGCAGATGCTCGCCGACTGTCCGGACCACCGCCTGGTGGAACTGGCCCCGGGCAAGGTGCTCTCGGGCCTGATGCGCCGCATCAACCGCAAGGCGAAGGTGGAGAACTTCGCTGAAGCGAAGTGATGGCTGATTTATGATTGCTGATTTGAGGATCGGCGGCGTCACCGGCCTGGCTGCTTCTCCACAATCAGAAATCAGAAATTAAAAATCAGCAATCTGCACCCAAACTGGATTGGATCACCGAACATGGCGGATAATTCTGAACGACGCGTGGCGCTGGTGACCGGCGCTTCCCGGGGCATCGGCGAAGCCACGGCCCGGGCCCTGGCCAAGCAAGGCCGGCTGGTGGTCTGCGCCGCCCGCAGTGCCGAGGCACTGGAGCAGGTGAAGCAGGCCATCGAGCAGGCAGGCGGCGAAGCGGCGACGGTGACCTGCGACGTCAGCGATGCGTCGCAGTTGACGCAGGTGATCGAAGACGTGGCCAAGCAGTACGGTCGGCTCGACATTCTGGTGAACAACGCCGGCATCACCCGCGACAACCTGATGCTGCGGATGACCGACGAGGAGTTTGACCAGGTGATCCAGATGAACCTGCGCAGCGTGTTTGTCGCCTGTCGGGCGGTGCTTCGGCCGATGATGCGCGGCAAGTGGGGCCGGATCGTGAACCTCGGCTCCGTGTCGGGCGTGGTCGGCAACGCGGGGCAGGGCAATTATGCGGCGGCGAAAGCTGGCGTGATCGGCCTGACCAAGTCGATTGCCAAGGAAATGGCCAGTAAGAAGATCACCGCCAACGTGGTCGCCCCGGGCTTCATCCAGACCGACATGACCGACAGTCTGCCCCAGCCCGTGAAGGACCACGTGCTGAAAATCACGCCCGCCGGCCGGTTCGGCCAGCCGCAGGAGATCGCCGCGGCGGTCGCCTACCTCTGCTCCGAAGACGCCGGCTACGTCACGGGGCAGGTGCTGACGGTCGACGGCGGGATGACCATGACCTGATTCGGCCGGGCCTGGCCGGGCCCGGGAAATCCATCGGCTTGTGAGCATGCCCGGACGACGCTATATTCCGGCGTGCAACGACGTAACGAACCCCTGTAACGAACCCTTTTAGACACCCGCGTTTCCCCGCCGCTTCGGCTGGCAGGACACCACAAGGAGAGACGGACATGGACGAAAAAGAGATCGAAGAAAAGGTAATTGCCATCGTCGCCGAGCAGATGGGCGTGGACAAAGGCGAGATCAATCGTGACACCAACTTCGTCAACGATCTGAACGCCGACAGCCTCGACACCGTCGAACTGGTGATGGAATTCGAGGACGAGTTTGAAACCTCGATCCCCGATGAAGAAGCCGAGAAGATTCAGACCGTCGGCCAGGCGATTGACTTCATCAAGGAGCACATCGCCAAGGCCAACCAGGGCTGATCTCTGCTCGACGTCGCTTCGCCTCCACGCGGGGCCGAGCAACGAACCGGCCATTGTCGCGCGGGGCTTGCCGTCGCCGGCTGCGGTTTGTGGGTCGTCGGTTTTCGATTCGCCGTCAGCGCCGTGCAGCGACCGCTGCCGACACGGCGCCGGGCCCGCTGTTCGCAGCCGGTGGCGGCATCGTGGACCGACACGCTCAAACCGCGGTCAACGAGGGCATGCCCCGCGTTTTTCGCCATCCCAACCACCACACCATGCAAACCAACCACCGCCGCCGCGTTGTCATCACCGGACTGGGCTGGGTCACCAGCCTCGGTCATGATGTCGAATCCGTCTGGGCCGACCTGCTCGCGGGCAAGAGCGGCATCCATCCCATCGAACGGTTCGACACCGCCGCCTACCCCGTCCGCTTCGGCGGCGAGGTGCTCAACTACGCGCCCAAGCACATCGAGCCTCGCGTTGCCAAACGGCTCGACCGCTTCGCCCAGTTCGCGCTCGACGCCGCCATCGACGCCGTCGCCGACGCCGACCTCGCCTTCGACAAGGAAAACACCTGGCGCTGCGGCTCGATCATCGGCTCGGGCATCGGCGGCATCGAAGAGTTCGA
>JBBDPC010000066.1:0-4629 GCA_040876735.1 Phycisphaeraceae bacterium | reverse complement strand
CCCACCTGCGGGTCGGCCAGGTAGCTCAGTTGGTAGAGCACGGCATTGAAAATGCCGGTGTCGCCGGTTCGAATCCGGCCCTGGCCACTGTGAAAAAAGCCCTCGATCCATCTGGATCGAGGGCTTTTTTTCTTGCGCCGGCGTCGAGCCTTGCCCGGTGGCGGCGTGTCACGCGGTGGACGGGTCGAGCAGGGCGTTGACCTTGGCGGCGCAGATGAAGTCGTTTTCGCTCAGGCCGCCGATGGCGTGGGTCGTATAGCGGAGGCGGACGTGACGGTAGTTCAATTCGATGATGGGGTGATGATCTTCGCGGTGGGCGATCCACGCCACGGCCGTGACGAAGGCGAGGGCTTCGTGAAAGTCGGAGAGCTTGAAGCTGCGTTCGATGGCGGTGTCGTGGTCGACCACCTTCCAGCCGGGCGTCTGTTCGAGATAGCCGGCGATCTGCTGCTCGTTCATCGGCGTCGCGCCACCTTCGCATGCGGCGCAGCGACGTTCCTTGAGATCGGCCGTTTCGGGATTGCCTGGTTTCATGGGTGTCACCTGCGGCATTGTTGGCGGCCGCGGCGTCGGCATCAAGCGCCGGGCGCAGAATCGGCGCCCGGCGCAACGGGCCATTGCCCACGCCCTGCCGGCGGCGGGCTGGCAGCTTGAAGCTCAACTGTCAGTGGTCGTCGTCCTCGGCATGCTCAAAGTTTTCGGGGTTGGCCATGGGGACGGTGAGTTCCTGTTCACCCAGCAGGGTCACATGGCCGTCGGCGAAGAGGTAGTCGGCCCGGCCGTGGGCGCGATCGTGGGCCACCTCGTGCCACCAGTCGCTGTGGTCCCACGGATGAAAGGCGAGATGGACATCGTGGGCGTCCATGCCATCTTCGAGCGGGTCGCCGTGGTCGTCCACGTCGGCTCGGTTGGCGGCGAAGACGATCCCGCTGGGGTTGCGGAGCTGGTGACGGTTGGCCCCGGCCACCTCGAAATAGCCGTTGATCGCGTAGCTGACCAGCGGAACCAGCTCGCCGTCGCTTTCGACCTGCAAGTCGCGGTACGGGTCGAGCGGACTGTGCATGACCTCGCTGCGTTCGAATTCGGGCACCGCCCGGGCGAGGCGCTTGCTCCACTCGGTTTCATGCGTGTGGAGGCTTGAGCCTTCCGGCGGATGGTTGGGGAAGTAATACTCGTGATGGAGATCGAGGTAGATCTCCATGGCTTGTCCGATGCTGCGCAGATTGCTCATGCTCTGTATCTGCCGGGCGCTGGTCCGCGCGGCACCCAGGGCAGGCAGGAGGAGGCCGATCAGGATCGCAATGATCGAGATCACCACCAGCAGTTCGATGAGCGTAAACGCGTTGTGTCGGGTGAACATGAGACCTCTCCGTGGCGGCGCATAAGTAGCGGCCAAGGTATGGCGCGAGGCAAGCCGGGGCTTGTCGCGCAGGGACAATGGGATCAGCGCAAAGGCGGAACGGGTGGTGGGTGGCCGGCTCAGGCGGCGCGGGGCGGGGGGCGGGCGGACCAGGCAGTCAGGTCGATCGTGCGGGGGTGGCGTGTGTAATCGGTGAGTGGAGAAAGAAGCCGGGGGGCTGGAACGTCAAGCAGGCCGGCGGCCGGCATGGAGGCGACGGAGAGCGTCTGGCTGGCGGCGATCAGATCGGCGGTGGGGCAGTCGGATTCGGCGGGCGAGGCGGGGGCGTCCGGGGCGTCCGGGGCGTCCGGGGCGTCCGGGGCGTCCGGGGGGGCCGGGGCGTCTGAGTGATGCGCGTCGCGGTGTGCGGCGGCGGTTGCGTGGTGGTCGAGGTTGTGGTGGGCGACGGCCCAGAAGCCGGAGGCGACGCCGAGGATGGCCAGCAGCGCGAGGGCTGCGGCGAACGGGCATGACCGTGTTGTGTGTCGGCGATGCGGCATCGTCGATCTCTGTGTGGTGAATCGTGTCAATCGTTGCACTGCCGGCAGAGGCCGTAGAGCACGACGTCGTGACTTTCGAGCTTGAAGCCGTGGGGCGTGAGGTGGGTGAGGTTGCCCGGGCAGCCGTCGACCTCGAACACGCTGCCACATGCGCGGCAGGCGAAATGGTGATGGTGTTCCTTGCCCGCCAGTTCGTACCGCGTGGCGGAGCCGGGCAGTTCGACCGGCTTGAGCCAGCCTTCGTCGACGCCGGCCTTGACGGTGCGATAGACGGTGGCCATGCCCAGCCCTTGCACCGTTCGGCCGGCGCGGTCGAGGATTTCCTGCGGCCCCAGTGGCCGGTCTGCTCGCCGCAGCGCCTCCCGGATCGCCTGCCGCTGAGGGGTGTTTCGTTCCATCCGCCGCCTCGTTCTCAATGAGAATCACTTATCAACTGCCTTCAATTTACCCCCCGTCGGCGGCGGTGTCAACGGTCAGAGCAAAGAGGGCATCCAGATCTGTGGCGTTTTGCCTTTTTTGAGTGGGGCCGTTTTTAGGGACGGGCGTCTCGCCCGCCGACAGGCCGTAGGCCTGTTTGCGCCTTTGCCGCCGGCATGGTGGGCGAGATGCGCCCCATTGAAGGAGGCGGGTTTGCCGGGCGTGACGGCGGGTGGGTGTGAAGCTGCACCGGTTGCAACGGCTGGCGAAAGGGCGATTACGGGGGGAAGGGGGGAAATTGGCGAACCGGGGTTGCCGGGGCGGCGGGCGAATCGTTTGTTTCGTCCCGTTCTCGCGTCGGCCGTGGTGTGCTGTGAAGCTGCGGCGGATGTGTGGACTCGGCCGGTGAGGAGGTTAAGTCGCCTCACAAGCTGGTCGATTGAAAGTCGGGACCGAGCGTCACCCGGCGTGGCTTGAGGGGGGGAAACCCTGGAGCACCCCCGGAGCACCCCCGGAGTAGCGCCGAGCCGCCACGGCTCAAACCGAACGGGTCGGCTGGGACAGGCCCGGCCGCAGATACGAACAGGCAAGCGGGCAACGTCAGCCCGTGACAACCACCCAGGGCTTCGCCCAGTCACCAGATGAGGAGAGTTTCAATGTCCGCACGAACCCATGCTCGCTCGAAAGTCGCTCAAGGCTTCACGCTCGTCGAAATCCTGATTGTCGTGGTCATCCTCGGCATTCTGGCCGCGATCGTGATCCCGCAGTTCACCCGCGCTTCGGAATCGGCCCAGGCTTCCAGCCTCGCCAGCCAGCTCCAGACCATGCGCAGCCAGCTTGAGCTGTACCAGGTGCAGCACGGCGGCGCCTATCCCGACCTGATCACCGACGGGTGGGAGGAGATGACCGCCGAGACCGACGCCGGCTTCGGCCCCTACTTCCAGCAGGCGCCCCGCAACCCGCTGGCGCCGGGAGACCGCACGGCCGTCGGCGCTGCGGCCGGCGCTGACATCGCCTGGATCTACGACGCCGACACCGGCCGCATCCGCGCCAACGTCAACACGACCATTCCCAAGAGTGTGCTTGAGGCCGCCGGCCTGACCGAGCATACTGACACGGTCGACGGCGACTTCGAGGGTGGTGCTGACGACGCCTGATCCGTGCCTACCATAACCTGTGACCGCCCCGGCCCAACCGCCGGGGCGGTTCTTCGTCCGCAACGCAAGGACAAACAACCCGGGAACCGCAAGCCCACGTTTGCAGAACGTGGGCTTCGCCCATGGAAAAGGATCCACGCATCATGCAATCGTTGAAGTATCTCAACAGCGTGCTCACCGTCATCGCCGTGCTGCTGACGCTGAACCTCTGGGTCGGCTGGACCGACACCCCGGCCGGCGACCGCATGACGATCGTCAGCGAGGCCCAGGCCCAGGGCGTGCCCAACGCCGCCCAGCAGCGCCGCGAGATGATCGACTCGATCAAGCAGGTCAACAGCCAGATCGGCGAGATCAAGACGTTGCTCACCTCCGGCCGGGTGAAGGTCCAGGCCGAGGCCCCGCAGGGCGAGGACGGCGAGTGATACGTCGTGTGCATCGACAGATCGCACGTGAGGCGCCGATCTTGTGCCGGCGCGGGCGGCGATTGGATGTCGAGCCACTGCGCGTCGCCGCAAGGGCGACGGCTGACAAGGCGAACGGGTTCCATACGCGAAGGCGAAGTCTTATGCCCATGCGTCGCGGGTACACGTTGATTGAAGTCATGATCGTGGTGATCGTGGTGAGCATCGTCGCAGCGGTCATCGTGCCGCAGATGCTCCAGGCGGGCACGCTGGGCGTGCAGGCGGCGGCGCGGATGATTATCTCTGACATCCTTTATGCCCAGAACGAGGCCGTGGCCCAGCAGGGCACGCGCCAGGTCGTGTTCGACGTGGACGGCAACAGCTACCGCGTGACCGATGGCGACGGCGTCACGCTCACCACCCCCTGGCACGGCGGCAGCGGGGAGCACCGCGTCGACCTCTCCGAAGACAATCGCTTCGCCGGCGTCCGCATCACGGCCGCGACGTTCGGCGGCGAGCCGACGCTGGCGTTCGACGACATGGGCGGCGCCGCATCGGGCGGGCATGTCATCATCGAGTTCAACGATGAGCGGTTCCGCATCAACGTCGCCGCCTTCACCGGCCGTGTGACGGTCGAAAAGCTGTAAACACCAAAGCAGAGCACCCGCGCATGCGAACTCCCCTCCCCCCGGGAGGGGCTCTCACCTCCCGACACTTTTTACGGTGGAGGGCGTTCCGTGGCGATCAGGCGTGAG
>JBBDPC010000065.1:0-25132 GCA_040876735.1 Phycisphaeraceae bacterium | reverse complement strand
TGATGTCGTCGAACTCTTCGCGGTTGTAGGCGATGCCGCCGCCCGTGCCGCCGAGGGTGAAGGCGGGCCGGATGATGGCGGGCAGGCCGGTGCGTTCGACGACCTTCCAGGCTTCCTCCATGGAGTTGGCCGTGCCGGAGGCGGGCATCTTCAGGCCGATGCCTTCGACGATGTCCTTGAACGCCTGGCGGTCTTCCGCGCGGTAGATCACTTCGCGGGTGGCGCCGATCATCTCGACGCCGAGGCGGTCGAGTGTGCCGTCGTCGAACATCTGGCAGGCGCAGTTGAGCGCGGTCTGTCCGCCGAGCGTGGGCAGCAGGGCGTCGATGTGGTAGGGGCCGTCCTTCTCTTTTTCGATGATCCTGGCGACGGCCTCGGGGGTGATGGGCTCGATGTACGTGCGGTCGGAAAACTCCGGGTCGGTCATGATCGTGGCCGGGTTGGAGTTGACGAGCACGATCTGGTAGCCCTCTTCGCGAAGGGCTTTGCAGGCCTGCGTGCCGGAGTAGTCGAACTCGCAGCCCTGGCCGATGACGATCGGGCCGGAGCCGATGATGAGGATGGTCTTGAGGTCGTGGCGTTTGGGCATGGTGGTATCGCGCGGGCAAGGGTGGGTTGCGGGTGGCGTCTCCGGGGGCGTCGGATCGTTGCGGCGGGTGGGCCTGGGTGGTCTTGAATTGTAACGCGGCCCCCCCGGTCAGGCCGGGCCTGGCGCAAAGTCGGGATAGTTTACTGAAATGTGCGGCGGGATGCGAAGGGGGGAAGCGGTGCGGCCGGGGCGACTGGCGTGGTATCGAAACCGTCTGGCGGCGATTGCTCGGTGACTTTGCAAGTGCTGGGCCATGACCGTGCAATTGCACGATCATCAGGCGTAGCCGATCAACTGCAGTCGGTGGCTAAGTGTCGCCGCCAGAGCCGAATTATCGCGTAGGCGAGAATACCCGCGGGGAGCATGACCACGAAAGCCAATACGGTGGTCCAACACAACTCCCAGAAGACGATCGGGATGGCATGGAGGGTTGACGTATCGGAAAGCACAAGGCTCGCCATATGTAGCCCAAAAAATATGGCCCAAAGCGTTGATGCGGTGACCGAGGGCATCAGGATCATCCAACGATCTGACAAGGATGTCGGTATGTTCATGAGGCACCTAGCGTCGCTGGGTACAGTTGTCGGCCAGTCGTGCAAGCAGGCTCCCAAATGGCAGTTTTATTGTCCCGTCGTGTAGGTCGCCGGTCAACGGTTGGTGCGGTCAATTTGCCTCAGGGCACCGAAGGGCTAAGTTCAAATTCGGGTAAGCGGATTTGAACTCCCCTCCCTTTGGGAAGGGCTGGGGGAGGGGATCGCCGGCCACCCTGGCGCAACATCCGCGCCGGTGACATAAGGTTGCCGGGGGCACCCTTCCCCAACCCCTCCCGGGGGAGGGGAGTCAGAGCGAATTACTCGTGGATGTCGACGATCTCGGCCTTCAGCGTGGTCAGGTCGAGCAGGGCGACGGTGCAGCGGTCGGTGACCCAGCCGCAGCATTCGCCGGGGTTGAGGTAGAGCGTGCCGTCTTTTTGTTCGTTGACGATGCTGTGCGTGTGGCCGGTGATGATGACGTCGGCGTCGGCGGTGTCGGCGGGCTTGAGCCAGTCGATGAAGTGGTCCATGACGATGCGGCGGTCGGCGAGGGTGATCTTCAGCGGGCCGGGCTGGATCTGGGGCAGGACTTTCTTGAGCCCTTCGCGTTCGCCGTCGTTGTTGCCGTAGACCACGTGGACGGGGACCCTCACGGCCTCGGGCGCGATGAGCTTGGCGGCGAAGGGGGCGACGAGGTCGCCGGCGTGGAAGATGGCGTCCACCTCGAGCCGGCGGAACAGGGCCATCGCCCGGCGGAAGGTGGGCAGGCGGTCGTGGGTGTCGCTGATGACGCCGAGCTTCATGGTCGGTGCAGTATGGGCCAGCGGCCGGCGTGCCGCAAGCGGCGGGGCGTTATGATGGCGGGCATCATGCGAGCACGTTTTATCGAAGCGGTGAGTCGGCGGGTCTATTGGGCCGGGGTGGCGATGATCACGCTGGTGCTGGTGGGGCTGTCCATCTGGGGGGAGATGTACGACCTGGCGGTGGAGGAGGGCGGTGGCGGGGGCCCGGCAATCGAGAATCCGGACCCGGTGATGCGGATGATGTACACGCCGATCGGGGTGGCGGTGATTCTGCTGGTGCTGCAGTTTCTGGCGGCGAACGTGCTGTTCTGGGTCGGGGCGTGGGGGTGGTGGAAGCTGCGGGAGGCGGGCGGATGAGGGGCTCGTCAGCGGCGGGGGCGGCCGGGGGGGGGGCGGAATCTTTTCTATTGGCTCCAAGGCGGGTTCTGCACTAAACTTGGGCCTGCCTCACAGGGAGTGCGGATCAAGGGGGCGGATCCGCATTCGGGGGCATGTCTTGGATCGCATCGTGACGCCCCTCTATTTACTGCACCGTAAGGAGCATGGTTATGTCTGGAAAGCAAGGTTGGACTTGGGCACTGGCGTTGGCGCTGGCACTGGGTGGCGTGAGCCTCACCGGTTGCGAGCAGGACGCGGGCGACGAACTGGAAGATGCCGGCGACGAGATCGGCGACGCCGCGTCGAGCGCCATCGAAGCCGGCCAGCGGGCCGCGGACGATGCCCAGGACGCGGCTGAAGACGCCGCCGAGGAGTAATCCCGCCACGTTGCTGTACGCTTGATGGTCAGCCGGCCCGTCGACCCTGCGTCGGCCCCGGCGCCGACGGCGCCCCGCAGGCGGTCTACCACCGCAAGCGGGGCGCCGTTTTTTTTGAGCCCGATTTACCACACCGGGCGTTCCCCCACCCCCGGCCGTCGGCATTTGTCGACCGGCGATCCCCTCATTTTTCTCCCGGGTGGAAAAAGCCTTTTGCCATCGGCCACATCGCCGCCCGGCGCGCGCTAACATTGAACGCCTTGGCGGCTCGCCGGTTCTGGACGCGGTCCAGCGGGCCTGGTCGGGAATGGCTTCCCGACGGCATGGTTGCCACATGAAGGCACGTCATCGTCTGCTCGGCCGGGGGTCGTGGCGCCTCATACCGAAGCGGGCAGACGCGACGTGTCGCAAAGGATTGCATGATCATGGGACTCAGAAGTGCACAACCCAGGTCAGCCGAACGGTGTCGGGTGTTGATCGTGGACGATCATCCGATCGTGCGGCGCGGCCTGGGCCAGTTGATTGACAAGGAAACGGACATGGAACTGGTTGGCGAGGCCGACTCGCCTTCCTCGGCGCTTGACGCGGTGGAGGAGCTGTCGCCGCACGTCGTGGTCGCCGACCTCTCGTTCGAAGGGCTCGACGGCATCGAACTGATCAAGGACCTCCGCGCCCGCCATCCCGGCCTGCCGGTGCTGGTGCTCTCGATGCACGACGAGTCGTTCTATGCCCAGCGCGTGCTCAAGGCCGGGGCCATGGGCTACCTGATGAAGCAGGAAGGCGTCGAGCACGTCATCGACGGCATCCGCTCCGTCCGGCAGGGCCGGGTGTTCCTGAGCAACCGCATGTCGCAGGCGCTGCTCTCACGCATGACTGGCGGCGCAGGCAAGCAGCCGGCCTACGGCGTCGAATCGCTCACCGACCGCGAACTGGAAGTGCTCCGCCTCATCGGCCAAGGCCGCTCCACCCGACAGATCGCCGAGCAGTTGCACCTGAGCATCAAGACCATCGAAACGCATCGCGAAAACATCAAGCAGAAGCTGCGCCTCGAAAACGCCTCCCAGCTCATGCAGTACGCCGTCCGCTTCGCCATCGAGCCGACATGACACACGCCGCGGCCGCTTGCGGCTTACGGATCTCCGGATGGCGAAAGCGCCTCATGGCTTGTCTTGTCCGAGCCGGCTTCACAGAAGCCGGGTCGGACGGAGATGACCCTTCACACGGCGGAGCGCTTGATCCATCTGAAGATCAGTAGCACGCTCAGCCAGTCGTCGGCGTCGGCATGACGCCGCGCGGTTGGCGCGCCCAGTCCCACACCCGCTCCACCGGCACGAACACCAGGTAGAGCAGCATGAACTGCCAGAACGGCGCCGCCTGGAGCACGAAAATCCCCATGTGCATCGACAGCCCCGCGATCACGAACCACGGCACAAGCCGGCGAAACAGCAGCACCAGCGGAAACGCCAGCTCGAACCCCACCGCGAAAAACGACATTGCCAGCGCCAGCTCCCACTGCTGCGCCGCCCACAGCCCCAGCGGCCGGTTCCAGCGGATCGCGTCCTCCAGCAGGTAGGCCTGCATCGTCGTCCCGTTGAACCACGTCAACCCGCCGATGTACAGCTTGCACACCCCCGCGCTGAAGTAGGCCATCGCCAGCAGCCACTGCGCGCTGAGCAACGGCCAGAACGCGAGCGTTGAGAGCCGCTGCCGCTGCTCGTCGAGCGTGCCGGCCGCTTCGTCGTTCGTCCGCCGCGCCTTCCACCACGCGTCCACCGACAGCACCGCCCCGCAAGGCGCCAGCGCGAGCAGGAACAGGACGATCGTGAACAGGGCCTGCGGATGATGATGCGTGCCGTACGAAAAATTGTGCGCCACCAGCAGCGCGCTGCCCGCCGCCATGGCGAACAGCATCGTGCGCGTGAACAGCCCGACCAGCGCGAACAGCCCGGCCGCGAACGTCAGCGCCCACAGCGTCGTCACCGTTTCCAGCGTGCGAAACAGGTGCTCGGGCACGATGGCGGTCACCACCTGGACGATCACCTGCGGTTCGATGAATGCGTCGTTGTTCTCCACCAGCATCCGCTGCCGCTGCAAGGACGGGAAGAAGAACAGCAGGTGGCAGGCCACGAAGATGATGCGCACCAGCGCCAGCCGCATCAACGGCACGGGGCGGAACCAGTACGCCTGCCACGCCGTCGCCGGCGCGGTGAACCACATCTTCCACGTCAACCGCACGTCGGTTCGCTCACGGCTGGACATGGACAAACACCTCCCCCTGCGGCACAAACGTCACGTCGCGCGGCGTGACGGTGATGCCCTCTTCGTCCGTAATACGGTGACGGGTGACGGTGAGACGCAGCGTCTGCACCACGCCGCCGTGAAGCGAAGCGATCCGCGCCGCGGCGTCGTTGGCGGCCTGTTCGTCGCCGTCCATCATCGGCCGTTCGTACTGTTTGTGCCACGCATGCCACGGCAGGCCGGCGGTGTTGCTGTCGACGACCAGTTCCCGGCCGTCACCGAACACCGCCACAACCTGCGTGGTGATCGCCGACGCTCCATAGCGCGGCTGGGCGTACATGCAGTAAGCCATGAAAGGCCATGCCCACGTGCCCGTGATAAACGTGCTCGCCTGCATCCCCAGCACGGCCACGATCACCGTTGAGGTCAGCCACCGCTTTGCGCTCATGCCCGCTATCTCCATCCACGCGGCCGGCAGATCATTCGCTGCTGCTGCTGCTGAGGCAAGCGGCAGGCTTGCGATTCCTCGTCGCGCGTGCGGCGCAAAGGGGGCTGCCCTGTGCCGGCTTATGGGTGAGGCAGGGGGAAGACAGGAGGCGCTACCGGCGTCGGCTGTCGAGGGCGACGGGCAGGTGGTCGCAGAGGTCGAGGGCGCGCAGGCCGGCCTGGCCGTGGGCGGCGACCCATCGCTCGGCGGCGAGGCCGTGGACGTGGACGCCGAGCACCGCCGCGTCGAACGCCGTCATCCCCTGGCCCATGAGACCGGCGATGACGCCCGTGAGCACGTCGCCACTGCCGGCGGTGGCCAGCGCCGAGTGACCTGACGTGTTGACGTAGACCCGCCGACCGTCGCAGACCACAGTTCGCCGACCCTTGAGCACGACCACCGCGCGGTGGGCTTCGGCCAGCGCGGCGGCGGCCTCGGGGCGCTGCGCATCATCCGTCGGGCTGGCGGTGATGCCCAACGGCTCAGCCAGTCGGCGAAACTCGCCCGGGTGCGGCGTGAGTACCAATGGCGCGCCGGCGGTGGCGTGGCGCTGCCCCGAACGGGCGAGCAGGTTCAGCCCGTCGGCGTCGAGCACCATGGCACGCTGGCCCCGTAGCAACACGTGCAACAGGTCGGCCGACTCCCGCGTCTGCCCGAGCCCGGGCCCCACCGCAAGGATGGCTTCGCCACCGGCGTCGACGGCATCCAGCGCCGCGAGGCGGTCGTCCAGCGAGCCGAAAAGCTGAAGCCCGGTCGCGCCAGGTTCGATGGTGATGGCGAACGGCAGCACGGCCGGGTCGGTCGCGAGCTTCACCAGCCCGGCGCCGATGCGGAACGCGGCGCGGGCGGCGATGGCGGGGGCGCCGATCATCGTGGCGCTGCCGCCGATGACGATCACCGTGCCGAAGGTGCCCTTGTGGCCCTCGGCCGGCCGCGCCGGCGGAGCAGGGAGGTCGGCGATGCGTGGCAGGTCAGACATGAAAAGGCCGATCAGATGATGCGCGGGTGCGGCGGCGGCCGGCCACCGGTCAATCGTCCGCCTCGGCCGGCTCGGCGGGCGTCTCGTCCGTTTGATCGTTCACGGGGGCATCAGTGGTCCCATCGGGATCAGTGTCGACGTCTGCGCCTGCGTTGCTGCCCGCGTCAACGTCAGCGTCTGTTTTGGTTCCAGTTTCGGCGTCGCGCTGGGCGTCGGCGGGATTGGGAAAGTCGATGCCGTAGTCCGGCGCGGGTTGGTAGAGCTGGCGCAGCGCCTGGGCGTAGCGCTGGAAGCGGGCGTCTTCGGTGTTGCGGAAGTGCGGTCGCCAGCCGGGCGTATCGGGGTGGGGATGAATGGCGGCGTCGCGCGCCAGGCCGTGCTGGAGCAGCAGCGAGCGTGCGGGGGTGGCGCGGTCGATCATGCGGCCGTGCTCGTTGCGGTACTGGTCGAGCAGGTAGAAGTTGGTGTAGACCGTGCCGTCGGTATTGCCGTGGGTGTTGAGCAGGGCCAGGCCGCCCGGCGGGTCTTCGCCGCCATGGCACTGGTTGGTCGCGCAGTAGTTGAGCACGTACTGGCGATGGATCTGCGAACGGAAGTCGCGCAGGGCTGGCGGATCGTGTGCGACCTCGACTTCGCCATACAGTTCACGCGCCTGAAGATCGAAGATCAGGGCGAGCTGCTGATGGCCGCGGGCCCGGCGGACGTTCGCTTGCGCGGCCTGGCTGCGCGGGATGCGCTCGTCCTCGATATAGCGGAGGAACAGCTTGTCGAGCGTTGCACGCGGGACGTGCACGCGCGGCTCTTCGCTGAGGTCGATCTCGTAGACGCGGATGCGGTTGATCTGTTCCTGCGTCAGCCGACCGTCGGCGGTGCGGGAGGCGGCGGAAGGCGCGGCGTCGGGATCCGGCGCGGTCCGCTCGCCGGGCGGGGTCTGTTCGAGGCGCAGGCGGGCGTCGATGGTGCGTTCCAACCGGTTGAGCTGGGCGCTGTCGGGCCGGAGTCGCTGGAGGGCGGCCAGTTCCTGCCGGGCGAGGTCGTAGGCTCGCATGTCGATCAGTTCTTGGACGAGTGCGGCGCGGCCGATGAGGTCGTCGTCCTCGAGTTCGGCGCGGCGCTGGCGGTAGACCTGCTCGGCCGAGGGCACGGGGTCGATGCGGTAGATCTCGTCGCGTGGCAGCGTGGTGCGGATGCCGGCGACGTCGAGCACGACCTGCTGCTCGTCCTGCTCGATCAGCTCGCCGCGGATCTGCCGGTCGTCTTTGCCGGTGACGATCACTTCCTCCGCGGCGGTGCAGGTTCCGCCGACCAGCAGCACGCCGGCCACCAGAATCGACCAGATGTCCGTGCGGTTCCAACGGTTTCGACGCTGTGGCATAGGCTGTCCTCCATGACGCGCTCGGGTGAGGGGCGACAGGACAGTATAGATCACCGACGGCGGGGGACGCCATTCCCGGTCCCGCCAGCCGGTGGCCGCGGGCCCGCCGGGCCGTGGCGGTGGACCGAGCGGTGTCAAACGCATAGGATGAGACGATTCAACCCGTTATCATCCGTCAACGGGTTTGCCACGTCCGGAGTCAGCATCTTGCCAGCACAGAACAGGGACAACCGAATCGAGGCTCTTTTCGCATCGCACAACCTGCGTTGCACGAAGCAGCGCAAGGCCATTTACGAGGCGATCGCGGCGACGCGCGAGCATCCCACGGCCGACGACCTGTTCCGCGAGGTCGGCCGGGACATGCCGGGCATGAGCCTGGCGACGGTCTACAACACGCTGGAGGCCTTCTGCCGGGCCGGGCTGGTGCAGAAGCTGCCCGGGGCCGGACTCAACGGCTCCGCCCGCTACGACGCGGCGCGCGACGACCACCTGCACCTGCGTTGCCGGCACAGCGGCGCCGTCGCCGACGTGCCCGACACGGTGGGGCAGCGCGTGCTGGAGAACCTGCCGCGCGATCTGCTGGACGAAATCGAGCGGTCGCTCGGCTTCAAGATCAACCAGGTGCAGATTGAGCTCGTCGGCGAATTCACCAAGTCGCGACGGGCCGAGGCGTAGCCGGCGGCGAGATCCCCATCATGGAAAAGCGCACGCCCCACGGCCGGCGGCCGTGGGCTTTTGAAGTGCGCGTGGCGAATGTCAGGTCGTCGCGGGGGGCAGGTCAGCTTGCGCCCAGAGCGGCTTTGGCTTCCTGCCAGTTCTGGATGTCGTGCCCGAGCGGCCGACCCTTGGATTCCCAGATTTCGTAAGCCTTGGCGGCGATCTGCTCCTGGGTGATCAGTGTGGTGGCTTTCTTCGCACGACTGCGCGAAGCCTTGGCCGTGGTGGTCGTGGCGCTCCCGTTGCCGTTGGCTTTGGCCGGCGCCTTGGCCTTGGCACCGTTGGCGCGGGTGGATTTGCGCGGGGCGGGCGTGGCGGTGTCGGTCGTCTTCGTTCGACTTTGTGCTCGGGCCATCCTTGTAGCTCCCTTTTCGTGTCGTCCATTGACATGGAAAGTAACGGGTTCCCCAAAAACATCGTGGCAGCCCCAGTGCGGCCACGCGGTGAGGCCATTGTAATCCGCCGCATATGCGGCTTTGGTGCATCTAAGGTGAAATCCTGATAAGGATCTTCCATGCACGCGTCTGCAAAGTTGCAAAGCTCATGCCGCGTGCTGGTTCGCCTGCTGATGGCTGCCCGGCTGCCGCGCTGGCAAGCAGTGGGCGGACGAATGGTCGGAAACTCGGCAGCGGGTAGATCATTCGTCGAGTTCGTTCAGCCTGGCGAGTACGGCGTCGGCATGGCCGTCAACTTTCACCTTGTCCCAGCGGTGAGCGACCTTGCCCCGCGGGTCGATCAGGTAAGTTGTACGCACCACGCCGAAGAACTTCTTTCCGTACATGTTTTTTTCCTGCCAGACGCCATACTTCCGGCAGACCCTGGCGTCGTGGTCGGCCAGCAGGGGAAAAGGAAGCGCGAACTTGTCCGCGAACTTCGCGTGCGAGCTTTCATCGTCCGGACTGACGCCGAGCAGGGTGACGTTGTGATCGGTGAAGGTGTCGGCGGCGTCACGGAACTGGCAGGCCTGCTTCGTGCAGCCGGGCGTGTTGTCGCGGGGGTAGAAGTAGAGCACGACCCACCGGCCGCGCTGGTCGGCGAGGCGGTGGGGCTGGCCCTGCTGGTCCTTGAGCGTGAAGGCCGGGGCGGCTTTGCCGACCTCGATCGGGCTGGCGGCAGTAGTGTTGGGAGTGACGGCCATGGTCGCAAGCTCCTTGGCTTGTTGAGCCTTGAGCCGTTAGCTTTAAGCCTTCAGCCGGAATATCCCGTCCGTTCGGCTTGTTGCCGGCTGCTGGCTGCTGGCTCAAAGCTTCATAAAATGGTGATCTGTGCCGGCCATCATACCCGCCTGGGCGGGGTGGCCGGTGGTGATTATTGAGCCTTGAGCCGTTCGCTTTAAGCCGTCAGCCAGAATAGCCCCTGGGTTCGGCCTGTCGCTGGCTCATGGCTTAAAGCCGACTGCTCAAGGCTCAATGGTGTGACAAACTGGAACGAACTTCTATCGAGCACACCCTGGCCAGTCTGACGTTCGCGAGCCCGCTGTGGGGGGCGGGCCTTGCCGTGGCGGTGGCGGCGGCGGTGGGGGCACATCTGCTCAGCCGGCGCGGGGGGCGGCGGGTGAGGTTTCCCGCCGTGCGATTCGTCATCGCGTCACAGGCGGAAGCGGCACGGTGGCGGCGGCTGCGGCACTGGCTGGTCGTGTTGTGGCGGACGGCGGCGGTGGGGTTGATCGCCTTGGCGTTCATGCAGCCGCGCTGGCAGCCGACGGTGGCGTCCGGAGCGGCCGGGGCGGGCGAAGCGATGGGCGAGCATGTGGCGATCATCGTCGATCGCACGGCGTCGATGCAGCGCAGCGAAGGCGGGGCGATGCTGTTCGACGAGGCCCGGCGGCGGGCGATCGCGCAGTTGCAGTCGCTCAACCCCCAGCGCGACCGGGCGAGCGTGGTGCTGCTCGACGCCCGGCCAACGCCGCTGCTGCCCGAGCCGACGGGGCGGTTCGACGTGTTGATCGACCGGCTGGCGGCGGTCGAGGTGACGGCCGAGCATGGCCAGTTGGCCGAGGCGTTGGGGCGGGTGGAGGCGTTGCATCGCCGGCTGCCGGACGAGCCGGCGCGGCCGTTGCGCGTGGCGGTGTTCAGCGACGGGCAGGCGACGCAGTGGCCGGGGGAAGCGTGGCATGAGCTGGCCGGGCAGGCGGCGCGGGTGCGTCATCATGCGGTGGGCGGATTGGCTGGCAACCGGGCGGTGCGTCGGTCGAGCATCGCGCCCGCGCAGCCCGTGGCGGGGCAGCCGGCGACGGTGAGCGCTGAAGTCGCCAACTACGACGCGGCGACGGTGACGGTGGCGGTGCATGTGACAAGCAACGGGGATGGCGAAGACGCGGGGGATGTGGTGGCCCGGCAGACGGTGGCGGTTGAGCCGTGGGGGACGGCGAGTGTGTCGTTTGACGTGACGTTTGATGAGCCGGGCATGGCGGTGGTGGAGCTGGCGCTGGTTGACGCGGCGGACGCGTTGCCGGCCGACGATCGGGCGGGGCGGTTCGTGACCGTGCGCGAGGCCCGGCCGGTGCATCTGCTGACGCGCGGCGATGTGGGGGATGCGACGAGCGCGGCGTATTACGTGGCGCGAGCCTTGCGGCCGACGGTCGGCGGCGATGAAGGTGATGTGGACGAGGCGGCGCGCCGACTGACGGGCGTGGCGTTGAACGTGGCGTCGCCGACGGTGCTGGCGGAGGCGGTGGAGCGGTTTGCGGCGGACGCGGTGGTGGTGCTGGTGGAGGCGGGGGCGTTGTCGGAGGCGGAGCGGGCGGGGCTGGTGGCACATGTGAGGCGCGGCGGCGGGGCGGTGTGGGTGGCGGACAGCGCGGCGACGGTGCGGGCGTTGGCGGCCATCGGCGGGCCGGTGCTTCCGGGGGGTGAGGATGCGGTGGCGTGGGGTGAGCGGCGTGTGACGGCGGGACGGTTCGACCGGCCGGTGCTGGAGGTGTTCGAGGGGCCGGCCCGTTCGGCGCTGTTGCGGGCACGGTTTGAGCGGGGCTGGTCGGGGCGGCTGTCGGATGATGCGGAGGCGCTGCTCTATTTTGCGGACGGTTCGCCAGCGGCGGCGTGGAGCCGGTTGGGCGCGGGCCGGCTGGCGGTGTTGACGGCGAGCGTGTCGCCGGCCGAGAGCGATTTCGTGCGTGGACCGGCGGCTGCGCCGCTGCTGCACCAGTTGGTGCGTCACCTCTCGCCGGGCGACGCGGCGGCGGGGGCGGATATGGGGGTGCATCCGGGGGTGCATCCGGGCGAGGCAGTGGACTTGCCGGTGGCGGCGGGGCAGGTCGTGGTGGGGCCGGGCGGGGGTGTGGTGGATGAAGCGGTGTTGCGGCGTGTGGGCGCGCCGGGCCGGTATGGCGTGCGGGAGGCGGACGGGGCGGCGTGGCGTGACGGCGTGTGGGTGACGATGGCGGAGGCGGAGAGCGACTTGCGGCCGGTGTCGGCCGATCGCGTGCGAGAGGCGGAACGGGAAGCGGCGGTGGGGGACATGACGGGCGAGGCGCGGGGCGCCGGAGGTGAGGACGGAGTGGCGCTTTGGCCGTGGTGTGTGGTGGCGGGGCTGGTGTTGCTGGTGATGGAGCCGGCGGTGGCGCGGAGGTGAGTTTCGAGTTTTTAGTTTTTTCGAGTTTTGGAAACGCCCGGCCCTGAGGAGCGCAGCGACGAAGAGCGGGATGAGAGGTCATGGCGCATGACGAAATGCGTATGACGAATGGAAGGGAGCAATCAGCAATCGGAAATCGGCAATCGCAAATTGGTAACCGGTCATCCGGGGCTTCGCGGACTCAGCCCTCGGCTTGGGGTTGTGTTGCTCCGGGTCTGTGCCCGGTGGGTGTGATGGGGTTTGAAGTGGTGGAGTTGTATCGGCCGGTGTTGCCGGCGGTGTGGCTGGTGCTGCTGTTGGCGGCGGCGGTGGTGGGGGCGGTGTGGATGGAAGGGCTTGGCGGCGAAGGGGCGGTGGGCCGGAAGCGACGGGTGGGGGTGTTGGGGTTGCGGTTGGTGGCGATTGCGGGGTTGGGTTGGGTGCTGAGTGGGCCGAGCGTGATGGATGAGACGGCGGTGGAGCGGGTGGGCGAGCGCGGGGTGACGCTGCTGGTGGATACGTCGGCGAGCATGGCGGAGCAGGACGTGACGGGGCGCGGGGGCGAGGCGGTGTCGCGGTGGCGGGCGTTGCGGGCGGGATGGTTGAGCGATGAGTCGCTTGCCCGGCTGCGCGAGGCGGGGGCGTTGCGGGTGGTGGGGTTTGACGAGCGAGTGCGGACGCTGGGGACGGGGACGCTGGACGAACTTGAACCAGACGGGCGGGAGACACGGCTGTTTACGGCGGTAGAGGAAGCGGCGGCGGACCCGGCATGGGGCGAGGCGCCGCCGGTGCTGGTCGTGCTCAGCGACGGGCATGACACGCAGCGCGGGCGCGACCCGGCCGCAGTCGACCGGCTGGTCGCGCAGGGGGCGACGGTGCACGTGGCGCCGGTGGGCTCGACGGACGTGTCGCCGGGGTTGGCGGTGCAGGCGTGGGCGGATGCGGACGTGCTGTTCGAGGGGCAGACGACGACGGTGCATGCGCAGGTCTGGCCGCGCGGGCTGGGCGATCGCGAGGTGGCGGTGACGCTGCATCACGAGGGGGAGGTGGTGGACCAGCGGCGGGTGGCGGTGCGCGAGGGGGCGGTGGCGGAGCCGGTGGCGTTTGAGATTTCGCCGACGGCCGGCGGGGCGTCGCAGGTGGCGTTGCATGGGTATGAGGTGCGGGCGGAGGTGGTGGGGGATGAGGCGACGTTGCCGAACGAGGTTGATGACGCGGCGGCGCAGCAGTTTGTGTTTGTGCAGGTTTCGCGTGAGCGGATGCGGGTGTTGCTGTTGGAAGGCGAGCCATACTGGGAGACGCGGTGGCTGTCGCGGGTGTTGCGGGATGACGGTCAGGTGGCGTTGGATGCGGTGTATCACCTGGGGTCGGAGCGGCGGATCGTGCAGCGGGCGGAAGAGGAGGCGGACCTGGATCGGCTGGGCGCCGAGACGCTGGCGAGCTATGACGTGATCGTGCTGGGCAAGCGGGCGGAGCGGTTTTTCCCCGGGGCGGCGGCGCAGCGGCTGGTGGACTATGTGCGTGAGGCGGGCGGGGCGCTGGTGCTGGCGCGCGGTCGGCCGTTTGATGTGACGACCGAGGCGGGGCGTGAGGCGATGGCGGTGTTCGATGCGATTGCGCCGGTGACGTGGGGCGAACAGCAGGTGGCGGGCCTGGCGTTGCAGTTGACGGAGGAAGGGGCGGGCAGCGCGTTGCTGGGGTTTGACGAGCTGGCGGACCCGGAAGTGTTGACCACGCGCTTGCCCGGCATGCTGGCGGCGACGCGGATCGAGGATGAGCGGGCCGCGTCGGTCGTGCTGCTGCGGCAGACGGCGGAAGGGGAGGCGGGCAACGCCGCTTCGCCGGGCATGGCGGCGGTGGTGCAGGCGCGGGCGGGCCGCGGGCGGGTGATGGCGGTGCTGACCGACGGGCTGTGGCAGTGGGCCTTGCTGCCCAGTGCGTTGCGGGAGCATGAGACGGTCTATCACCTGTTCTGGTCGCGTGCGGTGCGCTGGCTGGCGACGGGGGGCGAGTTTTTGCCGGGGCAGGATGTGTCGGTGACGCTCGATCGGCTGGCGGTGCGGCCGGGTGAGCCGGTGGCGGTGACGGTGAGTACGCGCTACGTCTCGCCCGACTTCACCCCCCGGCTGCGCGTGACGGACCCGGCCGGCGACACGCACACCCTCACGCAGCAGCGGGACGATGCTCGCGACACGCGTTTCCGTGCGACGTATCGCTCTGAGATCGCGGGCGTGCATCGCGTGGAAGTGGATTCGCCGGATTCGCCGAACCTGATCGCTCCCGATGCGCCGCTCACAGCCCGCCTGGCGGTGGAAGACCGTTCGCCTGAGCGGCTGAATCCCGCCGCCCGCCCCGACGTGCTGACGGAAATGGCCGAGGCGACCGGCGGCCGGCGGCTCGCGCTCGATGACGTCGATGCCTTGTTGAGCGATCTGCAAGACCGCACGCTGGCCCGCGATGTCGATCCGCAACCGCGCTACGTCTTCGCCCGCTGGCCGGTGCTGGCGCTGATCGTCGGCTGCCTGACGCTGGCGTGGTGGCTGCGGCGGCGGGCAGGGTTGGTGTGATGCTGGTGTCGTCGGGGCGGACGCTTTGTACGGCGGTCGCGGCGAAGCGTGATGACGCGTGCCCCGGTTCGACCGCGTCCGAACGACGGCGCGTGCGAGGGGCCACGCTTCAAGAGCGGCCGGTGAAGACGTGACGCCAGTTGGCGTGTGAACTCAGCGGTGTGGGCTTGATGTCACCGAGGCGTTGGCCGAGCGTAGCCATGTGCGTGAGATAACGCTGTTGGGCGTTGTCGGCAACACGACAGACGCGCGCCGGCCCAAGCTGGCCGAGCGCCCGGCAGTAGCGATAGTGCGGATTGGCCTGGAGTTGCTCGTCGAGCTTTCGCGCGAGCGCCGCTGCGGTGACGTGCAGGTCGGCCTCGACATACAGCGTATAGCACATCGGCTGCGCATCATCATCGGGCGCGAGCATGGCGAAGCGGACGTTGCAGTGATGCAGCGTGCGTTCGAGCACCATCGTCACGAAACCTTCACTGAGCTTCTCACCGCAGCGATCGCTGACGCGGTCCGCCCGCCCGAGGAAGCGGATGCAGGGCGTGGCGGCGAGCCGGCCGTCGACGCGCACGCGATCACCAAGCCGATACCGATACAGCCCGCCACCGGTGGTCACCGCCACTTCGTACTCACCGCCGGGCTCAATCTGCTCGGCCGTGCGAGGCTTGCCCGCATCATCGATGAACTCGAAAAAGTGCGAACACACCGCCAGCGGATAACCTTGGCCATAAGGCAGCGACACGAACGCTTCCGTCGCGATCAGCCCCTTGAACTGCACCGCCACGTTCGGCAGCAGGGCGGTTAACGCGCGCTGCGCATCCGCCGCCCATCCGTCGCCCCAGCACGAGATGAGCGTCAACGCCGGCCAGATGTCCGCGGGCCGGCCCGGGTCGAGCCGACGCAGTTCGGCCGCACGTTGCGGATCAGGCCGCCACCGCCGGGTGATCGCTTCCATCAACGCCGGCTCGACCGGTCCGGGCGGTGTGGCCGTCCCCTCGGCGACATCACGCACCAGGCGAGGCCACCACGTCGGCAGCGCCGACAGCAGCAACGTCAAAAAGCTCGGATGCCAGACGGAGATCAACCGAAGCTCGCGGGCGTGGAGCAGGCAGAGCAAGGTGAGATAACGAAGCGCGTCGATCGACGGCGCATGCCGCACACAGCCGGGCACGACCAGCAGCGCGTCGACCAGCCGGCTCAACATGCCGCCGAGATAGTCGGTGTCGTCGTCGAAGCCGATGGGCGCCGCACTGGAGAGGTCGGGCGGTGTGACGGCGGGTGAGATCGACCAGTAAGCCGGGCCATGGCGCAGACGGGGATAGCGTGCGAGCAGGTCGCAGACCCACGGACCGATGGCGCGGCCGAACTCACGCTGGAGCGACGCCGTGTAGGGAATCAGCTTGGCGGCGGCGGTCGAGCCAGACGAAGGAACAAGCCGGCGCACCGGCTCGCGCGTCAGCACACCGGCCTCGTCGTGGCGGATGCGGTCGATGTACGAACTCAACGCGTCATACCGGACGAGCGGAACGCGCTGTTGATAGTCGGCGATGCTGTGGATGCGGTCGAAGCCGAACTGTTGGCCGTAGACTGTGCTGGCGTTGCGCAGCAGGTACCGGCGGAGCAGGCGGGCTTGCGTCCGGGCGGGATGGGACAGCGCACGGCGGAAGCGCAGGGCCTGCGGCCGATGGGCGAATCGCCAGAGGGTGTGCAACAGGGTGTGGCGGTTCATGTTGACGGCAAGGCGGGCGCGGCGGGTTGGCGGGTCTGGCCGTAGAGCATGCGCAGGCCCGCTGACGTCAGGTTGCCATCGCCCAGCTCGGCAAGACTGACCAGTTCGTCCCCCTGTTCGTGGCCGGGATTGCACGCGAGGAAGTGGGCGACGTGGGGGTCCGCGCTCTTGCCCGCCGGCACGTCGCGCAGTGCGGCACGCAGGCGTTGCGGCCGCTCGAACCGCACCAGGCCGGTCTCCGGAGCATAGCGATCGCCGTAGCGCTCCGTGGCGAGTTGGCGCATCAGGCGTGCGACACGCGGCGGCGTGGCGGCGTTGTAACAGGGGTAAAACGTACGGCAGAAGACCGGCAGAAAACGGTACGTGCGGTAGCCGCTGGTGATCAGCAGCCACCAGAGCGGCCCTTCGCCATGTTCGGCATGCAGGCGGCGCACCGCCCGGATCCAGGTGCGGGGCAGAGCGGTGCTGCGCCACGCGCGCGGGTGAACGATCGTGTCGCCGGAACAGATGACGGTGATGGGCCGGTCCCGGTCGAGACTTTGCGTCAGCAGCAGCGTCGAGAAGCCAACCAGCTTGCCGGCGTCGTCATGCAGCAGCACCGCCCAGTTCTTCTGCTCCAGGTCGGCATGGAAACGCGGCGCGTCGACACCTTCAAAGTGGCGCTGCATCAGTTGCAACATGGCAGCACGATCGCTGGCGGTCAGTTGCTCACGCGCGCGAAGGGTTCCGTTCATAGCGATGCCAGCTCCACGTGAAGGTTTCGGCCGTCGAGGCCGCAGGTGTGCGGTGATACGGTCGCGTCGTGGACAAGGTAGAGCTGGCTGCGGTACGCCCGGGCCGGGATGTGGCGTCGGATGCTGGGGATGGCCGGGTGATCCGCGCATAGCCCGAGCACCAGGTGGTCGAGCTGGCGCAGACGCCCGACGGACCTTGCCGCTGTCAGCAGCCGCGACCATGTGGCGGCATCGTCATCATGCACCGCCACGCAGGCAAGATAGCCCATGGCCAATGCCGTGCCCGGCGTCGGCAGCCTCGGACGGCCGCGCAACCGAAGCCCGAGATTGACCGCGTGCCGCCAGCGCCTGAGGCGCGGCGTATAGCCGGTGACCAACACCTGCCGGTGTTGGCGCAGATCCTGCACCGCGGCGCAGGCGATCACCCGCCCGCTTCGCTCGATCACGAGGAAGTCGTCGGCTTGAAGCAGGCCGGCGTCGATCCGTGCCTCAAGTTGCGACAGCGAGCAGGCGGGCGCAAGCGGGCGCTGCCGATGGTACGCCTCAAGCACCGTGGCGATCGCGGGCAGATCATCATGCGTGGCCGGTCGCACCTCGGGCGTCGGCCGTCCCCGTCGAGGCGTGGGGATCACGAACGTCACCAACTCGGCCAGCGGACTGTAACGGGGCATGCTGGGCAGATCACGCTCAAGCAGACGCCGGGCGGGTGCGTTGTCAGCCACGATACTTGTCAGGTCGAACGGCAGTTCGTCGCTGCGCCGCGTGGCGCGGGCGAATGCGAAGCCATGAGCGATATCGCGCCGCCGCCACCGTCGGCCGGCCGCCATCCGCAGTTGCCCGAGATAGCCCAGACGCTCGGTCCGGCCGTGCAGACAGACGGCATGCACCGATCGGCTGCCCATCGCCACCACCTGATCGCTCGACCGCTCACGCAACACGAACGTCGCCTGGCGGTCGGCCTCGCCCTCGCCGGCCATCGACGCGAAGTAGTCAGGTTCGCGGGTCAGCGCCAGTTGCACGGCTCCGCCCATCGCCCCCTCGCGCAGCAGCCGCCGCAGCGCCGGCTCGTCGGCCGGCCCCGCCAGTTCGCAGCGCACCGCCGGCAGACGCACCGGCGACGCCGTCATGCTTCGAGCAGTTGCCCCTGCCACGTCTCGTCTCCCAACGGCAGCCCGTTGCGCCCTTCCACGTCCCACTGATGCATCGCGTTGATGACCACGTAATTGCTCAGCATGAACGCAGTGCTGCGGTTCACCCGCTTCCCCGCCCGCTTGATGATGCTCGGCCAACTGTAAAACCGCCGCCGCGCCAGCACGCACCGCCGGGCCAACTCCTCCGGCGACATCTGCGCCGGTTGAAACGGCACCATGTTGTACCGATACCGCTCGTCCAGCCACCACGCATCGTAGAGCAGCCGGCCGTCACGCTGCATCCGCTCATACAACGGCGTGCCGGGGAAGGGCGTAATGTGGTTGAACGCGGCGATGAACAGCCCTTCCTCCTGGGCGAACTGAACGGTGGTGTCGAACGTGTCGAGCGTATCCGCGTCATAGCCGAAGATGAACGTGCCGTACACGCGGATGCCGAAGCGGCGGAAGTTCGCCAGCGCCTGCCTCGGCCCGCCGCGCATGAGGTTGAAGCCCTTGTTCATCGCCTTCAGGCTGGCCGGGCTCAGGCTTTCAAAGCCCACCAGCACGCCTTGGCAGCCGCTTCGCCGCATCAGGTCCAGCGCTTCGTCGTCGTACGCGACGTTGATGCTCGACTGGCTCACCCAACGCAGCTTGAGCGGAATCAGCGCCCGCATGAGCTGCTTGGCGGCGTCGATGTCGGACATGATGTTGTCGTCGACGAAAAAGATCATTTGCCGCGGCCGGCGCACGGCGGCGATCTCCGCCAGCACGCGGTCGATGTCACGATGGCTTTGCGTGGCGTTGAAAAACGTCTGGATGGCGCAGAAGTCGCACTTGAACCGGCAGCCGCGGGCGAACTCGATCAGGCCGATGCCCAGGTACTTGCGGTCGCCAAAGATCGAGCGGTCGGGCGTGACGATCTGCCGGGGCCGGTCGTCGCTGCGGTAGACCTTTCGCGGCGTGCCGTGGCGGTAGTCGTCGATCAGTTCGGGGAAGACCGCTTCGCCTTCGCCGATGACGATGGACTCGCAGTACCGGCGGACCTCGTCCGGGCAGAGCGTCGCATGGAAGCCGCCCATCACCACGGGCACACCCCGGCGGCGAAACTCGCTGGCGATCTGGTAGGCGCGGCGGGCGGTGTAGGTTTCGACGCTGATGGCGACCAGGTCGGTCGGTTCGTCGTACGCGATGGCTTCGAGCCGGTCATCGTAGAAACGCTTCTCCACGTCGGCCGGGGCCATGGCGGCGATGGCGGCGGCGGGCAGCGGCGCCATCTGCCAGGTGCGGATATACCGTTTCATCCCCGCGTACCGCCCGACGCACGGATGCACGATGGTCAACCGGAATGGACGAGCCGCCGTCACGCTCAACCGTTCGCCCTCTCGCCAGACATCGTCAACGGCACGGGCGCGCCAACCACGGCCGCCGTTGGCTTCGCGTCGCGGCCGGCCAGCATCCAGTCGCAGGTGTAAAAGCGATGCAGGTTGTGCGCGTAATAGCGGTAGCCGAGGTTGGTCGTCAGGGCCACAGTCCACGGCGCGGCCGTGTGCCGCAGTCGACGCGCGATGTTTCGCCAGCCGTAGGCGATCTGCCACGCCCGCTCCGTGCCGGCCTGCAACTCGTCGACCTCAAGATGCTTCGGCTGGAACACGACGTGCTGGCCGTCGTACAGCTCCCAGTTGCGCGTCAGGATGCGCCCCTCGCGCTCCAGGCGTTGATAGAGCCCCGTGCCCGGGAAGGGCGTGACGATGGCGAACCGGGGCAGGTCAATGGCGGTTTCCACCGCGAAGCGGGCTGTCTTCTCGAACACGTCCGGCCGATCGTGGTCCAGCCCGAACACAAAGCACCCCTGCAACGCAATGCCGCGCTCGTGCAGCCGCTGCACCACCTTGCCATACGCGTCTGGATCGTTGAACCCCTTCCGCGATCGGCGGAGGTTGGCCGTGTCGATCGACTCCAGCCCCATCAGCAGCCCGCGGCAGCCGCTGCGTGCCGCCAGGTCCAGCAGCGGCAGATCGTCGCACAGCAGTGTCGTCGCCAGTCCGTACCACTGGATTTTCAACGGCGTCAGCGCTTCGAAAAGCTGCCGGGCGTACGCCTTGTCGGCGATGATGTTCAGGTCAACGAAGATCGCCCGCCGCGCCTGTTGGGCGCGCAGGTCGGCGACGACGTCGGCCACGGGCTTTTGCAACGGCTTGCGCCCCCAGGCGGAGGGCACCACGCAGAAGTCGCAGTTGTGAATGCAGCCGCGCGTCGCTTCGAAGACGTTGGCCGTCAGGTACCGCCGACGCGGCAGCACGGAGCGGTCGGGCAGCGGCATGTCGGCAAGGTCGAGGTCGGCCGCCTGATCGTACCGCGGTTGCAGGCAGCCATTGCGAACGTCGCGCAGCAGTTGCGGCCAGCTTTGCTCCGCGTAGCCGACGACGATGCTGTCCGCGTGGGGCTGGGCATCCTCGGGGATAAGCGTCACATGCGGCCCGCCGAGCACGATGGTTGCCCCACGCTCGCGGAAGGCGTGTGCCAGCTCGTAAGCCCGTGGAGCGGTGCCGGTGATCACCGTCATGCCCACCACATCGGCCGGCGTGTCGAAGTCGACGGCATCGATCCCCTCGTCGACGCATGTCACCTCGGCGGGTACATCATCGGGAATCAACGACGCCAGCGTCGGCAGCGTCAGCGGCATGTAACGCAGCGACTTGCGGAAGATCCCGCTGCGATGGCGATACAACGGCCCCTTGGGCGAGATCAGCAGCACACGCAGCGGCCGCCCTTCGTCACAGGCCGAGCCGGGCTCGGCGCGCCGATGAATCGTGGATGCCTGCATCGATACCACCCCAGTCACCGGAACAATCGGGCAAGCAGCGTCAGGCGAGCGCTGGCCGGACAAGCGATTCAAACGCGCCGCCTTCGGGCATTATCGAGCCTTGAGCAGTCAGCTTTAAGCCTTCAGCCAGAACATCCCGTCCGTTCGACTTGTCCCTGGCTAATGGCTTAAAGCTGACTGCTCAAGGCTCATTAGACTCGATCCGTGAGCCCGACGCCACTTGTCGATTGTCGTGGTGCCGCAACAGCCGGCCTGGTCGAATTGCCTTTTTGTCTTCACATCATGCATCGACTTGGACTCACCTGGTTTCTTGGGTGGATTCACTGACGCGGTGAGCGTCCACCGTTCATCGCTCACGAACGCTGGGACGGACAAAGCGGTCGCGTTGTGTCTGATGGAGCGCGTCGTGGCACAAGTTCAAGTTGCGGGCTCCGGCTACCGCTTCTCGTCGATCGCCAGGCGCAGACTCTGGGCCCCGGTCAAGGCGATCAGCCGACGCGTCTGAAGCATCTTCAGCACGCGCTCGCGGGCCGCTTCGTTGCCGATGCGCAGTTCCGCCAGCTCGCTCTCGGTGTACAGATGCCGTTCAGGTGGAGGGTCCGTGAAGTGGAGACGCAGGTCCTCCTCGATCAGGCTTGCCTGAATGGAACGGGCCGCGCCCCCCGCCGCCACTGCCGCGTCGGCGTAGAAGGCCAGGAACTGCCCGATCGTCTGGCCGATCACCGGCGTCTTCTGGCCCAGGGCGGAAGTCAGCTTCAGCGCCTGGCCCAGCGCGTCCAGGGCGGTGCGGTCGTCCTCCATCAGGTCGATGATCGCCTGCACCTGCATCGCCTGGCCCCCGTAGTCTCCAACCGCGCCCAGCGTCTTCTTGACCACCTCCAGCCGGTCACGCACCTTGCCGATGATGGCGCGGCCGGCCTGGTCGTCGGTCAGGAACTGGAGCGCCTGATCCATCCGCTCCATGCGGCCGTCGAACGTGTCGACCATCGTTTTCACCTCACCCAGGTCGCTGTTCAACTGGCGCAACTGCACCATCACCGGATCGTCCGCCTTGGCGCCCAACTGCTCCAGGGCATGCTGTGCCGTGACCGAGCCGGAGGCGCGGAGATTCACGATGGACTGCGCCAGACGGTGCATCGTCTGATCGTTGGCAACCATCCGGCCCATCGCGTTGAGCACCTGGTTGCGCAGGACAACCCGTTCGCCAGCCAACTGTTCGTTCAGTTTCGCCATCGCCTCGGCGGCACGATTGGCCACCTCGGCGCTGGGGAGGGTGTCAGGCAGCGGCGGGAGGCTTGTGCGGCGGCCGGTTCGCGCCTGCTCGGCCAGTTGCTGGTACGCCTGCCGCGCCGCGGCCCAGTCCGCCGCAAGTTCGGTGTCGTCCGCAACAGGCTCGATGCCCGCCACCGCCTGCTGCGCCGCCTCCACCGCCTGCTGCGCCGTATCCCGCGCCTTGCGCAGCGGCGCTTGCGCGTCGGCGAGCACCTGTTCGAGCTTGTCCCGCTCGCGGTTCAGTCGGGGCATGAGGTTTTCCAGCATGGCCACGCGCTGCCGGGGGTCGAGGTCCGGGTCGTCAAGCAGTTGCTGGTTGGCGACGAGCGCCTCCATCACCTCATTCAGCTTCCTGCTTGCCAGCACGTGCTCACGGCCATCACCCTCGACCCGCTCCAGGGACCGGCGATTCACGTACACCTGCTGCGGCTCATCGCGCAAGGCTCGCTCGGTGTTCGCCAGCGCCTGGCGGCGCTGCGCGAGCACGTTTTCCAGTTCCTGTCGGCGCTGACGGCCTTCCGCCTGGGCACGCTCGACCCGGGCGTGGCGCTCCGCCAGTGCCTTGATCTGCGGGCCCAGCGTTTCAAGGCCAGCCATTGCCTTGAGCTGCTCCAACCGGTCGCAGTCACGCTCTAGGTTGCGCTGCAGCGCCAGTTGTTCATTCTCCAGCCGGTAGTAGTGTTGCAGCCGAATGGAGAGGATGCGGCACATCTGTTCGACGACGCTGCCGGGCACGTTGATGGCTGGCAGGTTCTCCTCCGCCACCCGCAACATTTCCACCGGCTCGGCGGCGAAGGCGGCGTTCATCTTGTGCAGCGCCGGGATCTCCTTGTTCCAGAGCGTGGTGAGGATGAGTCGGTCCTCGCTGCCGGGGAAGTTGACGAAGTAGTCCAGACGCGAGGACTGCGCCGACCACCCGCCCAGCAACCGATTGTGAAACGCCACGCCTCGTCCCGTCAGGTCATAAGCGAATTGGGCGTACACCGCAGCCTCGGCTTTGCGGGCCTGCTGCGTTCGGCCATACATCGACAGGTAGTCCGCCAGCTTCCACTGCATGCCGCACATCGCGCGCCGCCGCGCCACCAGCGCCTCGGTCACCTCGCGATGCGCCTGGAGCTGCGCCTCGATCGCCTGGTTTTCCTGTGCAAGGTAAGTCGCAGTGAGCCGCTGCATTGCCGCCGCCAGAGCCTCGCCTCTTTCCGGATGCTGGGCTTTCAACACCTCGGCATCCCGCCGGTGCTCGGCGCGCAGCCGTCGGACTTCGGTATCGTGGTTGTGCTGGATCAACCAGACGGCCCAGCCGGCCTCCAGGATGACGGCGTCCCACGCCGCGGCGATGGCCGTGAGCTGCAGGTCACTCGTGCGGCGTACGAAGTCCTCCAGGCTGACTTCGCGCTGCTCATAGCGGCGGCGCCACTGCTCAAGGTTCGCCGTCCCTTCGGTCAGTTTCTTCAGGTCGGCGTCGATCTTTTCGAGCACCTGCTGCTCCGGCGTCTTGTTGCCGTGAGGCTCGACCACCGGCACATAGCGTTCCAGGCAGCGCTGCCGCAACGCCTGCGTCTCGTCAGTCAACTGCCTGAGCAGGGACTGCGCCCGCTGGTAGTCACGCAGGCTCGGATCCTGATCTGCCTTGGCCGCGGTGACGCCGACGGTCAGCAGCAGCACTGCACAACCCACGAACCAGATCACTCTTGCGTCCATGTTCGATTGTCCGTCTACGAGGTGAGCCGCCGCGGTCACGGAACGACCGTCGGCGGGAATGCCTGTCAGTTTACCGTGTCAGGTGCACGACTCGTAGCACAATCTTGCTTCGGGGTCAGTACCGGGCACAAACGGTTATCTTTCATTGCTCCGCGATCGCAGGGCATGGTTGAATGACAGATTGACGAGGGGCCGCGGCATATCCCATGCCGCACTCCATCCGTGGGGCCACCCGAAGGCGGACTGAAGAACGTATCGTATGGGTTGAGGTATTCGCGATTGAGCCAGGCGGGCGGCTGTCGACGATGGCGAGGGCGAAGATTGTGCGTGATCTTGATGAGCCTGCGGTGCGGGCTTTGTGGCGCAGGAGTGCAGGGCGATGATGGGACTGCTGGTGGTTGACAAGCCGGTGGGGTGGAGTTCGATGGACGTCGTTCGGCGGGTGCGCGGCGCGGCGAAAGGGGTGAAGACCGGCCACGCGGGCACGCTGGATCCGCTGGCGACCGGGGTGGTGGTCTGCTGCATCGGGCGGGCGACGCGGCAGGTGGAGCGGATCATGGGATTGGAGAAGACGTACGAGGCGACGGTGGACCTCTCGGCCTTTTCGACGACGGACGACCTGGAAGGCGAGTTGCAGCCCGTGCCCGTGACCGAGCCGGTGACGCGGTCGGCGGTGGAGCAGGCGTGCGCGACGTTCGTCGGCGAGATCGAGCAGGTGCCCCCGGCCCACTCGGCGATGCGGGTGGGCGGTCGGCGGGCGTACAAGCTGGCGCGGGCGGGGCAGGCGGTGCCGTTGGAGTCGAGGCAGGTGACGGTGTATGCGGTGGAGGTGCTGGAGTATGCGTGGCCGGCGGTGCGGCTGCGCGTGCGCTGCGGGCGTGGGACGTACATCCGGAGCCTGGCGCGAGACTTGGGCAAGGCGTTGGGCACGGGCGGGCACCTGACGGCGTTGCGCCGGACGGCGGTGGGGCCTTACACGCTGGCGCAGGCGGTGACGGTGGATCAGTGCCGGGCGGCGGTGGAGGCGGGGGCGTTGCTGGCGGTTCCGGAGTAGTTTCGAGTTTCGGGTTTCGAGTCGGGGGCGCTGCCGGGCTGATCACTTATTGAGCTTTGAGCCGTTCGCTTTAAGCGATTAGCCAGCGATAAGCCGAAC
>JBBDPC010000064.1:0-4693 GCA_040876735.1 Phycisphaeraceae bacterium | reverse complement strand
CACATTCCCCGCATCCCGCTCTTCGCTCGCGGACTCGCTCAGAGGCGGGCGTTTTCCCCCAATCCCCAACCCCGAATCCCCAACCCCCAACGGGTCATTTCTATTGAGCCGCCTCGACCTTGCGGATACAGTAACGCACCGTATCGCCTTCACTCCCCTTTCATGGAGCCATGACATGACCCAGTCCACCGGGGCCGTTTGGCCGAGCGATCAGATCGTCGCTGAAAGCAGCATCGACGCGCGCGGCGACTTCATCCGCAAGACCTACCTGCACCTGGCCGGGGCGATCGGCGCGTTCATCGTGCTCCAGGTCGCGATCTTTCAGTTCGTGGATGTCGAAGCGATCACGATGACCCTGCTCGGCGGGCCTTACTCCTGGCTCATCGTGCTCGGGGCGTTCATGGCGGTAAGCTGGCTGGCGCGGTACTGGGCGGAGTCGAGCACGTCGCTGGGCGTGCAGTATGCCGGGCTGGGGCTGTACGTCGTCGCCCAGGCGGTCATCTTCGTGCCGATTCTTTACATCGCTTCGGATTTCTACCCCGAGGCCAACATTATCACCACCGCCGCGCTGACCACCATCGCCATCTTCGCCGGCCTGACGCTGGTGGTCTTCGTCAGCGGCGCCGACTTCTCCTTCCTCCGCGGCGCGCTGGCGATCGGCGGGATCGCGGCCATGGCGCTGATCGTGCTGTCGATCGTCATCGGGTTTGAGTTGGGGCTGATCTTTACGGTCGCCATGATCGCGCTCGCCAGCGGCTACATTCTGTATGACACATCCAACATCATCCATCACTACCGCATCGGCCAGCACGTCGCGGCGTCGCTGGCGCTGTTCGCCTCGGTGGCGCTGCTGTTCTGGTATGTGCTGCGACTGGTGATGGCGATGCAGCGCAACTGAGCGTCCGGATAACCTCGACGACATTCATCGACGCCGGCCCGCCCACTCCGCGAACAGGGAGTGAACGGGCCGGCGTCTTTCTTTGCGCCATGCCGTGCCCGTTCACGGCTGTGGCTGGCGATTCCATCTGTGCGGATCGTGCCACGCGCGTCAGTCGGCGGGGCTGGGACGGAAAAATCGACTGGTTTGTGCATGCCGCGCTTAAGGGGCATGCGGAAGGCGACGATGAAAGCGGGCGGACGGACAGTAGCACCTGCACCGAACGTGAGGGCGGGCCATGGACACGGGTTCCGATAAGACCAAGTTGACGCACAAGTACGGTTTGGCCGGCTCAAGGGTCGAACAAGAACATGCGACCGACGCGCGGCACGGGTCACGGCTGACCCGCCCGCGGGAGTGCGACGGCAACGCCGGCCACTCCGTCGCGGCCCGGTGCTTCACGGATGAAGGAAAGGAGCCGGCGATGATGAACGACTGAGCCTCACGCAAGCCACACCAAGCGTCTGCGTTGCGACGCACCCGCGACCCCGCATCGTTTTCTTTTCATCAGCAGTGCATCAGACTGGATCGGATCGGAGATCTGCGATCTAACCAAGGGCAGGAGGCCCGCCGCCCACGTTGGGCACACACGCGAACCTTTATAAGCGTTCACGGAGGACCTTCGCCATGAGTCGTATCAACACCAACGTCAACTCGCTTCTTTCCCAGCGCGTTCTCACCCAGCAGAACAAGAGCCTGAACACCTCGCTCGAACGGCTGAGCACCGGCCTGCGGATCAACCGCGGCGCCGATGACCCGGCGGGCCTGATCGCCAGCGAGAACCTGCGCTCCGAGAAAGCGTCCATCAGCGCCGCGATCTCCAACGCCGAACGGGCCGACCAGGTGGTCAACATCGCCGAGGGCGGCTTGCAGGAAATCAACGCCCTGCTGCTGGAAGTCCAGTCGCTCGTCGGCCAGTCCGCCAATGACGCCGGCCTGAGCCGGGAAGAACGCGAAGCCAACCAGCTCCAGGTCGACTCGATCCTGCAGACCATCGACCGCATCGCCAGTTCCACCAGCTTCCAGGGCACCAAGCTGCTCAACGGCACCTACGACTTCAACGTCGAAGACCAGGCCAGCGAAGTCGAAGCGTTCAAGATCAACGCCGCCAAGCTCGGCCATGACGAGTCACGCGACGTCCAGGTGCTCGTCACCAAGTCCGCGCAGCACGCCGGCCTGCACATGGACTTCGGCAGCACGTCGCTGGACTTCGGCTCCAACGCCGACAACCGCTTCGTAGTCGAAATCGGCGGCGCCGATGGGTCACGCCAGTTCACCTTCGCCTCCGGCACGGCCACCAGCGCCATGGCCGCCCAGATCAACACCTACAAGGATGTGATCGGCGTCTCGGCGGCGGTCAACTCCAACGGCCTCGACCTCAAGAGCACCGGCTACGGCTCGCACGAGTTCGTCTCGGTCGACATCGTCGACGACGGCGGACAGGCCGGCGACATCTACAGCTTCGAGGCCGCCGACGCCAACACCGTCGACGCTTCCCTCACCGACTTCGCCTCCGCCACCAACGCCGTCCGCGACGAAGGCCAGGACGTCGGCGCGATCGTCAACGGCGTCGCCGCCACCGCCCGCGGCAACGTCCTGCGGATCAACACCGACTTCCTCGACGTCGAAATGGAACTCTCCGACAGCGGGGCCACCAACCTCGCCACCATCGACGCCTTCACCGTCACCGGCGGCGGCGCCCAGTTCAACCTCGGCCCCTCCGTCGACATCACCAACCAGGTCTCCGTCGGCATCGGCAACGTCGCCGCACGCAACCTGGGCAACATCACCGAAGGCTTCCTCGACGCCCTCGGCTCCTCCAAGGACGGCAACGTCGTCGACGGCGACCTCGCCAAGGCCCAGCGCATCGTCGACGAGTCGATCGCCCAGGTCTCGGCCATGCGGGGCCGGCTCGGCGCGTTCCAGAAGAACATCGTCGGCGCCACCATCCGCTCGTTGGGCGTCGCCCTCGAGAACACCAGCGCCGCCGAGAGCGCCATCCGCGACACCGACTTCGCCGCCGAAACGGCCGAGATGACACGATCCCAGATCCTCGTCAACGCCGCCACCAACGTGCTGGGCATCGCCAACAGCCAGCCCCAGTCCGTGCTCCAGTTGCTCGGTTGATCCGCCTTAACCCAGGATCGCAGGATGCTCGCAAGCAAGCGGGCCTCCGATCACTGATGCGGCCGGCGGTCGGGTTCTCCCGGCCGCCGGTTGTTTTTTTACAACGTCTCAAAGAACCACGGATGCACTCGGATCGGCCTTTAGCCCCGCAGCGCGGCTACAACACGGGGACTTTTTGTTTCAGAACCCGCCACGCGATCGCCGATCCAGAACCGTGGGCAGGCGGGACTGTGACGCCCGTTCCGATATCCGTTCCCCCTGGTGCGATGGACCTCCGCATATGAGTGTTTCAAGGCGGCAGATGTTACTGGCGAGCCTGGGCCTGTTCGTCGCCGGCTGCGGCACACCCCACGGCAGCTCCATCGTTCGACCACGCACCCAGTGGCCCGGCGCCATCGCACGCCCACGCCAGGATCGCACCGCCACGGTCGAACCCGCGCCCCGCCGGTCGAACCCCGCCGCCACACCCCCCAGGCCCGCCAGCGACGGCCTCGCCGCCATCCCACGCTCTCGATGGGCCTCCACCGGCCCGGTCGACGGACGCGTCAACCCCCTCAACGGCGTCGCCCGCATCACCGTCCACCACGAAGGCTGGACCAGCTTCTTCCACACCGACGAAAACACCACCGCCGACCGCATCGAACAAATCCGCCAGGTCCACGTGCGCGACCGCGGCTGGGGCGACATCGGCTACCACTACATCATCGACCGCGCCGGCCGGGCGTGGCAGTGCCGGTCCCTCCGCTACCAGGGCGCCCACGTCGCCAACAACAACGAAAACAACCTCGGCGTCATGCTGCTGGGCAACTTCGACAAACAAACTCCCAGCAGCGCCCAGATCGACTGCCTCGTCGCCACCCTCCGCTCCCTCATGGCCACCCACCGCGTGCCCACCCACCGCGTCTACACCCACCAGGAACTGAGCCCCTCCGCCTGCCCCGGCCGAAACCTCCAGCCCCGCGTGGTCAGCCTCCGCCAGGGCGGCCACCTCGCCTGATGCCCCCGGCCGAGCCCACTTCAGTAGGCGGAAAGCCCAAACGGGAACTCGCCACTTGAAATCCGGAGCCAGACACGTCATAATGCCCGGCTCGACCTCACGAAATCTCCACCGACCCGTTTTCATACCGGAACCTGGGACCTACAGACCATGGCTCACAGCCTGAGCGCCAAGAAGCGAATCCGCCAGAACGCCAACCGCCGCGCCCTTAACCGCTGGCGCAAGGCCGGCTTCCGGGCTGCCATCAAGCAGTACCGCGAAACAATCCTCCACGGCTCCGTCGATGATGCGCAAAAGCAGCTCGACGGCATCTACAAGCTGTTGGACCAGGTCGCCGCCAAGGGCGCCATCCATCGCAATGCCGCCGCCCGCTACAAGTCCCGCCTCGCCGCCCGCCTCAACCACAAGCGCGGCCAGGCCGCCGCGGCCTGATTGACCTGCCGCTCAAACGCCCACACCCTCCAAGCTGATGACCCTGCGCAACCCCGGCCAAGCCGGGGTTGTTTCTTTGCGCCCCCTCCCCAAGCCAGGATTCCGGGGGGTTCCGTGGGGTTCCGTGGGGTTCCGGGGGCGCAAAAACCCGCCGGCCCGGCCGCGCAGGCGCGGCCGGAGTCGGCGGATCGTCAACAAAC
>JBBDPC010000063.1:0-4700 GCA_040876735.1 Phycisphaeraceae bacterium | reverse complement strand
CAGAAGACCAACCGCTTCGGGCGCAGCCACTGGATGATGCGCCTCATCGGCGGCTGCCTCATCCTGTCACTGGCGCTCGTGCTGGCCAGCACGCAGACCACGATCGACTGGGGCGTCGAGACGCTCGGCGGCATCCTCGTGCTGCTCCAGGTCGCGCTGATCGTGCTGCTGACGCCCAGCCTCGCCGCCGGCATCATCTCCACCGAACGCGAGTCGGGCGGCTGGCAACTGCTTCAGATGACCCCGCTATCCTCCATCGCCATCGTCACCGGCAAACTGCTGAGCGTCGGCTGGACGCTGGCGCTGCTGCTGCTGGCGACGCTGCCGGCGTATGTTGTGCTGGTCGCCATCGATCCGAACCAGCAGGTCGTCATCATGCGCGTGCTGGTGAGCCTGGTGCTCACGGCCGTGTTCGCGCTGCTGCTGTCCGCCGCCGTCTCCAGCCTCTGCTTCCGCACCGCCACGGCCACGGGCGTCACCTACACGATCCTCATCGGCCTCTGCGCCGGCACGATGCTCTTCTGGCTCGCCGAGGACGCGCCGTTCGCCCGCGACACGGTGGAGATGGTCCTGCTGGTCAACCCGCTCGCCGGGGCGCTGAACCTCATCGAAGCGCCGGGCTTCGTCGACTACGACCTCGTGCCGGGCAACTGGTGGATCATCGCCGGGCTCGCCGGCCTCTGCCTGCTCACCCTCGTCGTCCGCACCTGGCACCTGACCCGCCCGCGCTGATGCGCGGCCGCGCCTTCCGCAAACCCGCCGCCCGCTTCGTTCGACTATTGAGCCTTGAACCGTTCGCTTTAAGCCATGAGCCAGCGACAGAGCAAACGGACGGGAACATTCTGGCTGAAGGCTTAAAGCGAACTGCTCAAGACTCAACAAGAGACCGTGCCATGAACGATCAACCGCGTCCCCTCATGCCCGCCCGTCTGCCTGGCCTGCTTGCCGCAGGCCTGTTGGCGCTCGCCGTCGCTGCGCCGTCGTATGCCCGCGCCGAGGCCAGCGCCCCGGGCGTTCTGCTCGAACCGTTGCGGCCCGAGGTCGGCGGCCCGATCGACCTGGCGCATTATCACGACCCGGTGATCGAAACGCCCGAACCGAACCGGACGTTCGACCCCCGCCTCAAGCCGCTGTGGTTCAGCGTTCTTGATCAGGCCGACGCCTCGACGCGCCTTGAAGCGGTCGAGGCATTCCAGAAGGTCCACGCGCAGGGCATGCCCGACCTCGACGACGTGCCCGACCGGCTGGCGGCGCTGGTGCGCGACGACGCGAGCCCGCCGGTGCGGCTGGCGGCGGCCGAAGTCTTGCTTGCCATGGATCACGCGGCGGCGGCGCCGGTGCTGCTCGACCGCGCCCGCACGACGCGCGGCGATGATTTCGTGCTCATGGCCGACCGGGCGCTGGTGCAGTGGGAACACGCGCCGGCCCGGGCATGGTGGCTTGAGCGGGTGGCCGACGAGCAGGCATCGCGAACGAGCCGGATCGGGGCGATGCGGGCGCTGGCGGCGGTGGGCGATGCGGATGCGGTGGAACCGTTGCGGCAGATTGCGGTGGCGCCGGCGAGGCCGGTGGACCTGCGGCTTGCCGCGGCGACGGCATTGGGAAGCCTGGCAGCGCAAGGGCTGGTGGATCACGCGCAGGCGTTGCATGAATCGGCGGACGCGTCGGTGGTCGATCGCCTGGTGGCGGCACGGATGCTCGCCGGCCACACGGACCAGTTCGCCCTGTCACTGTTGGCACGCCTTGCCCGCGATGACGATCCGACCGTGGCGAGCACGGCGATGGCGAACCTCAATACGTTGGACGCCTCGCAGGCCGCCGACCTGGCGCCGGGGCTGCTCGACCACGCCGATGCGAACGTCCGCCTCGAAGCGGCGCGGGCGGTGGCGAGCGAGCGGTCGGACGAGGCGGTGGCGACGTTGACAGGATTGCTCAACGACCGCGCCCATGCGGTGCGCAACTTCGTCCGGCAGACGCTGGAAGCATACGATACGGACGCCGCGCTGAGCGAGACGGTGCGCGATCAACTTGAGCGGACGCTGGCGCATGACGGGGCGGTGATCGCGTACGACCGCTGGCGGGCGATGGAGCAGGCGGCGCTGTTGGCGGCGGCGCTGGATCACAAGCCGGCGGCGGAGCCGTTGGCGGCACTGCTGCCCGACGCGGCGGCGAATGTTGAAGGGGAGCGGCGGTTCGCGCACGATCGGCCGGAGGTTCGGCTGGCGGCGGCGAACGCGTTGCGCGTGCTGGCGGTGCCGGAGACGTTGCCCGCGATTCTGGCACGGGCCGAGCGGTTGACCGCCGCGATGCGGGCGACGATGAGCGGTTCCGCGGAGGCGTCGCCGTCCGCGGAGGAGATGCAACAGCGCAGACACCACGGCTACGAGGCGACGCAGTTGCTGCTAGCGCTGGGGGTGATGCAACACATGCCAGCGGATGATCTGCTTCGTCAGTACGTGCCGAAAAACTCGGGTTTTGCTTCGGAAGCGCGCAGCGCGGCGATCTGGGCGTTGGGCTGGCTGCACGCGGACGAGCCGGACAACGGGCTGGCGCGGTCGCTGGCGGGCCGGCTGTCGGACCAGTCGATGATGGAGCCGGAGGCGGAGGACGTTCGGCGGTTCTCGGCGATCGCGATCGGCCGCATGGGTGCGGACAGCCAGGCGTCGAAGTTGCGGCAGTTTTACACCTCGGAATCGCAGAGCTACGAGTTGCGTGCGTCCTGCCGGTGGGCCTTGGAGCAGGTGACCGGCGAAGCGGTCGCGCCGCTCGAAGCGCGGGAAGGCACGGCCTCGGGCTGGTTCCTCGAACCGCTGGATTGACGGGATCGGTGGTCAAACATCCGGGCTTTCATCCGGGGCTTCGCGGACTCAGCCCTCGGCATCTGCCTTGCCTCACTTTTCCTTCGGGGAGGGGCTGGAGCGACTGGTGGAGCGGTCATGGGTGCGTTCCCTCCCGTTCGGCGTGGCATCACAGGGGCGCAAAGCCGTTGACGCTTCGGCGGGGTTCGGTTAAGATGCTTGACTCGACAATCGAATAGTTTACGCGTCTTATCGAGAGTGGCTGAGGGACGGGCCCGCAGAAGCCACCGCAACCGTCTAGGCCGACCGGCGACCGCTGCCGCGAGGCTGGAAAGGTGCGAATTCCCGCTCGCAACCGGTTCGGCAGGGTGACAAACGCCCGGCTGCGCCTTGTGCGAGGAAGATGAGAGGCGGCCGAAGCCCCGGCATACCCCGCCAAGCGAACGCCCCCTCTTGTCCAGGACGAGGGGGTTTTTTTGTGGCCGGTGTCACCCCCCGTCCCATCCGCAAGCCTCCGGCTGACGCCTCAACCAGGCGGGAGATCAGCATGAGCTACGTGATATCACTGCGATGTAAAGAGTGCGGCAAGGATTACCCCATTGAGCCGCGCACCCTCTGCGACGACTGTTTCGGCCCCGTCGAGGTCGCCTACGACTACGACCGCATGAAGGGCCAGGTCACCCGCGCCGCCATCGAGGCCGGCCCGCGGTCGCTGTGGCGCTACAAAGACCTGCTGCCGATCGAAGGCGAGCCCAGGGCCGGCTACCGCTCGGGCATGACGCCGTTCATCAAGGCCGACCGCCTCGCCGCCGAACTCGGCGTCAAACAGCTTTACATCAAGGACGACTCGGCCAACTACCCCAGCTACTCCTACAAGGACCGCGTCGTCTCCGTCGCCATCACCAAGGCCGTCGAGTTCGGCTTCGACACCGTCGGTTGCGCCAGCACGGGCAACCTCGCCCACTCCGTCGCCGCCCACGCCGCGATGGCGGGCGTCAAGGCGTTCGTCATGGTGCCGCACGACCTGGAAGAAGGCAAGATCGTCGGCACGCGCGTGTTCGGCCCGCAGCTCATTAAAATCCAGGGCAACTACGACGACGTCAACCGCCTCTGCTCGCAGATCGCGGACAAGTACCACTGGGCCATCGTCAACGTCAACCTGCGCCCCTTCTACACCGAAGGCGCCAAAACGCACGGCTTCGAGATCGCCGAGCAGCTCGGCTGGAAGCTGCCGCAGCACACCGTCGTTCCTGTGGCGGGCGGCACGATCCTGCCCAAGATTCACAAGGCCTACCGCGAGCTGATCACGCTGGGCCTGGTTGAAGACACCGGCTCGAAAATGCACGCGGCGCAAGCGCAAGGGTGCAGCCCCGTGGTCGAAGCGATCCAGAACGGCTGGGACGACTTCAAGCCGCAGAAGCCGCACACCATCGCCAAGAGCATCGCCATCGGCAACCCCGCCGACGGGCCTTACGTGATCGATGCCGTGCGCTCGACCGGCGGCTGGGGCGCGATGGCCAGCGACGCCGAGATCATCGAGGCGGTGAAGCTGCTCGCCCGCACGGAAGGCATCTTCACCGAGCCCGCCGGCGGCACGACCCTGGCTTGCGCCATCAAGCTGATCCAGGAAGGGCGCATCCCCGCCGACGAATCGATCTGCGTCAGCATCACCGGCAACGGCCTGAAAACCATCGAGTCGCTCACCGGCCAGTTCGCCGAGGCCCCGGTGATCGCCGCGAAGATGAGCGAGTTCGACGAGGCCGTCGAAAAAATCCAGGCCACCCCCGCCGCCGTCTAACCGAGGCCGTGCGGCTTCAGCCGCTCGGCTTCGAATCCAAGGAGTAGTCCCCATGCCCGACACCATCTCCATCCACATTCCCACCGCTCTGCGCCCGCAGGTCA
>JBBDPC010000062.1:0-25463 GCA_040876735.1 Phycisphaeraceae bacterium | reverse complement strand
CGTATTCTGCTCAAGCTGCGACACCTGAAAACGATTTATGAGACGGGACACTAGGCAACCGTGAGGATGCGGAAGATGTGACGTTGGAGGTGTTTTACGAATTGTGGCGCCGGGCCGACCGTTACGATCAGACGCGTGGCAAACTGACGACCTACCTGATGCTGCTAACCCGATCCCGGGCGATTGATCGCTTGCGCCAACGCAGAGTACTAACAACGCGCCTCCCACTGGAGGGGATGTCTGAACCCGTCTGCGGCGAACCCACCCCTCTCGAGCACGTACAAGTGCAGGAACGCCGCGTACATGTCGATACGGCTATCGGGCGATTAAACAGTAAACATAGTGAACCCATCAGAATGTCGTTTCTCGCCGGACTCAGCCATGGTGAAATCGCTGAACGGCTTCAGCTTCCGCTGGGCACGGTGAAAACCCGCATCCGGAACGGACTGGTCCAACTGCACGGCCTACTGCATCCACTATAAGCGTCTGCATAGAACTGGCGGGATGTCTCTCCCTATGCGCAATCCATTCAACCGGGATATCGGGAGAAGGGTACTTGCATTCTATTAGCAGCAGAAACAGCGCGAAATCGCGCGTTCGCATGCAGCGTAGGTGCGGCTGATTTCAGCGTGTGATGCTGTTAAACACTGTTGAGTCAGCCGCGGACACCCGGAGCGTTCCGGGAGATTCCTGGCACCGCCCATCGGGCCCAGCGGTCAACACAGCCGCCGAAGATGGGTGCCACTTGCACACGCTGTACGTGGGAACAGCCAGGGGGACGGCGTTCCGTACCGTGGATGTCCTGGCAGGTGCGGTCCATTCACATGCCTGACTCGGTGGCACTGGGCATGTCGGAAAGGCGGTTGGGCAAGCGAGGGGTTGGGGCGTGGGGCCAGACCATTCGTCTACGCTGCTCCGTCAGTCGCTCCAGCCAGGCCGGCGTGGGTCGGTAAGGGTGACGGAACATGCCCCAGCTTGGGCCGTAGCGGTAGACGCAGATGCGGCGTTGGCCGGCGTTGGTCCGCATGGATGAACCGTGATTGATGGCATCGACGAACAGCAGCACATCGCCGACCTCCATGTGCACCTCGATCGCGGCTTCGACGCCGTCGACGCTGGTTGCTTCGCCTTCTTTGATCGCGGCTTCCTCGGATTGTGGATGCGGGAAGTTCGCCTTGTGTGATCCGGGCACCACCATGGTGGCTCCATCACCGGGGCCGATCTCGGTCAGGGCCATGAGCACGTTGATCTGCCCACACTGAAAGTGACCATTGTGGAAGCGGTACTGGGTGCGTTTGGCGCCGGTGTGCCCACCGGAATGAAGTCCGATCGCCTCACCCGGACCGCGGAGGCTGACGAAGTTCTCGTCGATGAACAGTGGGCCGTGGTGATGATCGAACGTGCCTTCGCCGCCGACGAAGTGGCGGACCTTGCCGATCCAGGCGGGGTGGTCGATCAGGCGCTCGAATGGTTCGCCCGCCTCATAGATGTGCTGAAGGTTCATGCCGTCGACACCGCCGAAGGTGTGGGCGAGGACGCCGCCGTACCACTCGCCGTGGTGCAACGGTGGGTCGAGACCATCGAACGCGTCGATGATCGCGTTGAGCTCCACGAGATGTGCCGGATCGATCGCCCCTCTCAGCAGCAGATACCCGCGAAGATCAAACAGGTAGCGGTCCATCTGCGAAACCCCAACGGTCACGGCGGGCGAGACAGGGCTGGTGGTCATCTCAGACACTCCTGGGTAGTTGGGTTGAGCAAACCCCGGCAAACAGCGGTTCACTTCAACATTACCGGCAGGTTATGGTCTTTTCTTCCGGCAAAGTGGCGTATTAATCCGGTATCCTAAGATCATGGCTCAGAACCCCTGCACCTTGATCCATCAGCCTTTGGGGCTCAGCGCCTGGTCGGGATCGAGTGCGGGGATGGCCACCGCGCACCGCCATCAGGACCTGGAGCTGAACTACGTCCTTCACGGGCGGATGACATACCTGATCGGCGGATCGCTGGTGACCCTGCCCCAGCGGAGGCTGTGTGTGCTGTGGGGCGGCATGCCGCATCAGTCGATCTTCGAGCACGAGCAGGAGTCAGCTCAACTGATCTGGGTGACCGTCCCGCTGACCGAGGTGCTGGCGTGGGATTTGCCCGAGGTGCTGATCGGCCGGCTGCTGAAGCGAGGCTTCACCATTGATTCGATGGAACGGTCCGTCGACGAGCCAACGCTGCGGGCGTGGGAGCGTGACCTGGCCTTGCCAAGTGAGGCTCGGCGGGATCTGGTGCGGCAGGAGATCCGGACCCGGCTGCGGCGACTGGCGCTGGACCTGCCCGCGGCCCCACCACCAGACGCTGTGGCCTTCCGGGGCGACGACGACCTTCAGGTGATCGAGCGGATGGCTCGCCACGTTGCCGACCATTACCAGGAACCGGTCCAGGTAGCCGAGATCGCCGAGGCGGCAGGCCTGCATCCGTCCTACGCCATGACGATCTTTCGCCGACGCACGGGCATGACGCTCAACGAATATCTCACACGCCAGCGCATCGCTCACGCCCAGCGGCTGCTGGCTACAACCCGCCGATCGATTCTGAACATCGGCTTCGACAGTGGCTTTGGTTCCACCAGTCGCTTCTTCGAAGCCTTCAAGCGCTACGCCGGCTGCACGCCTCGCCAGTTTCGTGTCCGTCTGGCCCACCGGGAAAGAATGCTTTGACGCGATTGTCAGCTTACTGCAGCGGCAGCACATACACCTGCGGCGTGCCGGTCTTGTCGGAGGTGAAGGTGATGTAGTTGCCACGGGGGCTGAAGCTGGGGTGGCAGTGGGCGGCCTTGGGGTGCCCGCCTGCCTGGCTGGTGTCGGGCCAGCAGAGGATCTCGCCCCGGCTCGTCGCCAGGTCGACCAGGATCAGCGGGCTGTCGTGCGCCTTCTGGGCGTCGCTGACGAAGTAGCGGCCGTCGGGCGAGACCCGGCCGTGGCCGAGGAACTGCTCGTAGCTGGTGTAGTGGCACTGCCAGTCGCCACCGTCGCGGTCGACCGAGCAGACGGAGACGGGCACCCATTCACCGGCGTTCTTGTCGAAGAAGAACAGTCGCTCGCCGTCGGGCGACCAATTCTCGTGCGTGATGGTGCGCTGGCGCAGCGGCGTGAGCAGCGGCCGGGCCTCGCCGGTGCCCACGTCGGCGACCATGGTGCGCGTTCGGCGTTCCTGCGGCAGGTCCATGTTCCAGCAGTGGGCGCCGTTGGGCACGAAGGTGATGCGGTCGGGGTCGGCGGGGTAGACCATCGGGTGCGAGAAGCCCCAGTCCCATGTGAGCACGTGCTCGGCCTCGCCCGTCTCCAGGTCTAGGCGGAGCAGGTGGCTGGGGTGGCCGGTCTGCTGGCTGAAGCCGTCGGGGATCGGCACGTCGCGGTCGGGCTCGGTGGTGGCCAGGGCGGTGTATCGGCCGTCGAGCGTGAACAGCAGGGCAAAGCCGGCCAGCTTCCCGGGGAACTGGCCCGCGTGAACGAAGACCCGCTCCGGCTCGCCCGGGTCGGTCACGTCCACCCGCCACACCGCTTCGCCCGCCACCCAGTAAAGGTGCCGGCCGTCGGGGTGAAGGCTCATCGAGTAGTGCTTCACCGGCTCGCCATCGCTCAGCCGCAGCAACTCGCCAGTCTGCAGGTCGCAGCGGTAGGGATAGGACGCCCCGTCGCGCTCGGAGCGGAACACGAGGTATCGCTCGTCGGCGGTAAAAGCCTGGGCTTCAAAGTAAACCGCCTCGCTGACCGCTTCGGCCGAGGTGATCTGCCACAGTTCCCGGCCGGTCTTGTCATCGGCAGCTTTGATCCACTCGGGGCGTTGTGTCCGGACGTTTGAAGTAGGCAAGGTTCGCTCCTTTCAGGTGATCGGGCTTCGGCGGTAGGGCAGGCGGCGCGTCCAGACGCGCAGGTTGCGGTAGAGCATCTTCGTCTTGAACTTGCACCGCAGGGCGATGCGGCCGAAGTCGTAGATCGGCCCGGTGTTGATATCCGCACGGTCCCGTACGTCGAAGACCTGCATACCGTCGATCGCCCCGCGCAGCCGGCCGCCTTCCTGCACCAGCCGCAGCGTGTGCCAGACATCCTGCACCAGCCGCTGCGGCTGCGCCTGGTAGGCCAGGCCCATCATCCAGGGATTTTTCACCAGCAGGTGCGTCGCCAGGTCGGCGCGGGTGTTGTCGGTCTCGCGGTAGAACTCCCAATGATAGTTACGCACATTCTCCCAGCAGACCATCTTCATCGACCCGTCGCTGCGGCGGGGGTAGTCGGCCATGAAGTCCTCGCGCTGCATGCCCGCGGCGTGGACCATCACCAGTGCTAAGCCGTTGGGTTTGAGCAGCTTGAAGTCGACCTCCAGCGCCACCTCGCCCTCGAACACGCGCTCGGACCAGAGATACATCTCCACTTTGTTGTGCCGCAGCCCGTGACGCTGACTGTCGCCCGGGGCGGTGTCGACCAGCAACCCCTCGGGGGTGATGCTCGCCGAGTCCTCCTGGCCCTGGATCCAGAAACCTTCGAGGTCGCCGGGCTGGGTGAAAGTCCGCTCGAGTTGGCGCTGCCATGCTCCGTCGGGCGACCAGTCGAAGTGGGGAAGGCCCTTGCCGGTGTGTTGATGGCGCAGTTGAGCCACCAGGTCCGCGTCGTCGGCGGTCCGCTCGGCAGCGTAGAGCGCGGCGACCGGCTCGGCCCCGAGCGGCCGGTCGTAGAAGCTCAGTCCCGAGAGCGCAAACGCCGGGTTGCCGGCGTAGATCGTCTGGCCCGCCGTCTCGGCCGGCATCGCCAGGAACGGGTTCTCCGCCGCCACCAGCACGCCATTGACGTAAAGCCGATACTGACTGGCGGGCTTGTCCCAGGTCACCGCGATCATGTGCCAGCGATGGCGACGGAAGCGGAAGTGATCCGGCGCGATGATGGCGTTGTAGCCGATCAATTGCTTGTCATGAAATTGCACCGTCAGATTCCGCCACCAGTCGCTGGTGTAGCGCAGGTGAAAGCGGGCCTGGCTGCGATCGCGCATCTGCGGGTGGTCGCTCAACAACGGATAGCACCCCCAGTCCGGCTCCAGCTCGCGCAGATGTGGCATCGGCGCCACAGGCGACAAATCCTCCAGCGGTAGAACCCACAGCGAAAGCGCCCCGCGTTTGCCAGCCACCGTGTGGGCGCCGATGCCCAGCCGGCTGTGCACGCTGGCGGCACGCAGCCCCACCCGCCCCGCCATCTCGATCGACTCGAACGTACCTTCCACCTCCAGCCCCGCCAACGGCGAGGCGGGCATCAGGTACTGACAGGTTGCCATCGGGGGAGCGGCGGGAGCCATCGATTTCTCCAAAGGGGGAACGGCTATTCCGGCAAGCCCGCGTCCAAGGACGTTAAAAGCACTTGACAGCGGTAAGACATAGCACATAATACCGGTATCACATTCTTTCAGCAACGCTGAGCCAGCACGTCATGAGCGAACCACGCACCCCCAGCATCTACGCCATCGCCCGCGAAGCAGGGGTTTCCCATGCGACCGTCGCCCGCATCCTCAATGGCCGGGGCATCTACCGTCGGCCCACGGATGCCCAGCGCGCCGAGCACATCCGCCGGCTCGCGGCGCAGATGGGCTACCGGCCTAACGCCGCGGCCCGGGCCACGGCCAGCGGACGATTCGGGAGCGTGGCCCTGCTGCTGTCCACCATGGGCGATCGCAGCAATCTGCCCCAGCCGCTGTTGAACGGCATTCACGATGCGCTCGCGGCGCAAGGCATGCACCTGACGGTCACCCGCCTGCCGGACGAGAAGCTCACCGACGCGGGCTACGTGCCGAAGATCCTGCGGGAAGTCTCGGCCGACGGGCTGCTGATCGACTACACCCACGGGGTGCCCGCCGCGATGATCGAGTTGATCAAGCAGCACCGGCTGCCCGCCATCTGGCTGAACACCAAGCGCGATACCGACGCCGTGTATGCGGACGACCTGGGCCTCGGCCGGCTGGCGACCGAGCACCTGCTGGCGCTGGGCCATCGGCGCATCGGCTACCTGGGCCGGAAGCCAGCGCCCGATGACAATCAGGTGATGCACTACAGCCAGTTGGACCGCCTGCGAGGACACGAGCTGGCGATGCGCGACGCCGGGCTGGAACCGGAGGTGAGGCGGCCGGCGCTGCATCGCGCGCGGCAGAGCCGACGGGACCTGCTGCATGCCTGGCTGCGTGAGCCGGAGCCTCCCACGGCACTGTTGACCTATCGCGGCACAGATGCGCAGACGGCGCTGTTCGTCGCCCAGGAACTGGGGCTGGCGGTGCCGGGGGACCTGTCGGTGATGGCGTTGGGCTCGCCGACCACGGACTGGGTGGCCGACCGGTGGTGGGTGACATCGGCCTCGCCGGATGAGCGGGCCTTGGGCGAGCGGGCGGTGGCGTTGCTCGAGCAGAAGATTGCGCAGCCGCATCGCGAGCAGCCAGCGGTGGCCATCCCGGGCCACGTCCATCAGGAGAAGGGCAACACCTGCGCGCCGACGAGGGGCCGGGGTGTCGATGGCAGCGAGGAGGCCCGCCCGGCCTCGCCGGCACCATTAGGAGATGGTTCGAGCAAGTAGCAGTCCGGGATGAACTTTTCATGGCCTGAGCGCGGCTCGGGACTTTCCCACGTTCCCTTTCTAGGAGGATTCACATGTATTGCAAGCAAATGGTTATGGCAGCGACAATGGCTCTTGGCGGCCTCGGCTTTGGCGTCGCAGCGCAGGCGGTGACGATCGATACAACGCTCGACGGGCGGTCAGACCTGTTCAACGAGGATGGCGTCACGTCCTACGACGAGGGCGACGGCTTTGGTAATCCGGCGGCGCCGGACACTTTGGTGGACAACGACAGCGAGACGCGGTTCACGGGACCGAACAACGAGGAAGACGCCACCATCGCCGGTGTCACCAACTTTACCGCGGTCTCCATCGACGCCGTTCGCATCTACCTGCAGGAAGACGATCGCCGGCCGACACAAGTCACCATCGGCTACGCGAACACGGTCGAGGCGAACTGGGCTTCGAGCACCGTGATCGACACGTTCGACATCCCCCTCGCCAACGAGGAAGGCTCGGTCGACATGGGGGATGACGCGTATCAGGTCACCTTCAACTTCGACGCCACGCCGACGGACACCCAGAGCCTGCTGTTCAATTTTGGCACAGGTGGGCAGCGAATCCGTGAAATCGAGGCGTTTGCTGTGCCCGAGCCGGCCAGCGTCGCGCTGCTGGGCCTCGGCGGCCTGCTGATCGGCGCTCGGCGCGGGCGACGCCATGGCTGAGCCTTGGATCCGATGACCCATACCTGCCGCCTTGGCCGGACACTGCCGGGGCGGCCTTCTTGTACCGCATCCCGAACGCTTCGCGCGAGGACACGTCATGCCAAAGCACGTCCGGTATGCCTTGACCGCTCAGGCTTTCACGCTCATCGAGCTGCTGGTGGTCATCAGCATCATCGCCTTGCTGATTGCGATTCTGCTGCCGGCCCTGGGGCAGGCGCGGGCGGTGGCGCTGCGGATGCAGTGTGCTTCCAACCAGCGGCAGATCGTGATCGGCGCGATGACCTATGCCGCGGACAGCGAGGACTGGCTGCCGCCGATGAGCCTGAACAACGGCGACCCGCCCAACCACATCAACTTCAACCATTGGCCCCGCCATTTCTATTGGCCGGCGGATGGCTGGCAGAACCTCGGGTTCCTCTACGCCGGGGGGTATGCGAGCACGCCGGAGTTGTTCTACTGCCCCAGCGAGCCGGACGACGCCAACCCCTACAGCGAAGCCAAGCAGACCGGCTTCGGCAGCCCGGGCGGGCAGTGGGAGATGGACAACGGTCGGCTGTGGCTGTTCCCGCGCGCCGGCGAAGAGCCCGGCGGCTCACTGATGAGCAGCTACACGTGGAACCCGCGCATGCGCGACCCCGCCGGTGGCGACAAGCACCGCCGCTACGACCGCACGGCCCAGATGGCGCTCAACGACATCCTCATCGTCGACCGCATCCATGAGACCACCCCGCATGCCGAGCAGGAGGGGTTCAACATCGGCTTCACCGATGGCAGCGTCCGCTGGGGCACCGAGCCGACCGTGCTGGAGGAGACCACCGTCGCCGGCTTTGACCGGGACATCATCATCTGGGACCAGGTTCTGGACCGGCTGGTGGAGGCGCGGTGAGCGGCGATGGCTTTCTACTTTCCCGTCCTGGAGCAGAGCATGTCGAAACGCACTTTTTCGGTCCGGGCCTTCACGCTGATCGAACTTCTGGTGGTCATCTCGATCATCGCATTACTGATCTCGATCCTGTTGCCGGCGCTGAGCCAGGCGCGGGCGGCGGCGCGGAACCTCCAGTGCGCCACCAACCTGCGCTCGATCGGGCAGGCGGTCTACGGCTACACCACTGACTTTCAAGGCTACCTGCACGGCTGGGAGGACGGAGGCGGCTACCCCCGTGGCGTCGCCGCGCTCTTCGGCGAGGGCTACCTGCCGGGCGAGGTGCGCGGCGGCAACGCCGCCAACCTGCGCATCGACGACCCCGCCCGCGTCTTCGCCTGCCCGGAGGACGAGCTGATCGACGGCATCACGATGCACGCGGGCATCAACAACGCCAGCTACCACGGCAACCACACCGTCTGGTGGAGTTGGGGCCACCGGGGCATCTACGATGGCTACGACGACAGCAACGACGCGAACGTGGCCTTCAACCTCGACCGCTACAGTCAGCCCTCGAACCGGCTGGTGCTGACGGAAAAGCCCGCCACGCGAGCGGATGCCCAGGCTTGGGGCATCATCTCGGAGTCGTTCCCTCCGCCGCAGCGTGTGATCGAGCGGACCACCTCGCACCACAACGGCGGTACGGGCGAGGCGAATCTGGGACCGACGGGGACCATGAACGTGCTGTTCCTGGACTCGCACGTGAGCACGATGCCCCGCGCCGACGTGATCGAACCGGCTGAGCGGCGGGCCGCCGGCGACCCGGACCCGGACCCGGACGGGCTGTGGGGTCTGGCCCCCGAGGACTGACCGAGCCCGGCGCCGACCGTCGGCCGCGCGGCCGACGGTCGGCGCCCCAACCAGGAGAACCGCGCGTGGGATGGCGTGAAAAACTCAATCAGCATGGCGGGCTGGTCACGCTCGGGGCCGTGGCCGTGGCCGGCATCGCGGTCTTGGTGGTGTGGCTGACCTTGTTCGGCGGGCCGGCCGCCGAGCCGGCGCAGGCCTACTTCACCAGCGACGACGGCCAGACCTACTTCACCGGCGCCTACCACCGCTTCCCGCCCTTCGAGCACGAGGGCGGCGAGGCGGTCCGGGCCTACCTGTTCACCTGCGACGGCGGCGAAAACCAATTCGTGGGCTACCTGCAGAAGTACACGCCCGAGGCCAGGCAGGCGCTCGAGGCGGCCGAGGCCAGCGAAAGCCGGACCTTCACTGACGTGCTGGAGGAACTGCCGCTGCGGGCGATGTTGGTCAAGCGGCCTGGCGATGGGCGGTGGGTGCCACGGGGGACGCCCGAGGCCGAACGGGTTCGACGGGTCGGCTGCCCCGATGGCAGCCGGGCGCGGGTGGTGCTGATCCGCTAGACGACCTGCCCCAAAGTCAAGGGATGATTGAACGAAACGGAGCTTGTACATGTGCAGAAAGCAGACTTTTGTCGTGGCCCTGGTGTTGCTGATGACCTCGCCGGTCCTCGCCCGTTCGATTGAGCAGGTGCACGGCTTCGAGCCGCGGTTCCTGCCACCGCCCGATGCCGGCATGGTCTCGATCACCGACTACGGGGCTGTGCCCGACGACGGCGAGGACGACACGGAAGCGTTCAAGCAGGCCTTTGGCGAAGACCAGCCCCGGGCCATTTACCTGCCGGCGGGCACCTACCTGCTCAGCGAACCGATCCGCTACGGCGTCGACGCCCCCAAGAAAAAGAAGGTCGCCGTCTTCGGTGAAAGCCGAAGTTCCACCATCATCCAGCTCGCGCCCCACAGCGAAGGCTTCGACGATCCCGACAACCCCCGCGTGTTCTGGCACACCCGCCACCCCGACCAGCAGGGCGAGCAGAACATGCACAACTACCTTCAGCACCTGACCCTCGAAATCGGCGAGGGCAACCCCGGCGCTATCGCGCTGAACTTCCACACCAACAACACCGGCGTGGTCAAGGACGTCGCCATCCGCGCCACCGACCCGCTGAACCACCCCGGGCACACCGGCATCGCCTGCGTCGACTGGGAAGTGGGCCCCGGCGGGCTGCGCTACGTCTCCGTCGAAGGCTTCGACACCGGCATCGCCCTGACCCGTGCGGGTAACTACATCACCGCCGAGCACGTGACGCTGCGTCACTGCCACACCGGCATCCACGCCGAGACCAGCAGCATCCGCGGCCTGGTCGCCGAGCATTGCCAGCGCCCCGTGGTCAGCCGCGGCCACACCGTGCTGCTGGACGCCGAACTGGCCGGCAGCGGCGACGCGGCGATCGACAACGAAGGCGGCCTGCTGGCGCGCAACATCCGCACCGCCGGCTTCGACCTGGCCATCCGCTCCAACACCGCCTCGGGCAACGTCTCCAATGCCGTGGTGGACGAGTACACCTCCGAGCCGCCGGTGTACACCTGGGAGCCCGCGGGCGAGGCGCGCACGCTGAATCTGCCGGTGAAGGACAGCCCCGAGTTGCCTTATCCCGAATCGGCCGACGAATGGGTCGTGATGCCGACGGAGGGCGACATCGCCGACGACCTGCAGCGGGCGATCGACGGCGGGGCCGAGCACATCCTGATCAGCGGCTACGGCACGCGGATCGAGTCGACCGTGCACGTGCGGAACAACGTCAAGCGCATCATGGGCGCGGGCAACGCCTACGTCCGCTTCATGACTGAGGATGAGCCGGTGTTCCGCATCGAGGACGGCACGCCGGACACCGTCCTGTTCGAACTGCTTTACGCCAACTACGGCAGCAGCAGCGAGCTGACCTACGAACACGCGTCGCCGCGCACGCTGGTCATCCGCCACGGTGGGAGCAACTACCGCACGGCGGACGAGGGGGCCGGCGGCGAGGTGTTCATCGAGTCCAACGTGGGCGATCCGCTCGTGTTCGGCCACGTGCACGCTTGGGTCCGCGGCGCCAACACCGAGCAGGGCGGCCCGCAGCCCACGATCGTCAACGAGGGTGGCACGCTTTGGCTGCTGGGCCAGAAGACCGAGGACTTCGCCACCAAGCTGCGCACCGTCAACGGCACGACCGAGCTGCTCGGCGGCGTCTACCGCCAGAACCACGATGCCAGCGACTTCGAGCGCACCGGCCTGGACCGCAGCAACCCGCCGCCGCTGTTTGAGGCCATCGACTCGAATGTGAGCCTGACCTATGTGTCATGGGGGCCGAACGTCCCTTACGAGGTGCTTGTCCGCGCGACGCGCGACGGAGAGACGCGCGAGCTGAGGCGCGACGCCCACGACGGCTCGGCGGCGCTGTTCGTCGGCTATAGCGAACGGCCCGAGGCGAGCGGGCAGAGTGATTGACCTGACCGGCCAGCCGGCTCAACGGGGGAGTGACATCCGGTGCGACCGTCCACATGATGAACAGGCCGCCGATGACTTGCGATTTGAAAGGGTTTCGCTTGATTAAGAGTACCGAACGCGTGGTTGCACCCGTGGTCTCACCTTTTCGGCGAGATGTATTGGTTCTGCTGGCGCTGATTGTGCCGATGGCGGTGCTGTTGGCGACGCCGATGGTGGGTGTGGCCGCAGACGCAGAGCAATCCCACCTTGGCACGCACCCGCAGTGGACCCGCTGGTCCGAGCAGGCCAGCCAGTCGCCAGCGTACCTGGAAGCGACGGCCCACGAGCCGCGGTTTGAGGATGATGCCCTGTGGCCGATGCTCCAGGGCCAGGAGGCGTTCGCCGAGCAGCGCGGGTCCGAGCAGGGGCGGGCCTACCGCTGGGCCCACCCGGGTCGGAACGGTGGCGCCCGCTGGCGCGGGGCACTGGATCCGACCGATCCGTCGAACTGGATCGACCTGGCCACGGGCGAGCGGGCGGAGCAGTTGATCCTCGACGAGCACACGGACCTGGTGCTGCCGGCCTCGGAGGAGCCTTACAAGGTAGGCTTCCGCGACACGGGAGTGCAAGAGAACCTGCGTCACGTGACGATCAACCCCGGCGCTGCGTTCATCGGCGGCGGCGACGGCGTGGGCCGGACGATCCACGGCAACGTCTGGCTCAAGCGGGGCGGGGCGATGGACGCCCAGGGCGCGACCCGTTTCGTGGGCACTGCCGAAACCTTCTTCCGCAACGACAACACCTACTCCCGCGACCGCAGCGGCCGGGGCGAGGGCACGATGTGCTCGCAGTACTTCACCTTCGAAAAGGACGAGAGCGGCTCGATCGAGTTCCTCGGTCACACGACGGTGCTCGACGAGTTCCGGATCAACGGCTGCACGGTCATCGTCGGCCGATACAGCAAGCTCCAGCCGGGGCGTCACGCCGCGCCGGCGATCAGCGGCGGCGGAACGCTGGCGCTGCTGGACTACGCCTACTTCGGCAAGTGGACCAACGACTTCGGTCAGCCCTGCCTCGTGGTCGAGGGCGTCGTGCAGGGCGGATTGCCCGAGCGGCCGCTGACCGCACCTGCCACCTTGGGGATCGGCTTCAAGAACTACACTGAGGCCGAGCCGGATACGGACGTCGACGAGAAGCTGCGCAACCGCGCCCTGCCGCGCGTGGCCGGGCTTGTCCTCGAGTCAGGCAGCGTGCTGCGGTCTTACAGCGAGGCTCCCGACGAGGCATGCCTGCGGATCACCTCCATGTGGGAACTCGGCTACACCTCCGCGACACGCGATCTCGTGCCGCCGGAGGCCGAGCGCCGCAACCGGGAGCAGCAGTTTGACCGCGACTCCGACCAGGAGCGGGTCTGGGCGTGGTTCCTGTCCCTGCCCCGCGGCATCGATGTGTTCCTTGGCCAGGACGTCGAGGTCCGGCGCGTGACCTTCGACCACGTGCGCGAGGGGGGCCTGCTCACGCCCGATCCTGCGGCCTTGCAGCGGCGCTGGGAAGGCGTCTCCTTCGGGCCCGGCTGCGAGGCGGAGGGCGCGGCGCTTTTTACCCGCATCGAGTCGCTGGAGCGCGGCGGCCGCTACTGACCCCGCCCCGCGGCCGGCCGTCACCCCGAACCCCCGCTTGAAAAGGACCCGTATGGTGCTGCGCCTTCTCTCCGGTCTTCCCGTCCCCGCATTGCTGGCGGGCGTGTTGCTGCACCTCATCGCCGCCTCCGTCGCGGCGCTCGTCGACCCTTCGCTCCAGCCCGCCGACCTCTACCAGCGCTACGAGGCGGTGATCGTGGCGGAGGTCATCGCCATCGACGACGATGCCCGGCAAATCGAGCTGAGGCTCACCGAGCGGATCAAGGGCGAACACGCCGCGGACGCGGTGACGCTTGAGGTGCCAGGCGGCGGCGGGCGGTTCAGCGACACGCTGCTGGACGTGATCAACCCCGACCAGCCGCTGGTGGCGCTGATCGGGACCGGCACCGGCCGGCGCAGCCGCCCCAACAAGCTGCTGCTCTACGCCGGCAAGAGCTGGCACCTCAGTCGACGCGTGGCCGATGACCCGGGCCGCTGGGTGTGGGAGGAGGACCTGGGCGACCGGATGTACGGCACGTTCAATGGGGCTGAAGGCCAGTTGGTGACGCTGATGCGGGATCTGGCGGCCGGCCGCTACTACTTCCCCGCTGACCCGCACGTGCGGTTCCGCTCCGAATTGGTGCTGGGTACGTTCGAGGCTCCAGTCCGTGGCGTGGCCCTCTACGATCTGGACGGCGACGGGCATCTCGACGTCTATGCCTGCTCGGAGGCGGGCGACCGACTTTACCTCCAGAATGGTGAGTTGCAGTTCGAGGACCGCACCGAAGCGATGGGGCTGGCCGGGCTGGCCAGCCGATCGGTGGGCGTGGCGGATGTCGACGGCGATGGACGGGCGGACCTGCTGCTCGATGCAGCGATCTACCGCAACACGGGCGAAGGCTTTGAGCGCACCGGTTGGCTGCCCGAGGCCGTGGGCGAGGGCTTGATCGCCGCGGCGTTCGTGGAGATCGATGGCGACGGGCGCCCTGACGTGGTGATCTCCCGCCGCAGCCGGGGCCTGAGCGTCTACCGCAACCCCGCCGCGCCCGGCCGGTCGTTTGCCGACATCACCGCCGAGCTTGGCCTGGACCGGCCCGGGCTCGGCGGGTCCACCAGCGGCTACTTTGCCCCCGGCGACTTCGACGGCGACGGCCGGACCGACCTCTACCTCGGCGCAGGCACGGGGCTGATCCTCGTGCAGCGCGAGCCGGGGCGGTTCGCCACCCTGGAGCACGACGGGCAGTTTCAGTTCACCGGCGACCAGACCCAGACGCCGCAGACCGGGGCCGGCGGCTTCGCCCCGCTGTGGGCGCCCGACCGGATGGACCTGGTCGCCGCCTGCCAGAGCCACCTGGTGCTGCTGAGCCACCGCGACGGGCAGGGCATGTCGGTCGCCGGCTACGGCAACGAGATCCAGCAGATGACCTCCGACCAACTCGCCACGCTCCCCGCTGATCTCAACGCCGATGGCACGGTGGACCTGTTCACGCTCAGCCGCGAGCCAGGCACGGCCAACATCTTCCACGCCAACCGCGGCTACGGCTCGTTCATGGCCCCGGAGAACTACCTGACCTACGACGCGTTCCCCGGCGAGGGCTACGACCGCGGCGCTGCGGGCGCCGCGGCCGGCGACGTGGACGGCGACGGGGCCGAGGACCTGCTGCTCGCCGGCGCCGACGGAGTGCTTCGGCTGTGGATGAACGGCGCGCTCGAGCACCGCGAGGCCGGCGAGGCCGCCACCACGCAGCAGCGGACGCTCGCCCGCACAGCCCTGCTCAACATCCGGCTCGATCGGCCACGCGGCGTGGTGGGCGCCACCGTGCGGCTGGAGCGCGGCGACGAGGTGGTGGCGCTGCGGCCGGTCGGCACCACCGTGCTCACCGGCTGCCGCGGACCCGACGCGGTGAGCTTGGCGGTGCGCGAACCGGGCGAGCACAGGCTGATCGTCCGCTACGCCGACGGGCACGAGCGTTCGGTCACCCTCACGCTCGAGTCCGGCGGCCGCCACGCGATCAGCGACGCCGAGCTTGCCGAGTCGCAGTGAACCCGGGGTGCCGGGCGGAGGGAGTGCACAACCGTGCCCACGACAGGTGGTGCGGAAATGGGGCAGGCCGTTCGGGCAGCCTCTCTCCGTCATGATCCCGTCGCTCCCTTTCTCCAACTCGGCCTGTAGGTGCTCCAGCAGAAAAAAAGAGGGCAGATTGATTTTCAGATGCTCTGTCCATTCGGTCTCCCGCAACAGCCCCCGGATCGTCAGACGGTAACGCCACTGATCGGAACGTGGGAAGGTTGATGAAAATGGAGGACAGTTTGTGCACGAAAACAAGCGACACGCTTAGAGACTATTTCCCAGCCCTCCGGTGACCTGCTGGAGGCGATTGAAGCGCAGCGGGGACGCCGCCAACTCGTGGAGGGTGTGGAAATATTGACAGTCCCTTTTCATCACACCGCTTGAGCCGACGATGGTGGTCGAACCAGCGCAGCGTCCGCTCGACGACGTAGCGCTGCCGACTCAGGCCGCTGCCGCGCGGCCGTCCTCGCGGTCCTTGGATCGCCGGCAGCGACTGGACCATCGCCAGCGCTGGCGCCTTAGCGCGCACGTTCGCGGGCGTAACGAGCACCGGCAGCGGCAGGTCTGCTGCGTCAGTGATCAGGTGGCGTTTGCAGCCGTTTTCCGGCAATCGACGGGGCTCGGCGAGTCATCACCGCAACCGCAGGTCCACCTGCTTGAGCCGGCCCAGACGGTTCAGCAGCCTCTGGTGCACCGCCGGCCACACGCCCGCGGCGGTCCAGTCGCGCAGGCGACGCCAGCAGATCACGCCGCTGACGCCGAAGACCTCGCTCGCAGCAGGTTGTACTGGACGCCGCTTTGCAGGATGAAGATCAGTCCACACAGGCACAGGCGGTCGTCGGTGAAATCGTTGCCGCCCTTGGGATTCGGCGGACCAACCGCTTCCCCCAGCGCGGCGGGCAACAGTTCCTTGGCCATCGCTCGGCCTCCTGCCGCGCCTCGTCAAAATGAACAACACGCCATGGACCATGGGCCGGGAAATAGTCTCTAAGCGCGTCTAAATTGACACCCTCTCCCTTCCAGGGAGAGGGCTGGGGTGAGGGTGGGGCGTCCTGTTGCCTTGCGTCCTTGGCAAGCCCGGAAGGTGATCGACCTCCACACTTTCACCCCTCATCTTCCGGGGGTGCCGGCATCTTCTCCCCTGAGGGGAGAAGAATTTTTTAGAAGCTCTAAGCAGGAGAAGCCCGCCACCGGACAGATCTCAAAGACCCGGTGTCAGGTTCAAGGTTGACGATCAGATTCATGAAGTGTGCACGGGCTCATGGCCAGCCGAACGGGAGCCCCTCGGGAAAGCGGTCACGCGGTTCGTAGCCGACGAGCTGTCGGCCGGGTGTGAGGTCATACAACGGCTGATCCGTGCCCGGCCCGGTCGCGAAGAGAATCGCAAACGCGATCGCCTCCGCCTCGATGGCCCGGCTGAAGAATCGGCCGAGGTCGCGAGGACTCACATAATGAGCCTCGCAGCCGCGCTGAACCATCCGCTCGACGGTCGCCGGCGAACGCGGCATCCATCCGATCCGGGCGCAGATCACCGACATGCCGTAGCAGCGGGCGTACATTTCGCCCATCTGCTCCAGCCATGCCTTGGTCAGTGCGTAATGGTCGCGTGGGGAGGTGCCCTCGGCCAGCGTCACCGGCCAGTCTTCGCTCGGCGAACGATGGATCCCACCGACAGCCTGCACGCTGCTGGCCAGCACCACACGCGCAACCCCCTCGGCCCGGGCCGCGTCCATCACGTGGTAAAGCCCCACCACGTTCGGCGGCAGCAGCTCCTCGAGAAACGGTGCGTCGTTCGGCTGCGCCGCCAGATGCACGACCGCATCCACCCCCCGCACCGCCACCGCAACCGCCTCGCGGTCGGCAAGGTTCGCCACGATCGCCTCGTCCGCCGTCGGACTCTCATCGCGGTCCAGCCCGCGCACCGTGTGACCCCGCTCGCGCAGGGCCTTGCACACCGGCCGACCGACCGCGCCGGCGGAGCCGGTCACGAGCACGGTCAACGGGCGCGGCGCCGCGTCAACCGGCTCGTCGTCGGGCGGGTCGTGTCTCGCTGGCGAGTCGTCGCTCATCAGGTGACTCCATTCAGACAGCTCGATTGACATCATGATCTACCGGCGGTCGTTCTTGGCAGCGGACGTCGCCTCCGGCGCTTGCGCGAAACGCTGCGCCGCCTGCTGCTCCATCGCCGTCAGCTTGGCGACGCGCCGGCGAACGTCCGGATCGTCGGAGAAGGTCGCGCCGAGGTAGGCGGTCACGACGTCCTGGGCGATCTTGATGCCCACGACCCAGTGGCCCATGCAAAGCACGTTGACGTTGTCGTGCTCCACGCACTGGCGGGCGCAGTAGGTGTCGTGACACAGCGCCGCGCGGATGCCGGGCACCTTGTTGGCGGCGATGGCGGCGCCCACACCGCTGCCACAGCACATGATGCCCCGGTCCGCCTTTCCCTGCAGAAGCAGGCCGCACAACTCGCTGGCGATGTCGGGAAAGTCCACCGGCTCGGCGCTGTGCGCGCCGCAGTCGTGCACCTCGTGGTCGAGGGTTTGCAGGAAGGGCACGATCTGCTGCTTGAGCGGATAGCCGGCATGATCTCCACCAATGACGATGCGCATGGGCTGGCCTCTTTCGGTAATCGGCGCGGAACGGGCGGGGGCTCGGGTTTGGTGATGATGATCAGTAGCGCATGGTGGCGGCGTAGTCTTTCATCGTTTGCAGCCGATTTTCGAACGCTTCGTAGAGGCCGTCCGCATGTTCGCGCAGCGTGCGCTGGCTGTTGGTGCAGGGGCAGAGGCTGGTGGCGCGGTCGAGTTGGCTGATCCACTCGGCGGGCAGTGCGGCGCTGCCGGTCAACGCCCCGCTGATGCCGGCGGCGATGGCGGTCACGCAGTCGGTGTCCCGGCCCATGTTGACGCCGGCGATCACCGCCTCGCGCACATCGCCGCGCACCATGCGGAAGATCGCGATGGCCTTGGTGACCACCTCGTTGGCGTAGCTGTGATGGTAGGGGATGCCGAAGCCGCTGTAGATTTCATCGCACGCCACGCGCAGTTCGCGCACGTCGCGGCAGCCTTCGGTGGCGGCGAGGCCGCGGGTCAGCTCGTCGCGCACGCCCCATGGGTTCTGCTTGTTGCTGGTGACGTGATCGAAGATGCGTTCGATGACGCTGTCGACGGTCGCGCCGGGCCGGGTGGCCTCGGCGATCGCCACGCCGGTGACGCAGGCCCACTGCAGCCCGCGCGAGTTGGCGACCTGATAAAGCTGGCCGACTTCGAGCACGTCCTCGATCGCCGCGGGCACGTCGCCGGCGTTGATCAGGCCGATCGGATGACACGACCGGGCGAAGGAGACCAGGCCGGCGTAGTCGCAGTACCGGCCGATGTCGCGTGCCGGCATCACCGTCCGCGCCAGTGCCAGCAGTTCGCCTTCGAACGGCTCGGAGATCATGCCCGGCGCCTTGGGGTTCATGTCGCTGACCCAGACCGCACGCAGATCCTCCGCGGTGATGCGGCCGCCCTTGCGCATGATCGCGGTGATCATGAGCTTCTGTCGCTCGATGCCGTCTTCGGTCGTGCCCGGCTCGCGCATCCAGTCGTTCATGTCGCCGTACTGATGGTATGGCTCGAAGTGGTCGAGCAGGCCATACTTCTCCTCGACCTGCTTCCACGACCACCCCTCCACCTGCGCGCCCATGGACGAGCCGATGTGGGCGCCGGCGATGCAGCCAAAGAACTTCTCGCGAAGGGAAAGCGTCTGTGTCATGAGGTGTCCAGTACGTGTCGGGTGCAGCTTTTCGAATCGATCGGTTTCTACGCGGGGAATGCGGGAAAGATGTCGGCGATGCCCAGTACGGGCGTGAAGTCCTGCGCCGGCGGGCCATCGAGTTCCAGCTTGACGACGGGCACGAGCTCATCCGGGCTGTCGGCGGGCAGGCCGGTGAGCACGGTCTGATCGTCGTGCTGTTGCACGGTGAGCGGTTTGCCGGTGGTGAGTAACGTGGCGCGGTGTACCTTGTTGGTGAGCGCGCCGATGACGAGTTGCTCGCCGTGGTAGCGTGTCAGGTGCAGGTAGAGGTTGTGGCCCTGGCGGGTGCACGCGCCGAAGAGGTTCCAGGTCATGGCGTGGCGCTGCGAGCCGTAGATGCTCTCGCCGTGCACCTCGAGCCAGCGGCCGACGCGGCGCAGGATCTGCTCGCTCTGCTCGGGGATGCGGCCCTGGCCGTCGGGCCCGACGTTCAGCAGCAGGTTGCCCGCTCCGCCGGCCACGCCGACCAGCGTGCGCACCACCTGCCGCGGCGACTTGTACTCCAGGTCCGAGGGGCAGTACCCCCACGACTGGTTCAGTGTCATGCAGCTTTCCCACAGCCGCCCGGGCCCGCTCGCCTTGGCACGCTGCTCAGGCGTGGCGAAATCCTCCGTGGTCATGGCGCGGTTGTTGATGAGAATGTGCGGCTGCTTCGCCCGCACCTTCGCGTTCAGCTCGACGCTGCGCCACTGGTCGGCGGAGTAGTTCTGCGGCAGGTCGTACCAGAGAATGTCGATCCGCCCGTAATTGCTGATCAGCTCGTCGACCTGCGCGTGGATGTAATCCATGAACCGGTGCATCGCCGCGGGATCGCCCTGAAACCCGCGCCGCCAATCTTCGTTGTGCCAGTCGCCGAGGGAAAAGTAGAGCCCGACCTTCAGCCCGGCTTTGCGCACCGCCTCCACGTACTCGCCCACCAGGTCACGCCGTGCGGCGCTGTTGACCGCGTTGAACTGGCACACCTGCGAGTCCCAGAGGCAGAAGCCCTCGTGATGCTTGGTGGTCAGCACCATGTAACGCATGCCCGCGTCGCGCGCCAGCGCGGCCCAGTGGTGCGGGTCGTAGTGCTCGGCGGTGAACCGGTCGGCGAGCTGGCGATAGCTCTGGGCGGGAATTCGCTCGCGGTTCATCACCCACTCGCCGCGCCCCAGCAACGCGTAAAGCCCCCAGTGAATGAACATGCCGAACCGCGCGTCGCGGAACCAGGCGGTGCGATCTGACGGAAACGCGATGCTCATCGACGACCTCGACTTTCGTGACTGAAACGTTCGGCGAGCCGGTTGCGGACAGGCGCCGCCGGGAGCCTTCGGCTCAACGTTCGAGTTGCGTGAAAAAGATCGGCTGCTCGGCCGGGATCACCAGCCGCCCCTGCTCCACCACGCCGGTGTCGAGGCGGTTCATCTCCCAGTCGTAGAACGTGTAGTGCATGCCCGCAAGGCTTGGCGATTCGATCGTCACCCCCACCCGCGCGAAGCGCACCGGCAAGCCGCCGAGACCTTCCGCGGTCACGGCTCCCACGTTCCACCACCAGCCGAACTCGGCCTGGAGCTTGTCCTCGTGAAGCACGAAGCCGTCGTTGAAGCTCGTGCTCATCGCCGACACCAGCACACGCTTCGCCTCGGCCAACGACGCGCCCTGTTGTGCAACCGCGCTGATGGCGACGTATTGCTCGTCGGCGCTGACGGGGTAGGCGATGCCTTCGTCGTTGCGGATCGTCACGTCGCGGATTATGAGGTCGTTGTGCTGGAAGCGCACGGTTGGCTCGCCGTACTGCGCGAGAAAGCCGGTGTAGCTCGCCACGCCGGGCGCATCGAGCAGCAGGTGGCCGCGCTGCCAGTCGTAGGTGATGTGGTCGTTGGGGCGGATCGGGCTCGGCTCGTAGACGCGCGGCTTGTTGCTCGGCCCCTCCGCGCGGCCTTCGGCGGGTACGGAGGCGTCGTCCGGATCAATCACGATGCGCATGCCGTAGCGGTAGACGGTGGGCATGAACCGCCAGCCCAGTTCGCCGTACTCGACCATGTCCATGTTGTAGAAGCTCTGCTGGCCGAAGCGGAAGACGGTCGGTTGCGGGGCCGGGGGCAGGTGCGAGTGGCGGAAGATTTCGCTCGCCGCCTTCATGGCGGATAGCTGCACCTCGTCGTACTGGAAGTGGTAGCCCTGCACGTGGCCGCCGCTGATGGTGTAGTCCATCGGGCGGGTGAATGGCTGCTCGTCGTCCGGCTCGGGGGGCACGCCGTAGTAATGCCACATCACCGCGTCAAAGTCCTGGATCGCGCCCAGGGCGGCGATGCGCATCGGGAACTCGGCCCGATACTTGCTCGGCTGCTCCATCTGCGTCTCGTAGACCAGGTAGGGCTTGCCGTCGACCTTGTTCTGTTCGATCCACGGCTTGTCCCAGGCCATGCGCGGCAGCTCCTCCAAGCCGCTGTGCCAGGGGAAACGCTTGTGCGTGCGGTCGTGGTGAAAGCCGGTGATGTAGGTGTCATGGGCCACCGCCTCGGCCTGCTGCTGGAGCCACTGGCTCTGCATCTCGTAGCCGATGCCCGTGTCCCAGACCAGCGGGCTGAGGCGCACGCTCTTGCCAAGCGTCTTGACATGGTCGTGCAGCCGCTGCTTGTGCGCCACCCACAGGCCGGTGAGAAACGCGATCACATCGCCGCCGCGCTGTCGGTTGAAGTCGCTCGGGCCGAACTCCGACGCCTCGGCCCGCAGGTCGCCGTGGTAGGCATGGGCGTCGGGCGGCGTCACGCTCACCTTGCCACGCAGCGGCAGCAGCATCACCGTGCCCTGCTCCAGCGACTCGCCCGGCAGCAGGCCCAGCCAGGCCCGCTTCAGCGCCGCTTCGTCGCCATACTTCTCACGCAGAAAGGCATTCCATCGTGCGAGGAGCTGGTCCTGGAAGAACTGTGGCGTCCGCAGGAACGCGCCGCCCATCATCCGCCGAAACCACCACTCCTCGTTGGACAGCTCCCAGATACAGAACACCGGGTCATCCGCCCAGCGCAGGCCGGTGTGCTGGTTGACGTGGCAGGCGCTGTGGGTGAACGCACGCAGGTAGATCGCCTCGAGGCGCGGGTCCCAGATCAGCGCCGGGTGCTTGCGGACCGCCAGCCCCTCTGCGACCGCCTCGCGCCATGCCTGTCGGGTGGCGGGCTCGTCGATGATGTCCGCATCTGCCGCCGTGGCCTCGGGCAGGCGCGTCCCGCACCCGGCCGCCCACGCGCGCAGCCCCCGCGCCTTGAGCAGCGACAGGAAGTAGTCCGCCCGGTCCAGCGCCGAGCCGTCCCCCTTCTCATAGCTTTCGCCGGTGGGGTTGGCCCGCCAGAAGCGCACCATGTTGAAGCCGAGGTCGGCCAAGCGCTCGGCCAGCATCTCCAGACTCGTGTAGTCGGCGTCGAGCGGGAAGTTGCCGATCGCGCCCCAGAAGCGCACCCGCTGGCCGTCGAGGATGAAATGGCCGGCCTCGTCCACGCGCACGTAGGCGGTGTCCGACGGAAGGTCCGATGCGCGGTCCGGGGCCGCGTGTCGATTCGGCGACTGATTCATCACGTCCAATGTAGCGTGGATTCACGTGTAATCAAGCCAGGGCGCTGCGACGAACCGCGGGGAGTTCAGCGGCAAGGTCTTGATCGGAACCGGGTGCCGATCAGCTTGCCTGGCGGTGACGTGGCGCGTCCATGCCGGCGGCGCAGGCGATCACGCCCAACGCCGCAGCGGCGGCGATGGCCAAGGGGATCGCGTAGCCCGCATACTCAGCGAGCCAGGCGGCCAGCAGCGGCACCAGCGCCAGCGGGCTCGTCGCCGCTGAAACGAAGGCGAAGTAGGTTCCGCGGCGGCGTCCGGGGGCGTTGTGCATCACGAAGTTGAGGTCGCTGACGATGTTCGCCTGCATGCCTGCCGCCAGTAGGCTCAGCGCGAGCAGAAAGACCGTCAGCGGCAGCGTCAGTTGCGTCTCGGTAACTCCCATCGGGATCGCGAAGCCGACCGGCAGGTGCGGTGCCGCCAGCGCCAGCCCCACGCCGCCGATGAAGCACGCCCCGGAGCCGGCCATGCAGTAGCGATAGTCCAGCCAGTCGGCCAGCCGGCCCCAGCCAATGGAGCTGAGCAACTCGGCTCCCTGCCGGACGCCGACCATCACCCCCGCCATGCCGGCAATTGCCGCAGCGCCGCTGATCTGAAACCGCGCCTGGCCGTAGGGCAGGAACAATGCCAGCGCGACGAAGGTGACGCGGCTGCATGCGCGAACGGCGACGAAGCGTTTGTAGTTGCGATCGCGCCGCACCCAGCGCATCCCCCGACGGAATGACTCGATCACCCCTGTCCGCTGACGCGACCGGCTGCGCTCGAACTCGTGACAGCGCAGCATCAGCAGCCCGCTGCCCACCAACACCACCGTTCCGATCGCCCCGACGCTCACATAGTTGACCGGCAGCGGCAGGCGACCGAGCAGCGGCTGAATGACCAGAAAGCTCGCGATCACCGAGGCAATGCCGCCCAGAAACAAACGCTGGCCAAACAGCCGACCGCTACGGCCGGCGGCAACGGATCGCCCGATCAGATCGGTCGAGACCGCGACCTTCATTCCGCTGGCCACGACCATGGCGGTATAAGCGACGAAGAACAGCACCAGCGCCGCCGGGCCGGCCTCGGCGCCGAGCCAGGCGATCGCGATCAGTAGGAGGACGGCGGTCACGCCGCGGGCGGCGGTCAACTGCGCCACGGCCGGCCGACGGGTGTCGCGGTGCTCGGTCAGCGGGCCGGCGAACATCTGCGGAATCGTCAGGGCGAACCGGTGGATCACGCTCACCAGCACCGCAAGCGTCGCCGAACCCGTCACAGCCAGCACCAGACCGGCCAGGATCAACTCAGGGTTGAACATGACGTTGCCCAGGCGATCCAGCGTACCTGCGGCGAGCAGCAGGCGTTCGTTGCGCTGCTCCAGTCTGCTGGGCGCGTTGACGCTGGCCGCGGTGGTGATCGTTTGCGAGGCACTGTCCACTTGACCCATCGCCCAAACCTAACCCTTTCCGCAACCGCTCGCCAACGGCCCCCGTCGGCGTCATCAACGTGCCGAACCACCGCCCCCGAGACCACGCTTCTGGCCAGGGTTCCAACCCCGCCGAACCCCGCGCACGCGCCTCCTCGCAAGAGCGGGTGAGCCCGGCACGTCCGCGGAACGTGTACGATGGGCGCACCCCGCGCCCGCGCAACAGGCGCATGATGCGATGCGGCGCACGGCACAGGATCGCGCAACCGCCGGCCTCAACCGCGGGCGACCGGCCCGGACGCTGCGTCCCGGGGCGGACCTTTCCCCCGCTGACCCAGCGCGTCGGCCGATCGTCGAGAGGAACACGCAGATGCACGACCGCCTGCAAATGATCCGCGAGAATCTTTGCAACCTGCCGGCGGCCCCGTGGCCGGCGGGCTTTCACCTGCGCGGCTATCAGCCGAGCGATGATCGCACGTGGTATGCCATTCACCGCAAGGCCGACCGGTACACGCAACTGACGCGGCAGCGGTTCGCCGAGGAGTTCGGCCGCGACGACGCGCTGCTTGCGGCACGGCAGTACTACCTGTGCCAGAGCGCCACCGGGGCGGCGGTGGGCACGGCCACGGCGTGGCGGGATGCCGACGGCGCCGGCCGCGTGCACTGGGTCGCCATCGTGCCCGAGGCGCAGGGGCGTGGTTTGGCCAAGCCGCTGCTCGCCGCGGTGTGCCAGCGGTTGGCGGAGCTGGGGCATGAGCGGACGCGGCTGACCACGCAGTCGCCGCGGCTTGCGGCGGTGAATCTCTACCTCCGCTTCGGTTTTCAGCCGGACCTGCGAAACGCGGAGGACGTCCGGATATGGCAGCGTCTTCGCGGGCAGCTCAAGCCGGAGTTTCACGCCGCCATTGACCACGCAGCGGCGGCGTTCGAGTCGGCTTCGGCCTGAGCCGGGCCGTGCGGCGGCCCCCCGGGGCCGGCGGCGGCAAAGCAGTGACGCCCGTGCCATGCGAACTGTTCACCGTGGAACCGTCGGCGCCCGCGGCGCGACCACACCGGTGAGCGAGTGGGCCCGTTGCCGTGCAAACCAGCGCCGGCCTACCACTGGTATTCCGCGTCGGTCGGGCGGTCGCCCTCCGTGTACCTCATCCACGCGCTGAGTTCGGCGTCTGCATCGGCGGCGCTGTAAAGGTGATCCTCCGGGTTGCTCACGTCGCCGTAGCGCGTGTCCAGCCAGCCGTCCGGCTCGTAGGTGGCGTGGCCGTCGTTCCACATCACGCCGCCTTCCCAGTCCTGGTTGTCGGCGTCGGCCTTTTGAACCCAGGGATTGGGCGTGCCCCACCAGCCGGAGGCCCATGAAGGTCGCACGGCCGGCCGGTCGGCGGCGATGGCGGCCTGCGAGTTGAGCGTGCCGCGCCACTCGGCGCTGCCGACGCCGCCAGGCTCGCCGGCCGGGACGCTCTCGCCCGGCCGCTCGCCGATGCCCAGCAGGGCGA
>JBBDPC010000061.1:0-25643 GCA_040876735.1 Phycisphaeraceae bacterium | reverse complement strand
GATGACGAGTACGTCGAAAACAACCAGGCCGAGGTCATCATCGCCAAACAGCGAAACGGCCCGACGGGCACGGTGAAGCTGCTGTTTGACGGGGCGACCACCCGCTTCAAAAACCTCGCCGCCGGCCACGCGATGTCCGAGATGTAATGCAAGCGGCGGCGTCTCCGCCGCGAAGTCGATCGACGCACGCCCTTGTCGATGACGCAAAGCGTTATGCGCTTGACCCTCACCCCAGCCCTCTCCCTGGAAGCAAGGGGAGTGAATTTAGAAGCTTTAAGAACTTCTTGCGATTTCAGAAAAACAGCCAAATCCCATTGACGCACGGGTACGGGAATGTACTATGTGTGCTTGGCGGTCGTCGCAGTTGTTTGTGGTTGTGACGATTCGGCCGAACTTGGCTCCTGTTCAGTGAGCCATTCACTTTGCCCCCGGAAGGGCTCGGTATGGGCTTGTCCCATACCGGGCCTTTTTCTTGCGCGGCCTCACTGGGGCAGCCCACTTGCAATCTGTCGTTGAGAACGCCCACGCCCTCAGGGCATGCGCTTCGGTTCTCCTCACGGAGCCGGTTTACTTGTGTGTCGGTCGATAGACGGCCCAGCAGCCGGGGGCTTCGCCCACGCGCACGTCGGTGAGCCGGACGCCGGCGGGCAACTGCGCGGCGGTCTGCGTGCCGATCCACCAGGCGACGCGCTCGGCGGTGGGATTGACCTTGCCGGCGGCGAACGGGGGCAGGTCGTTGAGATGGCGATTGTGAAACGCGGTGAGCAGGGGGTCGACGATGGCCTGAAGGTCGTGGAAGTCCATGACGGTTTCGATGCCGTCCAGCTCGTCGCGCGCGACGGTGACGGTGACCGGCCAGTTGTGCCCGTGCAATGGCTCGACGCTGCCGTCGGGCAGGCGGATGGCGTGGCTGGCGGCGAAGGTGCGTTCGATGATGATTTCGTACATGGCAGGGCAATGACGTTGGGAAGGCGGGGTCGTGCGGCGGTTCATTCCGCGCCGGCGGGGCGGTCGCGGAAGGTGGTCCAGTCGATTGTACCGTCGGGCATGATGCGCAGCTCGACCATGCCATGCACGGCCGTGTTGAGGCGGGCCGCGTCGGCGAGGCCGATGGCCCGGAGCTTGGCCGGCCACCGGTCCTGTTCGAGCCGCCGCCACGAGCCGGACTGGAGCAGCACGGCCGGGCGGGTGGCGGCGAGCCAGGCAACCGAGCCGTCGGCATAGCTGCCATGGTGCGGCATTTCCGACACGTCGGCGCGCAGGTCGGGCTCGACGGCGAGCAGGCCTTGCACCGCTTCGTCCTGGATGTCACCGTTGAGGATCAGCGTGCGGCCGGCGGCGCGGATGGCGAACACGAACGATTGGTCGTTGGACCGCTCGAACGTGCGCTCGGCCGGGGGCCAGAGCAGTTCCAGCTCGACCGCGCCGGCCGTATGTCGCCAGCCACGGCTGAGCGGGCGGGGCGGGCGCTGGCGCGCGTGCAGGCCGGCGACGAGGTAGGCGGTGGCGCTGCCCGGCTGTCGGCGCGCAGCGTCCAGCAGTTGCGGCGGCACGTGCACGACCGTCACAGGCATCTGGTCGAGCACGTCCAGTACGCCGCTGTAGTGGTCGAGGTCGGCGTGCGTCAGGAAGATCGCATCCAGCTCGCGCACGCCCAGCGCCCGCAACGCCGGCTCGACAGTGCGCAGGCCCACGTCCAGGTAGCTTTGCGAGCCGCAGTCGATCAGGGCCGTGTAACCCGGCATCCGCAGGAGATAGCAGTTGCCTTCGCCCACCGCCAGCATGTTCACCGTCACCTGCGCCGCCGGCTGGTGACGCTGCCGCCACCGGCCGGCCCAGTCGCCGTCGACCGCCACCGCCCACAGCAGCAGCACGCCCACACTGGCGGTCAACGCCGCCCGCCGCCGTGCGTACCACCCCGTCAACCACGCCACCGCCACCGCCAGCGTGGCCACCACCCACGCCTCGCTCGGCGAGCGCGTCAGCTCCACCGCCGCGCCCGGCCAGCGCTGCGCGTGATCGACCAGCCCCAGCAGCGTCTCGCTCAACCAGGTCAACGGCCCGGCGAGCACGATCGAGCCCGACGGCAGCGCTAAACCCACCACCATCTTCAAGTAGCCCACCGCCAGCAACGCCACCACCGCCGGCAGCGCCAGCAGCGACATCACCATCGCCAGCGGGCTGACGATCTGAAAGTGGTACGCCACCACCGGCAGCGCGATCACGAACGCCACCAGGTTCGCCGCCGCGTAATCCACCGCCCGCCGCAACAGCATCACGCTCAACCGGGCCGGCTCCGCCTGGCTCGCCTGCGTGGACGCGCCGCCCGCCGCCGCCGCCGGCTCCAACGCCGCGGGCCAGAGCCATTGCGACACCGGCCCGGCGAAGAGCATCAATCCCGCCACCACGCCGAAGCTCAACTGAAAGCCCGGCGTCAACAAGTCGCCCGGCCGCCAGACCAGCACCGCCACCGCCGCCATCGCCAGCATCGCCAGCCCCGGCACCCGCCGACCGCTGGCATACGTCGCCCCGAACACCCCCGCCATGATCGCCGCCCGCATGATCGGCACCCGCACCGGCAACGCCAGCAAATACAGCCCGAGCACAACCAGCACCACCACCGCCGCCCACCGCGGATGCGGCACGACCAGCCGCGCCAGCGCCCAGACCAGGCCCAGCAGGATCGCCAGATGAGCGCCAGAAATGCTCATCACATGCGCGAGGCCGACACGCTGAAACGCGTCGTAGGTGTCCGACAGCTCCTTGCTCCACACGCCCAGCAGCAGCGTCTCCAGCAGCGCCAGCGACTCGCTCGCCTCCGTCATGCCCAGTTGCAGCGAAGCGAGCAGCGCACCGGCGAGGCGCTGGCGCACCTGGTGCAACGCGGTGGCGGGATGCCACGGGCTCGGCTCGGCGAGCCGTTGCCAGTGATCGCGTGCCGGCAGCGTAAGTCGGCCGACGATGCCACGGTCGCGCATGAGCTGCGCGTAGTCGAACTCGCCGGGATTGCTCGGCCCCTGGATCGCGCCAAGCCAGCCGATGGCGCGGATGCGCTGTCCGCGCCGCAGCCGGTGATCGCTTTGGCCGACGTGCAGCAGCAGCCGGCCGGCCGCCGGCTCCACGCGGCGCGGCTCGCCGACGACGATCGTCTCCACCGCCAGCACCGTCAGCGTGCGCGACGTGCGATAGTCGAACCGGGCAAACGCACCGCTGTCCCGCTCCGCCTCGTAAGGCGCGTCGACGATCACCCCCGTCACCTCGGCAAGCTGGGCGCGTTCGGTGACGTAACGCGCCACCGGGGCCGGCGTTACCGGCTGGGCCTGCCAGAGATGCCACGCCGCCATCAGCGCCACGGTCGCGATCAATCCCCACCGCAGCGCCGCCGGCCGACGCCCGCGCCCGAGCATCGTCGCCATGCCCGTCAACGCCCCGCCCGCCGCGGCCAGCCACAGCCCGCCCCATGGCAGCCAGTGCCCCAGCGTGATGCCCGTGATGCACGCCAACGCCAGCGCCACGAACGGCCAGGCCTCCCGCGCCACCACCGGCTCAGGCGGCGCAAGCCCGTCGTCCAACATCGTCTCGTCCGTACCCCCACGCATGGTCAACCATCGTACTCTCCCGCCGCCGCGTGCGCCGGTTTGCCATTTGCGACGCCATTGCGAAAATATTTACAAATATGGTTGATATTCAGTTGCATCCGTCCGATGGATCGGGTAACCTCCCTCTCTCGCGTTGGGACGGCAAACCCGCTCTCACACTGCGAGTCACAACCCAGCCCCCGGAAGCCCGTGCTGTCTCTTCGGAGGCAGCGCGGGTTTTTTCTTGCCCATTCCGCACGCACCGCCCTGCTGCTCCCAAAACGGGGAAACGGCGGAATAAACAGCCACAAATCAACACAGATGCCGCGGTGAAGTCGATGAAAGGGGGCGTACGCGCTGTCTACTTCCCGGGTCTATGTTCATTCATATACAAGAATGTCTTCTTTATGATTTCATATCACGATGGTAGTGAGGAATTTTATGCGTCGGCCTCCAGTTCCTTTTCGAAGATCACCAGGTTCGACTGGCGATCGCCGTCCCAGCGGATGCCGACGATGTCGTAGCCGCGCGCGATGGGCATGTGCAGCATCGGCCGGTTGCGCGTGTGGCATTCCATCCGGCTGAACTCGTAATGGTGATCCGTCGCCCAGGCGTTGGCTGCGTCCATGAGCTGCGAGGCGATGCCGCTGCGGCGGAACGGCGCCTGCACGCCGTACAACCACTCGAAGAACACGTTGGGCTTGAGCTCGAACCCGAGCATGAAACCCACCGGCTCACCGTCGACAACCGCCAGCAGCATCAGCTCGTTGTGCCGGCCGAGCAGCCGACGGCGGAAGAACGCCTCGTCGTGCGCCGGCTGAAACACGTCGTTGTACAAGCGCACCAGCGTGGGCAGTTCGCTGAGGCCGACGATGTCAATTTTCGCTTCCGCCATGGGTTTCCCTTCGGGAAAAGGGGCCGAGGGGCCGTGGGGCCAAGGGGCCGAGTGAAAAGGCAGGGGCAGTTTGCTTCCGCATCTTCACTTGGCCCCTCGGCCCCTTGACCCCTCGGCCCCTCTCCGTCACCGATGCTCGTGGTTGTGAATGTGGTCCATGCAGTAGCACGCCGCGTCGGAGCATTGCGGGCAGTAGCGAAACTCCATGTCCGGGTCGCTCTTGTCCGTCTTGCCGCAGACTACGCAGCGGTGGAACGGCTGCTCCGCCAGGTCGGCCTGCTCCGCCTCGTGGGCCCGCCGGCGGTGAACGTTGCGCGCCCGCTGCACCATCTCCGGGCCGAAGAAGAGAAAGAAGTTGCACACCCCCGCCGCGACCACCGCCGCCTCCTGCCACGCCCCTTGCGACAGCGCCGCCAGGAACCCGCCCGCCAGAAAGACCCCGCCGAGGATGCCCAGCCACTTCACCTTCACCGGCAGAATGAAAAACAGCAGAAACTGAAAGTCCGGGTACAGCCAGGCGAACGCGAACAGCACGGACGTGAACACGATCGTGTTCGTCACCGGCTGCGACGGGTCGATCAACCCCGCCAACGCCGTGGCCACGAACCCCACCAGCAGGTAGAGGTTGTAACGGAAGTCGCCCCACTCGCGGTTGAGCGCGCTGCCCATCAGCCAGAAGACGTACATGGCGATGAGGAAAAACAGCGGATACTCCGCCCGCGGCATCACGACGAACGTGAGCACCCGCCACACTTCGCCGGCGGACACCTTCTCCCAGATCAGGGCCATCTGCCCGTACAGCACCGGGTCGGCCATGACCGCCAGGAAAAAGAAGACCTGCAGGCCGATGAGGATCAGCGTCAGGTTCGGGATCGCGTAGCGGCCGAGCTTCCGTTCCAGCCAGGTGAGCATGACCTGAATATAACGGATCGCCGTGATGCTGCGGCGGCCGCCGAATTTCACCGCCCGATCGGCTATCATTCCCGCTGTGTACATCCTCAAAGCCAACAACCTCGTCAAGCAGTACAGCGGCCGCACCGTCGTCAACCACGTCTCGTTCGACGTGGCCGAGGGCGAGATCGTCGGGCTGCTCGGCCGCAACGGCGCGGGCAAGACCACCAGCTTCCGCATGACCATGGGCATGATCAGCCCCGAGCAGGGCCAGGTCATCTTCAACGGCCAGGACGTCACCAAGCTCCCGATGTACCAGCGCGCCCAGCGCGGCATGGGCTACCTCGCCCAGGAGCCCAGCGTCTTCCAACGCCTCACCGTCGAGCAGAACCTCAACGCCATCCTCGAAACCCGACCGCTCCGCCGACGCGAACGCAAGCAGCGGGCCGAGGAGCTGATGACCCAGTTCGACCTGCTGAAAAACCGCAAACAGCAGGCCCGCACGCTCTCCGGCGGTGAACGGCGAAAACTCGAAATCGCCCGCGCCCTCGTCAGCGATCCCACGCTCATCCTCCTCGACGAACCGTTCTCCGGCGTCGACCCCGTGGCGGTGGAAGAACTCCAGGCCGAGGTCCGCCGACTGCGCGACGAGCACCACATCGCCATGCTCGTGACCGATCACAACGTCCAGCGGACTTTAGAGATCGTCGACCGCGCGTACGTCATCTTCGAGGGTAAGGTCTTCGCCGAGGGCACGCCACGCGACATCGTCAACAACGAGCAGGTGAAAAAGCTCTACCTCGGCTCGATGTTCCGCGGCGACGAGTTCGACTAAAGATGTTGAGTCCCCGCGCCCACGCGGGGACGCGAACCGCAACATCTGCATTGACGCGCGACGCGTGGCAACGAACAATCATCGACGGCGGGCGCAGCGTGGCAGGGGCGTCATGACAGTCGAACATCCATCCTCCACGATCCACCGCGCACCGCTCGCCCCGGTTCCCGTGCGGGTGCTGGTCTACCTTGTGCTGGTGCTGGTGGGCGTGGGGTCGATCTGGCTGATCGATCGGCGGGCGATGACGCGGATGGCGCAGACGCAGGCGGTGGCGACGCTGCCCGCCGACGTGGCCCGGCAGTCGGTGCAGCGAATGGCCGAGGCCCACCTGGCGCAGCGCTACGGCGAGCGGGCGGACGATCTGTTTGCACTGGTGCCGTTGCAGGAAAACCGTCTGCGCTGGACCGTGCTGTTCATTCCGCCGACGCAGCCGGGCGACCCGCCGCCGCGCCACACGCTGGAGGTCCACGTCGATGCCGCGACCGGCCGGGCACAGTACGTGCGGCATCATCGGTGAGCCGTCAGCCTGTAGCTACCAGCCTTTAGCCAGAAGACGCTGTTCGTTCCCCCGGGTTCTGGCTAATGGCTAACCGCTAACGGCGAATGGCTCAATAAAAAAACCGGCCCGCGTTGGCGAGCCGGTTTTCCTCTGCGCCCACAGAGGTCGGGTGATGAGCGTGGAAGCTGTGGCCCGCGCGAAGGCGGGCCGGGGGATCAATTAGAAGTTAAAGCCGACACCGAGGGCATAGACCCACGTCCCGCGGTTGTCGTCCAGTTCGTTGAATTCGTCGAATTCGACGTCGTAGCCGACGCGGCCGAAGACGAAGGTTTCTTCCTTGACGTACCACTTCAGGCCCGCTTCGGGGCCGGCGGTGCCGGTGTCCTTGGTGAATCGGCCGTACTTGTAGCCGATGTTGCCGCCGATGAACGGCCGCCACTGACCGAGGTCGAAGTGGTAGGCCACGGTGGCGCGGCTGGCGGCGGTCCAGCTATCGTCGATGTCGCCGCTGCCGCCCGCCCAGCCGAAGTCCTGGCGCAGGCCGACGGACAGTTCGCGGGTCAGGTAATGCGACAGGTCGCCGGTCACACTGAACGCCCCACTATCGAAGTCCCGGTCGTTCGAGCCGGAACCGCTGATCGTAAATTCCCAGTCGCCCTGCCGCGGGCCGAACGCCCCCGGGTCCTGAGCGAGTGCGGGGGCCGAAAGCACGGCCACCGCCAAAAGACTCATCAAGTATCGCATCACGACGCCTCCTTGTTTGTTTGGCATCTTTCGATTCTGCCGGGTTGTTCTTCGTCGCGCGACGACACCCGGCTTCCATCACCCGACCTCTTTCGGATCGTGCGGAAAAGCTACGTCCTGAAGAGGCACATGAAAAGCAGGAACACTCTGTAATCAAGGTAGGGAAAAAACTTACGTCCCCTGGTCACGTTCTCATGGTCATCGGTCGGCCCCCAATCCCCCCCCCGATTCCAATGCCAGGCCCGGGCAGCAGCGCGCCAACAGGCACTTCCCTTATAGCGCGCTTCCCCACCCCATGCAAGGGCGGCTCCGGCGGGGATTTTCATTACCGGACCGTCCGTCGGCCGCAGCGCTCACAAGGCAGTACGAGCCGGGGCGAGCAGTGGATGGGAGAAATCAGGCGAATGATTCGTGACTCGGCGCGGACGCCAGTCGCGAGGGCGGGGAAGTCAGCGACGTGGCGGGCACGTCGATGGTGATGCGCGTGCCCTTGCCCGGCTGGCTGGTGATGTCGATACGGCCGTCGAGCAATCCCACGCGCTGTTGCAGGCTGAAGAGGCCGAAGCCCGAGCCAGTGACGCTGCGGCTGCGCAGGCTCGCGGGATCGAAACCCACGCCCTCGTCGGCCACGACCACCCGCATCACGCCCGGTTTTTCGCCGATCAACTGCACGCACGCCTTCTTCACGCCGGCGTGCCTAGCCACGTTCAACAGCAATTCCCGCACCGCATTGAACACGAACACCTCCATGTCGGGGCTGAGCACGGCAGGCGGGTGATTCAACCCGCTTTGCACGTCCACTTGCAACCCGTGCTTCGCCTGCATGCCGCGGGCGAGCCACTCCATCGCCGCGGACAGCCCGGCGTCGTACAGAATCGGCGGACTCAATTCCACCGTCAGCGAACGCGAGGCCGTGATCGCCTCGCTCAGCAGCTGGTCAGCCTGTCGCGCCGCGTCGTTCAGTTCCGTGTCCTGCGCCTTGCTGGCCAGCAACCCGGTGCGCAGCTTCGCGGCCACGAGCCGTTGCTGGAGGTGATCGTGGAGCATCTGCGCCAGCCGACGCCGCTCACGACTTTCGGTCTGCGTCAGCTCGACCGCCAGGGCGCGAAGCTGGCCCGCCCGGTCCTCAGCGACGACGGTGCGCTCGGCGACGCGCTGCTCCAGCGTTTCGTTGAGTGCCCGGAGCTGGCGCTCGGCGGCCTTGCGTTGAATCGCGGCGGCGAGCAGATGAGCGATGGCCTGAAGAAAGTGAATGTCATCGTCGGTGAAAGTGCGCCGCTCGGTGCTGTGGGCGCCGAGAACGCCCCACGGCCGGCCGGGCTGGCTGGCGATGATGACGCTCAGGCCGCTGATGACGCCGTGGTCACGCAGCAGCGGCGGGCCGTGGAACCGGGTTTCCTGCGGGAGGTTCTTGACGATGACCGGGGCGGCGGAATGCAGGGTGAAGCCGGCCTGGGAATCGAGGCCCGCGTCGACGGTGGCCTGGCCGACCAGCCCGCTTTGCCAGCCCACGCCCGCGCGGAGGCGCAGCCGCCGGCCGTCGGCTTCGCGTTCGAGCACTTTCACCAGCGGCACGTGGAGCGTTCGCGCGACGCAGCGGACCGCTTCGTCCATGAGCGCCTGGACGTCTTCGCCCGCCAGCGCCCGATGGCCGAGTTGGGCGACCACCTCCTGCTGGCAGGCCCGGGCGTGAAGCTGCTGCTCGATGCGCCGGCGTTCGATGGCGAGCGCGGCGAGGCGGGTGCAGGTGGCGATGATCTGCCGTTCCCGGTCGCCCGGCCGGCGGGGCTGGACGTAGAGCATGGCAAAAGTGCCGAGCACCCGGCCGTCGCTGCCGAGGATGGGACTGGACCAGCAGGCGCGAATGCCCAGGCGGTCGGCGAGGGGGCGGAAGCTGGCCCACCGCTTCCCGTGGTGGGTGTCTTCACAGACGACGGGTTCGCGGCCGTGAGCGGCGGCGGTGCAGGGGCTTTCGCGCTCGCCGATGGGCAGACCGTCGGCGAACAGCTCCAGCGCGGCGGGCAGGCTCGGGGCGGCGGCGGGATAAAGACACTCGCCCCGGTCATCGGCGAGCATGGCCAGGCAGCGAACGCCCTCAGCCTGCGCCTCGGCCCCGTGGGTGAGGCTGGCCAGCACGGCCGGCAACGGGTCGCCCGCGCTGAGTTGTTCGAGCATGCGGTTCTGCGCGGCGAGCCACTGGGTGTCAAGTTGACGGGTCATTGGTGAACTTTCGTCCCTCGATCGGTCGCCGCCGCCTCACATGGATTGGAGACGCAACAGCAGCATCTATGATCGTAGACACGACCCGGCGAAAAACATGAGCCAAACATCAACAATCGGTCTACACGATGAAATAACACGCGCGGCAGCGGTGCGACGGATACAACGGCGCCAGACCGGGAGGCACGCGATCAATCTGTCGGAACGCCCGCGCCGCGATGCGAACTGATCGAATGGTGAAGGCGTTTGAAGCCGAACTCCGCCGCGACAGCGCCGGCGGCGGTGAGCAGGAAGACATGATACCCCAAACCGGCGTAGGAGGGGAGCAGCACCCAATCGGTGCCCGGCAGGTGGATCGCGTGCCAGCCGGTGTACAGCCCCATGCCCAGGAATGGCACCATCGCCCCACGGATGCCGGTGAGCGTGACGTGGATGCCCATGTAGATCCCCACCAGCCGGCGGTCGGCGAAGTCGTTGTGCCCCAGGTTCCAGGCGAGCATGCCCGCGCCGCGCGTGATCCCCTGCACGATCCGCGCTCCCACCAGCACCAGCACCGCCGGCCAGACCGACCCGGTCACGCCGAACGCCAGGTAGGCCCCCACCCAGTTCGCCAGTTGATTGGTGATCCAGTACCAGCCCTGTCGGCTGCGGAACTGGGCCACGTGCATGTTGTCCAGCTGCTTGGCCCACAACGGCATGGTCGCCACCGCCAGCGCCATCGGGATCGCCGTGCTCAGCAGGATCGAGAGCATGTACTCCAGGGGCAGCTCGGCGGTCAGGTCGGCGATCAGGTAGATGATGATCACCTCGCTGGTCATGTTCGCCGCGCCGGCGACAAACTGCCAGATCATGTAGCTGCGGAAGAAAGCGTCGCGCTTGAGCACGGTCCAGAAGTTGGGCCGGCCCTCCGCCTGCTCGCCCGCCTGCTTGGGATCGAACTCGTAGATCGGCCCGGGCATGCCGTGCGGCAGCGGGCGGGCGGCGGGGGAGGCCTCGTAGCGCAGCAGCTCTTTCTCGCCGCGCAGGCGCACGTGGGAGAAGGCGTAAACGCCCAGCAGCGCCAACGCGGCGCTGAGCGGGTAGACGATGCGGAACGCGTCCGGCCGAAGGTCGAGCAGAAAGTAGCCCAGCAGCGGCGCCGTGCCGAGGATCAGCGAGTTGATCAGCGCCAACCGGCCGGTGACCTGCGCGCGGACGTGGCGGGGATAGTTCATCCGCCAGACCGTCGAGCGCAGCGTGACCACGCCCGAGAGCAGGCAGCGCGACAGCACGACCAGCAGCGTCAACAGCACCGCGCCGACCGGCGAGGTGGGCAGAAAAGCAATGCCGGCAATGCAGGCCAGCGCCAAGACCTGGAGCACGTTGATCGCCACGATCTTTCGCTTGCCCCGCGCGAGGAAGGCCCAGAGGAAGCTGGTCATGTTCGCGAACATCGGCGCGGCCATGATCATGGCGAACTGCCACGGCACCACGCCGAACGCCTTGGTCGCCAGGATGCCGACGACGCCGCCTTCGACCATGGAGATGGCAATGGGGTAGGTCAGCGCGTTGCGCAGCTCAAAGGTGTAGCTTTGCCGGGTGATCCACGGCTGGCTGCGCGGCGAAAACGCATTGAACAGGCGGTCAAACATGGCGGGCCGGTTGAACAGCAGCGTAAACGAGCCATCATGCCCATTTCGCACGATCCTGTCGAGTGGGGGGCAGAGGTCAGCGGTCGGAGATCAAAAAAAAACGCCCGCCTCTGAGGAGCGCAGCGACGAAGAGCGGGATCAGGGAAGGAATTGCTGATTTCTGATTGCTGATTTCTGATGTAAAAATCAGCAATCAGCAATCAACAGTACCCCCTCACCCCCGTCGTTCGTGGGCTTCGCGCAACTGGTCATACACCGCCAGCGGGACGCGGGACTGGCCGAGGCGGACGGCCTTGCGCGTGCCGTGGTAGTCGCTGCCGCCGCAGGTCAGCAGCTCGAAGCGCTGGGCCAGTGCGGTGAAGCGCTCGACGTCGCGCGGGCGGTGGTCGCTGTGATGGGTTTCGATGCCGTCGAGGCCGAGGTCGCGCAGCCGGGCCACGACATGCTCCAATGCGTCATGATCGGGCAGGCCCAGTTGCACGGGATGCGCCAGCAGGGCGAGGCCGCCGGCGTGGTGGATGGCTTCGATCGCCTTTTCCGCACTCAGCCGATCCTTGCGAACGTAGGCCTTCGCCCCTTCGCCGAGGTAATGGCGGAAGGCGTCGTGCTTGGACTTGACGTAGCCCTTGCGGACCAGCAGTTCGGCGATGTGCAGCCGGCCGATGATGGTGTCGCCGTCTTCGCCGTCCGCCGGGCCGCCGGCCAACGCGATGACCTCCTCGTAATCCAGCTTCATGCCCAGGGCGTTGAGGCGGTCGATCATTTCCGGGTTGCGCTGGGCGCGGGCCTCGCGCAGCCATTGCTGGACGGTGGCGAGCTGTTCGTCGTCGTGGCGGATGAAGTAGCCCAGGATGTGAAGCGTGCCCAGCCGGCGGGGGGGCTGGGCGCGGGCGGCGGCGCGGTCGAGCAGAGGGTCGGCGGAGAGTTCGATGCCGGGCACGAATGCCAGGTCATGCGCGGCGGCGGCCTGTGCCGCGGCGGGCAGGCCGGCGGTGGTGTCGTGGTCGGTCAGCGCCATGGCGCTCAGGCCCGCGTCGCGCGCCAGGCGCGGCAGGTCATGCGGCGCGTCGGTGCCGTCGGAGGCGGTCGAATGCAGGTGAAGATCGCAGCGCATGGTCAGCCGCAGATTGTAGCGGTGCGGGCGCGCAGCGTGTGTGAATGAACTCCCCGCCCTTCGGGAGGGGCCGGGGGAGGGGATCACCGGTCGCCTTGGCGCTACGTCTGTGCCGGTGACGCAAGGCATCCGGAGGCACCCTCCCCCAGGCCCTCCCGGGGGAGGGGAGTCGGATGCGTTTGCGGTGACCGTTGGCGGGGTCACTCCCCCGTCACGTCGCCGGCCGCCTGCAACGACGCGGTGGCCTCGGGGTTGGGCCGGAACGTCAGGTGCATCGGCCCGTCGTCGAATTGCAGGTCGGCCAGGTCCACGGCGATGACCAGCGTCTTGGGTGGCCGGTCCGCGTCGGGGCTGTCGTCGCGCAACTGTTGGAACACGCTGCCGCCGGGATCGCGCTCCGGGATGCCGGGGGTGAGGGTGAGCGTCTGCCCTTCGCGGCTCCAGACGCCGCGCTCCGTGCCGGTCAGGGCCATGATGCTCGGCTCAAGGACGAGAAAGCGGTAGGAGCCGTCCGACAGCAGTTCAAGCTGGGCGGTGACTTCCTGGCTGCCGCGGGAGACGCGAAACTCGCCTTCGCCCAGCCAGGCGCCTTCCAGCGTGGTGGGCGGGGCCGGCGAGCGGTCGCAGCCGATCAGCAGTCCCGCCAGCAGCAGCGTCAGCAGCATGCCGCAGCGGGATCGAGCACGACGCGTCGCCGAACGATGCGAAGCGGTACAGGCCATGCGTTTCTCCTGAGATGATGATCGCAAGCCGGCGTCACGGGGTGTGCGGCCGTGCTTCGATGATCCCATGATACCCGGCTTCATGACGGGGCGGCGTGCGTGGCGGGGTTCGCGTCGGTGCGGGTGGCGTTCTATACTGATCGTTTCGCTGGACGAACTGCCTGACTCAGGCAAATACCATACTTTCGAGGTCGATTGATGAGGATTGCGATCCCCCTGTTGGCGATCCTGCTGGGGCTGCTCGTGGTCGCCGCGGTGATCTACAGCGGCCGGCCGGACCCGGCCACGCCGGGTGTGGAGGCTCCGACAGAGCATGTGCCGCCACCGCTGGAAGAGCCGGACGACGCAGTGCCCGAGCCGGACGACGGCGGCGAACCCGCGCAGCTTGAGCCCGCCGACCCGGTCGCCCCCGAAGCCGTGGACGAGCCGGCCGAGCCCGCGCCGGCGATTGGTACGCTCGAAGTGCTCCCCGCCGAGAACCCGGCCGCGGTGAGCCTCGGCGACATCGACCCCGACACCCCGCCGCGCATGCGCGTCGACTTCAGCAGTTGGGGCGCCGGCATCCGGCAAGCCACGCTGGCGAACTACAAGCGGAACATCGCCGCCGACGACCGCTACGTCATCTTCGGCACGGTCACCGCGCCGGTGATCAACCCCGCGCCGGGCCAGCCGGATGAATACACCATCCTTCCCTTCGCCGCCCGCGAGGTCGTGGTCAACGAACAGCGCATCGGCTTGCAGAACGTGCAGTGGTCCGCCGGCGAGGTGCAGACCGACGACGCCGGCCAGCGCGTCACCTACCGCCTCACGCTTGCCGACGACGCTGGCGAGCCCGTGCTCGAACTGGTCCGCACCTATGTGCTTGCCGCCGACAGCTATGATCTCACGCTTCAGCAGTATGCCCGCAACCTTTCGGACCAGCCGCTGGACGTGCGCTTCGAGCAGAACATCCAGGGCGACATCGCCGCCGACGACGCGACCTACCTCGGCGACCGCCGCATCTTCATCACCGCCTACTTCCACCGCGACTACGGCCGAAGCCTGTTCACCAGCGGCGGCTTCGTCCCCCGCCACACGCTGCTGAATCGCGACGCCATCTGGCCCAATCCCGACGTGCCCGAAAACGCGGAGCTGGCGTGGCTGGCGACGGAAAACCGCTACTTCGCCACCATCGCCCATCCGGTCATCACGGATGAGATGCAGAGCACCGCCGACGTGCCGGGCCTCGAGCAGCGGTTCCCCCGCATCGGCACGGTCATCCTCCCGCCCAGCCAGGCCGTGCCCGATGACGAGCGGGCGCTGGTCTTCACGCTCGGCACGGACACCCTCCGCCTCGACGCCGGCGAACAGGCCGACCTGAGCCTTTCGATCTACGCCGGCCCGCGCGACCGCTCCGTCTTCGGCAAAGAGCCCTACAGCCTGCTGGAGTTCGGCCAGCTCATCCGCTACGAGCTTGGCTGCACCTGGCTCACCTTCCAGCCGCTCGCCAAGGGGCTGCTGCTGATGCTCGACTGGTTCCACTGGGCCGTCCGCGACTGGGGCATCGCCATCATCCTGCTCGTGCTCGTCGTTCGCCTGCTGCTGCACCCGATCACCAAGCGGGCGCAGACGAACATGATGAAGATGGGCAAGCAGATGCAGTCCATCCAGCCGGAGATGGAGAAGCTCAAGAAGAAGTATGCCGACGACAAGCAACGGCTTCAGCAGGAGACGATGAAGCTCTACCGCGAGAAGGGCATCAACCCCGCGAACATGCTCGGCTGCCTGCCGATGTTCCTCCAGATGCCGATCTGGATCGCCTTGTACGCCACGCTCTACTACGCCATCGAGCTGCGCCACCAGCCGGCGTTCTACGGCGTGTTCCAGGGCATCGGCGAACTGTTCGGCGGCACGTGGCTGTTCCTGGCGGACCTCTCCAGTGCGGACCACTTCATCATGTTCCCCGGTGACGGGTTCGAGGTGACGTGGATTCCGATGATCAACCTGCAGTTCGCCGCGATCAACATTCTGCCGATCCTCATGGGCGTGGTCTTCTACCTGAATATGAAGCTCACCGCCCCGCCGCCGCCCGAGGGCGAGCTGAGCGAGCAGCAGGAGATGATGCAGCGGCAGCAGAAGATGATGCGGATCGTCTTCCCGTTCCTCATGCCGGTCTTTCTCTACTCCGCGCCGTCGGGGTTGACGCTCTACATCTGCGCGTCGACGTTCGCGGGCATCGTGGACAGTTGGATCGTCCGCCGACACGTTCGGCAACTGGAAGAAGAAGGCCGGCTGTTCGAGAAGAAACCCGTCAAGCCCGGCGGCATGATGGACCGCATGCACAAGATGCTCGAGGCCAAGCAGCAGCAGATCCTCGAACAGCAGCAGCAGAAGACGCAAGGCGGCGGCGGCTCAAAGAAGAAAAAGCGCAAGTGAACAATGACAAATGACCAAATCCAAATGATAAATGAAAGGCACGGATAATCTGCCTCATCATTTGCCATTTGGATTTGGTCATTTGTCATTCATCCCCATGCATCCCTCATCCACGACGCATGACACGGTCGCCGCGGTCAGTTCGCCGCCGGGGCGATCGCTGCGCGGACTGGTGCGGCTAAGCGGCCCCGCCGTGCGGCGCGTGCTGCGAGAGGTGGTGTGCGACTTCGCCGACGATATCCCGGGTCGCACGTTGCAGCGCGTCCGGCTGGTTGAGCCCGCCATGCCGGCACTGCTGGCGCTGTTCCCGGGGCCGGCGAGCTACACGGGCGACGACGTGGCGGAGTTGCAGGTCGCCGGTCACCCGGCCGTGCTGGAGCGCGTGCTGCGGGCGATGCTCGATGCCGGCGCGCGCCTGGCGGAGCCGGGCGAGTTCACGTTTCGCGGCTACCTGGCGGGGCGGTTCGACCTGACGCAGGCGGAAGGGATCGCGGCGACGATCGCGGCGGTCAGCGACAGCCAGCTCGCCGCGGCGACGCTGTTGCGCGAAGGCAAGCTGGCGGGCGTGGCGCGCGAGCTGGTGGACGAGCTGGGCACGCTGCTGGCGCTGGTGGAGGCGGGCATCGACTTCGTGGACCAGGAAGATGTGACGCCCATCGCGGCGGACGAACTGGCGGCCCGGCTGGAAGCGGTGGCGGCGAAGCTGGCGGCGTTGATGCGGCGAAGTCGGTCGTGGGGCGCGCTGGAGGCGCTGCCGCGCGTGGTGCTGGTGGGCCGGCCGAGCGTGGGCAAGAGCACGTTGTTCAACGCGCTGCTGGGGCGGACGCGGGCGGTGATCGACGCGCAGCCGGGCACGACGCGCGACGTGCTGGCCGAGCCTTGGACGCTGGAAGACGTGCACGGCCGATCGGTGGAGGTGATGCTGGTGGACGTGGCGGGATTGGACCGGGCGGCCGCGGCGCTGGACGAACAGGTGCAGGCCGCGGCGCGGCGGGCGATCGCGGAAGCGGACCTGGTGGTGCAGGTGAGCGATCGGTCGGCGTGGGAAGCGTTGGATGTCGCGTCGCCGGTGTTGCGTGTGCGGTCGAAGGCGGATGAGGCGATTCGGGGTTCGGGGGGAGGCGAAGAGGAGGACGTGTTGGCGGTGAGTGCGGTGACGGGGGTGGGGTTGGCGGCGTTGCGGGCGGCGGTGGCGCGGCGGGTGGGGGAGCGGGGGGTGAGCGTAGCGTCGGAGATGCTGGCGTTGCAGCCGCGGCATGAGCAGGCGTTAAAGGAAGCGGGCGAAGCGGTGGCTGAGGCATTGATGATCGTTAAGCCGCACCCCCGGCATGCGGCGGGGGGATTGGGGCAGGTGGAGTTGGTGGCGGCGCGGTTGCGCGGAGCGTTGGATGCGTTGGCGGGGTTGGGCGGCGAGCTGACGCCGGACGAAGTGATCGGGCGGGTGTTCGCGACGTTTTGCGTGGGCAAGTGATGGTGTTTGGACTTTGACCCGGTTCCGCCGGACAATAGGTTGCCCATGGCCAGGACGAAGAAAAAGCCGAAGACGATGACGCCGCGGATCGAGAACCGCCGGGCGTATCACGATTACCACATCTCCGAGAAGCTGGAGACGGGGCTGGTGCTCACGGGCACGGAGATCAAGTCGATCCGGCTCGGGCAGGTGTCGCTGGGCGAAGGGTTCGCGCGGGTCGATCCGCACTCAGGCGAGTTGTACCTGCACAACGTCGAGATCGCGATGTACCCGCACGCCGGGGCGAACCAGCACACGCCGCGCCAGTCGCGAAAGCTGCTGGCGCACAAGCGTGAGATCGACAAGCTGGTCGGGGCGACCGGGAGCAAGGGCAAGACGCTGATTCCGCTGGCGATCTACTTTGTGCGCGGCAAGGCGAAGCTGGAGATCGGCGTGGCCGAGGGCAAGCGGACGCACGACAAGCGGCAAGATGTGAAAAAGCGTGAAGCCGAGCGGGACATGCGCCGGGCGATGGCGCGGAAGAAGATTTGAGCACGCTTGAGGCAGTGCGACTTAAGTCGCACTGCCCTGGTGGGGCGTGAGGTCGATCAACTCGGCGCCCTCCGGATGCACCGCGACAACGCGGTCCCCCCGGCGCGGCCGAATCGGGTGCATGCCGGTGAAGGCGCCGAAGGCGGGCAGCAGGGCGAGCGTTTCCCCGAAACAGAAGCAGGGCAGCCGCAGGCTCGGCCGGCCCGGCGCGTGCAGGCGGACCGCGGGATGAACGTGGCCCGCGAGCGTGGGCTGATCGGCGTCCGTCGCAGGCGGATCATGCCGGAAGGTGAGCCCCGCCTCACGCCAGACGGGGGCGACCCACTGCAAATCCAGTTGCGGCACGGCCTCGTGCAGGTGCGCATCATGGTTGCCCGGCACGACGACGATGCCAAGCCCGCGCCGCTGCCGCCGCCACTGCGACAGGCTATCCAGCAGCGCATCCGACAGCCCGGTGCGAGCGTGAAACAGGTCGCCGAGCACGATCAGCCGGTCGGCGGCGGTGGCGTCGAGCATCGCGTTGAGCCGGCGCAGGTTCGCCTCGGCGGTGCCCCACGGCACGGGCACGCCCGCCTGCCGGAAGTGGTCCGCCTTGCCGAAATGCACGTCCGCCACGATCAACGAGCGCTGCGCTACCCAGTACACCCCGCGCTGCGCAAGCAGGTCGAACCGGTGGCCGTGCCATGTCAACGAATGTGCATCCATACGTTTCACAACTCAACCGGAAGGTGTGGCCACGGGCTCCGCCGTCCGTTCCAGTTCAACCGCCATCGCCCGCACACGATCAGACCAGCGCTCGCTGGTGACGTGGTTTTCGCGCAGATGCTCGGCCCACAGCGGAAATGCCAGCGGCGACAGTTGCGCAATCGGCTTTTGCACGATCAGCATGCGCGTGATCCGCTCGAGCGCCTCCTTCAGTCGGCGAATCTCCAGTTGCTGTTCGAGCACCTCCCGGCGGGCCTGGTCGAGCAACAGATTGGCCGCGTCGAACTCGCTGAACACCTGGTAGAACAGTTCGCTGGAGGCCTGCAACTGGCGGGTGGTCTTCGACTGCCCCGGATAGCCCGTGAAGATCAACCCCGCCACGCGGGCGATCTCGCGAAACTGCCGGCGGGCGAGTTCGGTGGCGTTGAGGCAGGCGAGCAGGTCTTCCACCAGGCGGTCGGTGGTGAGCACGCTTCGCCAGGTGGCTTCGTCGAGGTTAAGCGGGTCGGGGCAGAGCAGCTCCAGGCCGTAGTCGTTGACGGTGGCGGTGATCGAGCGGGGCGAGAGCTGGGCCAGGCGGTAGGCGAGCAATGCGCCGAGGCCTTCGTGGACCAGTCGGCCGTGGAAGGGATAGAGGAACAGGTGATGGCCGTCGTCGGTCGTGGCGGATTCGATGAGCAGCTCGTCGCGCGCGGGCAGCACGGAGCATTGCCGTTGCAGTTCGAGCAGGGGGCGCACGGCCCGCATCTCGGCATCCTCGAAGCGACCTTCGAGCGCATCATCGAACTTCGCGCGCACCGCGTCGGCGAGCTGCGTGGACAGCGGCGACTTGCCACCCTGCCAGCGCGGCACGTTGCCCGAAAGGCGCGTCGCCCGGCGGACGTAGGCGGTCATGTTCTGCGTCCGCACCAGCTCCAGCGGCAGCCCGGCGAAAAGAAAACGGTCGCCGACGCGCAACCGGGCGATGAACGATTCTTCCACCGAACCCAGGGTCTTGCCGCGCACCATGCGGACGGTCATCGACGCGTCGGACGTGATCGTGCCGATGGACATGCGGTGTTGCTTGGCGATCTGCTGTGAACTGACGCGGTATCGGCCATGGTCGGCGTCCTGCGCGACGCGGCAGTAGTGCGGGTAAGCGTAAAGCGCCTTGCCGCCGCGGGTGACGAAGTCCATCGCCCACTGCCAGTCGTCGTCGGTGAGGTCGCGGAAGGCATGCGTGCTGAGCACTTCCGCGTGCAGGTCGTTTTCGTCGAACCCGCCGCCGGCCGCGATGGTGACCAGGTGCTGCACGAGCACGTCGATCGGCCGGTCCAACGGCGGGCGCGACTCGATCTGCTTCGCGTCCACGCCGACGCGTGCCGCGGCGAACTCGATCAGCTCGAACGCATGGGTCGGCACGCCGAGCACACGACTGACCGCGCCGGGCTGGTGTCCGCTGCGCCCGGCCCGCTGCATGAGGCGGGCGACGCCCTTGGGGCTGCCGACCTGGAACACGCGGTCGACCGGCGAAAAGTCGACGCCCAGGTCGAGGCTGGACGTGCAGACCACGCAGCGCAGCGTGCCGGCCCGCAGCAGGTCTTCGACCTTGTTGCGCAGCTTGCGGTCGAGCGAGCCGTGGTGCAGCGCGACCTGGCCGATCCAGTCGGCGCGCTCTTTGAGGATGGCGGCGAACCAGAGCTCGGCCTGTGAGCGGGTGTTAATGAACAGCAGCGCGCTGCCGACGTTGTCCAGTTCCGCGAGCACCTGCGGCAGCAGCTTCAGTCCCAGGTGGCCCGCCCAGGGGAAGCGTTCGAGGTCGTCGGGGATGAGGGTTTCGATGCGGATGGATTTTTGTGATTCGCCGCGGATGAGGATGGGTTGGAGACTAGCCGGGTCACTGAAGCGACCCGTCCGCGGGGCGCCCATGAGCACGTCGCGGGCTTGTTCGAGGTTGCCCATGGTGGCGGAGAGGCCCCAGGTTTGGAGGGCGGGGTTCCATCGGCGGAGGCGGGCGAGGGCGAGCTCGGTCTGCGTGCCGCGCTTGGTGGCCATCAGCTCGTGCCATTCATCGACGACGACGTATTGCAGGTGGGCGAACTTCGCCTGCGCGTCGGCATAGCTCAGCAGCAGCGAGAGGCTTTCGGGCGTGGTGACGAGCACGGTGGGCAGGCGGGTTTTCTGCCGGGCCTTGATCGCCGCGCTGACGTCGCCGGTGCGCAGCTCCAGCGTCCACGGCAGGCCCAGCTCTGCGATCGGTTCGCGCAGCGTGCTGGCGGTGTCGGTCGCCAGGGCCCGCAAGGGCGTGATCCAGAGCAGCGTCAGCGGCGGGGCGGGCATGTCGGCCCAGCGGTCGCGGTCGGCATGCGCCGCACACCATTGCATCATCGGCCCCAGCGCCACGGCAAACGTCTTGCCCATGCCGGTCGGCGCGTGGACGAGCCCGCTGCGGCCGGCGAGGCAGGCGTCCCACGTCTGCTGCTGGAAGTCGAACGGCGTGTGGCCGCGCTGCTTGGTGAACCAGTGACGCACGAAATCCATGGCGGGTTCCTACCCCCATGCTTGTGTGACAAGGTGAACGGATACGGCGTTGCGCTACACCTCTTCACCTTGTCGCCCCCTCACCTTGTCACCCTGTCATCCGCCCTCACCCTCCCGCGATGCGCATGATGTCGTAGAAGGTGACGGTGACGAACACCGTGCCGATCAGCGCCAGGCCCACCAGCGTCGCCGCGGTCTGCAGTCGCGGCCCGGCGGGCGAACCTTTGATCTTTTCGAGCAGGAGGAAGACCATCAGCCCGCCGTCGACGATCGGGATGGGCAGGAAGTTGATGATCGCCAGGTTGATGCTGATCAGCCCGAGGAAGAAGAACAGGTAGGGCCAGCCCTCCGCCGCGACCTGCCGGCCTTCGTCAACGATGCCGACGGGCCCGCGCAGGTGCTCGAAGCTGATCCAGCCCTGAATCAGGCGCAGCAGCGTGACGTAGGTCTGCTGCATGAACTGCTTGGTCTTGTCGATGCCGATGAGCGTGGCTTCGATCGGGTTCTCGCCCGAGATGCGCTCGCGAAGCATGAGCAGGCTCACCTCGCGCGACGGCAGCCATGCCAGGCTCGCCAGTTGTTCGACCTGCTCGGCGGTGAAGGCGAGCGTGCCGGTCTCCTGCGGTGAGCCGGCGATGGGCAGGGCGTAAACGACTTCCACCTCCAACGGCTCACCTGCCTCGGCGGCCTCGGCCGCGCTGACCAGCGCCGCCTGCATGTCGGTCCAGTTTTCCACCGGCTGCCCGGCCAGCTCCACCACGCGCGAGCCGGCGGGCATGTCCAGCGACGCGGCGGGCGTATCGGGCAACCGCTGCGCGACCAGCGGCTGTCCCTCGGCCATCGCCATGTGAATGCCGATTGGCTTCACCCCGCCCAGCAGGCCGCGCTTCGGCTGCACCGCTGGCAGTTCCACCCGTTCGCCGTCACGCCAGACCGTCACCGCCAGCCCTTCCTGCGGCGCGTCCGCCACCAGGTCGGGCACCTGGGCGAACCTCGGCCAGCGCTCGTCGCCCAGCCGCGCCAGCAGGTCGCCGGCCTCGATGCCCGCGTCCTCGGCGGGGCTTTTCTCCACCACCGCGCCAATCCGCGTCGCCGGCGCCAGACCCGCGAGGTGTTTATTGTTGTACGGCCCCATCAGCAGCGGCGCGCTCCGCACCGGCGCGTCGATCCGCTCGCCCGTCTGGCGATCTTCAAACGTCACCTCGAACGGCTCCGCACCATACGGCTGGGCGAGGCGGTAGTACTGGCCGTAGTTTTCCACGGGCTCGCCCTCGACCGCGACGATCCACATCCCCGCCTGCACGCCCGCGGCCTCGGCGGCGCTGCCTTCGTCCACGCCGTCGGGCGCGACCTGCAGGCTTTCGATTGGCATGATGCCGACGCTCAGCAGGTTCTCCACCGGGTCGCGGCGCGGCGTCACGGGGTAGACCAACGGCTGCTCCACGCCGGCACGCTCGATGGTGAACGCGATCGGCGTGTCCGACCGGCCGAGTGCCGAGGCGAGACGCACTTCCATGAAATCGCCCACTTCGTCGCCGTCGATGTGCGTGATCTGGTCGCCGATCTGAAGTCCGCGATAGGCCGGGTCGTCCTCATGGCCCTCGGGATACGCCGCGGCGGCCGGGGCGTCGGCCTGGATGTGACCAACAATGGCCGGGGGAAACTGCACGCCCGCCATGAACGCGGCGATGAGGAACAGCAACCCGAAGATCATGTTCATCACCACGCCCGCCGAGATCACGCACGCCCGGGCCCAGACCGGCTTGCGGTTGAACGCGCGCGGGTCGTCGCTCTGGGCGTTGGGGTCGAGGTCTTCCTGGCCCAGCATCTTGACGTACCCGCCCAGCGGCAGGTAGTTCAGGCGGTATTCGGTTTCGCCCAGCGTGGCGGCGTCGACGCCGGCGTCGAGGCGCTTCTGGTACTCCGGCTCCGTCGTGCCCGTGCGGAAGCCGATGCCCTTGCGCCACGTCAGCAGGCTCGGCCCGAAGCCGATGGCGAACTGCGTGCACTTGATGCCCACCGCCCGGGCGACGAGAAAGTGCCCCAGCTCGTGGACGAAGATGAGGAACCCGAACCCGAGAATCAGGGCAATCAGGGCGATGGGGGTGGAATCGAGCAAGTTCTTGTCCTATCGGTTAGCCGCTACAAGTTAGCCGCGCAGCGAAGCGGAGCGCGTCCGGTCGATCTCGTCCATGCCGATGCGCTGCGTCACGAACGCCCTCGCTTCGCGGTCGGCGTCGAGCACGGTCTGGAGCGAATCGACCGGCCGGGGGGCGATGGCTTCCAACGCCTCGGTCACCAGACTCACAATACGCCCGAAGCGGATGCGGCGTTCGAGGAAGGCGGTCACCGCCGCCTCATTGGCCGCGTTGAACACCGCCCCGGCCGTGCCGCCCGCCTCGATCACGGCGTACGCCAGCCGCAGGGCGGGGAACCGCTCAAGATCCGGCGACTCGAACGTCAACTGGCTCAACGCGGCCCAGTCCAGGGCATCGCTGCACCCCGCCGGCCGGTCGGGCCAGGTCAAGGCGTACTGGATCGGCCCGCGCATGTCCGGCGAACCGAGCTGGGCAAGCACATTGTGGTCCGCGAACTCGACAAAGCTGTGCACGATCGACTGCGGATGCACGATCACGTCGATCTTCGACCCCGGCAGGCCGAACAGCCAGTGGGCCTCGACGATCTCCAACGCCTTGTTCATCATCGTGGCCGAGTCGATCGTGATCTTGGGCCCCATCGCCCAGGTCGGATGCTTGAGCGCCTGTTCGACGGTGGCGTTTTCGATGCTCTGCTTGTCGGCGGTGCGAAACGGCCCGCCCGAGGCGGTGAGCACGATGCGCTTCACGCAGCGCTGCGGATGCTCCGCCAGGCATTGGAAAATCGCCGAATGCTCCGAGTCGACCGGCAGCAGGCGTCCACCTTTTTCGCGGGCCAGCGGCGTCACCAGCGCCCCGGCGGCGACGAGCGTTTCCTTGTTCGACAGGCTCACCCGCCGGCCAAGTGCCACCGCCGCCAGTGTGGCGGGCAGCCCGGCCGCGCCGACCACGGCCGCGGCGACGTCGGTCGCTTGAACGTCACGCACCATCCGCTCGGCCGCATCGTCGCCGGCGAAGACCGTGGCGTCGGGCAAGGCGGCGCGCACCGCGTCGGCCTGCGCCGCGTCGGCGATGGCGACGTTCGGCACGCGGTGCCACTTCGCCTGCTCGATGAGCTTCGCCGCCGAGCGCGATGCGGCGAGGCCCACCACGTCGATGGCGACGCCGGCGGTGCGGTTGAGGTGCTCGACCACGTTCAGCGTGTTCACGCCGATCGATCCGGTCGATCCGAGCACGATCAGTTGTCGGCGGGCAGGCTGGCTCATCCGGTTGCGGGATTCCTTCTCGGGTTCGACGACTCGCAAAACGTGAACAAACGAAACGCGCCTTCCCCCCAAAGCCCTGCCCGCCAGGGCAGGGGGCGGTCACCTTACGCCTCACGCATCCGCGGCCAACCCCGGCTTCCGCCGCGGGCTATTGGGCTATGGGTTAACCGGGAGGTCGGTTCCTTTTCCACGCCTCAATCGTCCCCCGTGGTCTTGGGATCGATGACCTTGTTGCGATATCCGCTGCCGGTGGGGGCGACGGACGCCGGCGGCGTCTTACGCTCGCTGGCGGGCTGCTCGGGGCTCTGGGCGTTGGCGTTACTTTCGCCGTTGCTGTTGCTGCTGTCGCTGCTGTCGCCGTCACCGCCGGCTTCGCCGATCTGCTTGCCGCGTCGTCGGCTGCGGCCGCCGCGGCGTCGCCGACGCTTCTTGCCCGTGCCGCCGCTGTCGCCGTTGGCCTCGGTCTGTGTCTGTTCGTCACTGGTGTCGGCGCCGGTGTCAGCAGACTCGGACGCGGCGTCGTCGGCCGTGCCCTCGGACTCGGCCGTGACGGCGATTTTCTTCTTCGTCGACCGGCGTGACCGCTTCTTGGGCGTCTTCTTCGCTTGCTTGCCGTCCGCGCCTTCGCTGCCACCATCGCCGGTGGCCTCGACGTCCGCCTCGCGTGCGGCGGGCGGTGTTTCGCCGGCTTCGTCGCCGGCCTGTTCACGGGGCTGCTCCGCCGACTGGTCGCGGGAGGGCTCGCCGGTCTGTTCACCGCTCTGCGTGGCGCCCTCTTCGCCGCCACGGCCCCGGCCGCGCCCGCGGCGTCGTCGGCGTCGGCGACGCTTCTTGCCGCCGCCTTCGCCCTCGCCCGGCCGGCCGTCACGCGAGCCGTCGGACGGATGCTCTTCGCCCATTTCCACCGGCGGGCGGTCCGGCCCTTCGGCGGTGTCGACCTCATCGGCCTCCTCGCCTTCCTCCACCAGGTCGTCCACGGAGACGTCGCTGGTCAGTTCGCGGAAGGTCGTCTCCGTCGGCTCGGGCAGGTTGGAGGGGTTCAGCAGTGCTTCGAGGTCGACCGCGCCGCCCCGGCTGTCGTAGGCCGTGGCGTCGACGTAGTCGATCGCATGGCCGCCAACGCGCACCGTCACCGCCTTGCGATGCCGGTTCTCCAGGCCCACCAGCTCCGACCGCTTGCGGTTGAGCAGTTGGAACGCCACGTCGGGGCTGATGACCAGGTCGACGCGCGTCACCTGCTCGTGCTGCATGCCCAGCGCGAGGCGGCGCATCACGTCGAGCACGACCGACTCGGCGCTCTTGACGTGGCCCGAGCCGTGGCAGTGTTCGCATTCGTTGTAGAGCGAGCTTTTCAGCGACGGCCGCATGCGCTGCCGGGTCATCTCCAGCAGGCCGAACTGGCTGATGCCGCCGATGCGGGTGCGGGCGCGGTCGCGCTTGAGGTGATCGCGGAAGCGGGTTTCGACGGTGCGGCGATGGTCCCGGTTGCGCATGTCGATCAGGTCGAGCAC
>JBBDPC010000060.1:0-25715 GCA_040876735.1 Phycisphaeraceae bacterium | reverse complement strand
GTTTTCCAAGATGCGCGGCTACGTCGCCCGGATGGCGCTGGTGATGCACTTCGCCGGGTGGGCTGCTGGTGAAGATGTTGCAGACGAGATTGACGTGCCGAGCATCGAGTCGGCCGTCGCCATCATCGAGTTTTTCAAGCACGAAGCCCGCCGCGTCTATGCGATGCTGGACGAAGGCGAAGACGACCGCGAGCAGCGCCGCCTCGTGGAGTGGATGACGGACAAGGGCGGCGAAGTCAGCGTCCGCGACCTCACCACCAGCGGACCCCGCCTTTATCGAAGCGATCACCCCGCCGCTAAGGCGGCGCTGGATGCACTGGCCGAGGCCGGAGTCGGCGAGTGGTCGCCCTACTCCAGCGGGCCCGGCCGACCGTCACTCAAGTTTCGCCTGCTGGATGGCAGCAGTGGAAGCGGAATCAAAACCCCCGCCAGCGACATCAGCGACAACGGTATTGATTCCGCATCCAGCGGCGATGAGTTTGTGGAGGTATGAACATGCCCACCATCACCCCTGAGCTAAAGCAACTGGTGTACGACCTCCGCGAGCGCGACATCACCATCGAGCCGGTGCAGGATCGCCTGCGACTTCGACCTCGTGAGGCCGTGGACGATGACCTGCTCGCCCGCGTCCGCGAGCACAAGCACGACCTGCTCGACCTCATGCGAGGCGATGACGATGCCAGTGGATGCGGAATCGAAACCCTTGCAGACGATGACGACAGCGACGGTATTGATTCCGCATCCAGTGAAGCCACCGACGTAAACGCCACCATTGCCCGCCTGCTCGCCGAACCCCGACCGTCATTCCCATCGCCCGCCGACTGGACCTCCGGCCGCAACATCACCCCCGAGGCCGTGGGCATGGAGCGGTATCAACGCGGTGGCCGTCCACACGCTCTACGACGCGACCTCCGCAAGCGATGGCTGACCGCCTACACCGAGGCGATGCAGGTGATGTCCGAGCCGGAAGCGTGGGCGAAGGCGTGGAAGGAGATCAACCAATGATGCACTACATCCCCGACCACCACGACCGCACCACCACCCTGCACCGCGCCCGCCTGCGATTCCGTCAACTGCTCGCCGAGGGCATGGACCGCACAGAGGCGGCACGGCGGGCCGTGAGGGAGAGCGGCCCCAGCACCACCCGCAACGCTGGAAGCCGGGAGACGGGACGCAGCGGCGACGGTGGGGCAGCAGGCACCCAAGGGGGCGGCGTCAGAAGTATGGAGGGCGGGTTGCCCCCACCGTCGTGCTCCCATGAAGAAAACAGAGCCGAAATTGGGTGTTTTTATAGGCGACCCCGGCCCCGTCGGATTGTTGGGACGTCCGGTGCGCACCACCGAAGCGGACCCCGTGCCGTTTTTTTCACGAGTTTTACCACTTTCCAAAGGATACCCATGAGCAGCTACGAGCTTGAAGACGTGCAAGCGCTACGCAAAACCATCGACGGCATCAATCCCGCCGACCTGGCCGACCTTGAACGCGAAATCGACCTGCTGGCCGTGGGCGACCTGGCCAAGGTGGGCATCGTCTTCGCCGGCTGCGTTGAATGCCCGTGGGTTCGCATCACCGCCATCACCGCCGAGGGCTTCCGTGGTGAACTCGCCAATGACCTGATTTTCGCCAACGACGACTTGGCGTTCGGTGACGAGATCGCGTTCGAACGGCGGCATGTTCACAGCGTCGACCGCGAAGGGGGCGCGTGATGCCGACCCGCCCCCGCACACACATGCAAGACCTGAAACAACGCGGTAAAGCGCCCGGCGTGCAGCAGGCCCGGCGTGAATATGAGCGCCACCGTGCGAACGATCCGGCGCTGGCTGAATCGAAACGGATACGCAACTCGTCGCGCTGGCAACGATTCCGCGACTGGTTCAAGAGCCGGCATCCTCTGTGCTGCAATCCGCTGGCGCTGCACCCCGACGAGCCGAGGCCAACGGCCCAGGCCCACCACATCATCCCGCTACGCAAGCGCCCCGACCTTGCGTTCACCGAATCGAACATCGGGCCGCTATGCACGAAATGCCACGGCGCCATCGAGGCCCGCGAACGTGCCGGCGAAGACACCGCCGCGCTGTTCAAGCGATGGCAGCGGAAACAGGCCGAGGCGATGGAGGACGTGTTGTGAGCCGTGAGCAGTTGCACACTATCTTCATCGAACGGCCAACATGTTACCGCTGCGGATCGGTCAATCTGCGCGTTTACAAGTCGCGTTCGGAAACGGACCTGTCCGTTACGCGCTGGACGCTGTGCCGCAACTGCGCAACGCGGTTTCTCATCGTCGCCGAGCCGGCGGAACATATCACGCCTCATATTCCACAACGTGGAAGTAGCAAGCTCGGCGCTCGGTAGGATTGCTGGTGAGGTGAAAGAACATACCCAATTTTCCTACTTGGAGATTCAACCCGATGAGCGTAACCAAAGATATTCAGCAGCGGGCCGAGCTGGCCCGCGAGCTTCGCAACCTGGCCGACCGGCAGGGCTCGTGGACCGCCGAGGATCGCGCGAAGTGGGACCGCCTCAACACCGAATATGACGCGACACATGCCCGCGCGATGGTCAGCGCCAACGGCGGCATCCGCAATCGCATCGGCCGCGACGGCGGCTCGCTGGAGGATGGCCCGGCCAACCGTGGCGCGTTCAGCTCCGATTCACGCGGCGCGGACGCGGACCGCGCCCTGGCCGGCTGGGTGCGCAACGCGTCGGGCGTGCCGGTGCGACAAGACGAGGCCGAAGCGGCGCAGCGGATGAACGCCCATCTTGGCGGTAATGCGTTCGAGGTGCGGCTGGCGACCTGTCGGCCGACGCCGGGCAACAAGCTGAGCTTCACCCCGCGCAACGCGCTATCCACTGACGAGCTGGCCAGCGGCGGCGCGACCGTGCCGGAGGGTTTTTTGCCGCGCCTTGAGGTGGCAATGAAGGCCACTGCGCCCATGCTCCAGGTTGCGGAGGTGATGGTGACAGAAGACGGCCGCGCGATGCCTTGGCCGACCTTGGACGACGTGGACAACGAGGGTGTTCAACTTGGGCAGGCGGCGGAATCGGAAGAGCAAGACCTCAGCTTCGGACGCCGGATGCTGTGGTCCTACAAGCTATCGTCAAAGATCGTCAAAGCGTCGCACGAACTGCTGCGCGACAGCGCCCTTGATCTTTCCGGCGAGATCGGCAGCGCGCTCGGCCAGCGACTCGGACGGGCGTTGAACCGCAAGGGCACCACCGGCACGGGCGCGAGCGAGGCCGTCGGCATCGTCGAAGGCTCAACCACTGGCGTCACCGCCAGCTCGGCCACCGCGATCGACTTCGACGAGCTTATCCGCTTGCAGGCCAGCATCGACCCCGCGTATCGAGACGCGGACAACGGCTGGATGATGCACTCCGATGTTGCCGCGAAGGTCCGCCAGTTGAAGGACGGCAACGGCCGCTATCTGTGGGAAGATTCGCAACAGGCCGGCCAACCGCCCCGGCTGCTCGGCGAGCCGGTCTACATCAACCAGATGATGGCATCCACGGTCGAAAGCGGCGCGGTTTCGGTGCTCTACGGCAAATTGAGCATGTACAAGATTCGGCTGGTCGGCGCGGTTCGATTCCGTCAGCTTGTCGAGCGCTATGCCGAGTTCGACGTGAATGGGTTTATCAGCTTCTTGGAGCACGACGCGTTCCTGATGAAGCCGTCCAGCACCGACGCGCTTTGCCCGGTGCGTCACATTGTCCACTAAAAGGAGGCCACCATGCCGACGATGATTGACAACACCGAACGGCTCGACGGCCGTACGCTCGCATTCTACCTGCCCAACCTATCCACGGCCGCGCTGTACGCCATCATCCGGTGGGCAGGCCAATGTCGGTGCTGGCGCTTATCACAATGGCTGGTGGCGCTGGCCGAGGGCGAGCTTGAGCGGCGGCGCGAAGACAACCCGCCGGTCGAGGCGGACCTGCCGAAGCTGGACGTTGAAGCGTTCGCCGCATACGAGCTTATCCAGGCAATGGACGAAGCTTTCGGGATGGCCGTAGCCGTCGCCCGGATGGATGCGCCGATGGGCAAGCTGACGGTGCTCATGTACGCCACCTTGAGCGCTGAGGCGCAGCAGCGGGCGCGTCGCGGTGAACCTTGAATTGACCGTTCGCAGGGCGGCGGCGTGTAAGCGCTTTGCCTCCTGTTATCCCGGCGCTGGGCCTGTCCCCTGGCGTCGGGTTTTCATCATGCGTCCCATCGGCCCGCCCCGGCCGGTGGGGCGTTTTTCTACATGGCCACCATCATCAGCATCGTGCTGCTCGTGCTCGCGCTGCCGCTGCTGGCCGACCAGGCGGTGCGGTGGTGGCGGGCGTGACCACCGACAACCCGGCCCCCCAACGGCCGCCTCTGTGCAGACTGGTGCAGGGGCGGGTTTTTGATTGGTCAAAGTGGTCACCACCTTGGCGCTACCGTGAGCGGGAGTGAACCGCCACGACGGGGCAGGAACGCGGGTGGTGGTCACCGCCCCCGGTAGACTTTTTTTGACCTTGTTCTGCCGGGTAGCACGGGGGTAGCACCGACCTGATTCCCCCGGCCCTCTGAATGACGTAAACCCTTGTCTTTACTAATGCACCTGGCAGGGCTCGAACCTGCAACCTCAAGCTTCGGAGGCTTGCGCTCTATCCAATTGAGCTACAGGTGCTGGGCAACGCGGCGCATTATAGCAATTGGCGGGCGACGGGCATCCGGTCAGCGCTCGATGTCGGCGTCCGGGCTTTCGCTGACGGGACCGCCGGTGGTGCTGTAGAGGTAGGCGACGATATCGCGGGCTTCCTGTTCGCTGACGCCGAGGGTGGGCATGGCGGTGCCGGGGGCGACCTGTTGCGGGTACTGGATCCAGTGGGCGAGGTTGTCGGGAGTGTTGGCGAGTTGGCCGGCGATATAGAGCTGGTTGCGGAGGTCGTCGAGTTGCGGGCCCACGCGGCCGGTGGCCTGGCGGATGCCAGGGATGGTGTGGCAGGCGGTACAGCCATGGGCGATGATGGCGTTCCGGCCGCGGTGGCGGTCGGCGGGGATGTCGCCGGCCTGCCAGATGGGGGCGATGGGCAGCCGGTGGGGGCCGCGCAGGACGTAGTCGCCCAGGACGGCCAGCAGCATGAGCAAGCCCAGGGCGAGCAGAGCGGCGGTGACGTTGTTGAGCAGGCGTGGGAGCATGGGTGGTGGGGATGGGGGGTCAGGGGTTGGGGATTGGTGTAGGGGAGCCGGCGTGAAGCGCAGCGCGACGCCGGTGTGGATTGGCCTGGAGCCGGTTGATCCAGAGGTAGCACATCAGCGCGGCGACGGCGGCGTAGAGGACGCAGCCGGGCATCCACATGATCAGGCCCGCCAGTTGCTGGTCTTCGAGCGGCGTGAGCTGCCAGGGTTGGGTGGGGGTGGCATAGGCGCGGTACCAGAGGCGTGGGGAGAGGGCGAGGAAAACGCCCAGCGCGCTGGCTTGCAGCGAGGCGGTGAAGAGGTAGAGCATGCCCAGGCCGAGGTTGAGTCGTCGCCGACTGAGCGGGTCGATCAGCACGCGCCAGAAGAGGCATGCGGTGACGAGGAATGCGAGGTGTTGCGCGTCGTGGATCGGCTCGTGATGGAGGGCGGCTTCATAGAGCGTGGGCAGATGCCAGACCCAGAGCGTGAGGGCGTAGAGGGCCCACATGAGCAGGGGTTGCCAGAGCAGGTAGGGACCGGGCATGCGGCAGAGCGCCGCGCCAAGCCGTGAACGGCTGAAGCGCGGGAGGGCGAATAGGAGGACGCGGGAGGGCATGCCGAGGATCAGCAGCGGGGCGGCGGCGAGCATGATGAGCATGTGCTGGCCCATGTGGATCGAAGCGCGTTCGCTGGCGAGCACGTCGATGGGGGAGACGAGGGCGACGAAGAGCACCAGCATGCCGAGGAAGAACGCGCCGGCCTGCGCGCCGGTGATGCCGTGCCCGACGCCGGCCCGCCGCCAGAGCGTGCGGATGCCGAGCGTGTAGGCAACGGCGACCAGCCCGAGGCAGGGGAGAATGAGCGGGTCCGGGTTCCACGCGGTGTACCACGGGCCGTGGACCGCATCTTCGCCGACGGCATGGGCGAGCGTGATCGCGAGCATCAGCAGCCTCCGAGGTAGAAGAGCACGGGGAGCGTCTGAAACAGAATGACACCGGCGAAAAGCGTGTTGCTGATGCGGCCAAGGTGTGCGGCGAACCGCAGGTTGTCGCGAGCGTCGGGCAGTTGGTCGGCGATGAGGCGCTGATTGTGATGCGCAGCAAGCAGGGCGGCGACGGCCAGCGCGAACATGAGCACGGTGACCGCGAGAATGCTCCACGCCACGCCGGTGAGACGCAAGAATGTGACGTCGCGCAGCGTGGTGTGGCAACCGAACTCGCCCAGGAGATAGATCCCCAGAAAGTGAACCAACCACGCGACCGCCCCGCCGAACATGGCGAACCAGACGAGAAAACTGCCAAGACCAGCGCGTGTGTTGACCATGCCAAACCTTAGCCGCGCAGCGCTGCGGAGCGCTCCGCCATCCCGTTTACAAAACCCACGGCGACGCGTGCACCACCAGCAGCGTCACCACCGCCGCCACCACGGCGAAATGCCAGAACATGGCGGTCAGTTGCATCTGCATGAGCGTGTGGCCGTGGTGTTGCGGGTCGTGGTGGAGGCGGACGAGCATGGCGACGTTCAACACGCCGGCGGCGACGAGCGTGATCGCCAGCGCGGCGTGGGCGATGAAGTAAATCGAGCCATACGCGTTTGTCTGCGGCAGAAACGGCACGCTGTAAAGTTCCCACCCCTGCCAAGCGAGGAAGAGCACGACGGCCACCGTGGCGGCGATGAGCCCCGCCCGCGTCAGGTGAAGCTGGTGACGGTTGAATTGCCGCTCGGCCCAGCCGATCGCGCCGCTGCCGACGGCCAGCACCGCCAGCGCCGCCGCCGGCCACAACAGGCCCGGCCGCGGCAGACGCTCTTGCGGCCACTGCTCGGAGAACAGCCAGAGGTAGTAGTAGCTGTAAACCAGCACGGCAAAGACGGTGCCGAGCACGGCGAGCAGGCAGACCATCCCCCACCAGGCCGTGCTCGCGCTGCCGCTGGGAAACACCGGCAGGCCCGCGGCGTCGGCCACGTCGTCGTCACGCATCCGCGCCAGCCGCCACTCGCCCGGCCAGACCCACGACCCGACCGCCACCAGCGAAAACGCCAGCCCCAACGGCAGCACAAGGTAGTACTGCTGCAACGTTGCCACCATCGCCACCAGCAGGCCCAGCGCCGCCAGCAACGGCGTATAGGTTGGCCCCGGCAGCCACTGGATCGCCTGCGGCGTGGCGTGCAATGCATCAGTAACCAGCGTCGCCCGCCATGTCACCGGTCGGCCGTGCATGGCTTGCGTGATGCGCCGCGCCGGGGCGTTCGTCTCCGCATCGTCCGTCGGCGCCGGCGCCCACATCGGGTGTCGGCCTCGCACCACCGGCGGCGCAGCAAACGTGTACACCGCCGGCGGCGACGACACCGACCACTCCAGTGTGTCCGCGCCCCACGGGTCGGCCGCCGCCTTCTCCCCCCGCCACAGGCTCCACCCTAGGTTCACCACGAACACCAACGGGCCGCAGGCAAACACAAACGCCCCGGCGCTGGCGAGCAGGTTGTGTCCGTCGATACCCAGTTGCTCGGCATAGGTGTAGACGCGGCGCGGCATGCCGAAAAAGCCCATGATGTGCATGGGGAAGAACGTGGCGTTGAAGCCGAGGAACGCCAGCCAGAAGCTGAGCATGCCCAGCCGGTCGTTGAGCATTTTGCCGGTGATCTTGGGCAGCCAGAAGTGCAGGCCCGCGAAGACGGGAAACACCACGCCGCCGATGAGCACGTAGTGGAAGTGGGCGACCAGGAAGAACGTGTCGTGCACCTGGTAGTCAAAGGGCACGACGGCGACCATCACGCCCGTGAACCCGCCGAGCACGAACAGGAACAGGAAGCCGACGACGTAGAGCATCGGCGTCTTCATCGCCGGCGCCGTGCCCCAGAGCGTGGCGATCCAGGCGAACACCTGCACGCCGCTGGCGGTGGCGATCATCAGGCTCGCCGCAGCGAAAAAGTGCATCGCCAACTCCGGCAGCCCGGTCGTGTACATGTGGTGCACCCACAGCCCGAAGCTGAGGAAGCCGGTCACGACGATGGCGACCACGATCAGCGTATACCCGATCAGCCGGCCGGCGAACGCGCTGACGATCATCGAGACGATGCCCGTCGCCGGCAGGAACATGATGTAGACCTCCGGATGGCCGAAGAACCAGAACAGGTGCTGCCACAGCAGCGTGTTGCCGCCGCGGTCGGGGTTGAAAAAGTGCGTCGCCATCGCCCGGTCCAGTTCCAGCAGCAGCGTGGCGACCAGTAGCGTGGTGAAGGCGAAGATGATCATCACGCCGATGACCAGAATGGTCCACGCGAACAACGGCAGGCGGGCGAGCGTCATGCCCGGAGCCCGACACTTGAGAATCGTCACCACCAGTTCCACCGCTGTGGCGATGCCGGCGACTTCGACCATCGCCAGCCCCAGCAGCCAGTAGTCCTGCCGTGTGCCGGTGTACTCCGGCCCCGACAGCGGCGTGTACGAGAACCAGCCGGCGTCGGGCACGTCGCCCGTGACGAAGCTGGCGTAGAAGATGATCCCGCCGAAGAGAAACATCCAGTAGCTGAACGCCGTCAGCCGGGGAAACGCCACGTCGCGCGAGCCGAGCATCATCGGCAGCAGGTAGAGCGCCAGCCCCTCCAGGAACGGCACGGCGAAGAGGTACATCATCGTCGAGCCGTGCATCGTGAAAAGCTGGTTATACACCTGCGGCCCGAGAAACTCGTTCTCCGACACCGCCAACTGCACACGCATCAACAGCGCCAGCACGCCGCCGAGCAGAAAGAAGATGAACGCCGTGAGCATGAACCGCTTGCCCAACGGCTGGTTGTTCACCTCCGCCAGCGCGCCGGGCAGCCGCGCGGGCCCGGTCCAGGTCCGCTCGAACGCGGCGAAGTTGTCCGACGACTCACGCATGGGCGATCAATCCTCGACAAACCTCGTTCCCCAAAAGCCGCTTGCGGCTTAGCGGTTTCAATCTCTCTCACTCCAGACTCAACAAGTATTCCGTGATCGCATGCAACTCCTCCGGCTCAATAAACGACCGCGGCATCTGATTGCCCGGCTTCAGCGCCTGCGGATTCGCAATCCATCCCGACAGGTTGCCCGCATTGTTCCGCCACTGCCCCGCACCGATCGTCAACCGCGAGCCGAAGTGCGTCAGGTCCGGCCCCACGTCGCCCGTCGCCTCCGTGCCGCGGATCGTGTGGCAGGTCTCACACCCCGCCTCCACAAACGCACGCTGCCCGCGCCGCTGCGCGTCCGTCGTCAGCACACGGGCCGGCTGCGAACGCGCCGCCACCCACGCCTCAAACTCGCTCGGCTCCACCGCCCGCACGTGAAACGCCATCCGCGCATGCTGCTGCCCGCAATACTCCGCACACTGCCCCCGATACACGCCCACGCGATGCGCCAGCAGCCAACTCGTGTTCACCTGCTCCGGCAGCAGGTCCATCTTGCCGTGCAGCTCCGGCACCCAGAAGCTGTGCACCACGTCCGCACTGCGCAGCTCCAGCCGAACGGGCACGCCCACCGGAATGTGCAACTCGTTGGCTGTGACGATCCCATGCTCCGGGTAGCGCACCTCCCACCACCACAAGTGCCCGATCACCTCGATCGTCACCGCCGTCTCCGGCTTGCGCAGCGCCATCGTCGCCGTCAACGCATAGATCAACAGCACCAGCAGCACCACCGTCGGCAGCGCGATCCCGCAGACGATGATGAACCGCTCGCCCCACGGCTTGCCCCCGCCCCCCTCCGCCCGCGGCCGAAAGATCGCATACGCCGCCACCGCCATCACCAGCACGAACACCGCCCCGAGCAGGTAGAACATGAACCACCACAGCCCGGCAATCACCTGCGCCCCCTCGCCCGCCGGGTGCAGCGCCGACTGCGTCCGCTCCCCCTCGCACCCCGCCAACCACACAAGAACCATCACCCCCACCGAAGCCCACGCTCTCCGAGCGTGGGTCCGACCGCCTTCCACCTTGTTCGTCCGCCTGCTCACGTCACTTCCCCTCACCGCCTCGGAAACGTCTGCGCATGCATCAGGTAGTCGATGATCCGCGCCAGTTCTTCTTCGCTCAGCCGATCTTCAAACGCCGGCATCGCCACGTCCTCCGCCGGCTGCCGAATCCACTGCGCATACTCGTCCCGCGAATAGGCCGGGCTGATCTGTGCCAGGTCCGGCCCGACGCTCGGCCCGTCGTCCGCCACCGCGTGGCAACTGTTGCAACCATACGCCGCAAAAAGCTGTCGCCCCTGCTCCGCCTCGGCCGGCAACGTCACGCCCGCCGGCACCGCCGGCGGCGCCGGCTGCGGCCAGCCCGTCCACGGCGAGGCAATCCGCAACGCGCTCAGCCACACCAGCCCCACCACGGACACCACCACCACCCCCGCCATCACCGGCCGCTTGCGAATCCCCCGGTACGGACTGCGGTCCACAAACGGCAACGCCACCAGCGCCGCCAGCAACGCCAGCGGAAACAACACCACAAACGTCGGCGCCAGCCACCCCGGCAGCAACGCTATCAACGCGCTGTACCACCAGAACCACCACTCCTCCACCGGAAACGACCGGCCCACCCGGCTCGCCTCCGGTTCCAGCGCCTGCGGACCCAGAAAAACCGCCAGCCCCAGCACGATGAAAAACACCACCGCCCCGAACAGCCCCGATCGGAACGTCGTGCCCGGATGGAACTGCTCGCCCAGCGTCTCGTCCTTTTTTTCCTCGTCGTACAGCTTGCGCTGTTCCTCGACCGACCGCACCGGTTTGCCCCGCTCGGCGTTGGTCGTCACCCCATGATGGATCACCAGATACAGATGCCAGCCCACCAGCGCAAGCAGAAACAGCGGCGTCAAAAAAACATGCACCGCATACACCCGCGTCAACGTCTGCGCCCCGACCTCCGGCCCGCCCTGCACCAGCACCACCAGCCATTCGCCGATCACCGGCACGTTCGCGAGCATGTGCAGCGACACCGTCAACGCCGTGATCGCCCGCTCGTCCCACCGCAGCGTATACCCCGTGAACGCCATCAGCAGCACACCGAAAAACAGCCCCACCCCCACCAGCCACGTCCCCTCGCGCGGCGACTTGTACCCGCCCAGCAGCAGTTGCCGGAACAGGTGAAGAAACAGCATCACCACCATCAGCCCGGCGGACCAGTAATGCAGCGCGCGGATGAACCCGCCCAACGTCTGCTGCTGCGTGATGTGCTGCACCGACTGATAGGCCGTGTCGACCGACGGGCTGTAGGTGAGCATCAGCACCGCCCCGGTCGCCACCTGCACCCCCAGCAGCAGCGCCAGCGTCGCCCCGTCGCCGTAGTACCACCGCCCCTTGGGCGTCCGCCGGTCGAGCACCGTCTGCTTGAACAGGTCAAGCCCGAAGCGATGCATCACCCAGTTACGCCACCGTTCCAGCATGCTCAGTTCCAAGGGGCGGGATTCGGGGTTCGGGATTCGAGGGTCAGAAAACGCCCGCCTCTGAGCGAGTCCGCGAGCGAAGAGCGGGATCAGTGAGATCTATTCACAATGAACAAATCAGCAATCAGCAATCAGCACTCTCCCCCTGATCCGGGGCTTCGCGGACTCAGCCCTCGGCTTATAAAATCTTCCCGATCCCCGATCCCCGATCCCCGATCCCCGATCCCCGATCCCCGATCCCCGATCCCCTCACGTCATCGGCGGCAGCGATTGCAGATCGATTTCCAGCACGCCGGCCCGCACGCGGCTGGCATAGCGGTACAACGGCCGGTTGGGCGGGCCGGCCATCACCGTGCCGTCCTTGGCGAAGATGCCGCCATGACAGGGACAGAAAAACACCTCACTGCCGGGGTCGAACGTGACCGGGCAGCTCAGGTCGGTGCAGTTGCGCGAGTAGACGACCGTCCGCTGCTCGTCCGCCCGCCAGACGTAGACACCCTTGCGGCGAAGCGACTGCGCCCAGTCGTCACGCGGGACGTCGACCGCCACCTGCGTGACTTCGCCGACGGGAAACTGATCGAGCGGGCCCACCGGCTCCCAGCGTGCCGCCCGCCGATAGCGGATGACCGGCGAAAGAATGGCAACCGTCGCCGGCAATCCCACTGCGCCGCCCACGGTCAGCCCCAGCCCGGCCACGGCACGTTTCAACCATGTGCGTCTGTCCATCGCCACCTGCCTTCATCCCGCTGGCGCCCGACGCGGCTGCTGTTCGTGGACCAACGCTAGGCTGCGCCGGGGGCGCGGTCCAGCCATGCCATGGAGAAAGCTCGGTGGATTTGAGGAACGCAACCCTTCCCGGGCCGTCTAGAATGAAGGTGGACACACGCCATTAGGGAGACTGCCATGAACGACCAGGCATCAAATCAAACGCCGCGCGAAGATAAGTCACCACGGCACCGGGGACGGCGGTGGATTCTGGGCATCGCCGGCGTGGTGGCGCTGTTGGCGCTGGCCGTCCTGCTGCTGCCGACGATCCTGAGCACCGGGCCCGGCTCGCGGATGGTGATGGGCTACCTCAGTTCGACGATCGCCGGCTCACTGGACGCCGACCGCCTGCGCCTCGCCTGGTTCAGCGGGCAGTCGGCGATGGGCGTGACGCTGGCCGACCCGCAGGGCGACCTCGTCGCCTCGATCCGCCAGATCGATGCGCCGGACGTGCGCCTGCTGCCGTTCCTGCTCGGCTCGCCGCAGTACGGGCAAGTGACCATCGACGCCGAAGTGATCCAGGTCAACCAGCCCGCCGGCGAGCGGACGAACCTCGAGCGGGCGCTCGAGCCCGCAGACCCGGCCCCCGACGAGCCGGACGAGGGGATCGACGAAGACCTCTCGCTGCAATTGACCTTCACCGCCGACCGCGTGACCTACGGCTCGCCCGGTATCGAGCAGGTGGAACTGACCGACCTCGACGTCGCCTTGAACGTGCCCGACATCCGCCGCATCGCCGCGCAGGTGCACAGCAATCTGATGCACGGCGACCAGCCCGGCCGCATCGACCTGGACCTGCAACTGAACGACGGCTTCACCGCCGACGGCGACCCGCAGTTCGACGCGGCGAGCGTGCAGGCGCGCGGCGAGCTGACCAACTTCCCCACCGCCATGGCCGACCGGCTGATGGGGCAGGAGGGCCGGCTGGCGCTGCTGCTGGGCGATCAGCTTGACACGCAGTTCACCGCCACCGGGCCGGTGCGTTCGCTGGAAGCGGACGTACAGGCGCAAAGTCCGCACCTGACCGCAGACGTGCAACTGGTCGGCGACGAGCAGACGATCCGCGCCGCCGAGGGCTCGCAGCTTCAGTTGGAAGTGACGCCACCAGCTTTCGCCGCATGGTTCGCCCCGCCGGCCGAGGGCGAGCAGCCGCCGGCGACGCTCGTGCAGCCGTTCACGCTCGACGTGCAGCTTGCCGAACTCACGCTGCCACGCGAGGCGGAGACGGGGATGGACCTGGCCGGCGCGGCGATCAACCTCCAGGCCACAGCCGGGGACATCGTGCTCGATCTGCCCGCCACCGGACGCATGACGCTGGGCCAGCCGCGCCTGGGCGTGCAGTCGGCGGCGCTGGGCGAGCAGGTGACGGCCAACTTGCAGACGCAGGCGACGGTGGGCGACGTCAGCGAGCCGGTGTCGGCCGAGCTTGCCTTTCGCAACCTGCTGATGGGGGACGACCAGCCATTGGCGGCGACGCTGGAGGCGACGGCGCTGCCGTTGGCGCTGGCGGACGTGCTGGCAGACCAGGACGGGCTGCTGGTGCTGATGTTGGGCGAAACGTTGAACACGACGGTGAACCTGGAGCGCACCTCGGCGGGCGACATGACGTTTGCCGGGCAGGTTCAGACCCCGCGGTTGCAAGGCCCGTTCACCGGGGCGTATGGGGCGGACGGAGCGCTCTCGTTGCAGACGCCCGAGGCGATGGTGTGGCGGTTGAGTCCACAGGGGTTTGCCCGGCTGGCAGGGGGCGACCCGCCGCGCATGGGGCTGGAGCAGGATGCGGAAGTGTCGGTGAACATCGACCAGCTTGACGTGGCGATGCTTGCCGAGGACGACTTGCAGGCGCCGGCCGAGGTGGTCGATGCGGAGGCGGACGCCGGAGCTGACGCCGAGGCCGACCCGCCGATGCGGTTCGACCCAGAGCGAACGCGGATCGTGGCGACGGTGTCGAGCCCGCTGCTGGTGGGGCGGGACCTGGCGGCGAACGAGCCGTTCCGCGTGGAGGCGGCGCAGTTGAACGTGCGTGGGCAGGACCTGCGGCAACTGCTGGAGATCGACCTCGAAGCGACGATCGAGCACCTGCGGCAGCAGGCGGAGCCGGCCCAGCCGCCGGCCGGCGCGGAGGGACGCGATGCGTTGGAACAGCGCATCAGCCGACCCGCCGACGCACCTGCGGCGGGTGACGCCCCGCAACAGCCCGCAGCCGAGGGGCAAGCCGCGGCGATGGGGCAGATCCGTTCGCAGACGCGGATTGCCGGGTTGCTCAGTGATGCGGGAGACGTGCAGCCGGGATTGGCGCAGATTCGCAGTGACACGACGTTGACGAACGTGCCGTCGTCGCTGCTTGATGCGCTGAGCGGACAGGGGGGCGCCCTCGCGGCGGTGCTGGGGGCGCGCACGTCGGCGTCGGCGGAAGTCGACTACCAGGGCGCGGAAGGGGGGACGGTGGACTTCAACCTTGAGTCGAACAACGCGCGCGCGACCGTGCCCGGACGGATCACCTCGCAACGCGTGCTGGAACTGCGCAGCCCGGCGACGGCGACGCTGACCGTCACGCCCGAGATGGGCAGCGCGGTGCTGGCGACGATCAACCCGTTTCTTAACGCGATTTCCGCCGACCGGCCGGTGACGTTGACCGTGCAGGATGAAGGTTTTGCCATGCCGTTGGAGAGCTTCGCCATGGCGGATGTGCGGGCCAATGCGCAACTCGACCTCGGCACGCTGCGGCTGCAACAGGGCAACCTTGCCCGCACGTTGTTCACCGCGCTCAGTGTCGTGGGCGGCCGGTTCGACCCGGGGCAGACGTATGATGCACAGTTCACGCCGATGTCGTTCGGCGTCGAAGAGGGCGTGTTGAGCTACGACGATCTGACGATGCAGTTTTCCGGCATTACGCTGGGCTTTCGCGGCAACGTGGATTACGAAGGCCAGCGGTTCAACCTGGTGATGGCGCTGCCGGCCGCGTCGCTGGGGCAACTGGCGCCGGGCCTGGAGCGGGCGGTGGGGCCGGACGATGCGTTGGAGGTGCCGATCACCGGCACGTTCGACGAGCCGCGGCTGGACAGCGCCGCCATGTCGCGCGAACTGACGCAACTGGCATTGCAGGCCGGGCTGCGCGAGGCGGTGGGCGGCGAAGGCAACGGGGGAGCGGGCGGACTGCTGGACATCATCACCGGCCGTCGGCCGCAACGTGGGCAGCCGCCGGCGGAGGAAGACGAGCCGGAGCGTACTGAGCCGGACGAGGAAGAGGAGGAAGAAGCGGAGCGTGACCCGGTGCGCGACATCTTCGATATCATTCGGGGCCGCCAGCAGCAGAACTCGCAGTGAAAGTGAGCAAGACGCCCACGGATTGAATCCGTGGGCGTCGGAGGCGCGATGATGAACCGTTGCGGTGGTGCTTATGCGCCCATGGCAAGCCGGCGCGTGATGGAGCGGGCGAGTGAGGGGCGACGGTCGAGCAGGGTCATGGCGACGCGCACCAGCGCCGGACGGCGCAGGGCGGCGGCGATGAGCCGGCAACGGCGGCGCCGTGCGGCGAACAGGCGATGGTGGGTGCGCGACCAGCGGCGGGCGGTGTCGGCAGTGGGGTTGACGACGGCGTCGAGCGCGAGGGGCGCGGCCGCCTCGGCGGCGTGCAGAGCCCAGCCGAGGCCTTCGCCGGTGAACGGCTCGACGTAACCCGCCGCGTCGCCGACGACAAACAAGCCCGGCGCGGCGACGCGATGACGCTGCCGGGTAAGCCAGGGCGTGCCGCGCCACGGGGCATGCGGCAGATCGGGAATCGGCGGCAAGCCCGCGTCGGCGAGCAGTTGCGCCGCCGCGCCGGCGGGACCTTGCATCGCCTGCACGAACGAGGCGTCGACCGCGCCGGCGATGTCAAGTTGATCACCCTCGACACGCACCACGCCGAGGTAGCCGTGCGGCCCGACGGCCATGTGGATGATGCCGGGTGCATAGTCGGCCATTGCGGTCGAAACCACCGTGCCGAACCCGACGCGCGCGCGGCGGGCGATGCGCCAGGCGAAGGCGGGATGGTCGGCGAGGCAGGTGCCGGCGATGCCGTCAGCGACCAGCAGCACGCGGGCACGCACATCGCGTTGTGCGTGGTCATGCCGAAGCGCTAGTTGATGATCGGCCTGCGGCGCGTCGACCGCGGTGGTCAACGTGGCTGTCGTGGCGTCGGCGAAGGTGGCGCCGGCGGTGATGGCGGCGCGGACAAGGGCGTGGTCGAAAGTGTGGCGCGAGAGGGCGAGCCCGGCGGCAAGCGGCAGGTCGGCCGTGCGCTGCGAGGCGGCAAGCCGGAGCGTGTGCAACGGCCGGGCGTGGCATTGTGTGGGAAGCGCAGCGAGGCCCGCCCGGTCGAGCACGTCCAACGCTTCACCGCCGAGGCAGCCGCCGCACACCTTGGCGCGCGGGAAGCGGGCCTTGTCCAGCAACAGCACCGCCGCGCCGCGCCGGGCGCAGGCATGGGCCGCCATCGCCCCGGCCGGGCCCGCGCCGACGATCGCGATGTCGTAGCGGTCAGGCATGGCGATCACCCCGCGCTCCATTCCAGCAGCATCCGCGCCGGCCGACGGGGGCGCACGCTCGCGCCGCACAGCCCGGCCCGGTCGGCGAGCGACGCCAGTTCGTCCACCGTCAACGCCCCCTGGATCGACAACGGCCCGTCCACGTGCACCACCGGCGAGCGCGTCACCAGCCGTGTCGCCAGCCAGACGCACCACCAGTTCCGCCGACTGCGCACCAGGTCGTCGACGAGGATCAGCCGGGCACGCTCGCCCATCGCCCGCAGCAACCGCTCGATGTCCGGCTCATCAAGGTGATGCAGAAACAGGCTGCACGTCATGACGTCATACCCGGCGGGCAGCGGATCGTTCAACACGTCGCAACGGAAAAACCGCACGTCGCTCGCGCCAGCCCCGGCGGCACGCGCGCGGGCGGCGTCGAGGGCGGTGTCGCTGACGTCGCAGCCATGCACGGTGACAGGCAGGCCGGCGCGTTGGAGGCGGCGATGCAGCGCGAGCGTGATGTCGCCGCTGCCGCAGGCGATGTCGAGCAAGCGCCACGGCTTGCCGGCGGGCTGGACATGCCTGCGAAGTGGGTGGAAGAGGGCGGCTGCCGTGCTCGACAGCCGGTTGAGCCGGGCGAGCCCGCGCAGAGCGTGGCGGTGGCGGTCGGCGTCCAACGTGGGATCGTCCATCCACTCCGGCACGCGATGGCGGGTGCCAAAGTCGGGCCGATCGGATTCGTGGGAATGGCTTTGCACGTTGTGCAACGAGTATAGTGCGGTGCAGCGCTTCGGATGACCCGGCCCTTCGGCGCTTCGCTTCTCAGGGCCCGGTTTGTGCAAGAGAGGGGAACATCGTGAGCGACCAGATATTCGTACATCGCACACACCTGAACTTCCCGGCCGAGCAGGTGTTTGCCTGGCATGCCCGGCCTGGGGCGTTCGAGCGACTCATGCCGCCGTGGGAGCAGGTGCAGCTCGTCGAACGCACCGGCGCCATCCGCGACGGCGACCGCACGCACGTGCGCATTCGCGTGGCGGGCATCTGGCTCGACTGGATCGCCGAGCATCGCGACTATGTCGAAGGCAGGCAGTTCCGCGACGTGCAGGTGCAAGGCCCGATGCGCCGGTGGGAGCACTTGCACACCTTCGAGCCGGCCGGCCCTGACGCCTGCACCCTCGAAGACCGCATCACCTGCGAACTGCCCGGCGGCAAGCTGGGCGAAATCATCGGTGGCCGGTTCAACCGCCACAAGCTCGAGCGCATGTTCGCCTACCGCGAGCGGTTGCTGACGCAGGACCTCGCCGTGCACGCTCGCTACGCAGCCGACCGGCCGTGGACCATCGCCATCACCGGCGCCAGCGGGCTGATCGGCTCGGCCCTGACGCCCTTGCTCACCACCGCCGGCTACACGGTCAAGCATCTCGTGCGACGCGAGCCGCGCGAAGCGCACGAAATCCGTTGGTCCCCTGACGCCGGCGACATCGACGCGGCCGCGCTGGCGGGCGTCGATGCGGTGGTGAACCTGGCGGGCGAGCCGGTGATGGGCTGGTGGAACGAGGCGAAAAAACAGCGCATCCTCGACAGCCGGGTCAACGGCACCCGGCTGATCGCGCAGACGCTGGCGACGCTCGACCCGCCACCGAGAGTGCTCGTGAACGCCTCGGGCATCAACTACTACGGCTCAAGCGGCGGCGAGCCGGTGGACGAAAGCAGCCCGCCTGGCGAAGGCTTCCTCACCGAGACGTGCCAGGCGTGGGAGGCCGCGACACAGCCGGCCAGCGAGGCGGGCGTCCGCACGGTGATGTTCCGCCTCGGCATGGTGCTCTCCCCCAAGGGCGGCGCGCTGGCGACGATGCTGCCGATCTTCCGCGCCGGCTTCGCAGGCCCGCTGGGCGACGGCCGGCACTGGTGGAGCTGGATCACGTTGGATGATGCAATCTACGCGATCACGCACGCGCTGTTCAGCAATGCGGTGCAGGGGCCGGTCAACCTCACGTCGCCGGAGCCGGTGACGAACCGCGATTTCACCCGGACGCTGGGCAAGGTGCTCGGCCGGCCGACGGTGCTGCCCGCGCCGCGCTTCGCACTGCGGCTGGGATTCGGTGAGATGGCGGACGAGACGATGTTTGCCAGCGCCCGCGTGATGCCGCGGGGGTTGCAGGAGACCGGGTACACGTTCGCCTATCCGGCGCTTGAGCCGGCGTTGCGACATCTGCTGGGGCGGTGACCGTGAGCCATGACGCGGATGTGGCAATCGATCTTTGCGAGAGGATGAAACGGGGCAGGCCGGCGGACTAGGATTCGACGGAGTAACTGAGTCGCTGAATTTCTGATCCTCGAACCGAAGGAACGGGCACCATGAACGCTGCTGCCAACCAGAAGCCGCGCATCCTCGTCACCGGCGCCACCGGCCACCAGGGCGGCGCCGTCACCTTTCACCTGCTCGGCCGGGGGTATCCGGTGCGTGCCCTCACGCGCGACCCCGACAAACCGGCGGCGCGTGAACTGGCCCGGCAGGGGGTGGAGGTCGTGCAGGGAAACCTGAACGATGCCGATGCGCTGGCCGCCGCGCTGCGCGATGTGCAGGGCGTCTTTTCCGTGCAGGACTTCTGGGAGGCTGGCTTCGACGGCGAAGTGCAGCAGGGCCGGCAACTCGCCGACCTCGCCCAGGCCGCCGGCGTCGAGCATTTCGTCTACAGCTCCGTCGGCAGCGCCCAGCACGACACGGGCATCCCCCACTTCGACAGCAAGTGGCAGGTCGAGCAGCACCTCCGCAGCCTGGACCTGCCTTACACCATCCTCCGCCCGGTCTTTTTCATGGACAACTGGGAGATGCCGATGCTGCGCGACATGATCCTCGGCGGCCAGCTCATGCAGCCGCTCAGCCCGGACACGAAGCTCCAGCAGATCGCGGTGGACGACATCGGCATCTTCGCGGCGATGGCGTTCGACAATCGAGACGCCTGGCTTGACCGAGAGGTGGACATCGCCGGCGACGAGCCGACGATGGAGCAGACGGTCGCCACGTTCGGCAACGTCATCGGTCGGCCGGTCGCGTACCAGCAGGTGCCCTGGGATGCGTTCGAGCAGCAGATGGGGCCGGAATACACGGTGATGTACCGCTGGTTTGAAGAGGTGGGTTACCGTGCCGACATCCCCGCGCTGCGCCGGGAGCACCCGGACCTCAAGACGCTGGAGCAGTACCTGCGTGAGCGCCAGTGGCAACGGGCGGCGGCGTGAGGGCGCTGTTTCCGAACCCACGGCGGGACGCCGTGGACTTCATAGTGCAGTGTGTGGTCGCAAATGTTCAGGGAACCTTGCCTCACCTCATGCGTCCAAACCGGGAGTACGCACACCCCCGCCTGCCGGAATCCACTCATGCCAAAGCTGACCGTACTGTCCCTCACCGCCGGACTGTTTGTGCTGCTGGCCCTCTCGGTCGAGGTGGCCAGCGCCTGTTCCTGCATGGCCCCGCCGCCGCCTGCCGAGGCCCGCGACCAGGCCGGTGCGGTTTTCTCCGGCACGGTGACGCAGATCGATGATGATGAAGGTAGGCGGAAGATCGTGACGTTGGAGATTGCCCGCATCTGGAAGTGGCCCGGCCAGCCCGCCCGCACGGTCGAGGTCAGCACGGCCTCCAACAGCGCGGCGTGTGGCTTTCCCTTCGAGCAAGGCAAAGAATATCTGGTTTATGCCGATCGAGCCGGCGAGGACGACGCAGAGGCGGCAACCTTCACGACCAACCTGTGCACCCGCACCACCTTGCTCGCTGACGCGAAGCAGGACGTAGAAGCGTTGGGAGCGGGGCTGACGCCGGAACAGATTGCCGAGGTCGCGGAGCAGGCCGATGAGGGGGGATGGCGACCGGGCGACAATGCCGCAACCAACCCCGCTCACCTGGTGAGTGTGGCGTTCGATCACATCTTCTGGCTGGAGGGAGTTGAAGGCGCCTCGGCCCGTGACGTGGTGGCGATGGTGGTGGGTATGCTTGCCGGCCGAACCATGGGACAGGAAGGCCAGACGTCGGTGGAGGTGGGGCGTGTGGAGTGGGACAGTCAGGCGGGTCGCCTTCAGCTTCGCTCGCAGGAAGACAAGCCGGCCTTGCGTCTACGGCGGCAATTGGAAGGCGACCAATCGGCGTGGCTGGTTGTTCATGAAGCGATCCTACACGCTCAGGATGAGCACACGCTGGCGGTGCAGTGGACCCATGAAATCGAGGCGCCGCCGGAACACGAAGCACTGATGCGGCATGGGGTGGTCCGTGGCCAGGCGCGGATACACCTGCCTGATCAGGCCATCGAGTATGCACTGGAAGGAGAAGGCCTCCAGATGCAGGGCAGATTCAACGGCGAACCACCGTCGATTCAAGATGCGGCGTCTGATGAGCAACCATGAATGGGGTGAGATCGTCGTACGAACCCCGAAGCCCACAGTGTCACGCTGTGGGCTTCGGGGTTGACGCGCTCACTGCCGGTACTCGTCCTCCATCTCGTCCGGCACATCGTCCGGCACATCGTCCGCTTCTTCTTCCTCCTCCTCGTACTCGAATTCCTCTGCCGCCTTCTCGCCTTCGGCCTCGCCCTCGGCATGCTCATAGAGCGTGCCCTCGGCGGCGTCGGCTTCGGCCTGGGCCTTCATCGCTTCCCACTCGTCGAGCGTGATGGTCACTTCGCGGGCCTGGCTGCCCTTGTGGTCGCCGAGGATGCCGGCGGCGGCCATGGCTTCGATCAGCCGCGACGCCCGCCCATAGCCGATGGTCAGCCGCCGCTGGAGCAGGCTGACGCTGCCGCGCTTGGAGTCGAGCACGACCTTCACCGCTTCCTCGAACAGCGGATCCTTGAGCGCTTCGTCGTCCACGTCCTTGTCGCCATCCGAGCGGATCTGCACGAGCTGCGGCTCGAAGTGTTGCTGGGCGATCTCCTTGAGGAACTTCACCGCCTTGCGGATTTCCAGGTCGTCCACCAGCGTGCCCTGGGCGCGGATGAGCTTGCTCGTGCGCGGTGAGAGGAAGAGCATGTCGCCGTGGCCCAGCAGCAGTTCGCCGCCTTTCTGGTCCAGCACGATGCGCGAGTCCATGCCGGAGGCGACCTTCATCGCGATGCGGCAGGGGAGGTTGGACTTGATCAGCCCGGTGACGACGTTCGCCTGCGGCCGCTGCGTGGCGAGGATCAGGTGAATGCCCACCGCCCGCGCCTTCTGTGCGATGCGGACGATGAAGCTTTCCACTTCCTTGTTGGTCATCATCAGGTCGGCCAGTTCGTCGATGACGAAGACCATGTAAGGCAGCTTCTTGGGGATGCGGGCCTCTTCCTCCTCGTTGGCCGGCTCCATGCGCTCCTTGAGGTCGTCCCACTCGAGGCTATTGTAGCTGCCGATGTCGCGCACGCCCGCCTCGGCCAGCAGTTCGTAGCGCTCGTCCATCTTCGTGACGGCCCATTCGAGAATCTGCGCCGCCTTGGACATCTCGGTCACCACCGGGCACATCAGGTGCGGGATGTCCTTGAACTGGCTCATCTCGACCATCTTCGGGTCGACCAGCACCAGCTTCAGCTCGTCCGGCCGACGGGTGTAGATGAAGCTCATGATGATCGAGTTCATGCAGACCGACTTGCCCGAACCCGTCGTGCCGGCGATGAGCATGTGCGGCGACGCGGCGAGGTCGCTGATCAACGGATTGCCGCTCGCGTCCTTGCCCAGGAACATCGGCAGTTTCATCTTCTCGGCCGCGTCGGGCATGGCCGCCATCAACTCCTTGAGCCGAACCTTCTCCTTCTTGATGTTGGGCACTTCGATGCCGATCGTGTCCTTGCCCGCCATGTTCGGCACGATGCGGATGTTCTGCGCCTTCATCGCGCGGGCGAGGTCGGAGTCGATCGCGGAGATCTGGCTCACCTTCGTGCCCGGGGCGAGGCGGACTTCAAAGAGCGTGATGACCGGGCCCGAGTCGATGCCCACGACTTCGCCGTCGATCTTGTATTCCTTGAGCGCGGACTCGAGGTCCATCGCCTGCTCGCGGACGATGGCTTCCATCTCGGCGGAGAAGCCGCGCTCGGGCTCGACCAGCAGGTCCATGCCCGGGAACTGGTAGCCGGTGAAGTCCGGCTCGCGCATGTCCTGGGCGTTTTTCGTGCTGGTGCGCGGGGCGAAGTTGATCGGCAACTTCTTCATTTTCTCCCGCAACGCGTCCGGATCGAACTGGTTCTTCTCAGCCAGGTAGGCGCCGGGGGCGTCGGCGCCGTCCTCCTCCTCTTCTTCCTCTTCTTCTTCCTCGTACTCCTCGTCGTCGACGTCTTCGTCCACTTCCTCGTACTCTTCCTCTTCTTCCTCGTCCTCATCGCTGTGGCGGTGGTCTTCGGGGTCGAACGATTCGGTGGCGCCGAGGCCGCCGGCGTCTTCGTCGATCCAGCTCTCGTCATCCTCCTCCATGCGGCGGCGCTTCCGGCCGGCGCGGGTCGATTTGGTCGCCGTCGCGCCATCGCCGCTCATGCTCCACGGCCGGGGCAGTGCCGACAGCCAGCCGCCCACCGTCGAACCCGCGCCGCTCACCGCCACGCCCACCGCCGGCTTGGGCAGGTCGACCTCGCGCGCCTTCAGCAGCATCCGCCCCAGCGCCCGCGGCAAAGCGAGCACCCATTCGTCCGCCGCCAGCAGCGCGCCGATCCACCACGCCACCGCGAGAATCAGCATCGTGCCCGGCAGCGCGAAGCGGGCGACCAGCACGTCGTTGACCAGCAGGGCGACCAGTCCCCCCGCCGTTTCGGGCCGGGCCTGGTAGTCGGCGAACAGCGTGGGCAGGCCTTCGCCGACGATGGCGCTGGTGGCGAACATCATCACCACCACGCCCACCGCGCGGATGGAGACATGCGTGACCGTCTTGCCCATGGCGGTGACGGCGAGGAAGGCGGCAACGCCGATCATGGCGACCCAGACCCCCGGACCGAGCAGGGTGTAAATGTGGTAGGACGCGAGCGCGCCGACGTTGCCGATCCAGTTCTGGATCGCGTCGTTGGTGACGCCGACGGCATGGGCCGGTGGGTCGAGCGGATCGTGGCTGTACAACGCGATGGCCAGCAGCATCCACGCCCCGGCGAGCACCGCCCAGCCGATGGCGCGGTAGGTCTGCCAGTGGTCCTGCTGCTGCTTGACGGCCTTGGTCTTTCTCGCCATGGCGAATGCGTCCTCTTGTGCCTTCTTGCTCCCGCGAATCCAGCGCAGAACGATCGCGCCAGCGGTTCTATTACATCGGCCAGCATGCCCCGGGGGCGACAGAATCGCAGGGGAAGTGGCGTCTGACTCCCCTCCCTCCGGGAGGGGCCGGGGGAGGGCGTCTCCAGACACCTTGTGTCACCGGTGCAGACGAAGATTCAGGGTGGCCGGTGAACCCCTCCCGGCGGGAGGAGAGTTCGGATACGGCGGCTCAGACGTTTCAGGAGGCCGAACCTTCACCGCGAACGTCGTCGGCGGGGCTTGGGGATGTGCTCGTCGATCAGCCGTTCGACCATCCGCCGGGCGAGGTGGGCCGCGTCGTTGCGGTCGTGCACCTGACGCATCACCAGCGTCCCTTCCAGCAGCATGATGTACTCGTCGGCGAACACCTCCGGCTCCCGGGCGTTCGCCTGCACGGCCAGGTCGCGCATCTCGTCACGCACCGCCTTCTTGTGCTTCGCCGCCGCCTGGTGCACCGGGTCGTAGGGGTTGGGAAACTCGGCCGCGGCGTTGAGGAACATGCACCCGCCGAAGTCCGGATCGTTGAACCAGACATCCAGCACGTCAAACATGCCCAGCAGTTGCGCCCGCGGGTCGTCGCCCGCCACCTCCGCCAGGGCCCGCCGCCAGGCCTGCTCCTCCCACGCGTCGCGCTTTTCCACGGCCGCGACCATCAGGTCGTCCTTGCTGGCGAAATGTTTGTAGAAGGTCGTCTTCGTCACCCCCGCCTCGGTGATGATCTGGTCCAGCCCCACCGCGTTGAACCCCTGCCGGTAGAACAGGTCGATCGCCGTGTTCACCAGCCGGTCGCGGGCGTTGCGCGGCGTCTCGATCACCCCCAGCAGCTCGGCGGCGGACTTGCGGGCCATCGTGCTCATGGTGTGCATTTTCCATGCCAGGGAGGGTGACTCGGAGTTCACCCCCGGTGTACTTGCGGTGACCTGTGCGCCGCCGGGCGGAGGCGTAGATTCATACATGGCTAGCCAGGAATGCCGCCTCGGACAGGCGGTGCACAACATTGACATGGTAACAACCAAAAGGAGCAAAGCCATGGATACGACCACTTCAAAGAAAATGCTCAACGGCCTGGACGTCGACGGCCTGAACGAGCTGATCAACACCGTCAAGGCCAACAAGGACGCCGGCTCGACCCACTGGCACGTCAACACCGTCTGGGCCGGCGGCGCCCGGTCGGAAAGCCACGTCGACGGCTTCGAGATCGGCGGGAAGCAGGTCGACCGCAGGTTCACGCTGAAGGTGGATGAGCCGGTCGAGCTGGGCGGCTCCAACACGGCCGCGAACCCGCAGGAGCACCTGCTCACCGCGTTGAATACCTGCATGCTGATGGGCTATGTCGCCGGGGCGACGCTATTCGGCATCGAGCTCTCGAAGCTGGAGATCCAGACGGAAGGCGACATCGACCTCCGCGGCTTCCTCGGCATCGACCCCAAGGCGCCCAACGGCTATACCGAGTTGCATTACACCGTGTACATCGCCGGCAACGGCACACCCGAGCAGTTCCAGCGGCTGCACAAGCTGGTGCAGGCGACCAGCCCCAACTACTGGAACCTCGCCCGCCCGGTGCAGCTCAACGCCGACCTGATCGTGGAGTGACCGTCGACAAACCATGCTGTTCAACACGGCGTGGGGGGGGGGGGGGGGGGGGGGGGGGGGGGGGGGGGGGGGGGGGGGG
>JBBDPC010000059.1:0-4828 GCA_040876735.1 Phycisphaeraceae bacterium | reverse complement strand
GACTGGCTGCAACGCCTCGCGCACCCGGTGCTCACCGCGGCGGCGGCCGGCGAGCTGCGTGCCGCGCTGCCCGGCACCGCCGACCGGCCGGACCGGGACCCGTTCGCCCCCTCCGAAGCGATCTGCCGACTGCTCGTGGGCCTCGCGCCCTGGCTCGAAGCAACCGACCACGGCGACGCGGCGGAGCGGGCCTTGCGCCAGCGGTATCGCGCGGCGGCCGTCGCGGCGATCGACCACGGCACCACACCGGGCCACCCCGACGAACTGCCCTTCGCCCAGCCCGGCCAGCCGCTGGTCGAGGCCGCCTTCCTCGCCCACGCCCTGCTGCGCGCCCCGTCGCTGGTCGCCCAGCTCGGGCCCGAGCGCGAGGCCCGACTCGCCGAGCGGCTGATGGCGGCGCGCGTGACCTGTCCGCCGGCGAACAACTGGCTGCTGTTCGCCGCGATGGTCGAGGCGTGGCTGGCGTCGACCGGTCGTCCGTTCGACCCGATGCGCATCGCTTATGCGGTCCGCCAGCATGAGCAGTGGTACGTCGGCGACGGGCTGTACAGCGACGGGCCACGCTTTCACATGGACTACTACAACAGCTTCGTCATCCATCCGATGCTGAGCGACGTGCTGCGTGCGGTGCGGCCGGTGGACGCGCGATGGGCGTCGTCGATGGAGCCGGCGGAGGCGCGGTTTGTCCGCTATGCGGCGCTGCTTGAGCGCCTGATCGCGCCCGACGGCACGTTTCCCGTCACCGGCCGGTCGATCGCCTACCGCTGCGGCGCGTTTCAGGCGCTGGCCCAGGCGGCGCTGGCGCACCGCCTGCCCGAGGGGGTCCGCCCCGCGCAGGTGCGCGAGGCGCTCACCGCCGTGATCGCACGCTGCCTCGACGCGCCGGGCACGTTTGACGAGCAGGGGTGGTTGACGATCGGCTTGGCCGGGTCGCAGCCGGCGCTGGCGGAGGGTTACATCAGCCGGGGCAGCGGCTACCTTTGCACGGCCGCGCTGCTGCCGTTGGGGTTGCCGGCGGATGATCCATTCTGGCGCGATCCGCCGCGGCCGTGGACCAGCCGGCGGATCTGGGGCGGGGAAGATCTGCCCGCGGATAAGAGTATTCCTTGACCGGGCCATGTGATTCAGCAAAGGTGCGTGGGGATGAGCTTGCCCAACATTTTGTTTCTGATGTCCGACGAACACCGTGCCGACGTGGCGGGCTTTGCCGGCGACGCGGTGGTCCGCACGCCGACGCTCGACTGGCTGGCCCGGACGGGCGTGGTGTTCAACCACGCGTACACGCCTTCGCCGATCTGCATTCCGGCGCGGCAGGCGATCGCGGCCGGGCAACTGCCGCGCACCTGCGCGTGCGAGCGGTATGGGCAGGACCTGCCGCCGTTCGCGATGACCTTCGCCCGGCGGTTCACCCAGCACGCCTACCTCACCGCCTGCTGCGGCAAGCTGCACCACAGCGGGGAAGACCAGATGCAGGGCTGGCTCCACCGGCCGGCGGGCGACCTGGAGGTGCAGCCGAACTTCATGCCGGGCCGGGTCGAGGCGCTGTTCGAGCGGTACGGCAAACGGCCGGGCACGAAGTGGTCGGACGCGAAGGAGACGTTGCGTGCGGGCGTGGCGCCGGGGCCATACCAGGCGTTCGACGAGGCGGCCGTCGCCGCGGCGGGCCGGACGATCCGCCAGCATTTCCTCGATCCCTACTACGACCGGCCTGCGCCCCTCCGCCCGCTGCTGCTGAAAGTCAGCATGATCCAGCCGCACTACCCCTACTTCACCAGCGAGGACAAGTTCACCTACTACCTCAACCGCGTGACGCCCTACCGCGACCAGCCGGTGTTCGACCATCCGTTCCTCAGCCAGCGGCAGGTGACGGTCGGCGTCGACGGCGTCACCGAGCGCGACCTTCGCCGCGCCACCGCCGCCTACTACGGCATGGTCGAAACCATCGACGACCACTACGCCACCGTGCTCGACCAGCTTCGCCATGCCGGGCAGGACCTCGACGACTGGATCATCGTCTACTGCTCCGACCACGGCGAAATGCTCGGCGAGCATGGCATCTGGGAAAAGCAGAAGTTCTTCGAAGGCAGCGCGCGCGTGCCGTTGATCATCCGCTGGCCCAAGCGCTTCGCGCCGCGGGTCGTGGAAGAGAACGTCAACCTCTGCGACCTGTTCGCCACGCTCTGCGACCTGGCGGGCATCGATCTGCCTGCCGACGAAGCGACCGTCCGCGGCGCGGGCCTGGACAGCCGGTCGCTCGTCCCGCTCATGCAGGGCGACTGCTCGGAGTGGGCGAACGAGACGGTCAGCCAGTTCCGCGGCTCGAACCTGATGATCAAGCGCGATGCGCTGAAGTATCAGTTTTATGAAGCGGACGACTGCGCCAGCCAGCCGGAGGTGCTGTTCGATCTCGAGCGCGACCCGGCCGAGCGGGTGAACGTCATCGACGAGCCGGGCTATGCGGCGGCGGTCGCCGCGTTCCGCCACCGCCGCGCGGCCCTGGGGTTCGGCCCGGACGCCCCGGCCTACCGCAACGCCGGCTACCATGCCAGCGCGTCGCTGGCCCGGTGATCGGCCGCGCCGGACATGGTGGTGGACGCCGCATCCGGTTCGCCGGTACCATGACCCCGTTCAAGCCCGGGCACGCTTGCCCACACACCTGATTCAGGAGCATCGCATCATGGCAGAAGGCACGATCAAGAAGCTGACCGACCGCGGATTCGGATTCATCCAGACGCAGTCGGGCCAGGAACTGTTTTTTCACGCCAACAGCCTTCAGGGCGTGAGCTTTGAAGACCTCCAGGAAGGCCAGCGCGTCACGTTCGACGAAGGCCGCAGCGAGAAGGGCCCGCAGGCGGACAACGTCACGCTGGCGGAGTGACCGCCGGGCGTCCATCCTTCAATCGAGGCGACCCGTGGACCGCGGGTGGGGTTCCACCCCGCGTTTGTGGGTCGCATGACGCCTGGCCCACGTGTTCAATCAAGTGCGCGTAAGCCCGATGGCCCCACGCGGAAGCGTGGGCGCTATCGGGCACAGTTGCTCCTTGCAATCGCTCTCAGAAGTCCAGGGTTTGAAGCGGGGCGGGCGCCGGCTCCCCTTTGAAGGCAAAATACACCACAACCTTTTTCCAGGACAGATGCGTCTGGAGCGGGCGTGGCGGGTACACTAGGGCGTTGGCGGCGAACGCGGACCTTGATCCGATCATCCTTTCCTGCGGAGGGCCTGTTTGTGAAGTCTTTCCTGTGCCAGGTGGCGGGCGGTGTGCTGATCGGCGTCGGCGGATTGACGTGGGCGGCGGCGGAGGCGCGGGCCGACGAGCCGGAAAACGTGTTTGAGCTGGGTTTGATCGACAGCCTGTCGATCGACCAGCCGCGGGTGGCGGCGAGCTTTCTCGACCCGCTCACGCTGGACCGCTATCCGACGACGGAGGGCTCGGGCTTCACCATGCTGCTGGACACCGGCGCGAGCGGCTACCTGCTGGCGGCCGGGGCGCACCAGGATTTCCTCGGCTGGCTGGACGGCAGCGCGGGAACGCTGGCCTACCCCATCGCCGGGCAATACGCGGAGCAGGGCGTGGGCGGGTTCGAGTTCATGGACGTCACCGAGCCGATCGACGCGACCATCTCCACCTACCTCGGCCTCAGCGGCGTGCTGGAAGACCTCGGCGGCGGCGGCGGCGCCACGCCCCCGGGCGACATCCCCACCTACCAACGCACCGGCGTGCAGGCCCTGGCGGCGCCGAACCTGAACATCGGCTCGTTCGACGGCATCATCGGCATGCCCGGCATGAACCACACGGGCGTGGTCATCAACATGTCCGCCATCACCGGCGCCTCCATGGACACCGGCACAGGCGACCCGGTCGACATGTTCGACTACATCCACGTCGGCTTCACCAACGACATGTCCAGCCAACTGGCCAACCATGCCGACAAGCCGGTGCACACCTTCGCGTTCGAAAAGTTCAGCTTCGACCACACCAGCGGACAGGTCGGCAACGACGGGCCGATCCCCACGCACGACGACCTGCCGCTGCTCTCGGGCGTGGGCGTCGGCCACGGCGAAGCCTACACGCAGGGAACCTACCTCTTCGACACCGGCGCACAACTCTCGATGATCTCCGGCGACGTGGCCCGGTCGCTGGGCATCGACCCGAACGACGCCAGCCATGAAACGCTGCTCGTCGGCGGCGTGGGCGGGCAAGTCGAAATCCCCATCGTCCTGCTCGACCGCTTCACGCTCGACACCGCCATGGGCGGCGACGGCCAATTCGACCGCCTCGCCTTCGACGACGTCGTCGTCGGCATCATCGACATCCCCGGCCTGCCGGTCGACGGCATCCTCGGCTTCAACGCCTTCACCACCGGCTACCTGAACCCGATCCTCGCCGCCCTCACCGGCGACGAGAGCTACGGCGACGCCGACGCCGACGGCGCGTTCCTGGAAATGATGCTCGACTTCACCGGCGACGACTGGATGATGCACCTGGTCGAAAACGAAGACTACGTGCCCACCGAACTGGTCGTGGAAGACCTCGACGACATGGACGCCCTCTCGCTCCCCTTCTTCGGACAGGATGCGTCGCTGGGCACGGGCCTGGAAAACATGGCCCTGTTCGGCTGGCCGGCGTTCACCGTCCCGGAACCGGGCACCATGCTGCTCGTCGCCGGCGGCGCCCTGGTGCTGCTGCGACGCCGACCCACCGCGGTGCGGTGAGCGGGATCGGGGATCGGGGATCGGGGATCGGGGATCGGGGATCGGGATGATTTTATAGTCGAGGGGAAAGCGCCGGCTTTGCACTTGCCATTCGTCATTCGTCATTTGTCATTT
>JBBDPC010000058.1:0-4937 GCA_040876735.1 Phycisphaeraceae bacterium | reverse complement strand
TGCCGATGCAGTCGTTGGCCAGGGTGAGCACGATGCCCTTGGCGTAGCTGTTGTTCGCTACCTCGTAGCGGGATCGTTCGCGGAGCTTGCGCCGCACGTCGGCCGAGGCCGCGCTGTCGGCCGAGAGCGAATCCGCCATGGCCCAGTGCCGGGCGTTCTCGGCGGTCGTCTGCGCCGCGTCGTAACGCGCCACGAGTCGAGCCGGGAGGGACCCATTCCGGGGGGCCTTCCTGTTCTTCCTGCGGAACGGCCACATCATCAGGCGGTCCCTCCCGGCGATAGCTTCACCAGCTTGATGCCGAGTCCCTTCGACCGGCTGGCCTTCTTGGACTCCAGGTGCTTGTCGGCCGCGATCTGGTCCTGCAGGCTGTGCTGCTCGATCGAGCCGGAGTCGCCGCTGGCCCTCTTCGGGCCCGCAGCGTTGGTCTTGATCGTGTTGTCGAGGTTGTCGGTCAAGGCTCTGATAAGTTCCCGTGAAGCGGTGTTCGCTCGTCACAGGGTTATTCGCCACAGAGGCCAATTTTTCGGACAGGTAATCTGACGCCATTGCAACTTTGTTCCAATACTGGAACTTTCAGCTGCCGATTCGCTCTCGGGTCATCACTTCGCGACCGCAATGGCGGCAAATGCGCTTGCGCAGGATGTGATCCGCCTTGGCTCGCGTGTAGTACGTGCGCAGGTCACGACACCCGCACCTGGGACAAGCCAGCCCGGTCTTGCGCATCGCGGTCTTCATCGCCTGCCCCTTTGCAGTTCAGAAAGCTTCACGCGCTGACGCGTACGTGAGGCGACCGATTCCACACCCGCCAAGGTCGCTCCCTGAATCGACGCGGCCACCGCGCAGCCGACCAGGCAGTCCAGCCAGTGGTTGTCCGGCCGCGTGGCGCGGAGCTTCCACTCATCGACCGTGCGCCCCTGTGCCGACGCCTTCACGCGATACTCGGCCGTCAGATGGTCGGCCAGCAGCCGATGCACCTTCTCGTCGCGACCCGGTAGGGACAGGCAGCCCGGATCCCCCACGGCCACCGCCAGGCGGGCGTGGACGAAGGTCTTCCAGTAGTTGGTGTCCACCAGGACGTGGCGCACCTGCCGCTTGCCCGTGGTGTTGGGGAAACGTACCGCGCCAAGGTGACCGACAAGGTCGTGCCCGTCCGCATTGACGCCGAGCACCCCAGTGGCGGGTGGCAGGCCACGAACCTGGTCACGAACAAGAAGGTCCGCATCAAATCGGCTCAGCGATTGCGCGGGCCGGCGACCACGGCCGACCGGGCGAAAACCAAGAAGCCTGCGAAGAAAAAACTCAGCGCTGCGGAACTCAAGGCCCGCCACAAGGCCGACCAGGAGAACGCCCGGGTGCGGGACGAGCGTGCCGCCGCGCCCGACGGCATGACGAAAAGCGAGCGGGCCATGGCCGAGAGCGCGAAGGACGGCAACCCGCCCGGGCGCGGAGAAGGGCTATGCGACTTCCATCACGCGGATGTCCTCGTAACCCGTCGGGAACGCATCGATCTCCCAGGCCCGGCGCAGGCGAGCGATCGCCGCTTCGTTCTCCTGCCGTGCGATCGCCAGCGTGTTGTCGCTGACGTGCCACACGCCGCAGCGGAACGGCTCGACCTTCTCGATGGCGATGAGATAGACGGGCACGTACTGGTCAATCACCTGCGCCAGGACGGCCTGATAGAACGCGAGCTGGTTGTGGTAGCGCCGGCGCTTGGTCTCGTTCTCGAACCAGGTCAGATCGGCCGTGGTCTTGAGGTCCACCAGGCCCCGGTGCGGATGCACCCAGTCGATGCGGATCTGGCACGGCGTATCGCTGTACGTCGTGCGGATGACGCCTTCGGATCGACCGTACAGCAGCAGATCCACGGCCTCGTCGTTCATCGCCACGCCCGAGGCCATCTGCTCGATGAGCTCGACGTGCTCGTGCGACAGCACCGGCTTGCCCTGGGCTTCTGCCCACTCGGCGAAGGCCTTCGTGCCGGAGCCGAAGGGCTTGCCGGTCTTGGGATTGACCGGGCCGCCGAAAGCGAACTCCGCCTCATAGACATCGCGACCTTCGAGGATGCGCACGTGCGTAGCCCGGCCGACCAGCAGCGCCGGCGAGTCGCTGTCCACTATGAGCCCAAGCTGCTTCTTGCGATACAGCCACGGGCAAGCCATGAAGTCAAGCAACTGGTGGCTGCTCAGGTACTCGCCAGCCTTCGCGTGGTATTCATCCGCGGGCTCAGCGGTGAGCACGCTCAAGTCGATCGTCACGTCATGTGCATTGATCTGCGGCATTGTCGAACTCCCATACTTGAGTGAGGCGAACCTGCCTCGTCTGTCGCAGGGGTTATTCGTCACAGCCGCCGAAATTTCGGACGCAGGGACTCACTTCAACTGTCTGACATATGTCTGACAGGTCCCTGCAAGGGCTGACAACCTTTCGACAACCTGCCTGACATCTGGCTGTCGTCAGACAGCTCCCGCTCTACAGACATGTCCCCGGTCTCCCTCGGAGCATCGCGATCCGACGGTTGGGACTGTCCCGGCCGCGAGATGAACCCTCATCGAAGGATCAATCGCGATGAAGAACGACGACCTGTTGGGCATGTACGAAGGAGCATTCGAACAGTGGAAGGCGCGACTGGTGATCAGTCGCATCAAGGCCATGGGCTTCCCCAGGCGGGAGTGGCATGACCTGATGCAGGAATTGGCCGTGGTCATTCTCGAATTCGATTATGACCCGGACCACGCCAAACAGGCGAAGGAAGAGACCGCCCTCTACATCGTCATCAACAACCACTTGGTGTCGATGATGCGCAGTCGCTGTCGGGAACGCCGACGCTTTGAGCGCCACCTGCGGCGCATGGGCGTTCGCAAAGACGGGACCTACCTGCCGGGGACCGAGCCGTGCTTTGAGCATGACGGCCCGTTGCGAGCGGACGTTCAGCGCGTCATGGGCGAGCTGTCAAAGTTTGATCGCATCGTCGCCAAGGGGCTGGCCCGCGGACTGCGGCGTGGTGTGATCGCGCGCAAGCTCAAGTGCGACTGGAAAACCGTGAACAAGGCGACACGGCGGATCAAGCAGCGCTTTGACGACCTCGACATCGACCTGGAGGCGCTGCAATGAACACCGCAGCATGCATGCGTCCGCCGGTTCAAAGATTGTCGCCATTGAGGCCGAAGGCGACTGGACATTCTTTGAACGTTGTGGCTCAGTGTGACCAGTCCAGCGACGAGGCCGAAACATGCCCGCTGGAGACGGAATGGATCACCGAGGTGCTGATTGCCCGCACGCGTGATGCGTGGGGCAGGTTCCTCGGACGCGAAGTTGACCGAGAGGAAGCCATCGAGATGCTGCTGAACGTCCAGCACATCGCCATGGCATTCCACTTGGTCAGCATGGAAGGAGATGTATGCCAATGAACGTCGTGATCTGGGCCAGAGTGTCCTCCCGCGAGCAGAGCGAGGGCTACTCGCTCGATGCGCAGATTCGCATCAACCGCGACAAGGCGGAGCGGGAGGGGTGGAAGATCGTGCGGGAGTTCGTGATCGCCGAGTCGGCACGACGCGGCGCGGAGCGCATCGCGTTCAACGAGATGTACCAGTGGGTGAAGAGCAACGCCAAGCGGATGGGCATCAACGCCATCCTCGCCCACAAGCTCGACCGCATCTGCCGGAACATGCGCGACGCCGTGCGGATGCAGGAGCTTGAGGACACCGTGGGCGTGAAGATGGTGTTCGTCGACAACGAGTTCGGCCCCGGCGCTGCCGGGGCCCTCAGCTTCAACGTCATGGCCGCCATCAGCCAGTACTACAGCGACAACCTGCGACAGGAGGTCCGCAAGGGCCAGGAGGAGAAAGTCCGGCAGGGCTGGATGCCTTGCGGCGTGCCGTATGGGTACATGAACAGCGACGACCGCGACGAGCCGATCAAGCCGCATCCTGAGAAGGCCAAGCTGGTGGTCCGCATCTTTCAGCTCTATTCCCAAGGCGGTATGACGTTCGACATGATCGCCGACCAACTGCACAGGGAGGGGTACATCTACCGCCCGAGCACGCCGCGCCTGTCGCCCGGCAGCATCTCGTACATGCTGGCCAACCGATTCTACGTCGGCGACATCGTCTGGAAGGGGCAAGTCTTCCCTGGCAAGCACCGCCCACTGGTCGATCGGCGCACCTTCCAGCTTTGCCGCCAACTGCTCAAGGGCAAGAATCGACGCACCCGCCGCCAAACCCACACGTTCGCCAACGGGCTGCTGCTGTGCAAGTACTGCGGCAGCATGGTTACGGGCGAATGCATCCGCCGAAAGCTCAAGGGCGGGGGCGTCCGCCTGCACACGTACTACCGATGCGCCAACAACCGACCAGGTAAAGACCACCCGATCGTGCGCTGGCGTGAAAGCGCTCTCGACGAGGCTGTTGTGGCGGAACTGGAATCCCTGCGCCTGCCTGATCCGGAACTGCGGGACTGGTTCCGCGAGACGATCAACAGCGTGTTCGACCACCTGCGCGGCGACCACAACCAGCAGAAACGGACGTTGGGCCGGAAGAAGGTCGAACTGGAGAAGCAGAACGAGCGGCTGCTGGCGCTGTACCTCGAAGGCCACGTCGATGCGGTGACATATCAGGATAAATCGACGGCGTTGCAGGGCCAGATTCGGGAGGTCGAAACGGCGCTAAAGGGATGCGGGGACATTGATCCCACGTGCAGGGACATCGCGTTGAGGACGTTCGACTTCACGCAGAACGCGGCGGAGGTGTGGCGCGGTTCAAAGATGGCCGGCAAACAACGGATTCTGCGGGCACTATCTTTGAACCGAACCCTCAGCGACGTAAGTCTTGAACTGGAAAAGAAAAAGCCGTTCAGTTTTCTCACTGAACGGCTTCCTGTTCGAACAAGTCGGGGCGACAGGATTTGAACCTGCGACCTTCGCGTCCCAAACGCGACGCTC
>JBBDPC010000057.1:0-5054 GCA_040876735.1 Phycisphaeraceae bacterium | reverse complement strand
CCACTCTTCCTTCTCGAAGCGGGTCATGTGCAGCTTGCCCTGCACGTCCCAGTCGCCGTTGGGGCTGAACAGGTAGCACTCGTTGTAGACCGTCTCCATGTCCGGCGGGTCCACGGCCGGGAGCGTGCCACCGACGATGTACAGCCCGCTCTCCTTCGCCAGGCCGCGCATCAGATCGACGATCTCCTCCTCCAGCGCCGCGAGGTGGCGGATCTGCTCCTTGATCGGCCGATGGATGTTGTTCAGCGTCAGCAACTGACAGGTGAAATACTCGGGAAACACCAGCAGCTTGCACTTGTAGTCCGCTGCGGTCCAGACAAGCGCCGACACCTGGTCGGCGAACTCCTCGAACCGCTCGACCGGGCGGATGAAGTATTGCAGGCTGGCGACGCGGATGCGGCTCATGGGAATCCTGACAAGGTGACAAGGTGAGGGGGTGACAAGGTGATTTACTGGCGGGTGATCGTCCAGGTTTGCAGATGATTAATCATACCGACGATAGTCCGCATGATGCGGTCGTAATGCTGGTACAACATCGCCGCTTTCTCGCGTTCGCAGTAGCCACATTTCACCATGAACTCCAACCATACCTGTGTTTCCGCCACATCTGCTTCGGCATCCGACAGCTTGCTGATGAATGCAGCTTCGTAACGTCGCTTTCGCCATGCTTCCGCAAGGTTCGCACAGACCGATCTCGACGACCGCCGCACCTGATCCGTCAGCGAGTACCGCTCTTCCACCGGAAACTGTTTCGACTGCTCAAACACAGCCATTGCCGCCTCAACCGCCGCATTGTAAACATCCAGATCGCAGTGGGATCGTATTTTCCCCGCCGCGTTGCGATGTCCTGCTTCTGTCACCTTGTCACCCCCTCACCTTGTCACCCTGTCATCCCCATCACTCCCCGGTATCCAGCACGGCCATGAACGCTTCCTGGGGGATGTCGACGGTGCCGATGCGCTTCATGCGCTCCTTGCCCTTTTTCTGCTTCTCCAGCAGCTTGCGTTTACGCGACACGTCGCCGCCGTAGCACTTGGCGGTGACGTTCTTGCGCATCGCGCTGATCGACTCGCGGGCGATGATCTTGCCGCCGATCGCCGCTTGCAGCGGGATCTCGAACATGTGCCGGTCGATCTCTTTCTTCAGCCGTTTCAGCAGCGACCGCCCGCGCAGGTCGGCCTTGTCGCGATGCACGATCACCGACAGCGCGTCGACCTTCGTGCCGTTGATGAGAATGTCCATCTTGACCAGCTCATCCTTGCGGAAGCCCTTGATGGTGTAGTCCATCGTGCCGTAGCCGCGCGTGATCGACTTCAGCTTGTCGTAGAAGTCGAAGATGATCTCCGCCAGGGGCAGCTCATACTTGAGAATCTGCCGGCTGTCGGAGAGGTAGGTCTGGCTGACGTAGCGGCCGCGGCGGGTTTCGCACAGCTTCATCAGGTCGCCGATGCCGTCGTTGGGCGTGATGATCTCCACGTCCACGATCGGCTCGCGCACCTCGGCGATCTGCGACGGGTCGGGCAGGTCGGCAGGGTTGGTGATCTGGATCAGTCGTTCGCTATCCTGCGAGGCGGCGCCGGTTTTGAGCACTTCATACGTCACCGTCGGGGCCGTCTGCACAATGCCGACGTTGCCCTCGCGTTCGAGGCGCTCCTGGATGATGTCCATGTGGAGCATGCCCAGGAACCCGCAGCGGAAGCCGAAGCCCAGCGCTTCGCTGGAGGTCGGCTGGTAGGTGAAGCTGGCGTCGTTGAGGTGCAGGCGGTCGATGGCGTCGCGTAGCTCGTCGAACTTCGTGTCGCCCGAGGGATAGAAGTCGCAGAAGACCATCTGCTGCGGTTCCCGGTAGCCCGGCAGCGGCTCGGGGGCAGGATCGTTGTCGCGGGTGATGGTGTCGCCGATGTTGACGTCGTCCAGCGTCTTGATGTTGGCGACCATGTAGCCCACTTCGCCGGCTTCGATGGGCTGCTTGTAGCTGGTCATCTTCGGTGCGAACTTGCCGATGTCGACGATGGGGAAGACCCGGCCGGTGCCCATCATGCGGATGCGGTCGCCGACCTGAAGCTTGCCGTTCATCATGCGGAAGTAGGTGATGACGCCGCGGTAGTCGTCGTACTCGCTGTCGAAGATCAGCGCCTGCGTCTTCGCCTCGACGTTGCCCTTGGGGCCGGGCAGGCGGTCGCAGATGGCGGCAAGTAGTTCGTCGAGGCCCTGGCCGGTCTTGGCGGAGGTGAAGATGCAGTCGTCGGCAGGGATGCCGAGGGTCTGCTCCAGTTCCAGGGCGATCTCCTCCGGGCGGGCGCTGGGCAGGTCGATCTTGTTGATGACGGGGATGATGTCGAGGTCGGCCTCAATGGCCATGTAGGCGTTGGCGACGGTCTGGGCTTCGACGCCCTGCGAGGCGTCGACGACGAGGATGGCGCCTTCGCAGGCGAGCAGGGCGCGGGAGACTTCGTAGTGGAAATCGACGTGGCCGGGCGTGTCGATGAAGTTGAGCATGAACGGCTCGCCCTTGTGGACGTACTTGACGCTCACGGCGGAGGCCTTGATGGTGATGCCGCGCTCGCGTTCGAGGTCCATGTCGTCGAGCGTCTGCTCGCGGGCCTCGCGGTCGGTGACGGCGCCGGTGGCCTGGAGCATGCGGTCGGCCAGGGTGCTCTTGCCGTGGTCGATGTGCGCGATGATGCAGAAGTTGCGGATGTTCATGCGGGCGCGGGGGTCGGGGTTGGGGATTCGGGATTCGGGCAAGTCCCCCATTCTAGCACGTTCAGGCTGACCGCGGTGGTCCGCCCGCTCCGCATCGCTGCGAGGCGAAAGTGGGCTTCGCTTGACGCCACCGCTCATACCCGCTGAAATGGCCGCACACCCACCATGAGCAGCACACCCCCCGCCCAACCCGACCCCGACGCCGCCCCACCCCCGGCCCCAGCCCCGCGCTACCGCCGGGCCATCCTCAAAATCTCCGGCGAAGCGTTCTGCAAGCCTGGCAGCTTCGGGATCGACGGCGACGAACTGGACATCATCGCCCACGAAATCGCCAACGCCGCCAAGCAAGGCACGGAACTGGCGGTCGTCGTCGGCGGGGGCAACATCATCCGCGGCGCCCAGCTTGCCCAGGACGGCCGCATCCAGCAGGCCACCGCCGACTACATGGGCATGCTCGGCACGGTCATCAACGGCCAGGCCCTCAAGGAAGCGTTGGAAAACCTCGGCCAGCCGGCGCGCGTGCTCAGCGCGCTCAACCTCGCCTCCGTCGCCGAGACGTTCATCCGCGGCCGGGCGATCCGCCACCTGGAAAAGGGCCGGGTCGTCATCTTCGTCGCCGGCACGGGCAACCCCTTCTTCACCACCGACTCGGCCGCCAGCCTCCGCGCCGCCGAGATCAACGCCGACGTCCTGCTCAAGGCCACCAAGGTCGACGGCATCTACGACAAAGACCCCAAGCAGCACCCCGACGCCAAGCGCTACACCACGCTCACCTTCCGCGAGGCGATCGAACGCCAACTCAAGGTGATGGACCTCACCGCCTTCAGCATGTGCATGGAGCGCAACATCCCCGTGGTGGTCTTCAACATGAAAGAGCCCGGCCACATCGCCGAGGTGGTCCGCGGCCAGAACCACGGCACACGCGTGGAGCGGGAATGAACCGGCTTGAGGCTTGAGGCTTGGGGCTTGATACGTGCGAACCCCAAGCCTCAAGCCCCAAGCCCCAAGCCCCAAGCCCTTAGCATGGAGCGAAGCGACATGGACCTCGATGAAATCCAACTCAACGCCGAAGAGGCGATGGACAAGGCCGTCGACTACCTCAAGAGCGAGCTGCGCGGCGTCCGCACCGGCCGGGCGTCCACCGGGCTGGTGGAGTACATCAAGGTCGAGTACTACGGCTCGCCGACCGACCTGCGCCAACTCGCGATCATCAGCGTACCCGAGCCGACGCAACTGGTCATCAAGCCCTTCGACGCCACCACCACGGGCGAGATCAGCAAGGCCATCGAAAAGTCGGGCTTGGGCCTGAACCCGGTCAACGAAGGCAAGCAGATCCGCCTCTCGCTGCCCTCGCTCAGCGGCGAACGCCGACAGCAACTGGTCACCAGCGTCAAGCAGATGGGCGAACAGGCGAAGGTGACGATCCGCAACGCCCGCCGTGATGCGAACAAGCACATCGACCAGGCGGGCAAGGACAAGAAGAACCCGGTCCCCGAAGACGCGGTGGAGGATGCGAAGGAAGACGTGCAGGAACTGACGAAGAAGTACGAAGGCGAAGTCGATCACGCGGTGGAGGCGAAGATCAAGGAAGTGCAGGAGATTTGAGCGTCACGACTTGGTCGCATTGCGCCAATGGAAGCTTCGCATGGCATATCGGGCACATCATCGTCAACCAGGAATCGTCTCGGCTGTGATCGCTGACAAAGCGGATGCTTGGAATGAATCGACCGCTAAGACAGCAGCGATCGACGCACAGGCGGTCCTCGAAGCCCTGATTGCAGAATATGGAATTGATGCGACCGTCAATGCCTTGAACAACCAAGGGTTTCGCGGTGATTCGTTCAAGTACCTTGTGAAGCCACTCCATGAAATGGCGGCAGATCGGCGTGTGGCCGCCGCCAATCCACATGGCTCATAAAACTGAGACCGGGGAAAGTTGAAGTATGAAAATACAATACTTCGAGGACACGGATACCCTCTACATCGAGTTCCGGGACCGCGAGATCGCAGAGTCGCGGGAACTCGATGAGAACACGCTTCTGGACGTGGACGCACAAGGCAACGTCTGCGCCATCACCTTCGAGCACGCCAGCGCCCGCACAGATGTGCATCATTTGACGGTTGAAGGCATGGCGGCATGATTGTAGCTATCAGGCACCCCATGAGAATTTACAAGATCGCTGCGACAGTAACTTTCCTTAGACGAGCGCCAGTGCATCTGCGATCAACCCCACGATCAGCATTCCCGGCCCCAGTACACATGTAACGACGTATGCAAACACAAAAGCCCAACTGACCTGCTCCCCAAATCCTGATCCATCTGCTATGAGAGTCTTCACCGGCCCATG
>JBBDPC010000056.1:0-27256 GCA_040876735.1 Phycisphaeraceae bacterium | reverse complement strand
GCTTCCTGCTCACCGCCGCCATCGCGCCCGGCGGCCTGCCGCTGCTGGGCATGCTCTTCTTCGGCAACCTCCTGCGCGAATCGATGGTCACCGACCGCCTGGCCAAGACGGCGCAGACCTCGTTCATCGACATCGTCACCATCCTGCTTGGCGTCACGGTGGGGGCGAAGACGCAGGCGGCCAACTTCCTCACGTTCCAGACGATCTACATTTTCGCCCTGGGCATCGCCGCCTTCGCCATCGCCACGGCGGTGGGCGTGCTGTTCGGCAAGCTGATGAACGCGGTGAGCAAGCAGCCGATCAACCCGATGATCGGCGCGGCGGGCGTCTCGGCGGTGCCGATGTCGGCGCGGGTGGTGCATCGGCTGGGGCAGGAGGAAGACCCGCAGAATTTCCTGCTCATGCACGCGATGGGCCCGAACGTCGCTGGCGTCATCGGTTCCGCCGTGGCCGCCGGCGTGCTGCTCAGCCGCCTGGCGGGGTAAGGGACCGTTATCCAGCGCAACCGCAGAAGCCCACGGCGTGACGCCGTGGGCTTCAATTTCATTCAATGCGCATGGTCGCGCTCGCTACGTCGCCGCCTGCTCGGCCTCGGCGATGACGGTTTCGGGCACGGGCTTGCTGCGGACGCCTTCCCAGTGGATCAGGCCCGGCTCGGGGATCGCGTCGAAGACCGGGCCGCCGGGAACGATGCGGATGGCGAAGCCGTAGCGTCCGCTGTTGACCGCCCCGATCTCGCCGGTGAAGCGATGCTTGCCGTGGCCCAGGTCTTTGGCGTGCTGGAGGTCGACGGCGTGGCCGTCGACGATCCGGCCGTCGCTGTCCAAGCCGCCGGTGTACGCCTGCACGCGCACCTCGTCTGGTTGCAGTTCGCCGAGGTAGACCGTGGCGGTGAGCGGCAGCTTGTCGCGGACGCCCAGCGGCTGGTCGGTCTTGGCCTGCACCTGGTCGACGCGCAGCTTGCCCCACGCGCCGCGCAGGCGGACCTTCTGGTGCGCCAGCTCGACCGACTTCTTCAACTTGTTCGCCCCCAGTTCGCGTGCGAAATGCAGGGCGGGCAGGTAGAGCTTTTCGGCATATTCCTGCACCATGCGGTTGGTGTTGTAGGCCGGGGCGAGCCTGGCGATGCAGGTCTTCATGCGGGCGACCCACTGGCGGGGCACGCCCTGGTGGTCGCGGTTGTAGAACAGGGGGACGATCTCCTGTTCCAGCAGGTCGTAGAGCGCCTGGCTTTCCAGGTCGTCGGCGGCGGCGGGGTTGGCGTACTCTTCGCCGCGGCCGATGGACCAGCCCACTTCCGGGTCGAACGCTTCATCCCACCAGCCGTCCATGATCGAGCAGTTGAGCACGCCGTTCATGGCGGCCTTCATGCCGCTGGTGCCCGAGGCTTCCATGCCGCGCCGGGGGTTGTTCAGCCAGAGGTCGCAACCCTGGACGAGGTAGCGGGCGACGTTGATGTCGTAGTTTTCGATGAAGATGATCTTGTGCCCGGCGTCGGACTCGCGGGCGAACTTGACGATCTGGCGGATCAGGTCCTTCCCGCCGCCGTCGGCCGGGTGGGCCTTGCCGGCGATGAGGAACTGGATCGGCCGGTCGGCGTCCGAGAGCAGCCGCTTGAGCCGTTCCGGATCGCGGAAAAAGAGGTTGCCGCGCTTGTAGGTGGCGAACCGCCGGGCGAAGCCGATGGTTAACGCGTTGGGGTCGAGCGATTCGGAGACGGCGCGGGTGTGGTCGGGGTTGACGCCGCGAGCCTCGAACTGCCGCTTGAGCCGACGGCGGGCCCAGACGATCAGCTTTTGCCGGCGGCGCTCGTGCAATCGCCAAAGCTCCTCGTCGGGCACTTCCAGAACGGCCTGCCAGACGCTCTGGTCCGCCGGGTCGTTCTGCCAGCGGGCGCCGAGGTAGCGGTCGAGCAGGTAGACCAGGTCGCCGGAGAGCCAGCTTCGCGCGTGCACGCCGTTGGTCACATGCTGGATCGGGATTTCGCTGTCGGGCAGTTGCGGCCAGATCCCCTGCCACATCTGCCGGCTGATCTGGCCGTGCAGCTTGCTCACGCCGTTGGCCCAACTGCTGGTGCGGATCGCGAGCACGGCCATGGAGAAGAACTCGTGCTTGTTGAACACGTTCTCCCGGCCGAGGGCGAACAGGCCCTCCATGTCCAGCCGCAGGCTGCCGACGTAATCCTTGAAATAACGGTCGATCATGTCCGGCGGGAAGCGGTCGATGCCGGCGGGCACGGGCGTGTGCGTGGTGAAGACGTGGCTGGAGGCGGCCTGCTGGCGGGCTTCGTCGAAGCTCAGGTCGTGATCCTCGATCAGCCGGCGGACGCGCTCGAGGGCGAGGAAGGCGGAGTGGCCTTCGTTCATGTGGCAGACGTCGGGGCGGATGCCGATCGCTTCCAGCGCCCGCACGCCGCCGATGCCGAGCACGATCTCCTGCTTGATGCGCGCTTCCATGTCGCCGCCGTAGAGCTGGCTGGTGATGGCGCGGTCGTGTTCGTCGTTCTCCGGCAGGTTGGTGTCCAGCAGGTAGAGCGGCACGCGGCCGACCTTGGCCAGCCAGAGGCCGATGTGCACCGTTCGGCCGGGCAGCTCGACGTCGACCGTGACCTGCTTGCCCTTCTTGTCGGTGACCTGGCGGACGGGCAGGTTGGCGATGTCCAGCTCCGGGTAATACTCCTGCTGCCAGCCGTCGGCGTTGAGGTATTGCTGGAAGTAGCCGTTGCGGTAGAGCAGGCCGACGGCGACAAAGGGCAGGCCCAACTCGGCGGCGGACTTGAGGTGGTCGCCCGCGAGGCAGCCGAGGCCGCCGGAGTAGATCTGGAGGCATTCGGTGAGGCCGAACTCGGCGCAAAAGTAGGCGATGGTGGCGTTCTGCGCGTCGTGGTGGTCGGTGGTGGTCAGCCAGGGGGTGCGGGTCATGTGGCGCTGGAGGTTTTCTTGGACCCGGCCGAGCGTGCTGATGAAACCTTCGTCGCGGGCGAAGGTGTCCAGCGTCTGCTGCGAGACCATGCCGAGCATCTTGACCGGGTTGTGGTGCGTCTCGTGCCAGAGCTTGCGGTCAAGGCGGATGAACAGCTCGACGGCTTCGGGATGCCAGCTCCACCAGAGGTTGTAAGCGATCTCCAGCAGCGGCTGAAGCGGCTCGGGCAGCGAAGGCACGACTTCAAACGAGCGGATGCGGGCGAGGTCGGGCGTGAGCATGGGTGACGTTCCTCGTTGCGGCGGCGTTGGGTCGGCGGGCGAAGATCACAGGTCAGGCCAAAGCCGAGGGCTGAGTCCGCGAAGCCCCGGATCAGGGGGAAATTTCTCATTTATGATTGCTGATGGCTCAATCAGACATCAGCAATCAGCAATGCAACTTCCGCCTTCGCCTCCTGCCCACACGGGAGGGTTATAGGCGTGTCCGCCTTACGGGCCAAGCGGTGCGGGCGAACCATCTTCACGGCTTCCCTTGCTCTTATCGGCATTTGCCGGCTCAGGAGCCGAATCCTCACCCGGTGCAACGGGCTCGCCCGCGGTCGCCTGTCGTGCCGCCTGCGCCAGCGATTCGAGCCGGGAGAGCGTGCGGTCGACCTGGGCCCGGAAGGCGTTGTAGGGAAACAGCGTCGCCACGGCGATCAGCAGCCCCAGGGCGGTGGTCAGCAGCGCCTCGGCGATGCCCTGGCTGACCGAGGCCGGGTCGGTCGCGCCGGTGCGGGCGGAGAGGATTTCGAAGCTGGCGATGATGCCCAGCACCGTGCCGAGGATGCCCAGCATCGGTGCGGCGGTGATGATGGTCGAGAGCGTGGGCAGAAACCGCTCCAGCCGACGCCGCTGCGCTTCGAGCGTTTCGACCACCACCGCGTCGCCGCCGCCCGGCTCGGCCAGCACGGCCGCCACCGCGTCGCCGTAGACACTGCCGTCGTTCGACGCCAGCGCCCCCGCCTCGCGCGGCCGACCCTGGCGCAGCAGCCGACCCATCTGCGCCGCCCGTCCCCGTCGGCCGGGATGGTTCGTCCGCACAAAAAACCAGCCACGCTCCAGCACCAGCGCCATCGCCGTCACGCTCAACGCCAGCAACGGCCACATCACCAGCCCGCCGCGCTCGAGCAAGTCGCCCAGATTGGTCGTCATCGTCGTCCACATGACCCGCTATCGTACCGCGCGGGGGTTGCGAGTTTCGAGTCCAGCAAAAACGCCCGTCCCTGAGGAGCGCAGCGACGAAGGGCGGGATGGGGGGAGAGATTTCTAATTGCTGATTTATGATTTCTGATTTGAACAATCAGCCATCAGCCATCAGCCATCAGCCATCAGCCATTAGCCATCAGCAATTAGCAATCTTTTTCCCCCCATCCGGGGCTTCGCGGACTCAGCCCTCGGCTTCTATACTTCTGCCCGAACTCCGAACCCACAAAAAAAGCGAACGCCCGCGTCGGCCTCCCTGCCGAGCGGGCGTTCCACGCGTGATGCGCTTCCCCGGTTTACGAAGCGAGCCGACGTACCTCTCGCGCCTCGTGCAACCTTCGCAGCCGGTCGCTCGTGCTGGCCACGGCATCGCGCTGGCGCTGGAGCGCTGGCACGACGTCCTCATGCGGCGGGTGGCGCAGCACCTGCTCGTACGCCGCACGCACCTCCGCCTCCGCCCGCGCCGCCAGACGCAGCGACAACGCTGACGCGTCGGTCACCAGGTGCTGACGCAGCGAATGCCACCACCGATGCACCGCCGCCAGCCGCCGCGCCGCCCCATCGCCTGGGGTCGCCGCCGACGCATCGTGTGCGACGTACCGGCTCAACTCCGCGGCGAAGCCGGCCCGCTGCCGGGCGTACGCGTAGAACAACGCGGTCAGTTCCGCGTCCTCCACGCGGTCGCCCGCCGCGCGGAAGCACTTCTGGCTCTCCAGGTTCAGCCGAACCAACATCTGCAACTGCCCCGTCGCTTGCGGGGTGAGGGACACAAAGGCGAGCATCGCCAGGTCTCCCGGTCAAAGACGCCGACCGCGCCGATCCGGCGGCGGCCGGCTGGTCGATGACCGTTGAAGGTTGTCCATTGGGTCGGTTCATCACACGCCACGCGGTCCGCCCCGTTGTACGAGGCCGACCACCAGCGAAATGATGAACATGATCAGGAAGATCACGAACAGCACCTGTGCAATCGTCGCCGCGGCGCCGGCGAGACCGCCGAAGCCGAACAACGCTGCAATCAGAGCCACGATGAAAAAAATCAATGCCCAGTAAAGCATGGGTCAGCGTCCTTTCTCCAAAAAGTCCACGTCCGTGCGGATGCGGATTCAGACCCACGCGCCCGCCTCCACAAATGAGCGTAGGCGCGAGAAGTAAAAATGAGCTAAAGGCGCAATGAAAAATTGTTCACGAGGGAAGCCGCCCCCGCCACGGCCACGCAGATCGCGTTGGGCAACATTCCGCCGCGTCGCAAGCGGCGCGGCGGAATGGGATTTAGAGAAACTGCCAGTCGTCGAAATGCCAGCAGTACGCCCACAGCGCCGCGTTGGTGATCCCGTGCGACCAGACGATCGGGCCCAGCCCCATCCGCCGGCCGCCGCGGTTGGTGTACCACAGCAGCCCGCACCAGAGGACGCCGCAGGCGATCGTGCCCGGCCAGTCGCGCGGGAGATGGTGGATCATGAAGATGAACGTCGACGCGATCACGCCGAACACGGTCAACGCCCCGACCGGCCAGTCGCGCAACTGCTGCGTGAACGCCGGCGGATGGCTCGCCGCCTCCTGCGCGATCCGGGTGTGCAGAATCCGCTCGCCGATCAACGGCATGTCTTCCGCCAGTTGCACCAGCCCGATCTTCGTCTGCTTCGCCGAGTGCAATCCGCGCAGGCAGGCGCTGCGGATGAACAGCTCCTCGAACAACGGCACGAGCATCGCCATCCCCGCCAGCCGCAGCACCATCGACACGTAGAACACCCACCCGTGCTCGGCCCGCATCGTCTGGAAGTAATGCGCCTCGCCCGACCCGTCGAACCAGCCCGGCGCCAGCGCGATCATCCCATACCCCAACGCCACCCACACCACGCACAGCCCCAGCCCCGTCGGCACCGCCAGCCAGTGAAATCGCAGCGTCAGCTCCGGCAGCAGCTTGCGGTAACGCCAGAGCAGCCACGCCACCACGGCGATCTGCACGGCATACAGCAGCGGATAGCTCGGCAGCCACCAACCACGCGCGAAGTCGATGACCGCCAGCAGCAGCAGGTAGGCCGCAAAGGGCACGATCCGCGGGTGCCAGGGATTGCTCGCCATCCACGCATCAAAGGCGGCCAAGGCTCCCCCCGCGTTCGCCGGGGCTTCATCCCGCTCGGCGACGTCCTGACTGGTCGGCTCACTCACGGCGTCTGATTCTCCGCTTTGGGGAAAGGGGTCAAGGGGCTGAGGGACCGAGGGGCCAAGGGGTCAAGTGAAAAGGCAGAAGACCCGCTTGTGCCTTTCCCCTCGGCCCCTTGACCCCTCGGCCCCTTCTCTGAAAGGGTTGTCGGCTCGGGCCTGGCCTGACTTGACCGGATCGTCCGCCCGGCGCGTCCGCTACCATACCGCCATGAGCCTTGCCGGGGAAGTCCATCCCGCCGCCCTCCCGTCCGACACGCTCGCCGAGCAGTGCCAGACCCAGCGCACCCGCGCCTCGGGCCCCGGCGGCCAGCATCGCAACAAGGTCGAAACCGCCATCCGACTCACCCACCAGCCCACCGGCGTCACCGCCCAGGCCAGCGAACGGCGGAGCCAGGAGCAGAACCGCAAGCTCGCGCTTCGCCGGCTGCGCGTCCGGTTGGCGCTGGCGGTCCGCCGGGACTACCCCGCCACCGGCCCCAGCGCCGCCTGGCGCCAGCGCGTCAAGGCCGGTCGGCTGGCGCTGAATCCCGGGCATGACGATTTCCCCACCTTGCTGGCCGAGGCCCTCGACGCGATCGTCGCCGCCGGATGCGACGTGGCCAGGGCCGCGCTGATGCAGGGCGTCTCGACCTCGCAGATGGTGAAGCTGCTCAAGCATGAGCCCGCCGCGCTGGCGCAGGTCAACGACCAACGCGCCAAGCGCGGCATGGCCGCGCTGAAGTAAGTAAAGAAAACCCACAACCCCAACGCCCGCCTCTGAGGAGCACCGCGACGAAGAGCGGGATCAGGGGAATGACAAATGACAAAATTCAAATGGCAAATGAAAGCAACGGAAAGCCGGTTCCATCATTTGTCATTTGAGCTTCACTCATCCCGCTCTTCGTCGCTGCGCTCCTCAGAGGCGGGCGTTTTTCGGTCTCTGCCCTCACTCCGCCGCGACTTCCGCGGGCTTGCTGGTTTCCGCGGGCAGGGCGAGGATGCCGCGGCAGGCGGCGAGCAGGCGGCGGGCCCCCTGTTCGACCAGCGTATCGACCGTCTGACGCACCGTGCGGCGAAGGTCCTTCGGCGACGTCGTCTCATCCGTCACCAGGCAGGTCTGCCCGTCCTGCGACAGCACCCGCGTGCGAAGGCGGAACCAGTGCGCATCGGTGTTCCGCTTGCCCCGGGCCTGCGGCGGCACGGGCTGGCAGTAGACGCTGATCGGCGAATGGCAGTCGCCCTTGAGCGCGGCGACCACCTGCCGTTCGGCGTGCACGGCCGTGGCGGTGGTCGGATCGTTCAACGGCAGGCAACGCGTCAGGGCGACATGGTCGTCCGCCCGGCACTGGATCGCCAGGGCTCCCTGGCAGGCGGCGGGCAACACGTCTTCGAGGTCGACCGGGTGGGTGATGTGCTCACGCAGACCCAGGCGCAGCAGGCCGGCGACCGCCAGCAGCGTGGCGTCGTAGGCGTGGCCGTGGGCGTCCACTTCGGCGTCGAGCACTTTGCGCAGGCGGGTGTCAACGTTGCCGCGGATGAGGTTGATCCGCAGGTCCGGCCGAAGGCGGAGCACCTGCGCCGCCCGCCGGGGGCTGGAGGTGCCCACGACCGCGTCGGCGGGCAGTTCCGCCAGGCTTGAGCCGTCGCGGGCGACTAGGCAGTCACGCACGTCCGCGCGGGCGGGGATCGCCGCCAGCGTCAGGCCCGGCGTATCGACGGCCGGTATGTCCTTGAGGCTGTGCACCGCCAGGTCCGCATCGCCCGCCAGCAGCGCCTTCTCCAGCGACCGGGTGAATAGCCCCTTGCCGCCGACGTCCGCCAGCGACTGGTCGGGGCGCAGATCGCCTTCGGAGTCGATCCAGCGGTACTCCACGCTCAACCGCGGGTGCAGTTTCGCCAGGGCGTTGCCCACCAGCTCGGCTTGGATCCGCGCCAGCCGGCTGCGGCGGGAGGCGATCACGATGGGTTTTCGGCTACGTCGCACAGGCAAGTCTCACTCGGGCATGGGCCCGTTACTATAACGACCCGGCGGTCATCCGTCCGCCCTTTTGTTCACGAATTGCGGGCAGAGCGACTGAAGTCGCACAGCCTCGAATCAGGCGATGCGCTTGTCGCGCTCGATGAACGCGTAGGCGTTGTGGTTGTGGATGGACTCGAAGTTCTCCGAGTTGACCTGGTACCAGATGATGCGGTCTTCGCGGTCGAGGGCGACGGCCAGGTCGCGAACGATGTCTTCGACGAACTTGGGATTGTCGTAGGCCGCTTCGGTGACGTACTTCTCGTCCGGCCGTTTGAGCACGGCAAAGACCTGCGTGCTCGCCTGCTGCTCGACGATGTCGAACAGCTCCTCGATCCACATCGACTGCCCCGGTGCGAAGCGGACGCGGACTTCCATCTCGCAGCGCTGGTTGTGGGCGCCGTAGGCCGAGATTTCCTTGGAGCAGGGGCAGAGGCTGGTGGCGGGGACTTTGATGCTCAGGATGAAGTCCTCGGCCTCGCTGTCGGGTTGGCCGGCGACGCCGCTGGTGCCTTCAAAGCTGACTTCCACGTCGATCTTGCCGAGTTGCCCGGTGACAGGGGCTTTTTTGTCGATGAAGTAGGGGAAGTGCAGTTCGAGGTGGGCTTCCTCGGCTTCGAGGCGGTGCTTCATGTCGTGGCAGATGTCCATCACCTGGTCCGAGCGCACCGACTCGTGGTGCTTATTGAGCACTTCGAGGAACCGGCTCATGTGCGTGCCCTTCTGGTAGTGGGGCAGGCCGACGTACATGTTCACCTGGGCGATCGTGTGCTGCACGCCCCCGGTGGCCGGGCAGTGGAGCGTGATGGGGTAGCGAATGTCCTTGACCCCGACCTTGTTGATCGGGATGTTTCGAGCGTCGTAACTGCCTTGCACGTCGGGCATGGGGCCCGCCGCAGGCTCTTGGCGCGTGCTGGTCATGATGGTTCCTTAACGTTCGGGTCCGCCCGCCGGGCGCGCGGATCACCTCAAAACAGGGCGACTTTCATCTTAGCCCCCCCCGGGGATTTGAACAAAGACGAAATGGGGGGATTGGGGAGTGGGGGTTGGGGGTTGGGAAAAACGCCCGCCTCTGAGCGAGTCCGCGAGCGAAGAGCGGGATGAGGGGGGGGAGAGATTTCTAATTGCTGATTGATGATTTCTGATTTGAACAATCAGCCATCAGCCATCAGCCATCAGCCATTAGCCATCAGCCATCAGCAATTAGAAATCTTTTTCCCCCCATCCGGGGCTTCGCGGACTCAGCCCTCGGCTTCTACACTTCTGCCCGAACCCCGAACCCCCAGTCCCCGCTCACCTCGGCCCCTCGTACCGATAGACGCGGATCGAGGAGAATGGCTGCTCGATGCGGGTGTCAAAGTAAGCTTGCAGGTTGGCCACGTCGTCAATCCACTGCTGCTCTTCCGCGCCCTGGGCCGACTCGACGGCCGTGACCAGCCAGACCGGGCCCTCGGCCGCCTCGGCCATCGCTTCCAGCGCCTCGGCCGAAGCGGGGAAGCCGACGAGGTCCGCCCGCTGCGTGTAGTATCGGCCGGCGAGGGTGAAGTTGGTGGCCACCGTCGCCTCCGGCCCGGCGTGCTGCTGGACGTACTGGAACCCCTCATCCCACCGCGAGCGGAAGCCGTACCCGCCGCTGTGGTAGAACCCGTCCACCATCAGCAGCGGGATCAGCACCGCCACGGCCGGGGCGGCGGCGAACACCCGGCCGAAGCGCGGCGCCGCCAGGGCGTACAGCCGGTCGAGCGCAATGGCCGTGAGGGCGACGTACCCGATGCTGGCCATGAACCCGTAGCGGACGTGGACGAACATGCGATCGGTGGCGCTGAACCATATCAGCACCGCCAGCGGCACCAGCGCCGCCAGCAGCAGGTAGCTGCCCAGCCGTTCGCGCCGGGCCAGCAGCAGCCAGCCGGCGAAGCCCGCGCAGGCGATGACCACCGGGTGGACGAGGTAGGCCGTGCCCGCCAGGAGCATGGCGACGCTGTGGCCGCGCGGCTGGCCCTCCAGGCGGTTGTAGCCGGCGGCCATGGTGTTCATGTCGATGATGAGCACGGCCAGGCAGAGGCCGACGGCGACTGCGACGCTGATGTAGCCGAACGCGCCGAGGCGCGGCCGCTGCCGCATGCCCCAGCTTGCCAGCCAGTCGGCGGCGAAGACGCCGGCGAGGAAGATGCCCGGCGGATGGTGCATGAACGCCAGCACGAAGCAGAGCATCGCCATCACCAGTCGGGCGCGGGAATAGCGGGTGGTGGCGTCGAAGTAGAGCAGCACGCTCAGGCCGTAGAACAGGAACAGCGGCACGTAGAACCGGGCGTTCTGCGACCACTCGATATGCCAGGGCAGCACGGCGACGAGCAGCGCGAGCAGGATCGCCCCCCGGTCGCCGAGCACCCGCCGGCCGGCGAAGGCGAGGAGGGGGATGGTGAGCACGCCGATGAGGGCGGGCCCGATGCGTGCGGCAAAGTGGTTGATGCCCAAGCTCTGCCACAGCTCCGGCGCGTCGCGGTCGGCGGCGGCGAGATCGGCCCCGGTGAACTGAAGGCCCGCCCAGGTGGCGGAGTGGGAGAGGATCCGCCACAGCGGCGGCGGCTGCTCGTCGGTGATTGAGCGGAGGGAGTAAAGCTCATCCGCCCAGAAGCTGGGGCGGTCAAGCTGGTACAGCCGAAGGCCGGCCCCGAGCAGCGTGGCCCCGAGGAGCGCGGCGATGAACAGCCAGGTCGCCACCCGCGGCGGCAGCGGCGTGACGCGGGCAAGCTCGACATCCTCGCCGGTGCGCGGCGTACCGGTGCGCGGCGAAGCAGGGCGGGCGACGGGCGTGGCGGACGGCGTGGCGGGACGATCGAAGCGCGGCGTGGTGGCCGGCGTCGCCTGTTTCTGCGAACGAACCATGAACACCCCAGTTTGCCGACGCAGCCCGGCCGATTGTTCGCCGCCGCGACAGGCGAGTCCAGTGCAACCCTGTCTCCTCGCCGTTCCTCTGGTATCCTGTGCCCCCATGAACAAGGTCAAGTTTGGCAGAACCGGGTTGAAGGTGTCGCCGTTGGGCTTTGGCGCCGCGCCGATCGGCTTCCTCGACATCAGCGAGGAGAAGGTCGCCCAGATCCTCAACGAAATGCTCGACGAGGGCGTCAACCTCATCGACACCGCCGCCAACTACCCCGGCTCGGAAGAGCGGATCGGCAAGACCGTCAGCCACCGGCGGGAGGAGTACATCCTCGTCTCCAAGTGCGGCCACAAGCTGCCGGACATCGACGCCGACGCCTGGAGCCCCCGGCTGATCCGTGAAACCGTCGAACGCTCGCTTCGCCGGCTCAACACCGACCACCTCGACGTCATGCTCCTGCACTCGTGCAGCCTCCAGGTGCTCGAGCAGGGCGACGCCCTGGCCGCCCTGGTCAAGGCTCGCGACGCCGGCAAGATCCGCGTCGTCGGCTACTCGGGCGACAACGACGCCGCCGTCTACGCCGCGAAGATCAACGACATCGAGGTGCTCCAGACCTCGGTCAACGTCACCGACCAGGCGAATATCGACACCGTGCTGCCGATCGCCCGCGACCGTGAGCTGGGCGTGATGGCCAAGCGCCCCCTGGCCAACGCCGCCTGGCGCGAGCTCAGTGAGCAGCCGGGCATGTACAGCCAGTATGCCGAGACGTACACGCAGCGGCTGGCCGCCATGGGCATCACGCCCGCGGACGTGGGGTTTCCGGGGCATGCGGAGATGGAATGGCCCGAGGTGGCGCTGCGTTTCACGCTCTCGCAGTCGGGCGTACACACCGCCATCGCCGGCACGACCAGCCTGATCAACGCCCGCGCCAACCTCGCCGCCGCCCGCAAGGGCCCGCTGCCCGACGACGTGGTGCAGAAACTCCGCGACGCCTTCAAAGCCGCCCAGGCCCAGGCCGGCCACACCTGGCCCGGCCAGACGTGAGGGGGATGAGATTTCTAATTGCTGATTTCTGGTTTGAGCAATCAGCCATCAGCCATCAGCAATTAGCAATTAGAAATCTTTTCCCCCCATCCGGGGCTTCGCGGACTCAGCCCTCGGCTTCTACACTTCTGCCCGAACCCCGAACCCCGAACCCCGAACCCCGAACCTCACACCACCAACTGCCCCGCCGTCACCGTCACCGCCCGGCCGGCCAGGGCGACCCGGTCGTCCGCCTCGCGCATGGCCACACGCAACTGGCCGCCACGCGGCGAAAGCTGCCGGGCCTCCAGCACGTCCTTCGCCAGCTTGCGCCGCCAGTAGGGCCCCAGCGCACAGTGCAGTGAGCCGGTGACCGCATCTTCATCAATCCGCAAGCGTGGCGCGAAGAAGCGGGAGACGAAATCCACCTCCGCCGCCGACCCCCGGGCCGTCAACGCCACGCCCCGCGTCTCGAAGTCGAACAGCCCCACGAAGTCCGGCTCCGCGTCGCGCACCGCCTGCTCGTCCGCCAGTTCCACGATCCAGTCATACCGGCTGCGCAGCACCGCCGTCGCCTCGACGCCCAGCACGTCCAGCAGTCCCTCAGGCGGGTCGGCCGGGGCGGGCGGGTCGGTGGGGAAGTCCATGGCGATCAGGCCCGAATCCGCGTCCTGCTCGCACAGCAGCAGCCCGCGCTTGCGCGTCTTGAAGGCGATCGGCTTGCCGGGCCCGACCAACTGCTGCTCCCAGAGCACGTGCGCCGCCGCCAGCGTCGCGTGGCCGCACAGCTCCACCTCGGCCGCCGGCGTGAACCAGCGCAGCTCGAACCCGCCCGGCACCGGCCGAACGAAGGCCGTCTCGGACAGGTTCATCTCCGCCGCCACCGCTTGCAGCCAGTCGTCGCCCGGCTCGGCGGTCAGCAGGCAGACCGCCGCCGGGTTGCCTGCGAAGGCCCGGTCGGTGAACGCATCCACGTGATAAATGGCACATCCCATGCCCGCCATCCTACCCCCCACGCCCGCCTCTGAGCGAGTCCGCGAGCGAAGAGCGGGATCAGTGAAGCTCCAATGACACAATTCAAATGACAAATGGCAGAACCGGCTTTCCGTTGCTTTCACTTGCCATTTGAGTTTTGTCATTTGTCATTGACTCATCCCGCTCATCGTCGCTGCGCTCCTCAGAGGCGGGCGTGGGGGTTTGTGCGGGGTGATTCCCGCCGCCCCCGGGGTTGAATTTTCGCTATACTGCCCGGTTCGCAACCGACCCGTGACCGAGTTGAAAAGGGGAGTCCCCGTGGCTGAGCGTAAGACGATCGTTGGCGGCAACTGGAAGATGAACACCAACCGCGCCGAGGCCGAGGCCCTGGCGGCGGCGGTGTCCGAGGGCGTGACCGCCGGCGAGCAGGCCGACGTGTTCGTCTGCCCGCCTGCGCCTTACCTGATTCCCGTGGCCGAGACGCTGGCGGCCAATGCCGGCAACCTCGTCCAGCTTGGCGTGCAGAACTTCTACCACCAGCCCAACGGGGCGTACACCGGCGAGATCAGCCTCGCCATGCTCCAGGACCTGGGCGTGACCACCGTGCTCACCGGGCACAGCGAGCGCCGGCACGTCATCGGTGAGCCGGACACGCTGATCAATGACAAGACGCTGGCCGCCCTGGAGGCGGGGCTGCAGGTCGTGCTCTGCATCGGCGAGACGCTGGAGCAGCGCGAGGCGGGCAAGACCGACGCGATCAATGCCGGACAGCTCGGCTACGGGCTGGCTGGTGTGACGGCCGAGCAGATGGCGGACGTCGTCATCGCTTATGAGCCGGTCTGGGCCATCGGCACCGGCAAGACCGCCACGCCCGACGACGCCCAGTCCGCCCACCAGGCGATCCGGCAATACCTCGCCCACGCATTCGGCGATCAAATCGCCAGCCAGACGCGTATTCAGTATGGCGGCTCGGTCAAGCCCGCCAACGCCAGCGAACTGTTCGGCCAGCCGGATATCGACGGCGGCCTCATCGGCGGCGCGGCCCTGAAGGCCGACGACTTCCTCGCCATTGTCAACGCCGGCTGACGCCACGCGCAGCCGCAACCTCGCACCATCGAACCCCGGACTTCCGACCATGCCTCTGACCCTCGCCTTTTTCACCTGGCCCACCGTGCTCGCGACCGCCTTCGTCGTGGTCTGCCTGTTCATGATGCTGGTCATCCTCATCCAGAAGCCCAAGGGTGGCGGGCTCGGCAGCGCGTTCGGCGGCGGCGGCGGCGGCGGGTCGGAGACGGCCGCGTTCGGCGCCAAGACCGGCGACGTGCTCACCTGGATCACCGTCGCCTGCTTCGTCCTCTTCCTCCTGCTCGCCATGGGCCTGACCTGGACCATCCGCGACGAAGTGGTGCCCGACGCCGCCGCCGGCCAACCCGTCACCGCACCGGTCGACGAGGACGCCGACGATGCCGACGCCGAGGAAACCACCATGCCCGACCCCGCCGCGCCGGTCACCGGCGAGCCGCCCGCCGCGGGCGACACGCCCGGCGATGCCAACATCGACCAGGTGACGCCGCCCGACGCTCCGGAATCGCCCGCCGACGCCGAGCAAGGCGAGCAGACCCTCGAAACTCTCGATGGCGAGCCCGATGCGGACACGAACACCGAGCCGGCGGACCAATAACGCGTTGATTCAGGTCTATTGAGCTTTGAGCCGTTCGCTTTAAGCCTTCAGCCAGAATGCCCCCTCCGTTCGGTTTATTGCTGGCTAATCGCTTAAAGCGAACGGCTCAAAGCTCAATAATAGCCCCGGCCGGAAGGCCGGGGTTGTCACCGGCCACCCAAGGGCGTCCGAACCCTGCCCTTCCGGGCAGGGCTATTTTGAAAAGCGAACGTTGAAGAAACGAACGCTTTGCGAACATGGTTGCCGGGCGTCGTGAAGCCCCGTCCGCATTGAGCCGATTCAGAGGGTGGTGAAGCCAGCTCGCGCTGCACGGCAACGGGTCGTGCAGCCACTTTGATCCGTTCCCCCGCGGCGCCTCCCGCCGCCGTTCCACCTTGTGCGCCTATGATCCGATCCATGACCGGCTACGGCGACGCCTCGGCGCAGATCGACGGCATCCACTTCGCACTCGAACTGCGGAGCCTCAACAACAAATATTTCAAGGCCGCCCTGCGCCTGCCCGAGTCCATCGGCGGCCTCGAAGCCGAGCTGGAAGCCGCCCTGCGCAAGCGCGTCACCCGCGGCTCGCTCACGCTCACCGTCAAGCTGCGCATCTCCGACGCCCACGCCGCCAGCCGGGTCAACGACGCCGCGCTGCTGACCTACCTCGACCACCTCGAAACCATCCACGACAAGATCTCCGACCACGCGGTCCACATCGACCTGACGCAACTGCTCGCCCTGCCCGGCGTGCTCCAGCCCAGCGAGGATGAAGAGTCGCTGGTCAGCCGGGCCCGGCCGGTGCTGCTGAAGCTGCTCGACCAGGCGTGCGACAACCTGATGGCCATGCGCGTCAAGGAAGGCAAGGCCCTGGCCGATGATCTGCTGACCCACCGCGACCTGATCCGCGACCGGCTGGAGGTGATCCGCGAACGCGCCCCGGTGGTCATTGACGAGTATCATCAGCGCCTGCGAACGCGGATCGACGAGCTGATGGCCCAGGCCAAGCTGAAAGTCTCCGAGCATGACCTGATCCGCGAAGTCGCTATTTTCGCCGACCGGGCTGACATCTGCGAGGAGCTGTCGCGGACGGTGGGCCACCTCGAACAGTTCGAGCAGATCATCGATTCGAAAAAGGACACGCCGGCCGGCCGCACGCTCGACTTCCTCTCGCAGGAACTGCTCCGCGAAGCGAACACCATCGCCAGCAAGAGCAACGACGCGACCATCAGCCGGGCCATCGTCGAAGTGAAGAGCGCCATTGATCGGATCAAGGAACAGGTGCAGAATGTCGAGTAAGCGAATCGATGCATCGATGATCGATCATCGTTGATCGACTTCACCGATCACCGATTCATCGATCACAGATGGTCCTCCCATGCCCGACGAACCCGCCAAAGCAAGCCAGCCCGCGGCCACGACCGTCGGCGACAGCGCCTCCGGCAGTGCGCCTGGCAGCACGCCCAGCGCGTCGGCGGGCGAGAGCGGCAGTGCGTATCCCTCGGGCGTCGCGCCGTCGGAGACCAGCACCGACGCGATTCCCAGTCGGCCAGGCTCGACCGGCCGGGCGCGCTTCGGCACGCTGGAGCTGGCGATCGTTCTCTCGCACTACGACGTCGGCGTCATCGAGACGATCCAGGAGTTTCCCCGCGGCTCGCGCAAGGCGCCCAAGCTGCTGCTGAAGTCCGAGGCCGGGCGGTACCTGCTCAAACGCCGCGCCCGCGGCAAGAATGACGCCGAGAAGGTCGCCTTCTGCCATGCCCTTCAGCTTCACCTGGCCGACCGGCAGTTTCCGCTGCCGCACCTGATCGGCACGCGGCACGACAACAACTCGATGCTCCAGTGGAAGGAGCACATCTACGAGCTGTTCGAGTACATCAAGGGCACCGCCTACGATGCGTCGCTCGAAGCCACGGGCGACGCGGGCAAGACGCTGGGCCTGTTCCATCGCCTGCTGCTGAACTTCAAGAGCGAGTACAACTCCGCCCAGGGCTCGTACCATGCGACGAAGACCGTGTCCGCGGCCGTGCAGCAGATTCCCGGAGTGCTCGCTCGCGGTCCCGCTTCTGTCGACACGGGCCAACTCGACAAGCTGCTTCGTTTCCTGTTGAGCAGCTATGACCAGGCCGCGAAGCAGGTGAATGAGCTGGGCCTGGCCGACTGGCCGGTGCAGACGGTCCACAGCGACTGGCATCCGGGGAACATGCTCTTTCGCGGTTCGCGCGTGGTGGCGGTGATCGACTACGACTCGGCCCGCAATCTTCAGCGTGTGCTGGACGTGGCCAACGGGGCGTTGCAGTTTTCGATTCTCGGTGGGGGGGACGATCCGTCGGGTTGGCCGGACTACATTGACGAGTCCCGCTACCGGCGGTTCCTGCGTGGCTACGACGGTGTGCCGGACGCGATGCTCAGCCATGCGGAGTTGAAGAGCCTGCCTTACCTGATGATCGAAGCGCTGGTCGCCGAGGCGGTCATCCACATCGCCGCCACCGGCAGCTTCGCCCACCTCGACGGCCTCGCGTTTCTGACGATGGTGGAGCGCAAGGTCCGCTGGCTCCAGGCCCACGCCGATGGGCTGATTCAGGCCGCCGCGGATTGAGGTGCCCTTGTATGTCACCGGCGCTCACGGCGTGACGCCGTGGGCGTCAGATGGCCGCGAGCGGGCGGTGCGGTCAACGGCAAGTCGTGTCAGAAGGGTCATCCTCTTCCCCGGCGGGCAGCAGGTCTGCTTCCGCGCAGAGGCCGTGGCCTTCGCCGTCTTCCCAGATGATGGTGACGTAATGCGACGGCTGCGTCTGGTTGTCCGCCAGATCGACGCGGCCGAACCGGTCGGCATGTTTATGCCAGACGCGCTGGCCGGCTTGAAACATCGCTGTTTCCTTTCACAACCGCAAAGATCAACGCGGCCCTTCGCCGCTTGCCGGATCATAGGAGGCCGGGCGTGGCGAAGGCGCGGGGGCGGGCTCGTTTTGCTCGCCGTCCGTCAGCCGCCACTTGAGCTTGAGTTCCTCGGCCAGGCAGTAGAGCACGGGGACAGAGAACATGGTCAGCAGCACGAAGAACATGCCGCCGACGCTGGGGATGGCCATGGGGATCATGATGTCCGCGCCGGTGCCGGTGGCGGTGAGCACGGGCAGCAGGGCGAGGATGGTGGTGGCACTGGTGATCAGGCAGGGTCGCACCCGGCGCAGGCCCGCGTCCAGCGTCGCCTTGCGGATGGCCGCGATCGTGGTCGGCCGATCACGCTCGAACCGCTGCTTGAGGTAGGTCGCCATCACCACGCCGTCGTCCACCGCGATGCCAAACAGCGCCAGGAAGCCGACCCACACCGCAATACTGAGGTTGATCGGGTGCAGGTTGAACAGGTCGCGCATGTTGACGCCGAAGACATCGAAGTTGGCGAACCATGGTTGGCCGTACCAGTAGATCATGGTGAAGCCGCCCGCCCAAGCGATGCCGATGCCGATGGCGACAATCAGCGTCGTGACCAGCGAGCGGAACTGGAAGTAGAGGATCAGGAGAATCGTCAGCAGCGCGATCGGCAGCACGATCATCAGCGTTTTCGCCGCGCGTTGCTGGTGTTCGTAGTTGCCCGCGAAACGCCAGCTCACGCCCTGCGGGACGGTCAACTCGCCGCGGGCGACCTTGCCGTCGAGATAGTCGCGCACCTGCTCGACCACGTCCACTTCCGCCATGCCGGCCTGCGGGCCGAAGGTGACGTAGGCGGTGAGGAACGTGTTCTCGCTCTTGATCATCTGCGGCCCGCGGGCATAGCGGATCTCGGCGACCTGCGACAGCGGAATCTGCGCCCCGTCCGACGTCGCCAGCAGCACGCGCTCCATGGCTTCGATGTCCTGACGCTGTTCGCGGGCATAGCGCACGCGCACCGGGTAACGCTCCCGGCCTTCCACGGTGGTCGTGGCCTGCGTGCCGCCGACGGCGGTCTGGATCGCCGCCTGCACGTCCGCGATGCGCAGGCCGTAGCGGCCGATCGCCTCACGGTCGGGATGGATTTCCAGGTAAGGCTTGCCGACGACGCGGTCGGCGTTGACCGTGCCTGACCGAACAGAGGGCACTTCGCGCACGAAGCCTTCGAGTTGCACGGCCATGCGGTTGAGCGTTTCGAGGTCCGGGGCGCGCAGCTTGATGCCCATCGGGGCGCGCATGCCGGTCTGGAGCATGATCTGCCGGGTCTCGATCGGCTGGAGCTTGGGCGCGCTGGTGACGCCGGGCAATGCGGCGGCGGCGACGATGGCGTTCCAGATGTCGTCGGGCGAGTCGATGTGGTCGCGCCACTGCCGGTACGGCCGGCCGTTGCCGGTGGTGTCGGGGATCAACTCCCCCTGCGCGTCGCGGACGAACGCTTCACGCTCCGCGTCATACTGGAAGTTGACCCGTCGGCCGGCGGCGTCGGTGATGTACTCGCTTTTGTAGTGGATGACCGTTTCGACCATGGAGATCGGGGCCGGGTCAAGCGCGGACTCCGTGCGGCCGATCTTGCCGAACACGCCCTCGACCTCCGGCACGGACGCGATGGCGAGGTCCTGGTACGTCAGCACGTCCAGCGCTTCGCCGATCGAGGCGTGCGGCATGGTGGTGGGCATCCAGAGAAACGCGCCTTCGTCGAACGGTGGCATGAACTCGCGGCCGAGGCCTTCCCAGTCCTGAACGACCTTCCACCTGGCACGCGTGAGCAACGACTCATCTTCAACTTCCCGCCACGGCCGCCGGCTTAGTTCGACAAGTTCTTTGCGGCGCTGCCACTGCCGCAGCACGCGTGACCGATTGCCCACCTGGTAGGCTTGAAGCATCGATTCCATGTCTTCCCGTTCGACCCGGGACGCGGTCGCGGTCCAGGTCAAGCGGTCGCGGGTTCGCGCGAGGACACCTTCTTCGATCAGCCGCTGAATCTCACCAGCCCCCTCGAACTCCGTGGGTTGGACACGCTCGCCGGTGTCTGCCCGGACAAGCTCCTGCTGGCGTGCGAGCAAGCCTTCGTCAAGAAGCGTTTGGATGTCACGCTCATTTGCGAACACCGCGTGGGACGCTTTGTCCAGCGGGCCGAAGAAAGTCACCGGTCCCCACCAGACGTAGCCGAGGCCGAACGCCATCAGGAGCACGGGCAGCGTCAGGAACGTGAACTTGAAGCGCAGCACCAGGCCCAGGAGGTAGGGATAGGCGAACATGAACGCCCAGAACAGCGCGAGCAGTCCGCCGATGAGGCCGACGACGAAGAGGAAGTTTCGCACCATGCCGCGCTCGGGCCCGAGCGGCTCCCAGACGCCGGCGAGCACGTAGCCGACCACGAGCGCCGCGACGGCCGTGGCAACCCATGCCGCCGCGCGGTGCAGACCGCGGGCAAAGGTCTGCGCCGGTTCGCTCCATTGCGGGCGGATGCGGGCGATGATGGCGGGCAGGTCGTCCTCCAGCAGGTGGTAGATCACCACGCCCAGCAGCAGCAGACCCATCGGCCAGACCCAGCCCCAGCCTTGCACGAGCGCGACGGCGATCAACGCCACCGCCGCCACACCCACCACGAACAGCAGCCCGCGGCGCAGCGACCGCCGGCGCACGTCGCTGGCGATGACCACGTGCACCACGGCCGGCACGATCGCCAGGGCCACGAAGATCGCCCCCAGCAGCACGAACGTCTTGGTGTACGCCAGCGGGATGAACATCTTGCCTTCCGCGCCGGTCATCGTGAACACGGGCAGGAAGCTGATGATCGTCGTGCTGATGGCGGTGAGGATGGCGGAGCCGACTTCCTGTGTGCCGCGGAAGACGATCTCCAGGCGCGACGCGTCGGGCGGCGCGTCGTTCAAGTGCTTGAGCACGTTTTCCGTGACGATCACGCCCATGTCGACGATCGTGCCGATGGCGATGGCAATGCCCGCCAGCGCCACCACGTTCGCGTCCACGCCCACCAGCTTCATCAGGATGAACGCCACCAGCACCGCCAACGGCAGCATGGCGCTGATCACCAGCGCGCTGCGCAGATGCACCACCATCACCAGCACGACGATCATCGTGACCAGGATCTGCTGCACCAGCGCATCGCTGAGCGTGCCCAGCGTCGCGTAAATCAAATCCGTGCGATCGTAGAAGGGCACGATTTCAAGCTGGCTGATGGTCACCCACTCGGGCCACTGCTCGCGCGGCGTGTCGCGCAGCCAGGTGAGCCAGGCGTCCTGGTCGATCTCGGGGGAGGCGATCATACTCCCCTCCCCATTCCGGACGCGGGAGGGGTTGGGGGAGGGTGCCTCGGGCTGCGTGGCGTCATCGGCGCGGACGTTAGATTCAGGCGGCCGATGATCCCCTCCCCCTGCCCCTCCCAAAGGGAGGGGAGGTAAGCCCTGCGCCTCGGCGAAGCGGCGGACGCTGTCGCGGTCGATGCGGTCCCAGTCGATCACGGCGCGGGCGGGCAGACCGGGGCGGATCTCGGCGATCTTGGCCTTGACGTTATGGATCGCCTGGAGCGGGTTGTAGCCTTCGGTCACCACGGCCACGCCACCGACCGCCTCGGCCCCGGCCACCGTCAGCGCGCCGCGGCGCGGGGCGGGCGATCGGCTGATCGTCGCCACGTCGCCCACGCGCACGGGCACATGATCGGCGCGCGCTTCGATCACGGTGCGCTCGATGTCTTCCAGCGTCTCGACAAAGCCGACGCCGCGGATGACGTATTCGACCTGGTTGATCTCGGTGACGCCGGCCCCGACATCGAGGTTGCTTTCGCGCACGGCGGCAAGCACCTGCGGCAGCGTCACGGCGTACTGTCGCAGCGCGTCGGGGTCGACCTCGACGAGATATTCGGGCACGTAGCCGCCGATGGAGGCGACCTCGGTGATGCCCTCGGCCCCGAGCAGGCCGTAGCGCACCAGCCAGTCCTGCACGCTGCGCAGTTCAGCGAGGTCCCAGCCGCCGACCGGCTTACCGTCGGGCCCCCGGCCCTCAAGCGTGTACCAGAACACCTGCCCCAGGGCCGTGGCGTCCGGGCCCAGCGTCGGCGCGACGCCGTCGGGCAGCGTGCCGGCGGGCAGGCTGCTGAGCTTCTCGATGATCTTCGCCCGCGACCAGTCCCACTCAATGCCGTCCTCGAAGATGATGAACACCATCGAGAAGCCGAAGGCCGAGCTGCTGCGCACTTCCTTCACGCCCGGCATGCCCATCAGGTTCACCGTCAGCGGATAGGTGACCTGGTCCTCCACGTCCTGCGGCGATCGGCCGGGCCAGTCGGTGAAGACGATCTGCTGGTTCTCGCCGAGGTTCGGCATCGCATCCACCGGCACCGGGTCGCGCGGCAGGCCGCCCATGTCCCAGTCGAACGGCGCAACCGCCAGCCCCGCGCCGATCAGCAGCAGCACGATCAGCACCACCACCAGCTTCTGCGTGAGAAAGAAGCGAATCACCGGATCAAGCATCGTACGCTCATGCATCATGATCATTCCCAATCGGCCGAGGCTGGTTCAGCAGCCGGGCACTTGTGCGTCCGGGCCCGCTCAGTGGTTGTGCACTTCGTCTTCCGTCGCCTGCTCCACCGCCGGCAGATACCGCTCCGGCTCCGCCTCAAACCGCGGCGGGCAGGCGTCGCAGCAGAACAGAATCTCTTGCCCCTCATGCTCGTAACGCACCGGCCCGCCCATCGCGTCCAACGGCAAGCCCGTCACCGGACACGTCTTGCCCGGCTCGGCCGCCGCGCTGGCGTCGCCATGCGCGTGCCCGGCTTCGCCGCCGAACAACTCGTCCCGCCCCATCATGCTCGGCCGACCGCGAATCTGAAGCTCGCTGTCGAGCTTGAACGCCCCGCGCGTCACCACCTGCTCGCCCTCGGCCAACCCTTCGCGCACGATGTAGGCGTCGCCCACCCGCGGCCCGAGCACGATCTGCCGGCCTTCAAAGGTCGGCCGATCCGTGTCCGGCTGACGCACGTAAACCACCGCCCGCCGACCCGTGATCAACGGCGCGGAAGCGGGAATCAGCAGCGGCGGCTCGGCCTCGCCTTGCCCCTGCCCGGTGACCTGGGCCTGCACCGTGCCGCGGGCGAACATGCCCGGCTTCAGCAGGCCGGCGGCGTTGGGCACGTCGATCCGCACCTGTGCCGTGCGCGTGCGCGGGTCGACCGCAGGGTTGATGAACGCCACCGTCCCTTCAAACGTCTCGCCCGGGTAAGTCTGCACGGTGAACGTGGCCCGCTGCCCGACGCGCAGCCAGGGCAGGTCGGTTTCGTACGCTTCCAGTTGCAGCCAGAGCGTGGAGAGGTCGGCGACCCGCATCAGCCGGCCGCCTTCGCCAAGCTGCTCGCCGGCGCGCACGTTCAGCTCGGCGACGACGCCGTCAATCGGACTGCGCAACGTGTAGGCGCCCCACGCTTCGTCGCTGTCCAGCATCGCCTGCACCTGGTCCGGCGACACGCCCAGCCGATCGAGCTTCGCCTTCACCGCCGCCAGCGCGTTGGGGTTGCGGCCGGCGGCGTGACTCTGTTGAACCACCCGCAGTTCGCGGGCCGCCGCGTTCACTGCCGGGCTGTCGTACGTCGCCAGCGGGTCGCCTTCGCGCACCGGCATCCACAGGTAGTTCGCATGAAGCTGTTCGACGTAGCCTTGGCTGCGCGTCACGACGTCGACCAGGTTCCGCTCGTCGTAGTCGATGCTGCCGACGAAGTGCACCTGCGTATCCGCCATGCGCCGCTCGACGGGGGTGGTGCGGACGTCCAGCAGGCGGGCCGAGCGATCGCTTAACCGCAGCACCGGCAGGTCGCCGTCGGCCTGTTCGCCGCCGTCCGTGGGCATCGGGACCAGGTCCATGCCGCAGATCGGGCAGGTGTCGTCCGGGTCGTTCGAGCGGATCTCGGGGTGCATCGAGCAGTAGTAAGTGGTCTCGCCGTCGTCGACGTCGTGGTCGTGTTCCGAGGGGTTGGGCGCCGACCGCGCCGCCGCTGCATCGGCCGGGCCGGGGCGGGTGGTGCGTCCGGTCAGGAACGAGCCGAGCGCGACCACCACCAGCAGCAACAGCAGGCCGGCCGCGAGCAGCCATCGTTTGAGTGAGGGGGCATTGCGAATCATCGTGCGTACTCCTTCAAGGCGGGCCAGGGGCGGCCTTGTTTTCGGTCATTGCGCCGGTCGTTCGTCGCTGAGGCTTCGGCCCACGAGGCGTTCGAGTTCCGCCAGGGCCTGGAAGCGGTCGGTCACGGTGCGTTCGTAGGTCAGTTGCAATGTCTGCAACGCGGTCTGGGCCTGGGTCAGCGCCTGGAACTCGGTCTCGCCGCTGCTGTAGGCGGCCTCGGTCGCGTCCAGTGCTTCGCGGGACATCGGCAGCAGCGTCTGCTCGAACAGCGCAGCCCGGCGATCCGCGTCGCGGTAGCGGTACCAGACCTGGCGCAGCTCGGCTTCCAGTTCGTTTCGCCGCTCGGCCTGCCGTTGTGTGGCCGCGCCGAATGCCGCCAAGGCTTCGGCCCGCTCGGCGTCGAGCCGGCCACCCCAGATCGGCAGGTTGATCGACGCCATCACCGCGAGCTGGTCGCGCATGTCGTCGGGCGCCATGTCCATGTACTCGATGCCAAGCGTCAGATCGGGTATCCGGTTCTGCCGTGCCAGGCGGTGGGCGTGACGTCGGCTGGCGGTCTCGTATCGCAGCGCGTCGAGGTCGGGGTTCTGCTGCGCCAGTTGCGCGAGCAGTTGCGATTCGTCGACGCTCAGCGCCGGGGCCGGCAACGGCTCGGGCCAGGGCAACGTATGATCCGCCGACCGCCCCAGCGCCGCGTTCAGCCGACCCATCACCGGCGACCGCCGCGCTTCCAGCGAACGCACTTCGTCCTGCGCCTGCTCCACCGCCACGCCCGCACGCACCACGTCGGCGTAAGGCACGGCCCCGGCCTCAAAGCGCGCCTGGGCCCCGGCTTCCAGGTCCTCCAGAATGCGATGGTTCTCCCGCAGCACCGCCAGCGCCCGGGCGAGGTAGGTGTACTCCGCGTAGGCCTGTTTCACCGCTAGCCGCACCTGCTGAAACTGGGCATCGAACCGGCGCTCGGCCGCATGGGCCTGCGCCATGGCGGCGTCGCCGCGGGCCTGGAGCTTGTCGTACCAGGGCAGCGTCTGCGACAGGCCGGCGGTCTGCTGCGTCATCGACTCGCGGACGAAGTAGCTGTAGCTGAGGCGCGGGTCCATCAGCGCCCGCGCCTGCGGCACGCGCTCCAGCGCGGCCTTCCATTCGTGGAACGCGGCGGCGAGGCCCGGGTGGTGCGCAGCGGCGAATTGCAGGTAATCGTCGAGCGTCGGCGCGGCGGGCAGGTCGGCGGAGCCGTTGGCGTCGTCGGCCGGCCGGGACGGGATCGCGGTGGCCGTGCGGTGGCGGTTCGCGTCGAGCTGATGCCAGCGGTCGAAGGCTTCGCGTTCGGTGGCGAGCGGCCCGGCGCAGCCCGTGGCAAAGGCGAGTGCAACGGCGGCGGGCAGCAGCGCGAGCGGGGTGTAAGTGAAGCGGCGGAAGATCATGGTGGATGCTCCTGCGGAGGTCGCCCCCTCGGGCTTGTCGCCGGTCGGGTGGCATGCAAAGCGGATTCAACGAGAGGGGGCAGGCGCATCGCGACAGTCGCCGACGTTGCCGGCGCTTTTACGCGCGGCAACCGGCGGGGCGATTCGCCTGAAGTTCGTCAATCAGAGTGTGAACTGGCAGTTCAGCGCGAGAAGGGTGGGTGCAGGGGGCGGGGGCGAGGCGGCGTCTTCAGGTCCGCCGTGGCGGGTGAAGAACGTGTGCGGCAGCATGGCCTGGGGCTGGATCGGCGTCGGGACCAGCAGCGCCGTCGGCAGCGGATCGGCCGGGGCGGGAAACGCCTTGGTCTCGGCCGGCTGGGTCTGGCAGGCGCTCAGGGCCGGCGACCCGCAGGTGCACTGGCCGTCGTCGCACGGGTCGGATGGCGCCGGCGTGGTGTCTGATGCCGGCGGCTCATGGCAGGGCGGGAGGGTCGACGGGGCGGATTCGGTGTGTGATGCCGTTTCCGCCATGTCGGCCATGGCCAGTCCGCAGCACGCGCCCGCCGGCGTCCAGAGCGCCAGGAGCAACACGAGGGCGAGGCAGATTGGCTTGGTGTGCCACATCATGGGATCAACAGTTATATCGACTATCTGAAGAGCCTATTGTAGGGAGTTGTGAAGCGGATTGCGACAGGGGGGGCGGAACTTCCATGTGAATACAGCCCACGCCCGGGGGGACGTGGGCTTTGGGGGCTGTGTTGTGGGGGTTATGGGGTCGTTTCGAGCAGTTCGGGGTAGCGGTCGCGCAGTTGGGCGGCGCCGTCGGCGCGGCCGGTCTGTTCGAGGCGGTCGAGGTATTTCTCGAACCCGCCCGAGTGATGGAGGCTGCCGGTGTCGGCGTTGGCGTGGAACGGGCCGCCTTCGCGGATGACGGTCCACATCGGGTCGACCTTGTCCTGGGGCATCTTCGCCATCTGCTGGTCGTGCCAGGCGAGGTAGCGTGCGGCGGCTTCACGGCAGACGTCGGGATGGGCCGCGGCCACGTCGTGCTGCTCGTGCGGGTCGGCGTCGAGGTCGAACAGCATCTCTTTCGGGAACAGGTGCATGCCGCAATGGTAGGTGCGAATGTAGAGCCAGCGGTCGAAGCGGAGGCTGCGCTGGCAGACGTGGCAGCACTGGCTGATGACCAGGTCGTCGCGGCCGGCGTCCTGGCCGGAGCGGACGGTGTCGGCGAAGCTTTGACCGTCCCAGATGGGGCTGGGTTCGAGGCCCATGAGGTCGAGGAGGGTGGGGGCCCAGTCGAGGTGGTAATGCAGGCCGTGGTCGACGTGGCCCTTGACGCCGCCGGGGTAGCGGAGGATGAAGGGGATGTTGCACGTGCCCTGGTCGGCGGTGGCGTGTTCGCCGTAGATGCCCAGTTCGCCCTGGTTTTCGCCATGGTCGGCGGAGATGACGATGGCGGTGTCGTCGTAGACGCCCATGGCCTTGAGGCGGTTGATGATGAGGTGGATCTGGTCGTCAACGTAGCGGATGGCGGTGTCGTAGCCGTCGATCATGCGGCGGAGTTGCGTGCGGTCGGTCAGCGAGCCGGGGTGCCGGGGGTGGTTCGGGCTTTCGTTGCCATGCCACATGCCGATGTCCAGTGCCGAGTGCGGGCCGGTCTTTTTCTGGTGGCGGGCGAGGGTGTCGTCGTCGAGCCAGTCGGGCAGGGGGTCGTTGGCGAACGGTTCGCCGTAGTCGGCGGGGGCGCGGTAGGGGGTGTGGATGTCCCAGTAGTTGACGTGGAGGTACCAGTTGTCGTCGGCGGCGTGGCGGTCGAGCCAGTCGATGACGGTGGGGGTGACTTCTTCGGCGGCATCCATGCCGCCCTTGCCGGTGTTGTGGATTTCGTGGAAGCCGGCGTAGAACTGCCAGGCGGCGTGG
>JBBDPC010000055.1:0-5196 GCA_040876735.1 Phycisphaeraceae bacterium | reverse complement strand
AAAATCGAGTTCATCGACTGCCGGTTCATGGACTTCCCCGGCCTCTGGCAGCACATCACCTTCCCCGTCAGCGAACTCAACGAAGATTCGTTCACCAACGGCTTCGGCTTCGACGGCTCGGCGATCCGCGGCTGGCAGGCGATCAACGAGAGCGACATGCTCATCGTGCCCGTCGCCGACACGGCCCACGTCGACCCGTTCCTCCAGTTCCCGACGCTGGGGCTGATCTGCGACATCAAGGACCCGGTCACCAAGAAAGAATACAGCCGCGACCCGCGCTCCATCGGCCGTAAGGCGCAGGACTACCTCAAGCGGTCCAAGATCGCCGACCATGCGATGTTCGGCCCCGAGTTGGAGTTTTTCATCTTCGACAGTGCGTGGTACGACCAGGGGGTCAACTCGGCACACTACCGCGTCGACTCGGCCGAGGGCATCTGGAACCGCGGCAAGCAGGACCCGACCAACCTCGGCTACCAGGTTCGCCAGCGCGAGGGCTACTTCCCCATGCCGCCGATGGACACCATGACCGACCTGCGCTCGGAGATGGTGCATGAGATGACCAAGCTCGGCATTCCGGTGGAGGGCCATCACCACGAAGTCGCCACGGGCGGGCAGGCGGAGATCGACCTCCGCTACCAGGGGCTGCTCAAGATGGCCGACACGTGCATGCTCTACAAGTACGTCGTGAAGAACGTCGCCGCCCGGCATGGCAAGGTCGCCACGTTCATGCCCAAGCCGCTGTTTCAGGACAACGGCAGCGGCATGCACACGCACTTTTCCATGTGGAAGGGCAACAAGCCGCTCTTTGCCGGCCCGCGCTACGCCGGGCTGTCGCAACTGGGCCTTTACGCCATCGGCGGCCTGCTCAAGCACGCCCGCTCGCTGGTCGCCTTCACCAACCCCACCACCAACAGCTTCAAGCGCCTCGTGCCCGGCTACGAGGCCCCGGTCCACCTGGTCTACTCCTCCCGCAACCGCTCGGCCGCCGTCCGCATCCCGGTCTATTCCGACAAGCCCGAGTCCAAGCGCGTCGAGTTCCGCTGCCCCGATGCGTCGTGCAACCCCTACCTCGCCTTCGCCGCGATGACCATGGCCGCCATCGACGGCATCAAGAACAAGATCGACCCCGGCGACCCGATCGACAAAGACCTCTACGAACTCGAACCCGAAGAGTACGAAGCGATCGACGCCGCGCCCGTCGAACTTGCCGAAGCGCTCGATGCACTGGAACAGGACCACGCCTACCTGCTCGAAGGCGGCGTGTTCACCGAAGACGTGATTCACTACTGGATCAAGTACAAACGTGAAAACGAAGTGGCCGCCCTGCGTCAGCGCCCCCACCCCTTCGAGTTCTGCATGTACTTCGACATCTGAGCCGCGCCGAAGCCCACGGATTTCATCCGTGGGCTCCCCCTACAACCACCACCCCAGCAGCGCCAGCTCAATCAGAATCAGCGTCCCCAGCACGCCCGCCACCAGCAGCGCCGGCCGCTGGCGCAGCGTCGCCAGGAAGCTCGCCCGCCTCGGCAGCGGAATCATGCGCAACTGATCTTCGCCCGCCGTCGGGCAGTAGGCAGGCTCATGCCCCCGCCGGGCTTGGTCCTGCACGATGGCGATCACCAGGTTGCAGTCGAACACCGAGAGCCCGAGCAGCCGGCCGAGGCCGACGAGTTGCTGGCGATGCTCCGGGCGCAGGATCGGGCCTTCCAGCTTCTCCGCCACCCGCACCGCCAGCACCCAGCGCGGGTCGTGTACGTCCTGAATCGGGTCCGCCCCCGGTCGATGCGTCGCCTGCCCTGCGGTTGACAGACCGGTTTGCCCCACAAGGCGCAACGGTGACGGCTCGGCCGTCGCCGGCCGGGGCTTGCGCCGCTCCGGACCGGGGCGGGTGGCAGGCGATGGCTTTCGCCGGGCAATGATCCGCGGCGATGCCTGCCTCCGCGAAACGGGTTGCGTCGAGCCGGTCACCATGCGCCTCTCGTTTCCCTCTTCCTGTCGGCGGCACCCTCCGCCGCCGACGCCTCAACCATACCACGCCCCCCCTGCCCGCCAAGCGCGACTTTTCCCCCATCCGCACAACCGATCCGCCACCGCCCGCATAACCCGCACCCCCTGCCCGCCCTGCCAACGCGCTCGGATGCCTTCACTGGCGGGTATAATCACAGGTGTGGCTTGCAACATCTGAACGGGAGGTGGCCGATGTCGGATACCAATGAGATGGTCGTCGTGTACGAAGCGGGCAACTTCGCCGAGGCCCAGATGCTCAGCGACCGCCTGACCAGTGCCGACATCAGCAACCATGTCGCCAACGTCGACAGCCCCTTCGACGGCCTGACCGCCGGGCACCAGACCATCCCCGTCCGCGTCCTGGCCGACGACGCCGAACGCGCCCGCCAGATCGTCGACAACTTCATCGATGAGCACGAGGAGTAAAGCCGCTTGCGGCTTAGCGACCTCTTGCCCCGGCATCCTCACACCGCGTCGAACGCACTTTCCACCAGCCGCTCCGCGCCGCAGTAGATGCACTGCTGATGCCGGGGCGACATGACGCGCTGGCACTGCCGGCATTTCGAGACGCCGCGCGACGCCTTGCCGTCCGCCTGCCCGTCCATCATGTCGATCGCCTTCACGCGCTGGAGCAGTTGCTCCTCGGTCAGTCCGGTCTTGTCCTGGATCATCGACCACATCGCCATGCAGACCAGCGACAGCCGTTCGATCCGCTCTTCGAGATGGCGCACGTCGCGCTTGGCCGCATTGGCGGCGCTGCTGGCGCTGGCCGCATCGCCCGCCGCCTGCCGCGCCCCGCTGTTGTCGCCGTAGCCGCCGCCGAACATGATTGGGTTGATCATCCCGTCCCCTTTCATATAGCCCGCCATCTACGGCGGGTCGGTCTTCGATATCCAGACACTTTACGACATGCCCTGCGTCAACCCGGGACAGCCCGAAGCTATATGAGCCCCCGCTACAACACTTCCTGCGCCCGCGGAAACGAGCCAAGCACGGTCAGTTGCAGGCAGTGCCGGCGGGCCTCGGCGAGGGCGTCGCGGACCTTCTCTTCCTCGATGTGGCCGACGAGGTCGACGAAGAAGTAGTACTCCCAGTTGACGCGTTTGCTCGGGCGTTTGTCGATGTGGGTGAGGTTCAGTCCGTAGCCGCGGAAAACGTCGAGCACGTCGACGAGGGCGCCCGCCTTGTGCTCGGTGGTGAACATGACGCTGGTCTTGTCGTCGCCGGTGGGTTTGCTGGGCTGGCGGGCGATGACGAAGAAGCGGGTGGTGTTCTGCGGGTTGTCTTCGATGTTGGCGAACTGGACTTTGACGTTGTACAGCTCACCGGCGAGCGTGGAGGCGATGGCGGCCGCGCCGGGCTCGGTGGCGGCCATCTCGGCGGCCTTGCTGGTGGAGGCGACGGGCACTTTCTCCGCCTGCCGAAGCTGCACGCTCAGCCACTTGCGGCATTGGGCGAGCGCTTCGGGCTTGGAATAGATGCGGGTGATCCTGTCCGGCTCGGCGTTGGAGAGCAGGTTGTGGTGGATGTTGATGAGCACTTCGGCGCAGACCTGCACCTGCGAGCCGAGGAAGGCGTCGAGCGTTTCGCCGATGCCGCCGATGGCGGAGTTTTCGATGGGCACGAGGCCGTAGTCGAGGTGGCCGCGCATGATCTCGTCGAAGACGGCGGGGATGTCGTCGACGTTGTCATATTCGACGCTGGAGCCGAACTTGCGGCGGGCGGCGAGGTGGCTGAACGAGCCGGCGGGCCCGAGGTAGCCGACGCGGAGCGGGCGTTCGAGGGCGAAGCTGCCGGACATCAGCTCGCGCCAGATCGCTTCGAGGCAGGCGTCGGGCAGCGGGCCGTGGTTGTAACGTCGGACCTGTTCGAGAACGGCCTTTTCGCGGTCGGGCGCGTAGATCGGCGCGGCCGCGCCGCCGCGCTTCACCTGGCCGACTTCGACGACGACCTTGGCGCGTTCGTTGAGCAGTTCGACAAGCTGCTGGTCCAGTGCGTCGATGCGTTTACGCAGCGGGGCGAGCGCTTCGTCCGTGGATGGGGCCGAGCCTTGGGTCATATCGGCCGCATTGTAGCGGGATGACGGACGGTTTGGCGATTGGGGCGGGGATGATGGAATACTCTCAAAGTGGGGCGGGCGTCTCGCCCGCCAAGAGAAGCAGGCGGGCGAGACGCCCGCCCCACGATAAAGACCCGCAATTCGGAATCACCCGCCCGCCGCTTCGCGAGCCTTTGCGGTTTCGCGCTCGTGCAGGTCGGGGTTGGGGGCGGCGCTGCCCTCGGCCTTGCCCATCAGCCACTGGATCGCGCCGAGCAGGTGGGCCTGGTAGGCGTCGCTGCGCCAGACGTCTTCGCGGTGGCCGAGGGAGGTGTAGAACACCCGGCCGTCACCGAACGCCCGGCTCCAGGCGATCGGGACGTGGTAGGACCGTTTCTTTTCCGTCCGCGCCATGTCCAGCGAGATCAGCACGCGGACGGCCTGGGGGTCGAAGTTGCGGAACTGGTAGATCTCTTCGCGGAAGGTGGCCTCGGGGGCATAGGGCGCGGCGGCGGGATGGTCGGCGTCGTGGACCTGGATCGTCACGGTGTCGCCGGCGTTCCACGGGTGGCCGTGAAACGTGCCGCCGATCAGCTTGGGGTAGCGGTCGTGATCCTTGAGCGTATCGGTCGCCGAGTGCAGGCCGAGGAACCGGCCGCCCTGCTCGACCCACTGCTCGAAGGCTTCGTACTGGCCCTCGGCGAAGGGGAGGTCGCCGGTGGTGTAGAAAGCGACGATGTCGGTTTCCGCCAGGCGGTCGGCGGTGAGTTGGCGGACGTCGCGAAGGGTGGTGATCTCGAACGCGCCGCTGGTTTCGCCAAGACCGGCGAGCACCTGTTCGACGACGCTGGGGCCGTCGTCGCGGGGTTTGACGACGTCGTGTTCGTAGCCGCGCGATTCGAGCAGCAGGGTCAGCCGGGCCGGCTGGTCGGCCTCGTCGGCATGGGCAGTGGCGGCGAACAGCGCAAGGGCCAAACCGGTGACCATGATGCAGGTGGCTGTGTTCATCATTAGCAGCTTGTCGTGCGAACGGGTCAGTGTCAATGCCGGGCAGTGGTCTGTTTCGCTTTCAAGGCGGGACGATCAACCGGCTTCATGCGCACGCTTTGCCCTCCCGCCCCGATTTTTTTCGCTGCAATATTCCGCCTCAA
>JBBDPC010000054.1:0-1038 GCA_040876735.1 Phycisphaeraceae bacterium | reverse complement strand
GAGTTCAGCGCCTCGATGGCATTGGTCGTGTAGACGATCCGGCGGACGCCTTCGGGGAAGGCGAAGAACGGAATGACCAAATCCCAGTTGCGCCGCCAGCTCTGGGCGATCGCCGGATACTTCGCGCCCCACGGGCTCTCGGCGAATGCGTCGAGTGCGGCCTGGCCGGCTTCGGCGTCGGCGGCGCGGTAGACGGCGCGCAGCGCCTGCGCCACGCTCTTGCGATCCTTCCAGGAGGCAAAATCCATGGAATGGCGGATCAGGTGAACGATGCAGGTCTGAACGATTGTCTGCGGGAAAACCGCATTGATGGCCTCGGGGAATCCCTTCAGGCCGTCGACGACGGCGATGAGAATGTCCTGGGCGCCGCGGTTCTTCAGTTCGTTCATGACGCGCAGCCAGAACTTGGCGCCCTCGGTCTGCTCGATCCAGATGCCGAGGATCTCCTTGGTGCCGTCTGGCAGGATACCCAGGGCGATGTAGATCGCCTTGTTGCGGACGAAGCCCTCGTCACGGACCTTGACCCGAATGGCATCGAAGAACACCAGCGGATAGCAGAGGTCGAGTGGCCGGTTCTGCCATTCCGCCACCTCGTCCAGCACCGCGTCGGTGACCGTCGAGATCAGGTCGGGCGACACGTCAATGCCGTAGAGTTCCTCGAGATGGCCGCGGATCTCGCGGACCGTCATGCCGCGGGCGTACATCGAGATGATCTTCTCGTCGAAATCGGGAAACCGGCGTTGGTACTTGGCGATCAGCTTCGGGTCGAAGGTCCCCGCCCGGTCGCGCGGCACCGTCAGCGTCATCTTCGAGGTGCCGGTCAGAACCGACTTCTTCGAATAGCCGTTGCGATGATTGCCTTTGCCCTCATCGCCCTCGCCATCCAGATGCTCGTCGAGCTCGGCGTTCAGAATCCGTTCCGAAAGCGCCTTCTTCAGTTCGTCAACCAGCCCATCCTTGCTGAAAACTTCCTTCGGATCGCGGCCGGCCAGCAGTTGGTCCAAAACGTCCTTCTCGATAGCCATATGATGCTCCCTC
>JBBDPC010000053.1:26714-28177 GCA_040876735.1 Phycisphaeraceae bacterium | reverse complement strand
GTCGGCGGGCGAGACGCCCGCCCCACCAGGAAAGTATCCCACTAACCGTGATTCGCCTTCGCCGGGTGGATTGCGGTACGCTGGCCTGCTGCCGTGAGCCACGCCCTCCCCGACAAGCCGTCTGCCGCGTCCGCTGCGTCCGCCGCCCCCGCGGTCGCCCATGACCAGGCGCGCTCGCGCACCGCCCGCCGACGCGCCATCATTCTCCTCGCCCTGCTGGCCCTGCTGGGAGTCGTCGCGCTGGCCCGACTGATGATCGGCTCGTCCGCACTCGGGCCGCCCGCCGGCGCGGACGCCAACGTCATCTGGGAGATTCGACTCTACCGGCTCGCCCTCGCCGCCAGCGTCGGCTCGGCGCTGGCGGTCGCGGGCGTGGCGTTGCAGACGCTCTTGCGCAACCCGCTGGCGGAGCCTTACATCCTCGGCCTCTCCACCGGCGCGGCCGCGGGCGTCATGGCCCAGTCGCTGCTGTTCGTCCACCTCAACCTCGCACTCGGCGCCAGCCACCTCGGCGCACTGCTGGGCGCGGCGGCGAGCATGGGCATCGTCTACCTCGCCAGCCGACGCCACGGCGTGCTCGACCCGCTGGGCCTGCTGCTCACCGGCGTGGTGCTGTCAACGATCAACGGCGCGATCATCATGCTGCTGAACTACCTCGCCGGCCCGGGCGGCATCCGCGACGACCTCGCCCGCTGGATGATGGGCTATCTCAATGAAGGCGTCGGCGGCACGACGCTGGCGCTGGTGGCGGGCGCGACGCTCGCCGGCACCGCCGGGCTGCTGGCGGTGCACCGGGCGATGGACGTCGCCACGCTGTCGGAATCCGAAGCGCGCAGCCTCGGCGTGCCGTTGGCGGGGCTGCGCACCATGCTGTTCGGCATTGCCAGCCTGCTCGCGGCCGGGGCGGTGGTGCTGGCCGGGCCGATCGCGTTTGTGGGGTTGATCTGCCCGCACCTTGCCCGGCTGCTGCTGGGGCCGGCGCATGGCCCGCTGATCATCGCTTCCGCCCTGCTCGGCGCCAGCCTCATCCTCGCCGCCGACGTCGCCTCCGCCACGATCGCACTCTACAGCGGCGACTGGTTCAACCGCGACCTCGGCCTGCTGCCGATCGGCATCTTCACCGCCATGATCGGCGGCCCCGTCTTCCTCTGGATGCTCCGCCCCCACCTCGGCCGCGGCGTGGAGTAGGATAGCCATGAAGTCAGGTGCGAACGAACCTTTCAAGGGGATATGCAACATGAGCGAGACAGCAGAAGCGAGCACCGTCCACTTCGGTCGTTGGTCCATGGTGCTGTTCATTCTTGGCGTGCTTGGACCTTTTGTGCTCTATGCACTACTGATGGTTGCAAACGCGATAACCAATCAGGCGATGGATCAAGGTGATGCCGCACTGATGGCTGTGGGGTTCGGGGTGCTCGCTCAACTCCTTGCCTTCGTACTTGGCATCGTGGGCTGCGGTACGA
>JBBDPC010000053.1:0-26614 GCA_040876735.1 Phycisphaeraceae bacterium | reverse complement strand
CCGCCGGGCGGGTCGGGCTGGTTGGGAGTGCGACGCTGCTCGCATTCGTTGTCTTCGTACTTGGCATCGTGGTCTACGGTACGACCGCCGGGCGGGTCGGGCTGGTTGGGAGTGCGACGCTGCTCGCATTCGTTGTCTTTGCGGCTGTTTTTTGGTGGCGTGCGGGGTGAATATTCCCGGATATCTTTAGGATGGTCAGATCCTGCAAACCACGCCAATTTCGGAGCTTCGCCATCGACCACTTCGCCGACCGACTGCTTGCCGCCGCCGCCACCAAGGGTGCGCCCGTCTGCGTGGGGCTCGACCCCGTTTACGAACGGTTGCCTGCTGCGCTTCAGCGCGACGGCGGCGACGTGGCGGGCCGGGTCGCCGCGATCCGCACGTTCTGCGAAGGCGTGCTGGAGGCGGTGGCCGAGCATGTGCCATGCGTGAAGATCCAGGCCGCCTGCTTCGAGCGCTACCGCGGGCCGGGCTTCGAGGCGATGTTCGACCTCATTCGCATGGCGAAACGCCTGGGCCTGCTGGTGATTCTCGATGCCAAGCGTGGCGACATCGGCACGAGCAGCGCCCACTACGCCGCCGGCCTGCTGGCGGACCCGGACGGGGCGGATGCGCTGACCGTCAACGCCTACCTCGGCGCGGACGGCCTCGAGCCGTTCACGGAAGCCGCTGCCGCCGGCGGCAAGGGGCTGTTCGCCCTCGTCCGCACGTCCAACCCCGGCGGCGACGCGATCCAGGGGTTGCCCTTGCAGGATGGTCGGACGGTCGGCGAGGCGGTGGCCGACGTGGTCGCGGATCTCGGCAGTCGGCCTGACTATGTCGGCGAGAAGGGCTACAGTCTGCTCGGCGCGGTGGTCGGCGCGACCAAGCCCGCCGACGCGAAGTCGTTGCGCGACCGCATGGGCCAGCAGCTTTTCCTCGTGCCCGGCTTCGGAGCCCAGGGCGGCACGGCCGACGACGTCCGCGCCTGCTTCAAGCCCGACGGCACGGGGGCGCTGATCACCGCCAGCCGGTCGGTGCTCTACGCGTACGAGCAGGTCGAAGGCGCGGACTGGCAGGCGGCGGTCGCTGATGCAGCGCGGGCGCTGAACGGGCAGATCGCCGCCATCCTGCATGCATGAAAGAAGCCCACGGATTGAATCCGTGGGCTTCGGCTTTGTTTCACGTTATGGAAGCGTTGGCGCCGGTCTCACCGCCGATTGCGCTTGGCCACCGCGTCGATGAAGTACTTGCGGGCTTCGCCGGCGATGTAGAAGCTGCCGCAGACGATGACCAGGTCCTCCCGGCTCACCGCCCGGGCGGCGAGTTTCATCGCGTCGGGCAGCGTCGGTGCGGTCTGGGCCATCTTGCCCGAGACTTCGCCGAACTGGGTCATCAGGTCGCTGGGTTCCATGGCCCGGGGGTTGGCCTTGGCGCGGGTGAAGATCACTTTGTCGGCGCCCAGCGCGATCTGCTTGAGCATGCCGTCGACGTCCTTGTCCTGGCCGCAGCCGAAGATCATCACCAGCGAGTCGTAGCTGATGTGCGCGCCCAGAGCGCGGATCAGGGCGGTGATGGACGCGGCGTTGTGCGCGCCGTCGACGATGATGCGCGGCTCGGACCAGACCTGCTCCATCCGGCCGTGCAGCTCGGTCTTGGTCAGGCCGGCGATGACCTGCTCTTCGGGCAGGTTGAACTCGTGTTCCTTGAGCTTGTCGAGCATCGCCAGGGCCAGGCCGCAGTTGTACGCTTGGTGCTCGCCGCGCAGCGGCACGGGCAGGTGCTCGAACTTGCTGGTGGCCGTGGTGACGCAGACGCGGGTGTGCGGGCCGAGTTCGCGGTTGGCCTCGAAGCGGTAGGAGAAGTCGATCTCGTTGCCAGTGAACTGGAGCGGGGCGCCGACGTCCTCGGCCACCTCGCGGAGCACGGCCTCGACCTCCGGGGTCTGCTCGACACTCAGCGCCGGCACGCCGGGCTTGAAGATGCCCGCCTTTTCCCGGGCGATCGACGCAAGGTCGCTGCCGAGGATGTTCATATGATCGAGGCTGATTCGCGTGATGCCGGTCACCAGCGGGTTGACCACGGTGGTGCAGTCCAGCCGGCCGCCGAGCCCGGTCTCCAACACCGCCACGTCGACCGCCTGGTCGGCGAAGTGCTTGAGCGCGGCGGCGGTCATGATCTCGAAAAACGTCGGCGGCTGCTCGCCGAACTTGTCCTCAACGGAGGCGATGAGTTTGAAGATCTCGGCCACGTCGTTGTAGGCGACCATCTGGCCGTTGATCGTGATCCGCTCGCGCAGGTCGATCAGGTGCGGGCTGGTGTAGAGGCCCACGCCGTAGCCCGAGTGCTGGAGCATGCTGGCGAGCATGGCGCAGGTCGAGCCCTTGCCTTTCGTGCCCGCCACCTGCACGCAGCGGAGCTGCTCGTGCGGGTTGCCGATCAGGTCCAGCAGCTTCCGCATGCGGTCGAGGTTGAACGTCCGCTCGTTGTAGTTGACCAGCCGCATCCGCTCGAAGTCGGTGTGCTCATACAGCCAGCGCAGGGCGGTGGTGTAGTTGGTGATCGACGCGGCGGCACTCGAGCGATTGCTGCGGGTAAGCGTTTTCAACGACTTGCTGCTCCGAGATCGACCGGACGCCGCACTGGAGGCAGTACGCGATCGCCGGGTGCTCTTCTTTTTTGGGGTAGTGGCTGACGAGGAGGGCATAGCCCATAACTCTATCACACACCGGGGTTTTCGTCAATGGCCATGGTGTTAGTCCCGGTCTGGACTGGGGTTGGGGCAAAACGGGCAACCGCAGTAACCGCAGAAAAAGCAGGAACCGCAGTAACCGGGGAAAGGCCTTCTCACGGTTACTGCGGTTACGGTGTTTTTCTTGCGGTCACTGCGGTTTCAGTCCGCGTATTCCCAGACCGTGATTTCCAGCCGTTGCCGGCCCCATTGCAGGGCCCGATCATGGGTGGGGTAGAGCACGTCGAGGCGGTTGCCCTTGATGGCGCCGCCACGGTCGAGCACCTGGACCGGCTGGCCGTTGTTGTAGCCGGGGATGCTCACGAGCGTGCCGAACGGGAGCATGGACGTGTCGGCGGCGACGAGCTTCATGCCATTGGTCCAGACGCTGTAGCCCGAGGCGGTCCAGCCGTCGGCCCACTCGCCGCACGACTGCTCGTCCGGGCTGTAGGCGGTGACGGTCATGATCATGCGGCGGACGGGGCGCAGCGGTCGGCCATCAAACGTCGGGCCGGTTTGTGACGGCGATGCGGCTTCCACCTCGGCCACGGGCTGCGGTTCGCGGGCAGGGGCGGGTTCCGCTTCCACCACCGGCGCGGGCGTCACCTCGGCGGCGACCGGCTGGGGCGCGGCCGGCTCGGGCTCGGGCGTCGCCTCACGCGATTCGATCGCCATCAGGCCCATCGGCTCGGCAATGGCGGCAAGGGTCCCATAACCCCACACCAGCAGCAGCATGCCCGCCCCCAGCACCGGGCCGGCAAGCAGCAGCAGACCGCCCGGCGACAACAGAGTCGAGCCTGACGGCGCGAGTCGACGATCACCCACCGCGGCACGTTTCAGCGTGCGTCTCATCCGCATTCCCCACACAAAACAGGAGTTAAACGACTTTCCGGGGCTCGCCGGGCTTCCCCGGCGTCTCCGGACAGACAGGTGACCAACCGGCACCCTCGGTCGCCGCCCTCCCTGGCGGTGAATGACCGTGAGGCATGGTACCTCGTTTCACCCGTGGAGGCGAAAATATTTTTCAAGAAGATTAAAGTCACCTACCCCGATTCGCCGACAGGGGGCGGTTGTGCCCGCAGGGGAAGATGGGCAAGGGCCGTGCGACTGACACCGCACGGCCTCGAGCAGATCAGGCGCCTTGATCAAATCAGGCGCTGGCGCTGCTGTTGGCAGGCTCGACGACCTCCGCCTCGGCATCGACCTCGACCTCGGCGGGGGCGGGGGCTTGAGCCTCGGCGTTGGCGGGCTTGCGTCGTCGGCGGCGGCGGGAGGCGGCGGCGACCCAGACGACGCGGTCGGCGGCGTGCCAAGTGCCCGGCCCGTAGGGCTGATGCAGCGGGCGCAGCCGGACGAAGGTGGCGCCGTCGTCGGCGGCGATGTCGCAGATGCGGGCGGTGAGGTAGCCGTTGAGGGTGCTGACGGTCTCGCCGCGGCTGAGGGTCCGTCCCGAATAGTCTCTGGCGTTTTGAATTTTTCGCATGGCTTGATGACCTTTCTCGGTGTTCATCCTAGAACCGGGACAGGCGGGTTTCAGCGCCAATTGGGGCCTCCGGGCCCGGCCGGGGGGCTGGCAGTTGCGCTAAAGTCGGGTTGATCAGGAAGATGCCGGGATTGTGAGGCATGAAGGTTTTTGCAGAATTGGCGGCAAGTCTGGTTGGGGGGTCCGGTTGCGGTATGGCGGGGGATCAGGGATAACACCGCCCCGGGCATCGGCGGGTGGCTGAGCCCGTCCCGTGGGCAATCTGAACATGAGGGAGCGACACGATGGCAGAGACGACGTTGATTATTCTGAAGCCCGACGCCGTGCAGCGGAAGCTGATGGGCCGGATCATCGCCCGGTTCGAGGACAAGGGGTTGCAGATCGCCGGGGCGAAGTTCATGCGGATCACGCCGGAGCTGGCGGGCCAGCATTACGCCGAGCACCAGGGCAAGCCGTTCTACGACGGCCTGGTGGGGTTCATGACCTCCAACCCGGTGCTGGTGCTGGCGGTGCGGGGGGACAGCGCGATCGAGGTCTGCCGGCGGCTGCTGGGCAAGACCAACGGCATCGAGGCCGAGCCGGGCACGATCCGCGGCGACTTCGGCCTGAGCAAGGGGTACAACCTCGTGCACGGCTCGGACAGTGCCGAGTCGGCCAAGCGCGAGCTGGCGCTGTTCTTCAAGGCGGATGAGCTGCACGATTACGAGCAGACGGTGGGGACGTGGATCACCGAGTGAGTTCTGACCCCCGAAGCCCACGGATTGAATCCGTGGGCTTCGGGGGTCAGGGGCGCAGGGTCTCCCACGCGGCGGCGATGGCGTCGTCCGGCACGTCATCGACGATGACGACCTCGCCCAGTTGCGTCGGCAGCACGAGGCGGATGCGGCCGGCGGCGACCTTCTTGTCCAGCCGCATCGCTTCAAGCAGCTTCGCCGTCGCCGGCAGATCGTCGGCGGCAGTGGGCAGGCCGACCTTTTCCAGCAGCGTGACCAGCCGGTCGAGCACGCCCGACCGGCAGCGGCCGGCGTCGACGGCCAGGCGAGTGGCGGCGACCATGCCCAGGCTCACCGCTTCGCCGTGGTGGTACTGGCCGTAGGCGGTGGCGGCCTCGATGGCGTGGGCGAACGTGTGGCCGAAGTTCAGGTGAGCCCGCACGCCGCTTTCCTTCTCATCTTCCATCACCACGTCGGCCTTGATGCGGACGTTGCGCTCGACCAGCGCGGTCATCGTGGCGCTGTCCAGCGCGGCGATGGCAGGCTGCTCGCGCTCCAGCCAGTCGAACAGCGACGCGTCGCGGATGACGGCATGCTTCACACACTCGGCCAGGCCGCAGCGCAGCTCGCGGTCGGGCAGTGTGCGCAGCGTCTCGGGGTCGATCACGACCAGGGCGGGCTGGTGGAACGCGCCGATGAGGTTTTTACCCTGCGGCACGTTGACGCCGACCTTCCCGCCGACGGAAGCGTCGACCATGGCGAGCAGGGTGGTGGGGCACTGGACGAACGGCACGCCGCGGAGGTAGGTGGCGGCCGCGAAGCCGACGGTGTCGCCCGTGATGCCGCCGCCGAGGGCGATCACCGGGCTCTTGCGTTCGAGGTGGTGAGTCAGCAGCACGTCGTAGAGCGAGCGGACGGTGCCGAGCGTTTTGTGCTGCTCGCCCACGGGCATGTCGGCGACGCAGGCGTCGTAGCCGGCGGCGGTGAGCGAGCGGGCGGCGACGCGGCCGTGGCTGGCGGCGATCTGCTCATCGACGATCAACCCCGCCCGCTCATGGGGCGCGACGGCCCGGACCAGCTCGCCAAGGCGAACCAGCGTGCCCGGCTCGATGCGGACGGCGTAACAATGATGCGGCAGCGTCAGTTCAACAGTCGGCATGAGCGGGAGGATAGCAGACCGCGACGCCTCCCGATGCCCCGGTGAACATGGCCGACGGCAGTTGAACCACAGACCCTTAGCCCCGCAGCGTAACGGAGGGGTGGGCACCGGACGTCATCGGCGGCTACCCCTCCGCTGCGCTACGGGGCTAAACGCTGACCCGTGTGCATCCGTGGCCTCAACGGCTTCTCTGCGCCTCTGTGTCTTTGTGGTTGTCTGAATACCCGGCATGGCAATTGCATCCTCAGCCCCCATAAGCCCGGATCGGCAAGGCCGGGTGGTGGTTTTTTCAATCGGGGCTCGTTTTTTGGAAACATTCTAAAAAAGAGAACCAGTTTGCGAGTCCACCCGTATTTAATAGAGGCCGACGCGGTCGCAGCGTTGGCCGGTTGGGGACCGTTGACCTGCCTGTTCGCGAGGGGCCCCAGACAATGGATGCGGAACGACTCGGCCCTGAGCCGGCCGGCCGTTCGTAGACTTTCGGGTCATTCTTCCGGCCATCCGCCCCGGTTGCCAGCCACTGGACGCGACGATCATGGAAAGGCAAGCTGTCATGACGAAACTGACCCACCCCTACTCGCCGTTGGAGCAGGCCCGCAAGCATCAGCGGGTGAGCCAGACGCGATCGAAGCGGCCGCTGAGCCTGCGTGACCAGGCCACGCTCAAACGGCTGCTGACGGAAAAATACGAGCACGTGCATCACGAGTTGTTCGACCTGCCCGAGGCCGAGGCGATGCGCAAGGTGTTCGACGAGGCGCCGCCGATCCAGAAGCCGGACACGAGTTGGTACCACCCGGTGATGGACAACGCCACCGACACGCGCTCGGGCAAGAACGTCGGCACCGTGCTGCTGACCGCCAAGGAGGAGCAGGCGCTCTTCCTCCAGTTCAACTACGCCCGGTTCCGCACCGTGCAGTGGCGGGACAAATTCCAGCAGCAGGAGCAGATCGACCCCGACGAAGGCCGGCAGGCCCTGGAATGGTTCCACAAGGGCGAAGCCTACCGCGACCAGATCGCCCAGACGAACCTGGCGCTGGTGCTGGCGATGGCCAAGCGGACCCGCATGAGCGAAGTCGACTTCGCCGACCTCGTCAGCGAGGGGAACATGGCCCTGCTGCGGGCGGTGGACAAGTTCGACGTGGCCCGCGGGTTCAAGTTCAGCACCTACGCCTGCCGGGCGATCCTCAAGGCCTTCTCCCGCTCGGGCGTGAAGCTGAGCAAGTATCGCCAGATGTTTCCGACCGACTTCGACCCCAAGCTCGAGAAGTCCAACTACATGGAGAAGAAGCGCGAGGCGCACGAGGACGAGTGCGTCGACGAGCTTCGCCAGATCATCCGCAACAACCGCGCGGAGCTGTCCGACATCGAGCAGGAGGTCATCCAGCACCGCTTCGCCATCAGCCGTGACAGCGGCAAGGGCGAGGCGGAAGGCAATCCCCTCACGCTCGAACAGGTCGGCAAGATCATCGGCGTGACCAAGGAACGCGTCCGCCAGATCCAGAACAAGGCCTTGGAGAAAATCCGGCAGACGCTGGAAACCGACTACCTCGAATAAGCCGGCCGGGCCCGGACCCGCCGACTACCCGATTGAGATCCTCCGCAGCCGTGGGCGTTCTGCTCACGGCTGTTTTTTGCGCCAGTGTCCAACAGTCGCCGCCATTGCTTTAGCCCCGCAGCGCATGCGGCGGGCGCGGGAACCATGCGTCACCGGCGGCCGCGCCCTCCGCTGCGCTGCGGGGCTAAAGGGGCGGCGGCTTGTGACCTCAGGGCTCAACGGTAGAATGGCACCGTCGCGGCAGGAGGGGACGCGGTCCTTTTCCCGCTGTGTGAGATCCATTTCCCTAATCAGATGTAAGAAAGGTGATACAGATGCCACAGGGGGAAGAAGTTTTTCTCGGGCTGAACAAGCAGGGGGTCATCCTCTTCATCGTGCTGATCCTGGTCTGCCTGCCGTTGTGCTGGATTCCATGGCTGATCGACAGCATGAAGGCAGCCAAACCGATGCAATGAGCCCGGCGGCGGGCTCGGCGACTTCGGCATCGACGTCGGCGTCCCACGCGGAGGGCCGGGGTGTTGTGGTGCGCGGTCTGCGCGTGGCGGGCATCACAGCGGCGGGGGTTTACCTCCTGTGGAACCTGGGCTGGCTGAGCGCCGGCCGTGTGCCGCCGGCACTGTTTTATGCCCTCACCGGCTGGCCGGCGCCAACCACCGGCGCCCTCCGCGCCATGGCGGCGCTGGCGGCGGGCGACTGGGCGCTCTCCCTGCGGATGAACCCGCTGGCGGTGCCGATGACCGCGCTGCTGGCGGGAACGCTGGGCCTGCTCGCGTGGCGCTGGCGGCGCGATGGCAAACCAACGCTGCCGCGGGCGGTGGCGGGAGTCTGGCTGGCGATGCTGCTGCTGGGCTGGCTCGGCCACCTCGGCGTGGCGGCGTGGGAACGCTGGGGATGAACGCCCGGCCACCTCTGACCGTTCGCCCCCGCAGGGCCGGGCCCCCTCGGAGCCCGCGGGCGGCACAATAACAACCTGAAATGTCAAGGCTTGCGACTGAACAGCAGGGCAGCGCGGACCTCAGGCCGTGGGTCCTGGTAGAAAGCCATTGACCCGCGTCGGGGGAACCCTTATGTTGAAGAACGTAAATGCGTGCCTTTTACACGGTTATTGTCGTTTTATTGCTTGCTCGCGCACCCGCTTTCGCGGAGTCGGGGGAGGCGGTGGCGTTGGGCGAGCCGGTGCCCGTGGCCCGGCGGACGGCGATGCCGGCGGCGCTCACGTCGCTGACGACGCATTTCGCCGACGATCAGCCGGGCAGCTACATGTCGCCCTACTTCGTGATCCTGCACGACACCGAGCCCTGGCGGGCGCGGTCGCACGCGGTGCTGCTTGAGCGAACACACGAGCAGTTCTTCACCCGCTTCCAGCAGGCCGGCTTCGAACTGCAGCCGCTCACCGACCGGCTGGTCTGCCTGCTGTTCGACAGTGAAAGCCGCTTCGCCCGCTATGCCCTCCGGGCCGAGGGGATGGACCTCTCCTGGACCGGCGGGTACTACTCGGCCCGGACGAACCGCGTCGCCCTCTACGAACGCGGCTGGCCGAAGCGCCGGCCCGATACGCAGGAACAGGAAGCGTTCGACCGTGACGACGCGCCGCCCGCCGCCCGCCTCGCCGTGGTCGAGCCCACCGCCAGCGACGGCCGGCACGACGGCCTGGCCAGCACCATTCATGAAGCCGCCCACCAGCTCGCCTTCAACACCGGGTTGCAGACGCGCGGCGTGATGTACCCGTTCTGGATCTCCGAAGGCCTGGCCATCAGCTTCGAGACCCAGCGCCCCAGCGAACCGTTCGGCCCCGGCCAACCCAACCCCGCCCGCCTCCGCGACCTCCGCCTCGCCCACGCCGCCGACCAACTCCTGCCGCTGACCCGCTTCGTCAGCCTCGTCCGCCCGCCCGTGGACGACCCGGCCATGGTCCCCGTCGCCTACGCCCAGGCGTGGGGCCTGTTCCACCACCTGTTCACCCGCCACCCCGACGCCCTGCGCGCCTACCTCCACCGCCTCGCCCACCTCCCGCCCGGCCGACGCACCGAGGCCGCCCTGCTGCACGAGTTCACCCACGCCTTCGGCCCCATCGACACCATCGAAGCCGACTGGCACGCCCGTCTCGACACCCTCGCCGACGATGAGTGATCGGGGATCGGGGATCGGGGATCGGGGATCGGGGATCGGGGATCGGGGATCGGAAAGAATTTTAAGCCGAGGGCTGAGTCCGCGAAGCCCCGGATGGGGGGGTCGATCAATCTGTGATCGATGATCTGTGATCGATCGCTTACCGGGACCGCCTGGCGCTCTCTGACATCATCGATCACACATCCCACATCACACATTTCGCTCCCCCCATCCCGCTCTTCGCTCGCGGACTCGCTCAGAGGCGGGCGTTTTTCCCGAACCCCGAACCCCGAATCCCGAACGATAATCTGTGAATTGCCGGAACGAAGGTGGTGGCGCTGCGTCTAATGGCATACCATCGGACCATTCCTCTGTGGGGGCGTGCGAGTCATGATCAGATCCATCCGGGCATTCACCGTTAGTGCGTTTCTCTTCGCCGGTGCGGCGACGCCACCGGGCGACCGCCCGCCGCGCGTCGGCGCCGTCATGCGCAGCGCCGGCGGACGGGCCTAACCGCCGCGGCCGCGCCGCCCACATCTTCCCATGTCAGGCACAGGTGTCACCATGAACCGACTTCCATCGCAAGCACCCGGGAAACGAGTGAAGCGTCTGCTGATGGTCCTGGCCGTGGGGCTGGCGGCCGCCGGGCTGGTGGGCGAGCCCGCCACCGCACGGAGCGTGATGCTGGTGAGTTCCAACAACCAGGTCTCCCCCATTACCGACGACCTTGGCTTCAACTGGGACGTAGAGGCCCGCGGCGGCTACGTGCAGCATGGCAGCAGCCTGTTCAACAGCGCCATGGTGCTCCAGACCACGCAGGGGCAGAGCTTCCAGGCCAGCGACGCCACCGCCGAAGGCGATCACGGCCTGGTGATGAGCAACGAGTTCCTGGGCCTGAAGGTCACCCGCCGCGTTCACATCGACGTGGAAGCCGGTGTCGCCCGCTGGGTCGATTCGTTCACCAACGAGACCGACGCCGCCGTCACCGCCGACCTGCAGTACAGCATCCGGCTCAGCAGCCAGGGCCAAGCCGTGGTCAGCGACCAGAATCGCGCCGTCACCGACAGCCTCGCCGACGGTGAGACCGGCTTCGCCATCGTCGCCCATCCGCAGCGCAACACCCCCTCCGCCCTGCTCGCCGTCCGCGACGACCGCAGCGACATCGCACCGACGATCAACAACCAGTCCAACTACCGCTTCTACCTCGTTCACCAACTGGTGGTCGAGCCCGGCGAAACCCGCACGCTCATGCACGCGCTCGCCCAGCGCAACCTCAGCAACACGCCCTCGGGCGAGGAGCTTGAAAAGGCCTTCGACCCGCTGCTGGACACCCGGCCGTTGCGCGTGTTCGATGCGGCGCTGCGGCGGACGCTGGTCAACTGGCGCGTCGGGGCGCTCATCGGCGCTTTCCCCGAGGTCTGGCCCATGCCCGAAGAACTGGCGGTCACGCCCGAGTCGGTCGACCTGTTCGTCACCGGCAACGGCACGCGCCTCAAGGGCGGCCTGCAATGGAACGCCCTGACCATGCAGACGCGCTTCGGGCCCGTGACGCTGGAACGCGAGCAGGTGGCCGGCCTCGCAGGCCCGCAGTTCGACGGCCACGCCCCGCGCGTCTACCTCAACGACGGGCAGTTGTTCACCGGGCCACTCGAAGCCGACGCCCTGCACTTCGCCCTCGCCGGCGGCACGACCATCGACCTGGCGCCGGACCGGATCGACCGGCTGGTCATGCGCGAACGCCCGCGGGAAATCGACGCGCCCGCCCTCGTCGTCACCCGCCACGGCGAACGCATTGCCGTCACACGCGATCAGCCGTTGAACCTCACCGTCGCCACCGGCTGGGGCGAACGCACGCTGACCTGGGACGAGCTGCGCTACCTGGCCGTCAACCCCTCCGAAGAAGCGCCCGGCTACGCGCTGCACCTGGTCGACGGCAGCGCACTGCTGTGCACGCTCGACGGCGACACGATCGAGCTCGACACCCTCTCGTTCGGCCCCCAGGCGTTCAACGTCGACGAGATCGAGGCGATCATCCTCCCCTCGCGGATGGATGAACTCGACACGCCCCCCACCGCCGCCTACCTTCGCCTCAGCGGCGAGCAGATCCTGGCCGGCCACATCGACCTGCCGGAGCTGGCGCTGACCACGGCCGCGGCGGTGATTCCCATTCCCCCCGGACAGCTTCACGAACTCGAACGGGTCGCCGACGACCTGACCGACCCCGAGGCCTTCGCCGTGACACTGTTCGACGGCAGCGTCGCCCGCGGGCAGCTTGACGATGACACGCTGCCCGTGCGGGTGGGCGCGGAGACGTGGGACGTGCCGATGGAAGACGTGCAGACCTTCAGCTCACCCACGCCCCGCGTGACCGAGCGGACACGCGCCCGCCTCGCATTGCTGATCCGTGACCTCGGCGACAGCGACTGGGCGACGCGCGAGCAGGCCAGCGACGAACTGGCGGCCGCGGGGCTGCTGGCCGTGCCGATGCTGCGCGAAGCGTTGACGCAGTCGCGCGACGCCGAGGTGCGGCAGCGCGTCCGCGACCTGCTGGACCAGATCAGGTGACCGCCGGGGCGATTCGCCTGCCGAGGCAAGCCCCGTGCGGGCATGCATGATGAGGAGCGGCCGATGGCTCAATCCACCTTACGCTTCCAGGCTGTGGCCCGGCGGGTAAAACGCCGGCTGACCGTGGTGCGGTATGCCCGCCGGCTCGCGGCCAGCGGGCCATGGGTGTTCGGCAGCGCGGCAGCGGTGCTGGTGCTCGTCCGGCTGCTTGCCGGGCCCGGCGGGGGTGAGCTGTCGGGCACGCTCGGCGTGGGTCTGGCGGCGGCGGTCATCGCCGGCTGGTTGGGCGCGACGGCGGTGGCGCTGTGTCGCCGGCCGATCAGCGAACGGCAGGCGGTGGCGGCGTGGGGTCGGCGGATCGGCGATCACGAGGCCCTGCTCTCGGCCTGGGCCTACGAACAGCTCGACCGGCTTACCCCCGGGCAACGATTGCACCTGCAACGCGCCGAAGCCCTGCTCGACGAACATCTGCCCCGGCTCGCCTCGGCCGTGCCGGTCCGCGTCGGCTACAACGCGATCGTGCCGCCGCTGGTGGTGACGGCGCTGGCGTGGTCGGCGCTGTTCATCCCGCCGCCCCCGCCCGCCGAGCCGCCGCTGGACCGCTTCGCCCTCGAGCGCGTCGCGCAGGTCAGCCATCACCTCGACGACCACCAGCAGATGCTCGATCGCCTCGCCGGCCTCGACCCGGAAGACCGCGAGCAACTCGAAGAACTCGACGAGCAGATCAAACGCACCGCCGAGCACATGCGCTCGCTCAAGGACGCCTCGGCCAGCGACGTGCTGCGCGAGCTCGAAGCGCTGGCCCGCGCCGCCGAAGCGCTGCGCGAAGCGATGGGCGACGGTGACGGCGACGGCGAGCCACTGTCGCAGGCGATGATCGAAGAGCTGGAGAAGCACGCCGACACCGCCGACTTCGGCGCCGCTTTGCGCAGCGAGAATCACGAACGCGCCGCCGAGGAGTCCGAGCGGATCGGTGAAGACCTGGACCCGGCCAACCGCACGCGCGAGCAGGCCCGCCGAATCGCCCGGGCGGTGGACCGTGCGATGGAGGTGGCCAGCGAGCAGGACCGCGCCAGCATGGTCGGCCGACAGCTCGACGCCGCCGACGCCGACTTCAAGGCCGACGCTCCCGACGCCGCCGGTGAGCGCTTCGCCGAACTGGCCGATCAACTGCGCCGGCGCGGCGAACGCGAGCAGGCGCGGCGTCGCCTCGACGAACTGGCGGCGGAGCTGCGCGAGTCCGGCCAGCACGTGGTCAACCGCCAGGCCGGTGCGACCCGGCAACTCGCCCAGACCCGGCCGGGCAACACGCGGTCGCTCGGCGGCGAGCCGATGCCCATGCCCGGCCAACGCCAGGGGGACGACGCCGCCGGCGGCGAGTCGGCCGACCCGCAAGAGACGCCCCGCCGTCGCATGCCGCTGCCCACCCCAGGCGACCGGGGTGGCGACGAAGATCGCCCGCCCGTGCCCGGCACCGCCTCGGCCCGCCGGGCGACCGGGCCGCCGCCGGAGCCGGGCGCCGCCGGCCGATTCGCCGAACGCTCGGACCGCCCCGCCGCCGAGGGTCCGCCCGTGCCTGGCGCGGGTGGCCGGCCGCAAGGCGCCGGTGAAGGCGAGGGGGCCGGCGAAGGCGAAGGCATGGCCGCCGGTGCGGGCGAAGGCGAAGGGGCGGGCATCGCGGCAGCCCAGGCCGGCGGCGGCGTGGGCGGGCATGAAGCGGGCAGCGGGTCCGCCGCATTGGGTGAAGGCGACCCGGCCGAGCGGATCGACGCCGCGGGCGCGTCCGCCGTCGCCGTCTCGCCCAGCGGGCAGGGCCCGGCCGCCACCCGGGAGATCCAGGGCCGGGAACAGCGCGGCGCGGCCGGGGGCGACCCGCGTCAGCTTGCCCTCGAACAGTTGCGTGCCCAGGAAGAAGCCCTGGCCGACGAGCCGTTGCCCCTGTCGCGTCGCCAGCAGGTCCGCCGTTACTTCACATTGCTAAGGAGCGAGCTTGAATCCACCCCCTGACACCTCCAGCGTGGCCGACGCGCAGCGCGCCGACCAGAGTCCCGACGTCACCGAGCTTGCCGGGCAGATGGAGCAGTTTCGCGACTGCTTTGCCCGGGTGCGCGAAGAGGTCGGCCGGTCGATCGTCGGCCATCGTCCATTGATCACCGACACGCTCGTGGCGATCTTCAGCCAGGGCCACGTGCTCTTTGAAAGCGTGCCGGGGCTGGGCAAGACGTACCTGGTGCGCGTGCTGTCGCGCGTGCTCGGGCTCAGCGGCGGACGCATCCAGTGCACGCCCGACCTGATGCCCGCCGACATCCTCGGCACGCACATCCTCGGCGAAGACGACGCGGGCCACCGCAGCTTCCGCTTCGAGCAGGGGCCGGTCTTTCACAACGTCGTGCTGGTCGACGAGGTGAACCGGGCCACGCCCAAGACGCAGGCCGCGCTGCTGGAGGCGATGCAGGAGCGGGCCGTCACCGCGGGCGGTCGGCGGTTCGCGTTGCCTGAGCCGTTCTTCGTGCTCGCCACGCAGAACCCGCTGGAGATGGAGGGCACATACCCGCTGCCCGAGGCGCAGCTTGACCGCTTTTTCTTCAAGCTCAAAGTGCCGTTCCCCAGCGCCGACGAGCTGGTGGAAATCAGCCGGCAGACCACGACCTTCACGCAGCGCGAGCCCGAGGCGGTGCTGGACGGGCCTGAGTTGATCGCCATGCAGCGGATGCTCACGCACGTGCCGCTGGCCGACCCGCTGGCCCACTACGCCGCCGCGGTCATTCTCGCGACGCATCCGGGCAACCGGCTCGGGCCCGACCCGGTGAACCGCTACGTGCTCTACGGCGCCAGCCCGCGCGGGTTGCAGGCGATGATCCGCGCCGCCCGCGTGCACTGCGTGCTCGACGGCCGAACCACCGTCTCGCTCGACGACCTCAAGGCCGCCGCCCGCCCCGCCCTGCGGCACCGGTTGGTGCTCAACTTCGAAGGCCAGGCCGAGCGCATCGACGTCGACGACGTGGTCGGCCGCGTGCTCGACCACGTGCCCGCGCCAGCCGGCGAAGCGTGAGAGCCCGGATCGTCGCCGTATCGCCGGCCGTCTCCACCCAACTCCCCGCAGGGATCGCGTCATGTTCCAGACCCGCCGCCCCCCCTCACGCCACGGTTGCCGTACCGCCGTTGCCGCACTGGCCGGGCTCGCGCTGGCCATGCTCTGCCCCGCCGCGCTCGACGCCAGTGAAGCATTGAGCGAGCAGACACTGAGCCTCCGCGAAGCGCTGCATCACGACCCCACGCTCGAAGCGCCGCTGGACGCGCTGCTCGACGCCTACCGCGAGGCGGGTGAACTCGAATCGCTCAGCCAGTTGTACCGCGACCATCTCGAAGGCTGGCCCGATGACGTGGGGGCGCACATCGTGCTGCTGCGCATCGCCATCGCGACCCACGACCCGGAGATCGACCAGCACCTGCATGCCGCGCTTCAGCACCACCCGGACCACGCCTACCTCCACTACCTTCGCCACGAAATCGCCGAGGCCGCGGGCGACGCCGACGCGCTCGACGCCCTGGCCCGCGCCATCGAGCTCGAAGACCGGCCCGACCGTCGCCGACGGTGGATCGACCGCCTGCTCACCCTCGCCACGCGCGAGGACCGTCCGGCCCTGATCGACGAGCACCTGCAACTGCTCGCCCGCCTCGCCGGCGACGCGGTGGACGACCGCCTCGAAGCCGCGCAGCAGATGCTCGAACACGACCGGCCGAAGCTGGCGACGAAGCTGATGCACGAGACGCTCGAGCGGTCAATGCCAGCCGAGACCGGCGTGACGGCGCAGCTTCTCACCGCCCGCGCCGAAGCCGCCGCCGGCGATCTGGACACGGCCGGCGACCGGCTCGACACCCTGCTCGAACGGCTGGCGCCGGACTACTGGCGACGCACGGAAATCATGCGCCAGCGCGTCGCCTGGCTGGGCGATGACGACGCGCGCCAGGCCATGATCGACGCCGCCCGTGCCCGCGTGGCCGACCGGCCCGACAACGAGGCCGCCGCCGTCGAACTCGCCGAACTGTTGCAGGCGCTGGACCGTCGGCAGGCAGCGATGGAGGTGCTGCTTGAGGCGGGCGAGCGCCTGCCGCGCTCGCGCGAACTGGAAACCCGCACGCTCGACCTGCTCGAGGCGCTGCGCGACGAGGCGGCCCGGGCCGACTACCTCGCCCGCCGGCTTGAGCAGCAAAGCGACCGGCGCGACCTCCGCCTGCTTCATGCCCGTTCGCTCTACACGCTCGGCCGATCGGAGCAGGCCCATGCGGCAATGGAACAAGCCCTGGCCGGCCTGGACGAGGGACAGCGCCTCACCGAGCTGATCGACACCGCCCGATTGCTGCGGCGCTCGCTCGCCCCCTCCGACGCCGCCGCGCTGCTGGAGCAGGCGATGGCGCTCGACGGCGGCCGGTTCGAGCTGCGCCGCGAGCTGGCGGAGTTGTACCAACTGCTTGACCGCGCGCCCGCGGCGGCGGCGCTGTTCGACGACGCGCCGACCGACGTGGCGATCGAGCACCTGCTCGACGCGGTCGACTTCCTGATCGAACAGGAGCACCACCGCCGGGCCCGCGCGCTGCTTGAAGCCCGCCTCGCCGAGACGCCGGACCACCTGGAGTTGCACCTTCGGCTGCTCGAAGCCCAAGCAGGCCTGGAGGCGTGGCGGTCGGCGAACCAGACGATCACTCACAGCCGACCGCTGGCCGACACCACCACGCACTACCGCCGATGGCTGGATGCGGCGGCGACGTTCCACGGCGAACTCGACACGCTGGACCGCTTTCTCGAAGCCGAGCGAAGCCGCATCGACGCCGATCGCGCCGGCTGGGACGACGCGGCTGCGGCCCGGCGGAGTGTGTTCATCGACGCCCTGGTGCAGCATCGGCACAGCGCCAAGGCGGCGGCGATGTTGCAGGCCGACCTGGAGCGTGACCCGCCCGAGGCGGTCCGCCGGGTGCTGCTGCGACAGCTTGTGGCCGTCCTGCCCAACGACGACGAGCATCGCGAGCAGCACCTCAACGCGCTGATGGAACATGACCCGGCATCGGCGAGCATGGCGCGGGCGCACCTGGCGGCGAGCGCGATGGACAACCGTGACACGGCGCGGGCCCGGACGCTGCTGGAGCAGGTGGCGGTGAGCGAACTGGACGACGCGGCGCTGCTGCGGCAGCTGCAGGAGTTGGCGGCGCGGGTCGGGCTGCACGAGGTGCGGCAGGCGGCGACGGCGCGTTTGCCGCGCGTGTCGCCGGGCAACTTCGGCCACTGGCAGCAATGGTTCGACGACCTGGCCGAGGCGGGGCAGGAGCATCAGTTGCGGGTGGGGTTGCGGCAGGTGCTCGCCGGCGTGAACGAACTGGAACTGGACGATGCGGATCGGGCGACGGTGCGGCAGCAGTTGCGCGCGTCGTACTGGCGGTCGATTCGGCAGGCGCTCGAGCAGGGGGCGGACGAGCCGCTGCTCGACGCGCTGGCGATGGTCGATGCGCTGGACCGGCTGGCGGGGCGGAACCTGCCCGAGGCGGCGTGGGCGACGTGGGTGCGGGCGCTGGTGCTCAACCGGCGGGGCGAGGACGAAGCGCGTGACGAGGCGCTGGCGACGCTTGAGCGGCTGGGCGAGCGGCTGGCGGCGCAAAGCGAGACAGGCGACGTGCTGATCGCCCTGCCCGACGGGATGGCGATCTCGCTGAGCCGGGCGGCGGCGCTGGCGCGGGCCGACTATGTCGCGGTGATGGATGAAGCGTCGGCGTCGGCGTTGAGCGCTGCCGTGCCGGCCGACGCACAGGGGCCCAGCGGCGACGCGGCGACGCGGCTGGGCTGGGCGCTGCGGACGCGGCAGCCGGTGGCGGCGGTGGGGCCGGCGGGCGACGGGCGGGTGCTGGTGACCGAGCATGACGGGAGCATGACGGCGGTGGACGGCGTCAGCGGCAAGCGGCTGTGGCGATGGGAGCCGGAGCGTTCGCAGGGGTGGTCGCCCGGGCAGAACATGGCGATGTCGAGGCTGCTGATCGCCAGGCCGGCGGTGGACGTGGAGGGCGGGCGGGTCTACGTCGCCGGGCCGCAGACGCTGTACGCCGTGTCGCTGGAGTCGGGCGAACTGGTGTGGCGCACCCCGCTGCCGGACACGACGAGCGACAGGCATACGGTGGCGGGCGTCCGTCTGGCGGTGCATGCGGGGCAGGTGATCGTCTTCGACCCGCAGCGCGGCCGGCTGCAGTGGTACGACACGACGACGGGCAAGCTGACGCGCGAGCGGCGCGTGCTGCCGGCGAGTGATCACGCCACTTGGCAGACCAGCGGCATGAGCGTGCATGACGGCCGGCTGCTGGTCTATGCCGACGAGGCGGCGCTGGTGGACGCGGAGACGGGCGCGGTGGCGTGGATGACGCAGTTGGCCGAGCGACCGGTGCGGCCCGGCGCGGCGGCGGGCGGTGGGGGAGGCAGCCCGTTCGCCTCGGTGTCGCGGCACATGGTGGTGTCAGGTTCGTATGGCATGCACACTACCCACCACACCGGCGGCCGCAACCCCGGCCCGCCGCGCGTGGCCGTGCTGGAAGACGGCCGGATGACCGCCTTCGTCAACCAGTCGATCACGCTGCTGGGCACCGACCTGCTCACGACGGAGCAGCGGGAAGGCCGCTACATCAGCGGCTGGTTCGCCGGCATGGCCGGTGACGAAGCGGTCTTCGTCCTTCAGTCGCAGGCCCGGCTGGTCAACGTGCGCACCGGGGACCACCGCTTCGTCCAGTTGTCCGACCTGAACATGCCGCAGGATTCCAACGAACCGTTGGGCACGGTGGTCGACGGAGCGATGCTGCACGTTGTCAACCGCCGGCAGGTGGTGGGCTATGACCTTGTGGACGAGCAGCCTCGCTACACGCTGTCGCTGGAGCGTGTGCGATCGCTGGCGCTGCCGGACAACCAGGAGGTGCGCAGCGGCATGATGCTGCGCGGCGTCACGCACATCCTCCGCGAAGGCAACAACAGTCGCGGGATGGCCATGCTCACCACGTCCGGCTACGCGGCGGACGGCCGGGTCTACGTCCTGCCTGACCCGTGGCATGTGGTGGCCGTCGCGGCCGAGGAGGAAGCCGCCGATGAATGAACCCGACCCCAACGAACCGATCTTCGACCCCGCGTTCCTCAACCGCCTGCGTTCGCTGTTTCTGCAACTGCGCTCCCGCCGGCAGCTTCAGCGCAAGGGATCGCAGCAGACGGTTGCGCTGGGCCAGACGCGGCAGTTCAAGGACCACCGCCAGTACGCCCACGGCGACGACTACCGCGAGATCGACTGGCAGCTCTACGCCCGGCTGGACCGCTTCTACATCCGCCAGTTCGAAGAGATCCAGGCGTTTCACGTCCACATCCTGCTGGACGTCAGCGCGTCGATGGCCCAGCCGTTCCGCGCCAAGCGGGTGACGGCCCTGCGGCTGGCGGCGGCGATGGCGTATCTCGGCCTGATCCAGCAGCACCAGGTCTCGCTGCTGACCATGAGCCGGCGGGTGAAGCAGGAGTTGCCGCCGATCAAGGGGCAAGGCCACGTGCATCATCTGCTGAGCCACCTCGAGCAGTTGCCGTTCGCGGGGGTGACCGACCTGGCGGGGGGGATGCGGTCGTTTCGGCCGGTGAGCAACAAGCGGGGGATCGTCGTGGTCATCAGCGACCTGTTCGGCGGGCGGACGGAGGCGGCGATGGAGGCGATGTCGCATGCCGGGCATTGGCCGGCGGAAACACATGTGATCCAGGTGCTGCACCCGCACGAGATTCGGCCGGACCTGGCGGGGGAGCTGGAAGTGGTGGACACGGAGACGCAGGCGAAGCGCCGGCTGTGGCTAGGTCGACGGGACGGGGAGCGGTATGAGCAGCGGGTGCGGCAATTCATCGACGACATCGGGCAAAGCTGTGCCCGGCGGGGGATGAACCACGTGGCATGGACGACGGACGAGCCGTTCGAACCGATGCTGTTGAAGCTGCTGTCGCGGGCCGGCGCATTGGGGGGCGGATAAATGGTGCGGTTTCTCGATCCGCTCTTGTTGAGCTGGCTGGCTGTGGCGGCGGTGCCGGTGGTGTTGTATCTGTTTCGCCATCGGCCGCGGCAGGTGAGCGTGAGCACGCTGCTGTTTTTCGATGCGATGATGCGCCACGACCAGGACGCGGCCTGGCTTCGCCGGCTCAAACGGCTGCTGTCGCTGCTGCTGACGCTGCTGATCATCGCCGGGGCGGTGACGGCGATGGCGCGGCTGGTGGTGGCGCCGGACAGCGACGTGCAAAGCGTGGTGATCCTGGTCGACCGCTCGGCGTCGATGGCGGCGGCGGACGAGGCGGGACAGACGCGGTTGCAGGCGGCGGCGGACGCGGCGGGGCGGCGGGTGGCAGGGCTGGCGGCGAACGTGCCGGTGGCGGTGATTGCCTATGACGTTCGACCGGAGATCTTGCTGCCGCCCAGCCTCGACCGGCGGGAGCTGGACCGCACGCTGCGGGCGCTGGCCGTGCGGCCGATGGGCGCGGACGTGGAGCCGGCGATGCACCTGGCGCACCAGGTGGCGGCGATCGACACGCCCGGCGGCATCTGGCATTTCACCGACGCCGCGCCCGAGCTTGAAACGGGCGAGCCGGGCGAGGCGGACGAGGCGGTGCGTGAGCCCGTCGCAACGGCGAGCAACCCGCCGGCCGAGGTGCAGGTGGACCATGTGCGGGTGGCGTTGACGGAGGCGGTGAACGTGGGCGTCACCGGCTTCGCATTGCGGCGAGCGCCAATGGAGGTGGACCGTTACGAGGCGTTCGTGGAAGTGGCGGGCGTGCGGGCGGACGGCGACGACGATGCGGCGGCGGGCCCGATCGAGGCGGAGCTGCGCATCACGATCGACGGTGCGGTGGCGGGGTATCGGCAGTTGAGCGTGGACGTCAGCGAGCCGACGCGTCTGCTCGTGCCGGTGCGTGCGGGGGAAGGTGCGGTGCTGGAGCTGGCGTTGACGGCCGAGGGCGACGTGCTGGCACTGGACGATCGGGTGGTGGCACGCATCCCGGCCGTGGAGCCGGTGCGCGTGTTGTGGGTGAGCGACGAGGTGGACGCGTTCATGGAGCTGGCGCTGTCGTCGCTGGGCGAAGGCGATCAGGTGTCGGTGTTTCACGGCGGGCCCGGCGCGTGGCCGAGCGATGAACCGGTGGACGTGGTGGTGTTTCAAGGCTGGTTGCCCGAACGTTGGCCGGAGGACGTGGCAGTGATCGTGGTCGATCCGCCGGCGTCGCTGGGGCCGGTGCAGGTGGCGGCATTGGACGGCTCGGGGTTGTGGGTGGAGTCGTTGCGGACGACGGACACGCGGCATCCGCTGTTGTACGGCGTGGCGGGCGACCGGCTGGCGCTGATGCAGAACGTGGTGCTCTCGGCCGACGCGGCGGGCACGGGGCTGGCGCCGTTGTGGGTCGGCCCGGCCGGCCCGCTGCTGGCGGCGGGGCAGGTGCGCGGGCAGCGGCTGGTGGTGATGGGCTTTGAGCCCGGGCGGTCGCGGTCGCTGCCGTTGACCGCATCGTTCCCGATGCTCGTGGGCAACGCGATCTACTGGTGCAGCCAGGAGGCGGACCCGGACCACGTCGGCCACAACCGCCGCACGGGCGAACTGGTGCAACTGGCCGAGCAGGTGACGTGGACCGACGCGACGGGGCAAACGCTCGCCGACGTGCAGCCGGCCGAGGGCGGCTGGCTGGAGTTGGACCGGCTGGGCCTGTGGCGCGACGCCGCGGGCATGCTCGGCAGCGCATCCCTGCTTGACGGCCGGGCGACGACGCTCGGCGGCGGCGATGCGGCGGACGAATCGACGTCGAACGCGGCGGCCGGCCGATGGTTCAGCGGCGAGTTGACCACACTGCTGCTGTGGCTGGTGGTGATGACACTGCTGGTTGAGAGTTTCCTGTTTCACCTGCACGCGGTGCGCTGACGGCGAACGAGATTTATGGACTGGATCAACCCCTGGCTGTTGTTGCTGATCGTGCCCTGCGTCGCGCTGGCGGTGTGGCTGAGCTCGCGCAGCGTGGTGCCGATGCCCCCCGGCCGACGGCGGGCGATGCTGGTGGTCCGCTGCATGGTGCTGGTGCTGGCGATCGTCGCGCTGGCCGGGCCGGCGCTGGAGCGGACGAGCGGGCGGGAGGCGGTGATCTTCATCATGGATCACTCGCAAAGCCAGGGCGAAGCGGGCATGCGTGCGGCGTACGACGCGGCGGCCCGGCTGGCGGAGGCGTTGCCCGACGAGACGCAAGTGGGCTATGTGTCGGCGGGGGCGTCGCCGCGCGTGCTGCGGTTGCCGGGTGCGCGGCGTTCGCTGCCGGCGGTGGACCTGGCCTGGCTGGAGACGGACGGGGGCGACACCGACTTGGCCGCAGCGGTCACGCTGGCGCGCGGCCTGATCCCAGCCGGCCGGGCCGCCCGGCTGGTGATCGTCGGCGACGGCTTTGAGACGCGCGGCGACCTCGAAGCTGCCACCCGCCAGGCCGCGCTGGCGGGCGTGATGCTCGACGCCGTGCCCGTCGCCGGCGAAGCCCGGCCCGACGTGCGCGTCGCCGCCGTGCGCCCCAGCCGAACGCGGCTGCACGAAGGCGCACAACTGGCGGTGCATGTCGACCTGGAAAGTTCGCTGGCGGGCGAAGGGCGCGTCCGGCTGTTTGAGAACGGCATCGAAGTCGACGCTCGGCCGGTCACGCTCGACGTCGGCCAGCAACACACCGTGACGTTTCAGCGCACGCCCGAGCAGCGCAACCTCTACCGCTACCGGGCCGTGGTCGAGCGCTTCGCCGACGACACGATGCCGGAGAACAACCAGGGCCTGGCCGTGGTCGACGTTCGCGGCCGGCCGGTGCTGCTGCACATCGAAGGCGAGGCCGGCGAGGGCCGCTACCTCGCCGACGCGATGGCCAGCGAAGGCATCCGCCTGGTCACCCGCCCCGCGTCGGGCATCCCGCGTACGCTCCAGGAAATGGCGGGCTACGACGGCGTGGTCTTCTCCGACCTGCCCGCCAGCGAGGTGCCGGCGGACACAATGACGGTGATCCGCGACTACGTCGAGCAGCTCGGCGGCGGGTTCGTGATGATCGGCGGCCGGCGGTCGTTCGGCGTCGGCGGCTACTACCGCACGCCGATCGAGCAGATCCTGCCGGTGCGCATGCAGTCGCCCGACACGGAAGAGCGCTCCAGCGTCGCGCTGGCGCTGGTGATCGACCGCTCAGGGTCGATGTCGTCCGGCGGCAAGCTGCCGACCGCGATCTCCGCCTCCATCGCCTCGGTCGAACTGCTGGAAGCCAAAGATTTCGTCGGCGTCGTCCCCTTCGATTCGCAGGCCCGCTGGCTGGTGCCGATGACGGCCGTGACGAACCCCGACGCGATCATCCGCCAGATCGAAACGCTCACCGCCGGCGGCGGGACCAACATCTACCCCGGCATGGAACTGGCCGAGGCGGGCCTGCTCTCGGTCGATGCGCGCGTGAAGCACATGATCGTGCTCACCGATGGTCAGACCAGCGGCTCGGGCTACGACGCCCTGGCGCAACGCATCCACGAGCAGGGCATCACCGTCTCGGCGGTCGGCGTCGGCCAGGGGGCGGACATGCAACTCATGCAGACCATCGCCGCCGCCGGTGGCGGGCAGTTCTACGGCACGCAGGACGCCGCCGACCTGCCGCGCATCTTCGCCGAGGACACCATGATCCACATGGGCGAAATGATCCGTGAACACCCGTTCACCCCCCGCCGCGTCGAACGCCACCCCATGCTCGCCGGCTTCGACATGACCGACGCCCCCGCCCTGCTCGGCTACGTCCGCACCCACCGCAAGGCCACCGCGCAAGTCCCCCTGGTCACCGACCACGGCGAACCGCTGCTGGCCGTCTGGCGGTTCGGCCTCGGCAAGGTCGCCGCGTTCACCTCCGACAGCAAGGCTCGCTGGGCGTCGCTGTGGCTGACCACCTGGCAGGACCACTACCACCAGTTCTGGGCCCAGGTGCTGCGCGACGTCGCCCGCGAACCGCAAGGCGACCTGGTCGACATCCACCTCGTCGAGCACGGCGAACAGATCGAGGCCGTGGTCGACCTGCTCGCCGACGCCGCCCGGTTTGAAAACGAAGCCAGCGTCGAGGCCGAAGTCTTCTTCATGCGCCCCGACCAGGGCGAGACGCAGATGGCGTCGATCGACACGCTCGCGCTGGGGCAGGTCGCGCCGGGCCGTTACGCGGGACGTTTCGCCGCGCGTGAGCCGGGGCTGTACATGGTCCGCGCCCGCAGCGGCGGCCGGCTGGTCTCGGCGGGGCTGGTGCGCAACGTCTCCAGCGAAAGCGCCACCGGGCAGGTCAACTCCGCCTTGCTGGAGCGCGTCACCGCCCTCACGGCCGGCACGGTCGTCGCCACCGACGCCCCGGCCCTGCCCGTCTACACCCGCACCGCCCGTACGCATCACACCGACCTGCGCCCGCTGCTGCTGCAAGCTCTGCTGCTGCTGTTCCTGGCCGACGTGATCCTCCGCCGCTGGGACAACGTGCTCGCCATGCTCGACACCCTGCGCCCCCACCGCGCGGCCGTTTAGGCTCCCCCTGCCCCTGCCTTGCCCTTGTTCTTCGTCGCTTCATGCCTTCGTGGCGATCCATCTTCGCGGCCAACCTGTCTTCGCTACAATTCGCGGACCATGCCAATTCAGTTCTACAACACGTTGACGCATCGCATCGAGCCGTTCACGCCCCTCGAGCCGCCGCGGGTGACGATGTACAACTGCGGGCCGACGGTCTACGACTTCGCGCACATCGGCAACTTCCGCGCGTTCGTCTTCGCCGATGTGCTCCGCCGGTTCCTCGAACTGGCGGGCTACGACGTGCAGCAGGTGATGAACATCACCGACGTCGGGCACATGACCGAGGACCAACTCGCCGACGGCGCGGGCGAGGACAAGATGCAGCTCGCCATGGCCCGCATGAAAGAGGCGAAGAAGGCGGGCACGCTCACCGGCGACGACGTCAGCGACCCCAACGACCCATACCAGATCGCGGCGTTTTACACGCAGGCGTTCCTCGAAGACGCCCGCTGGCTGCGATTGAAAGTCGCCGACGAGCCGGACCATCTGCCGCGCGCCTCACAGCACATCGAGCAGATGCTGGGCATCATTCAGAAGCTGGTGACCATGGGGCAGGCGTACGTCGCGCCCGACGGCGCGGTCTACTTCAGCGTCGAGCAGTTTCCCGACTACGGCAAGCTGTCGGGCAACACGCTGGACAAGCTGCGCGGCGGCGCGGGCGGCCGGGTGAGCGACGAGCACCAGGCGGGCAAGCGCCACCCCGCCGACTTCCTGCTCTGGAAGCCGGACCCGAGCCACATCATGAAATGGCCCTCGCCATTCGGCGAAGGATACCCCGGCTGGCACATCGAGTGCTCCGCGATGGCGCTGCATCTGCACGGCCGGGCGGAGATCGACATCCACACCGGCGGCGAAGACAACATCTTTCCCCACCACGAATGCGAGATCGCCCAGTCCTGCAGCTACACCGGCAAGCCGCACTTCGCCCGCTATTGGATGCACACCCGCTTCCTGCTGGTCGAAGGCCAGAAGATGTCCAAGAGCAAGGGCAACTTCTTCACCGTCCGCGACCTGATCGCCAAAGGCGTCGACCCGGTGGTGATCCGCTACGAACTGATGAAAGCCCACTACCGCTCGAACATGAACTTCACCATGAAGGGCCTCGAAGACTCGGGCAGTGCCGTGCAGAAGCTGCGCGACGCGGCGGCGGCGTTCGAGCGCAAGGCGGGCGACGCGGAGCCGGCCGAGGTGGGCGACGATCACGAGGCGGTGCGCCGGTTCACGGCCGCGCTGTCGGACGACTTGAACGTGGCGGGGGCGATCGCCGTGGCGTTCGAATACCTGCGTGAGCCGGACGCGGACCCGGCGACGGCGCTGGCGGTACTGCGCAAGTTCGACCATGTGCTGGGCGTGCTGCCGAGCGACGCGCAGCGCGAGCAAGGCGGGAGCGACGAGACGCAAGCGAAGTGCGCCGCCATTGACGCGGCCCGGCAGCAGAAGGATTTCGCCACCGCCGACCGCCTGCGCCAGGAACTGATCGACGCCGGCTACGACGTCCGCACCGGCCCGGAAGGCACGACCGCCAGCCGCAAGCTCGCGTGACGGCGAACCGCTGCACGCGTGTGGTTGAGTCGATGAAATTTCGCACGAATTCCCTCGAAAAGGGTTGCCCGTTGCAAGGTGAATGGTAAAATATGAATAAGGAAATCGGGGAAGGGAAACAGAACCCTTCAGGCGGATACGGAACCCGATTTCC
>JBBDPC010000052.1:0-28274 GCA_040876735.1 Phycisphaeraceae bacterium | reverse complement strand
CTCGCTCACCCAAACCGCTTGGCTCACGCCCGCGGATTAACTGCGATGCGTATCACTCGTCCGCAGACCGCTCGACCGCCGCGTCGAGATCGGCTTCGGTGTACGTCAGACGAAAGCGTCCGACGGCCGCACGAGCCTGGTCGCGTGCCCAGGCGGCCAGCGCCGGCCGCGGAGACGCCTGCCACACCAGGGCCGAGCGGCGCAGCGCCTCGGCATCCCGCCAGCCCGCCAGTTGCCACCGCGCCGCATGGCTCAATGCCGGGCTCGCCTCGCCGGCCAGATGCACGAGCGCGGCTAGCGTCGCCGACTCATCCGCCCCCACAGCATCGCGGTCGAACACGCCCGCCTCCACGCCCATCTGCACCAGCGTCGCGTGCGGCGACGGATCGGCCGTGGCCCACCAGCCGCGCCAGTCATCAGCGAACCGTGCCCACGCCCCAGCGTCGAAAGGATTGGCCAACGCCGGCGCGCGCCCCGTCAGCCGAACCAGCCGCGCCGCACCACGCGTGCGATGCCACCACCGCGCGTCGTCCAGTTCCGCCAGCGCCTGTTCCACCGCCTGCCGCCACCACACCTCGCGCCCGGCCTCGCCATGCTCGGCCCACCATTGCCGCCAGCGGTCGCGCAGGTCCGGCAGGTCCTCCGCCTCCTGGGAGAACTGCACAAACACCGCCGCCTCCAAATGCTGCTCCGCCGCGATCAGCTTCGCAAACGCCGGCGACGTGGACGCCTGGGCATCGGCCCACGGCATCACAAACCCGGGCAACGCCAGCGGACGAGCAGGCATCAACCGCCCCCCACTGTCGATCGCCAACCCCGCCAGATCGCCCCCCCTCGCATCGGCCGGCCCAGTTGACGACGCCGCGGCCGACGGCAACACCAACCCGCGGCCGCGGCCGCGCTCTTGAGCGTCGGCCACGTACGGCAACTGGCTCGCCCACGGCAGCGCGGCGACCACCGCGTCGGCGTCGCGCAACTGGTGAAGCAGGCGGTAATGCTGCTGCGCCTGCGCATGCGATTCGCCGCCGCCAAACAGCCGGCTGAGAAGTCCACCGCCGCTTTGCCGGCCAGCCGCCCCGGGCGCCTGGATCGTCAGCGCCCGATGCTGCAAGCGGAACATGCGATCCCACGCACGGGCCCGGGCCAGTTCAGCCTGCCCCGTCGCGTCATCGCCGAGCAACCGCAGCACCACCGCCAGCATGACCCGCTCATCAAAGTCCGCGCTGCGGGCAAACCGCTCTTGAATCGCTTCCGCCGCCGCGGGCCCTTGCAGCCGGCCCAATGCCCAGGCCGCCTCAACGCGGTCCGTGCGGTCGTCGGCATCAAGCCGGGCGGCGATGGCGTCGGTCAGCGGCGTGACCTGCCAGGTCGCGGCCGTCCGCATCGCCCGCCGGCGCACGTTCGCATTCGGGTGGTCCACCAACGGTGCGAGCCGCTCGGCCAATGCGTCGCGCGACAGCATGGCGGGCAAGGCCGTCGCCTGCGCCGACTGGCCCAGGTAATGCGCCGCCGGGTCATGTTCGGCATGATGGGCGTACGCACCGCCGCCGACGTTGCCGCCGGCCCACGGCTCGCCGGTGGCCCATGCCGCATCGTTCATGTCGGCGACCATGGCGGCGTCGTCATCGCCCACCATCCAGGCGTACCACTGCTGCCACGCACGCTCCGCCTGCGCCTGCCTCGCCGAGCCGTCCATGACAATGGCGGACGTCGTGCGGGCGGACGCGCCTTCCTCCCACGGCGGCAACAGGGCCGACCAATCCGCCGGCGCATCCCCGACGCCACCGCCCCCTGCGGCATGACGCGCCGCCAGCACATCGCGCAGCAGCGGGCTGTGATCCCCGCCGCCCCCCACCTGCTCCGGCCAGTCGGACTCGTCAGCGAAATACAGGTGCAGGCTGTCAAGCGTCGGCCCCTCTTGCTCGCCCCACCGGTCATGCGTCGCCGGCGCTTGCGCGAGCAACTGGCGGACGTGCGCCGGCCGATGCGCCGCCAGCGTGCTTCGCACCAGGTCGCGCAGCGTCTGCAAGGTGTAGTCGTATTCATCCCCCTCCAACGTGGCTTCATACACCACCAGCGCGTCGACCTGTGCCGGCGACGCGACCGACGCCAGGCTGTGCAGGGCAAGCACCTGGCGCATCTCGATCCCCCGCATCTCACCTTCGCTGTGCGCCGGCGTCGCCACGCGCAGCAACAGATCGGCCGCCGCCTCATCCTGCCAGGCCGTCGCCGCCACCACCGCCGCGCCCACGCCACTCAGCGATCGCTCGTTCATGTGCGCCAGCACCGGCTCGCTCGGCTTGTCGCCGGCCCAGGCCAGGGCGGTGCTCAACAGCGAGCGCGCAGCGCCCGGGTGAACCAGTTGCCATCGGCCGTGGTATTGCCGCTCGCCCCGGTCCATCATGCGCAGCAACCGCACCACGTCTTCCGAACCGGTGGGCGTCACGTGGCCATGCGCCGCCAGCAGCGAGAACAGTTGTTCGCCCCGCGTGGTGGTCGACTCGGCCAGGTCGCGCAACGCGTCAAGCTGATCCACCACCCTCGGCGAACGGGGGTCGAGCAAGCCATGCGCCAGCAGTGTCGCCAGTCGTTGCGGGTCATCATCGTGCGCCGCCAGGTCGCGCAGCAGGTCGGCATGCTCGTACACGATCTGCCCCTCCACCACCGCCTGCGCGCCGCCGTCCGACTCGGCCGTCGCCATGCCCGCCAGCGCCAGCCGTGCGACGGTCGGCCCGCTCTGGCCGCGCAGCGCCGCGCGCAGTCGGCCGCTCAGTTCGGCGGGTAACGGCTCGTCCACATACGCCGCCGCCGTCCGCAGCGCGGCGGGCTCGGTGGTGATCTGCTCCGGCTTCAACGCCCGCAGCGCCGCCGGCTCAAAGCGCAGCAACGCCTCGGCCGCGAGATAGGCCGTGTAAGGCTCGTCCCCGGTCACCATCGCCAGCAGGCGCTCAAGCTGCGCCGCCTCCAGCGTCACGGTCGCATCATCCAGACGGTGGCCCAGCAGATGCAGCGCCAGGCCCCGGCCGGCCGCGTTGGCCACTGGTTCGCGCGCGTCGGCGAGGTAAGGCGTGATCCGCGCCAGGCCGTCCGGCTGATGAGCCATGGCCTCCAGCAGCAGCACCAGCGCCGCAGCCGGCGGGTCGTCCAGCGGCGGCACACGGTCGGGGTGACGCCGAAGCGTCTGGGCCACCACCATCGCCAGCAGCGTCCGCGCCGGCTCGTCCGTTGGCGTCAACGCCAGCATCGCAGGCAGTTCGTCGGGCTCCATTGTCCGCGCCAGCCGCTGCGCCAGGCCCAGCCGAAGCTGCTCGTTCAGCCGGTCGAACGCGGGCAGGTAGTGTTCGTGGATCGCCTGCTGCGGCAGCCAGTCCGCGAGCCGTCGCCAGCCGGGCGGGCCGACGGGCGTCGCCTGCACCGCCGCCAGCAGACCTGTCACCAGTCGATCGTCCGGCTCAAGGGCCAGCAGCATGTGAATCGCCTCCTGCTGCGCGTTCATGTCGTCCGCTTCGAGCGACTCAAGCAGCCAGGCGGTGCTCGCCTCCGGATCCAGCTCGCGCAGGCGGGCCTGCAACGGGGCGATGTCGAGCCATACTTCCTGCTGGCGCACCAGCCGCATGACTTCCTCCAGCAGCGGCTGCACGGAGGGATCGTCGAACGTCAACAGCGTGGGCACCATCTCGCCGCGCGCCCAGGCGTCGACATCGTCGCGTTGCCAGATCGCCTGCACGAACTGCACCGGCCCGGGCCCGCTCATTCCCGCCATCGCCCCCACCAGTTCACGCAACTGCCAGGACGAAAGCGAGGCGGCCCGCGCCTCGGCGGCGGCCAGCGCCGCCTCGTCGCCGAAGCCGACCAGCGCGACGGTCATGCCATGCTCGTGCGCCGGCGTCTGCTCCGCCAGCTCGACCAGCAGCGGCAGGTATCGCCGGTCGCCGGTGGCCACCATCGCGCCGATCGCCCGCACGCGCGTGGCCGGCTGCCGGGCGAGGGCTTCAAGGTCCACACCCTCTAGCAGCGGCCCGGGGTCCGTCGCCATCGCCGCCAGTCCCAGCCGTTGCAGGTCCGGCCGATCGCTGACCAGCGCGGTCCGCAGCCGCCGCACCACGGCCGCGCCCTGCTCCTCCGTGCGATACAGCAGCGCGGCCGCACGGGCCGTCACCTCGGCATCGGCGTGCTCCAGCAGGGTCGTCACCGGCTGCTGCCACGAGGCGTGATCGGCAGGCGGCGCGGCGGGCGTCGATCCCGTGGCGTCCGGGCCGACCGCCGGGTTGCCGTACGTGCCCCAATCGTTGCCGTGCATCGCCAACATGTCCTGCTGGCCGCTGTACCGCCTGGGGATGCCGCCGACCTCCAGCGCATCGTCCGCATGCCACTGCCCGAGCATCCCCAGCGCCAGGTTCACCAAGTCCGGCTCCGGCTGTTCCAACGCCTTGAGCAGCCACGGCTCCGCGTCGCTCTGATAGCGGAAGCTGTAGTGCAGTACCCGGGCTTGCCGGTCAACCGAGGCGCTGTCCCACAACGCGGTGAGCTGCTGCTCGGTCAACGGGTGCTCGTCGAGCCGATAGCTCACGGCCTGCCAGGCGGCCCGGGCGATCCGGTCGTCCTCGTCGGTGATCTTCTGCATCACCAACGCGGTGAACTCCCGGCGCGAGCCCACCGCCGCGATCGCCTCCGGCCAGACCGCACGCTGCGCCGCATCCTCCAGCACGCGACGGAACAACGCCGTCGCCTGCGCGTCTTCCCGATACCCGGCCAGCAGCGACAGCCAGCGGCCGCGTGCCTGGGCATCGGTTTCCTGCTCGAAACGCTCGATCAGCCGATCGCGCCCCGCGGGCGCCTGCATCGCCGCCAGGGCCGCCAGGGCGGTGTAGGCGTCCATCCGTCCGGCATCCATCGCTTCGAGCATGTGCGGCACCGCCGGCGTGTATTGCATCCGGGCCAGCAACGTCGCCGCGTTCGCCCGCACGAAGCCGTCCTCGTCCGCCAGCAGTGGGAGGACGCGCTGCCCGACCGCCTGGGGATCGGGCAGTTGCCGGCTCAGTTCCTGCAACGCCTCCAGCGCCGCCGCCCGCACCCGCCATTGCGGATCGTCCAGCCGGGGCAGCACATGCGCCGCCGCCCGCCCGTCACCTGAAAAGCCAAGGGCGCGGATGGCGCTGCGGCGCACTTCCATCGCCTCGTGATCCAGCAACGGCGCGAGGCGTGCGACGTCGACCGCCCCCAGCCGGGTCAGCGCGCTGATGCCTAGCACCTGGAGGTCGCGGTCGGAGCGGTCGGCGAGCGTGGTTTCGAGGATGGCCACCACTTCCGCCTGGTGCTGCTCGTGCTCGCCGGCAAGGTTCGCCATCCCCTCCACGGCCCGATGGCGGACGTAGGACTGGGCATCGGTGAGACATTCGCGCAGAAAGGGCAAGGCGGTGGCCGGCGGCGATTCGCTCACCGCATCGACCGCCGCGGCGCGGGCCCGGGCGTCCTCGCCGGCCATGGTGGTCAGCAGGTCCGGCTCCCGTTCGAGCAGCTCCGCCGACGCCACCAGCCGCCAGCGCACCCGCCCCGCCAGCGCCGCCGACCGCTGACGCATCGCAAAACTGTCGCCAAGCTCGCCCAGACGCAACGCCACCATCGCCGCCGGCCCAAGCTCGGCCAGTTCACGCTCGATCCGCGGCAGCTCGTCGTCGGCCGCCGTCGCCAGCTCGCGCACCAGCGCGTCGGCTCGCTCACGCTGCTCGACCCCAGCCAGCAGCCGCGCCTGATCACCCGCTGCCGGCCCGGCCATCAACAGCATCGCCATCACGGCCACGAGGGCCAACATCCCCGATGCCCCGGGCCTGCGTGGCGCTTGCAGGTTGCTGTTGTATCGCACCAGTTCCCCCTCCGCCGCGGCGGGCTGCCGGGTCATCATTCATCCGTGCCCGGCTCGCCTTCGGCCGGCTTCTCGTCGTCCACCGGCTCCGCCTCGACCTGCTGATGCACCCACTGATGCCATCGCGCCGCCATCACCAGCCGCTCGTCCGCCTCGGCGAACGGGTCAAAGGGGTGACTGGCCTCCGTCGCGGTGCGCAACAGCTCGTACGCCGCGGCACGCACCGCCAGCCGGTCATCGTTCAGCGCCGACGCCAGCGCCGGCCAGGCACGCGGCCCCATCTCCAGCACGCTCTGCTGCGCCACCTGATGCCCGGCCACTTCGCGCTCCGCCAGCATCGCCACGGCTTCGAGCACCGCGGCGTCCACCTGCTCGTCATCGGCGTCGATCAACTGCTTCGCCGTCCGCGTCACCGCTTCCATGTCGCGGCGCAGTTGGCCGAGGGCCTCGGCCTGATCGGCGTGCGCCGCCAGCAGGGCGTGGAACGCATCGGGATTCACATAGCCGTTGCGCAGCTCCAGCAGTTCGCCTTCCGCATTGAGAAACGCCATGGCCGGCACACCGCGGATGCCGAACGCCCCCGCGAGGTAGGGCTGGGCGTCGACATCAACCTTCGCCCATTGGAAGCGGTCGACGGCCCGCAGCGCCCGCTCGTCCCGGAAGCTCACCCGCTCCATCCGCTGACACCACGTGCACCAGTCGGCGGTGAAATAAACCACCGTCACATGCCGCTGCTCGGCGCCGGCCTGCACGGCCTCGCGAAACTCGGCGAAGGGGATGGCCTCCCCCTCGTTGGCCTGCGCGGGCACGCCCGCCAGCCATGCGGCCGCGGCAAGCAGCCACGCGCCGATGACACGGCCGATCCGCTGCCGCCTTGCGGGTCCGGCTTCCGATTGGTTCATCGCGATTCCCTCATTCGCTGTGAAGCGGTCCAGTGGCGTGCAAACGGGCATGGCGTGTCAGTAGAGCAGCGCGTAGGAGAGGAGGTTGACGTTCACGTCGGCGGCGTTGCGGATCTCGTTGCCGCCGCAGCAGCAGCAGTTGGGGCCGGCGTTGGCGGTGTCGTTCAGCCCGTCGATCGAGAGGATGAGCACGACCTTGCCGTCGATCTCGAGCCCTTCAAGTTCCGGCAGCTTCTTGTCGCCGTTGCGGTATTCCACCTCGCGCACGTCGTAGACCATCTGGAAGACGGGGTGGTCGGCGTCGAGCGTGGTCAGCTCCCGGTCGGGGAAGATGGTGGCGATTTCGTTGCGGATGCTTTCGTTCCACTTTTCCGAACTGCATCCGGCCGAGGCGACGATGAAGCCGCCACCGGTGAGGTAGCTGTTGAGGTTGTCGCGCTGGACGTCGCTGAGCGTGAAGCTGCCTTCGCCGGACATGACGGCAAAGGGAAACTCGAACAGCTCGCCCGATTCGAGCTTGACCGAGGAGAAGCGTCGCTCGGTGCGGATGAACGTGTCGCGCTGGATCTGCACGAGGAACTCGTCGGAGAAGCAGACGGAGGTCTTGTTCTCGCCGTAGATGAGGTTGGCGGTACGGACGAGGCCCGCGTCGTCGCGGTCGTCGGCGTGCAACGGCGTGACGGCGCAGGCGGTCACCAGCAGCGTCAACATCAACCGCAGCAGTCCGGACCAAGGGTGTGACGGCGTGCGAACGATTCGGTTCGTAGTCATGGTCATGCTCATGCTCCCCGCGTGTGAAAGGTGAACGGGCTCGGCCGGGGCCGGGCCCACTCCATTCTACCGACTATCGTCGGCAAGTCGTTGGAAATATGCTTCGGCCGCCTGGCGGTACCGGGCCGGCACCCCGGGCAGGGCCGCGCCGCCGCCGCCACGTTGGGTTGTCTGTTCCACGGCCACGGTGTCCGCCGCCGGTCGACTTTCGGCGTCGTCGAGCCCGTCCGCCTCCCCGCCAAGTTCGCCGGCGGCGGTCTGCGCCGCCGCGTCGGCGTCGCCGCCGCCGGACATGGCCGGCCCTGCCAGCGCCATCCGCGACCGCGAGCCCTGCATGCCGCTGCCGTCACTGCCTGACGCGCCGATCCCCGCCGCCCGCGCCGACGCCATCTGCTGCAGCGATTGCCGCACCTGGCTCTGGCTCATGCCCAGCGGCCGGTCGATGTCCAGATCCGCCGTCGAGCGGCCGCCCATGCCCTCGCACATTGCCAGCAGCGACTCGAGCTTCTCCGCCGCCGCGTCCGCCGCCTGGTGGGCGTACCGGCCCTGCCCGGCATGCGCCAGTCGCTCGGCATCATGCTGGTCACGCTCCACCTGCAACGCCTCCAAGGCATCGGCCAGGTCCATCGCCGACGCGCTCATCTGCGGCAGCGTCTCGGCCGCCTGCTCGCCCAGCTCACGCAACTGCTCGCGCACGCGCGTCACTTCCCTCCGCAGCGCCGCCTGTTCCTCCGCCAGACTCGCCGCCCGCAACTGCTCGGCAGGGCTCAGCGTCTCGCGGTGGCGGTACCGGGCCAGCCGCCGCTCCAGTTCGCGCTGCTGTTCGACCACGCTTTGCAACTGCCCGGTCTGGGCCATCAACTGCTCGGCCAGGCGGAGACGCTCGAGGTCCTGCTCCGCCTCCTCCCGCTCGCGCACCTCGTCGCGGGTGAACGGCCGCTGCTGATCGGCGAACCGCTGCATCGCCTCCGCCAGCCGCTGCCGGTTAGCGGGCGTGTCCTCGGCCCGGGCACGGTTCATCGCCCGGCTGACGTCCGCGGCGGCGGTGGCCTGGCTTTGCACCTCCATGTGCATGCGGCGGAGCATGTCCATGAACGGCCGTTCGAATTCGTAGAGCGTGGGCTGCTCCGTGCGCTCGCGGATCTGCTCGAACAGGTCGAACATTTCCTGGCTGTAGGCGTCCAGTTCCTCGGCCAGTTCCGCCATCCGCTGGCGGTCCGCCTCGCTGAGCGTGCCGCCCTCGGCCATCTGCTCGCGCAGGGCGGTCATCTGCTCCAGCGCCGCCTCGCGCTGAGCCTGCAACGCGCGCAGTTGCTGCTGCATCTCGCGCCATTCTCGCTCGAGGTGTTCGATGCGGTAGCGCTGCCGGGCGAACTCGGCCCACTCCTCCATGGTGATGACCTGGAACACGTGCACCGCCGAGTCGGCCGACTGCCCGCCACCGGGGTGCGTGTCGTAAGCGGTGGCGTAGAAGTGGATGGTGTCGCCGGCGCGGGCGCCAAGCGCTTCGAGGTCGAAAGCGTATTCGCCGGTCACCTGCCGGCCGTCGCGGTCGCGGCGTTCGGCGGTCAGGGGCGTAGGGATGGCGGGCCACTGGTTGACGCCGCGGCTGAGCGTGAGGCGGTCGAGGGCAATGTCATCGTTCGCCGCCACCTGCACCGGCACGGTCCACCCCTCGGGCACGATCGCCTGCCGCTCGGGCTCGGCAATGCGGACGCGCGGCAGATCGTCGGGCGTGGTCCGCACGCTGCCGCGCAGGGTTTCGTGGCTCACCGTACCGTCCGCACCATGCAGCACGATCGCATATCGGCCGTCAAATCCCAACGTGAACCGAACCCGGGCACGGGTGGGGTCATCGGCATCGGGCGTGAGCGTCACCTCCAGCGGCGCGAGCCCCGCCTGCTCGTCGGCGGGCTCAAGGGTCATCTTGCCGCCCGCCAGCGGCACGTTGGCTTCAAACGTCAAGGTCACGGCCGTGTCGGTCAAGGCGCGGATGCCGCCGGGGCTCAGCCGTTCGCTCGTCGTCGCCCAGCCGGTGTAGTCGGGATAGTCGTAGCTCACTTCCACGCGCTGGAACAAGGGCACGGGCCGCATCTCCAGCGTCTGCACCCGGCTGCGCCCTTCGGGGGTGTCGATGTAGAAGCGTCGGCTGCGATGCACCTGCTCCATCTGCAACTGGAACGTCAACGCCTCTCCCGCTTCCCCGACCGTGCCGGAGGCGGACGCCACGGGCGACGTCACGCGATACATCGGCAGCCGCTGGCGCTGGCCGGCGTCGTTGACGAACACCACGTTCGCCTGCTCGGGCAGCCGCGGCCCGCGCAGCGCCACGCCGATGGTCGCCGGCTGGCCGTAGTAGACCGGCGCCGGGTCGGCGGTGATGTCGAACTGCAACAAGGTGAACGGCGGATGGTCGCCGCCGGGCTCGAAGAGGCGCGGCAGCACCGCGTGAAACACCGCCGGGGCCAGGGCGTACATCAGCAGCCCTGCCAGCGCCGCGCCGCCTGCGACGCCCACGCCCCGCAGCGTCTGGCGATGGTCCACCAGCGCCGCGCCCGGCACGACGGCCGCGGCCTGCACGCCCTGCCGCACCGCCTGCTCGCGCAGTTGCTCGCTGCCGTGGTGGGCGTCGGGCTCGGCCAGGTGCAGCGCGTTGATCAGCCGGTTGTCCTGCCAGCCCATCCGCCGTTCGAGCATCACCGCCACGCGATGCGGCCGGTACCGCCAGCCGTACACCTGCCGCGCCAGCTTCACCGCCAGCACGACCGCCAGCGTCAGCAACAACACATCCACGGCCGCCAGCCCCCAGGCCGGCAACCCCGTCGCCGCGTCCACGGCCACAGCCAGCAGCAGCGCCACCACCAGCGTGCCCACCGTGATGCCAACCGCACGCAACAGGCCCGCCGCCATCCCCCGCCGGTTGGCCTGACGCAGACATTGCTTGAGTCCGTCGGCGTTCACAGCAGGCCTCCTTTCTTTCGCATCAGCCATTCGCCGCCGGCCCAGAGCAACAGCAACAGCAGCAGCCAGCCGCGATCCCAGATCGGCTCCGGCTGCGGCGGCACGATGCGGGCGGCCCGGTAGTCCGCCAGCACGGTCTGAAGTTGATCCGGCTCGTGCGGGTCGAGCAGTTGCCCGCCGCTCTCCTCGGCAAGCTGACGCATCAATGCCGGGTGCGCCGCCGACTGCAACCGCTCCATGTCCACGTCGTACACGCTGAAGCGGGCCTCCACCGGCTCGGGCGTCAACGGCCCGGCCTCCAGCACCACGCGGTAGACCCCCGCCGCCTCGGCCGTGAACGACTCACGCTGACGCGAACTGCCCGGGCCCGTCCGCAACGCCCGCTGCTCGTTCGCCTCGCCCGGCCCGATCAGGCGCAACACCGGCTGCGCCCCCGGCGGCAGCGGGCTGCGGCTGCTCAGTTCCACCTCCACCGCGTCGCCTAGCCGCACGGTCGGCTCGCTCAGCCGGAGGGCGATCTCCTGCCCCGGCTGAAAGTCGCTGCCCATCGCCAGCCAGCGGATCATGTTCGACCAGAAGCGGTCGAAGACGCCTTCCAAGGTCTCCACGTGCCGCTCATGCAGGCTCCAGCGCCATAGCCCCTCGCCCGCCAGCGTCACCACCTGACCGCGGCCGTAGGGCATCACCAGCAGCACCGGCTGGCCCACGCCCTCCCCGGCCCCAGCCAGGTCCACGTCGCCGCCCACCGCGCCCGCCGGCCGGGCACGCGCCAGCACACGCGCCGACGCCTTCACCCGCGCAATCTCCGGCAGCGTCGTCAGCCCCGGCAGTTCGCCCACCAGTTCGCCCACGTCACGCCCCGCCGCGGCCGTGATCGTGGCGAAACTCGGATGCACCCGCCCCTGCTCCGCCAGCACCACCTGCTGATCACGCAGCGAACCGTCGCCCCACACCACCGGCTCGAGCACTGCCAGCTCGCGCCCCATGGCACGCCCCGCCGACGTGCCCGGCTCATACGCCCGCCCGCGCGAAAATACCACCTGCCCTCCCTGCTCCGACACGTAACGCGGCAGCAGCGCCGCCACCTCCGGCGTCAGCAGGTTCTCCACCCCACGCCCGAGCACCACCACGTCATACGCCGCCAGTTCCTCCAACGTCGCCGGCAGCCCGCCGCCCGAGTCGCTCCGCGTCACGATCCGCTTCTGCTGCCGCAACGACACCTGCGTCACCTGCGTCAACGCGATGCGGTCATCCTTCCGCAACGACTGCGCAAGAAACTTCGTGTCCCAGTACGGCTCGCCTTCAAGCACCAGCACCTCCAGCCGCTGGTCCGTCACTTCCACAAACACTGTCTGCGTGTTGTTCCGCTTTTCAATCTCCCCCTCCACCGCGGCGAGTTCCAACTCATACGCATACACCCCCGGCTGCGTCTGCTGGATGGGCACCGTCACGCGCTGCCGCGACTGACGATCGAACGCCACCGGCCGGGCCTCGGGCTCCGCGCCGCCGCGCACGTGCAGCGTCGTCCGCACCCCCGTGCCGTTGGTCTGGATCAACTCCACGTCGATCTGCCCTTCCTCGCCCGCCAGCAGGTACGCCTGCCGCGGCGTGGCGACCAGCGCCAGATCCCGTTGCAGGCTCGGCCCGCCCAGCGGCACGCTGTGGATCGGCGTCGACCGGCTGCGGGCAAGCTGCGCCGCAGCGGCGGCCGGCGTCTCGTCGCTGTCCCGGCCGTCGCTGAACAACACGATCGACGCGCCCTGCGCTTCGCCGGGCATCTCCGCTAACGTCTGCCGCACGCTCGCGATCACCTGCGACGTCCGCCCCACCGCCACTTCGCTCGCCGGCCGCGCCAGTTGCTCAAACGCCAGCGGCCGGGGCGTCGCGTCGAAAGCGATCACCCGCACGTCATGGTCGCGCCGCAGCGTCGTCAGCCGCTCGTCACTGAGCCACTGCTCGCGCAGAAAATCGAACCGGGCACTGCCGGCCATGTCCGCCTGCTGCATCGACGCCGAGGCGTCCACCAGCAGCGTCAGCACCGGCCGGTCGGGCACGCTGCTCTGCCGCGGCAGCACGCTCGGCCCCATCAGCAGCCCGGCCAGCAAGGCCACCAGCAGCAGCCGCATCACCACCAGCACCGAACTGAGCAGCGGCGCCGCGCGGAACGTCTGCCCGTACACCGCCAACGCCAGCACCGCCAGCAACACCGCGCCTGCCAAGATCGGCAGCGGCGAGAAGTAGGGTTGCCAGATGATGTCGCTCAAGGCGGTCACCTTCACGTTTGGAACGAAGCCGATCAACCCGCCAGGTCACTCGTCACAGGCGCTTGGCGCTGGCGCTCGGCGTGCCGAAGCTGGAGCTGCCGGACCATGCGCGGCATGACGACGCCGGCGACCACCAGGGCAGCCATCCCAAGCGGCAGCACGATGACAGCGGCGCCCCAGATTCCGAAAAAAGAGTCGACGCGGATGGTTTCGGGATTCGCGGGGTTGTAGCGAATCGTGACCGTCTGGCCGACCGAATAGTTGTAGTCACTTGATGAATGGTTGGTGGTTGCCGTGTGCATGCGGCCCTCCGCATCGTGAAACTCGAACATCGGCAGGTAGGTCCGCATCGTGCTTGTCCGCCCGTCGCTGTCGCGGTGTCGTTCGGTCAGGGCTTCCACCGAAACCACCTCCGCCTGCACCGGAATCGCTGTGCTGACAAAAACAATCGCCCGCGCCAGCAGCACGACACCCACGAGCGTGACCACCACCCCCACCACGCCGAACACCCACCGGATTCGCCGAACCGTCCTGAGTTGTTGATCGGTCGCTGACATCGCGTCCCCTTTCATGTGACCCACCAACTCACCGCCGCCAGTAACCCAGCAACGCCATCTCCACCGCCAGCGCCAGCATGGCGGCCGCGAGCATCCAGCCCCACAGCGGCGTGCCGCGCAGGTTCAGCAGCGGTTCATCCGTCGCGATCTCGCGCATCGTCACCGCCACGCCCGTCTGCTCGAGCGCGGCGGCCAGGTCGGCCCGGTCCATCTGCCGCAAGTCGCTCTCCCGCGGATCGACGTTGACCGCGGCGGTGGCGAGCGTGCGGTCGGCCTGCATCAACGTGTAGAAGCCCGGCTGCGGGGCGCGGAGCAGGTCGGCGGTGAGCGTGCCGCCGATCGCACCGAACTCGGTCTGCGGCAGCGCCCGCCCGTCAGGCCCGAGCAGTTGCAGGCCGTCCCGTTCGCGGTCAAAGCCCGTGTGGGCCACGAGCGTCAGCGGATACCCGGCCAGCGGATCGGCGCGGCTGGCGACCGCCTGCTGCAACTCGTGGACGACACGCTGAAGCAGCGCCACGAACGAGCCATACTGCCCGAAGTCGCTGTCCTGCAAGGCCGGGCTGAAGTTGGCCACCATCACCATGCCCCCGCCGAGCATCCGGCCGCCCAGGGCCGGCGTGCCGTCGCTGTAGCGCAGATACATCCGCGCCTCGGCATGCTCGCGCTGCACCGCCCAGACGCGATGGAACCGCACGTCGCCCAGCGCCCGCCGGCTGCGGAGATCGAAAACCGAAAGCAGCCGGCTGTCCCATTCCCCCTGCGTCAGCCGCAGGCGAGCCGCTTCCCGCGCCACGTTCCGCCGCGGCCCCGGCTCCCACGGCAGCGCCGCCCCCTCGGCCGCTTCGTTCAACGCGAGCAGGTTCTCCCGCACCGGCCCATCACCCGCCAGAAACAGCAGGCCCCCGCCGTCGCGGACATGCTCCGCCAACGTGCGCGTCAAGGACTCGGAAAGCCGGCCGACGTGGCTGACCACCACCGCCGCCGCACCATGCAGATGCCCGGCCGACGCCTCGGCGCTGCTGACGTGGCGGACGACCAACCGGTCGCGCCCGTCATGATGCGGCGCCAGGGCACGGGTGAGGAAGTAGCTGACCGTGCCCACCTCGTCCGGATGATCGTCGCCGATCACGACCACGTTCGCCCGGCTGGCGACGGCGGCGACAAGGTGAACCTGGTTGTCGATCGCCAGCGCGTCGTCGGGAATGGTGAACGCCAGCCGATGATCGCCCGCCTCGGTCAAGGTGATGTCGAAGCTGAGCCGTTGCGTCTGCCCCGGCTCGAGCGAAACGGTGGCAGTGTCCACGTCGCGGTCGCCCAGGCGCATAGCCACCGGCACGACCCGCGGCGACGATGCGTGATTGCTCACCGCAACGCTGGCCCGGCCCGGTTCGCCGGCGACGAGCAGGGCGGGCTCGAGCCGTGGCGCGCCGAGGCCGACGTTGCCCGCGCTGGCCATCTCCAACGGCACCAGGGTCAGGCGCGTATCCCCTGGCAGCGGCTGGTGCCCGGCCAGGGCGGCGGGGACGTCGGCCCAGTTGCGATGCTGAAGGTCGGTGACGATGACCAGGTGGCGCGGGCCGGCGTGGTTATGCAGCAGTTCGCCCGCGATCGCCAGCGCGGCCGGGAAGTCGGCCCGCTCGGCGGTGGGCGTCAACGTGTCCAGCTCATGGCGGACGGCGGGCAGGTTGGCGGTCAGCTCGGCGAAGACCGCCCGCGGCCGGGCCGAGGCATGCACCACGTTCGCCACGTCTGCGCCGCTGAGCAGCCCGTCGAGCGTTCGGCCGGCGGCGGCGCGCAGCGACTGCATCGCCGCGATCCCCTCCACCTGCTGCGCCGTCGACGCGCTGACATCGACCAGAATCACCACGCCCACCTGGTCCGACGCCGTCGCCGCCTCGCCCCGGCTGTCGACCCACATCGGCGCAGCAAACCCCATTACGATCAGCACCACCGCGAGACATCGCAACAGCAGCAACAGCAGCCGGCGCAACTTGAACAGGCGCGACTGGCTCGCCGCCGCCTCGTCCAGCAGCGCGATCGTGGGGAACACCACCTGCCGGGCCGCCCGCCGATGCAGCAGGTGCGCCGCGATCGGCAGCGCCAGCAACGCCATGCCCGTAAGCATCAGCGGCGCGGCAAGCGAAATGGCGGCGAGGGTGGTCATGGGGGTTCAGGGTGCGGGGATCAGGGGTCAGGGAAGAGGGGCTGGGACTGGGATGCATGTCGGGCGTCGGAACACGCGGCTGTCGCCGCACGGCCTCCGATCCCTGAACCCTGAACCCTGTCCCCCAACGGTTTTCATGTCATGCTCGCACGGTTGAACAGGTAGCGCTCCAGTGCCTTGTGGTATGGCGTGGCGGTCGAAACCACCTGGTGGTCGATGTTGCGGGCCCGCAATGCGGTGCTCCAGCCGTCGATGAAGCGGCGCATGCGCTGCTCGTAGCTGGCGCGGACGTCGGCCACGTTCAACCGACGCCGGCGACTCGTCTCGCTGTCGACGAACACCGCCTCATCCACGGCCGGCAGCTTCAGCTCCTCGGCATGGAGCACCTGGAACACGATCACTTCGTTGCCGCGATGCGTGAACGCCGCCAACGCCTTGAGCACCGACTCCTGATCTTCCAGCAAGTCGGAGAAGACCACGACGAGGCCCTTCCGGCTGACCCGGCGGACCAGGTCTTTCAGCGCGTCGGCCAACCGGGCCTCGCCGGTGAGTTTGGCCGTCTCCATGTCGCGCAGGATGTTGTTCAGGTGGGTGAACGAACCCTGCGGGCGGTGGAAGCGGGCAAGGCCTTCGCGCGCGAGCGTGAACGAAACTTTGTCCTGCTGCTTGGTGGTGAGGAAGGCGATGGCGGCGGCCATGAGGCAGGCGTGGTCGTACTTGCTGGGCAGGTCGATCGCCCGCCGGGCGTCGCCCGCCTGGCGCTTGCTGGCGGCGAGGCTGACGCGGTTCAGCCAGGACGTGCCCGCGTGGGGCAGCGCCGCCATGCCGCGGTAGGCCATGGACGCCGAGGCGTCCACGAGCAGGTTGACCGTCATGTCAGACTGATGCTCGAAGAGCTTGATGAACAACTTGTCCGACCGGCCGAAAACTTTCCAGTCGACGTCGCTCAGCGTGTCGCCGGGGATGTATTCGCGGTAGTCGTTGAACTCGACGCTGTGCCCGCGCTGCGGCGAGGCGTGCCGGCCGGCGTATTGCCCTTCCACCACGCGCTTCGAGGAGAAGAACAGGTGACGCAGCCGACGCAGGTCGGCGATGCGCAGATAGCGGTGCTCGGGCTGGCGAGCGGCGGGTTGCGTGGGCGCCTGTGTCAAAAAAGATCATCCCCAAGGCCATGCCGCTAAAGCAGCACGGCCTCGTTGTATCACGCGTAGTCCGGCTCGCTGATCGACTGGATCACATGGTCCATGATCTGCTTCGTGTCAACGCCTTCGCCGGCGGCCTGGTAGTTCGGCAGCACGCGGTGGCGGAGCACGTAGGGCGCGGCCTGGCGGACGTGGCCGGCGTGGACGGCGACCGCCCCTTCCATCACCGCCATCGCCTTGGCGGCGAGCACCATGTGCTGGCCGGCGCGTGTGCCGGCGCCCCACTCGACGTAGCTGTTGACGAACTCGTCCGCCGCCGCATTCTTCGGCCGGGTGGCGCGGGCGAGCGCGACGGCATAGCTGATCACGTGCTGGCTCACCGGCATCCGCCGCACGAGGGCCTGCACCTTGCCGATCGTCGCCTGGTCGAACACCGGCTCGATCGCCGCCTGCCCCGGCGCGGTCGTCTCGGCGACGATGCGCTCCTCGTCTTCCACGCTCGGATAGTCCATCCACAAGCTGAACATGAACCGGTCGAGCTGCGCCTCGGGCAGCGGGTACGTGCCTTCCTGCTCGATGGGGTTCTGCGTGGCGACGACGACGAACGGCCGGTCGATCCGGTGCATCTTGCCCATGCTCGTCACCGTCTGCTCCTGCATCGCTTCGAGCAGGGCTGACTGCGTCTTGGGTGGCGTGCGGTTGATTTCGTCGGCGAGGATGAGGTTGGCGAAGATCGGCCCGGGGACAAAGGTCATGCCCCGCCGACCGGTGGCCGGGTCGTCCTGAAGCAGTTCCATGCCGATGATGTCGGCGGGCATCATGTCGGGCGTGAACTGGATGCGGTGAAACTTCCAGGCCAGGATCTCCGCCAGCGTCTTGACCAGCAACGTCTTGGCCAGGCCCGGTACGCCGATGATCAGCGAGTGACCTTCGCACAGCACTGACGCCAGCAGCGCCTGCACCGTCGCCTGCTGGCCGATCACCCGCCGGCCCACCTGCTCGAACAACTGTTCGCAGCCTTGCGAAGCGCGCTCCAACAGTTCACGATCGTCGCCCGGCAGGGTCGGCAGCTCTTCCAAGACATGTCTCCCGCATGAAAATGTGATGGGCCCCGGGCCCGAAAGGTTCCCCGACTATAACCATCCACACCGCACGCTGACAAGATGCGCGTCGCCCGCCATTTTTTCGCCGCCGCCCGTTCGCGTCACGGCTCGTCCGGCTCGAACAGCGCGTGCACCGTCGAAACCTGCTCGATCCGCCCCACCACCGGCTTACTGCCGGGGACGAGGGTGACCGGCAAGCGGCCGGCCTCGCTGCGGCCGAAGGCGGCCGTGTTCCGTGCCAGGCGTTCATCGACGCGCGGGTCGGCCAGCGCCTGCGCCAGCGCCGCCTCGCCCACCCGGGTGACCGCCTCGGCCCGGGCTGCCTCGGCCGAGCGTGGTAACTCGGGCTCGAACAGCCAGTGGTCGAATGCGGCGAATGCGGCCGGGTCCGCCAGATGCACCGCCAGCGCCAGCCGCGCCAGTTCGCAGCTCTCGGCGAAGCGCGGGCCGGGGTATTGCGGCGCGTGCGGGTTGCATGCCGGGTTCAACGGCACGGGCAGCACCACCAGCGTGGGCGCCGGGTCCAACTCTGCCTGCGCTTCCAGCAGCACGCCATGCGTATGCCGGCAATGCGGACACGCGTAGTCCACCATCACCAGCACGAACCGCTCCGCGTCCGCCAGCCCGAGCACCGGCTCCTCGGCCGGCGCCCACTCGACATCCAGCACGGCAATGCGATGCACCGGCTCGCTCGTGAGCAACTGCACGCCGGCCAGCACCGTCACCGCCGCCAGCCCCACCGCAACCGCCGCCCCCATCGCGCCCGGCCGCATCACGCCCCGACTGCCGACGACCGCCAGCCCCAGCACCGCCGCCACCACGCCCGCCCCGTGTCCCGCCATGCAGTAGACGCACCACGTCCCGAGCCATACAAACTGCAAAAAGACGAACCAGCCCGCCGCCGCGACCACCGCCGCCGCCGCCAGCGTCACCAGCCACCGTCCCGCCGGCCGGCCAACCGTGACCAGCCCCGCCAGCATCACCAGGTAGACGCCCATCGCCGGCAGCCCCACCGGCACGCCGAGCACGCGCGACCACTGGCTGCCGAGCACCCCCGCGCATCCCGACGTAGCCCCGCAGCCCACCGGCTCTACACCCCCGACGAACGAAATCATCGCCAGGTAGCCCGTCAGCCCCAGCCCGATCACCGCCATCGCCGCCGCGCCGATCCGCAGGGCATGGCTCAGCCGTCCTGGTTTCGCCGCACTTTTCGACGCCGTCATCTGCGACATGATCTGCTCCCAGAAAAATCCCTCGCCCCGCCCCTCCGTTGCCTCAGCCCGCGCCACCGGGCGCCGGCCGCACCAGGACGATCGTGTTCACGTCCTGCTCGTGCAGCAGCGGGTTGTGAAACGCCACCGCATGCGAACGCACCGAGGCGAAGACCTGCCCCAGTCGGTTGAGCAAAGCGTTCGGCGGCGGATCGGCGGACCAGAGGGCGAAGACGCCGTCCGGCCGCAGATGCATCGCCAGATGCTCCAGCCCTTCGCTTTCATAGAAACGCCCATGCCGGGAGTGCAGCAGCGACTCGGGAGAATGGTCGATGTCGACCAGGATCGCGTCGTAACGGGCATCTTCGCCCGCCGGCGGCTGATCGACGCGATCGAAAAAGTCGCCCTGGATCAACGCGCAGCGCGGGTCGTCCATCAGGCGGTCGGCGGCCGGCACCATCCGCTTCGCATGCCATGCGATCACCGGTTCAAGATACTCGACCACCGCAACCCGCCGCACGCTCTCATGCGCCAGCACCGCCTCGGCCGTGCAACCCAGCCCCAGCCCGCCGATGAGCACGTCGCACCCCCGGTCGCCCAGCAGCTCCAGCGCCAGGTTGGCCAGCGCCTTCTCGCTGTCGTTGACCACGCTGGACATGAGAAACTCACCGTTGAGCTTCACCTCGTACACCGTCGTGCCCGGGAGCGACAGCGACTGCCGACGGCGCAGAATCAACTCGCCCAACGGCGTCTGCTGATAGTCCAGTTCCTCAACGCTGGCGGTCATCCACGACTCCTGTCGCGCGTCATCTCCGCGGCTTCTTCGTCCGCTTGGCCGTACGCGATTTCGTCACCTTCTTCTTGACGCTGCGCTTCTTCTTCGCCCGCGTCGCCGCCGCCTGCCCGCTGCGCTGCTTGGCGTCGTGCGCCAGGCGAAGCTGCTGGTAGCGGTCGATGCATTCGTTGATCTCCCGCCGCGCACGGTCGGCCGTGTCCCAGCCCATCGGCACGACCTCCGTGCCTTCAAGCTGCTTGTAGGTGCTGAAGAAGTGCTCCACCTCCCGCAGGAAGTGCGGCGGCACGCGCCACAGGTCGTCGTACTCGGAAAAAATCGGGTCGTCCGCAGGCACCGCCAGCACTTTGTAGTCGTTCAAGGCGTTGTCGCTCATCTTGAACAGCCCCAGCGGCCGGGCCTCAATCAGGCAGCCGGTGAACGTCGGCTCGTTGACCATCACCAGCGCGTCCAGCGGGTCGCCGTCCTCCGCCAGCGTCTGCGGGATGAAGCCGTAGTCGCCCGGGTACATCGCGCTGGAGTAGAGGTAGCGGTCCAGCTTGAACAGGCCCGTCTTCTTGTCCACCTCAAACTTGCATCGCCGGCCCTTGGGAATCTCGACGATCACGTTGATGATCTTCGGCAGGTCCGGGCCCGGGGGAATGCGCAGGTACCAGTCAGGGATCACAGGTTCAGTTCCTTCCGCATCATGCGGGGTTCGCAAAGGTTACGGGCAAGCCAGCCGGTGCAGCATCCCCGAACCGTGCCGCTCGTGCAAGCCCGCCCCCGCTTTGCTAAACTCCGGCCCGACGACGCCCGCCAACGAAAACACCCGGTCGTCCAATCCCACCCCCACCCAAGCGAGACAAACATCATGAGCTTCGAGATTGATATCGTCCACGGCCGACAGGTCCTCGACTCCCGCGGCAACCCCACCGTCGAGGTCGAAGTCCACCTCGCCGACGGCACCGCCGGCCGCGCCATCGTCCCCTCCGGCGCCTCCACCGGCGAACACGAAGCCGTCGAACTGCGCGACGATGACAAGAGCTACTACCTCGGCAAGAGCGTCGAAAAGGCCGTGGAAAACGTCAACGGCGAAATCGGCCCCGAGTTGATCGGCCTCGACGCCCGCGACCAGGAAGAAATCGACCGCGTCATGATCGAGCTCGATGGCACGCCCAACAAGGGCAAGTTCGGCGCCAACGCCATCCTCGGCGTCTCCATGGCCGCCGCCCGCGCCGCCGCCGAAGGCATGGGCCTGCCCCTCTACCGCTACCTCGGCGGCACCGCGGCCAAAACCCTGCCCGTGCCCATGATGAACATCCTCAACGGCGGCAAGCACGCCGACAACAACGTCGACTTCCAGGAGTTCATGATCCAGCCCTGGGGTTTTGACAACTTCCACGACGCCCTCCGCTCCGGTGTGGAAATCTACCACACGCTCAAGAAGGTCCTGGCCAAGCGCGGCCTCTCCACCGCCGTCGGCGACGAAGGCGGCTTCGCCCCCGACCTCAAGGACAACGAGGACGCCCTCAAGGTCATCGCCGAGGCCGTCGAGCAGGCCGGCTACTCGCTGGGCGAGCAGATCTTCATCGCTCTCGACCCCGCCACCAGCGAGATGTACGACAAGGACAAGGGCGGCTACGTCTTCTTCAAGTCCAACCCCGGCAAGGTCGTCTCCTCCGACGAGATGATCGACTACTGGGCAAGCTGGTGCGAGAAGTACCCCATCCGCTCGATCGAAGACGGCCTGGACGAAAACGACTGGGCCGGCTGGAAGAAGCTCACCGCCAAGCTCGGCGACAAGGTGCAGCTCGTCGGCGACGACTTGTTCGTCACCAACAGCGAATTCCTCCAGAAGGGCATCGACAACGAGACCGCCAACTCGATCCTCGTGAAGGTTAACCAGATCGGCACGCTCAGCGAGACCTTCGACGCGGTGAACCTCGCCATCCGCCACAGCTACTCGGCCGTGCTCAGCCACCGCTCGGGTGAAACGGAAGACGCCACCATCGCCGACATCGCCGTCGCCACCAACTGCGGCCAGATCAAGACCGGTGCCCCCTGCCGCAGCGACCGCAATGCCAAGTACAACCAGCTTCTTCGCATCGCCGAGGAGCTGGACGACCGCGGCGTCTACGGCGGCAAGTTCTGGAACAAAGGGTAACCGCTTCCTGGCACGGCGCCGCCGGTTGACGCCTTGCCACTCCTGCTCGTCCGCACGATGCAAGCCCGCGCCGCCTCCGGCGCGGGCTTTTCCTTATCAGTAAAATCCGCTCTCGTTTGTGCTACACGCCGACGACCCTCTAGGATTCCCAGATATGGCCTGTGTTACACAACAACGCCTCCCAGGGGAGTCCTCATGGTCCGGGAATTTATCAGCGACGAGGGGGCCGCATCCGCCGGCTCTCCCGACGCAGCGCAGCAGCCGTTCGACGTCGCCCTCCGGGGATCGCCGATCACCGTCTTCCACCAGAATCGCAACCTCGCCTATACCTGGATCAACAATCCCGCGATGGGCTATCAGCCCGAAGAAGTGATCGGCAAGACCGACGCGCAACTGTTCACCCCCGACGCCGCCGCTGTCCTCACCGCCATCAAACGTCGCGTCCTCACCACCGGCGAAGGCGTCCGTCAGGAAGTCCGCGCCAATATCGACGGCTGCGTCCGCTACTACGACCTCACCGTCGAACCCCTGCACGACCGGCGCCACCACATCACCGGCCTCACCGGCGCCGCCATCGACATCACCTGCCGACGCGAAGAAGAAAACCGCCAACGCTTTCGCGCCAGACTCACCGACGCCTTTCACGATCTCGACGATCCACGCGACGTCATGCGCATCGTCGCCGCCGAGGTCGGCCGACACTTCCAGGTCGCCCGCGTCAACTACGGCGAGATGACCCCCGACGACCAGACCTTCACCGTCGAAAGCGAATACTTCCACGGCGTCGACACCATCGCCGGCCGATACCCGCTGGACAAACTTGGCCCCCATATCGCCCATTGCCTTCGCCAGGGCGAAACAGTCGTCGTCGATGATGTCACCGAGCAGTCGTTCATCGACCCCGACACGGCACACTGGCTGATGTCGCTGGGCATGCGAACGCTTGTGGCTGTGCCGATCATGCATCGCGGCAAACTCATGGCGTGGCTCGGCGTCAAGGATGACGTGTCCCGGGTCTGGCGGCCGGATGACGTCAAACTGATCGAAGAGATCGCCCAGCGAACCCGCCAGGCCGTCGAACGCGCCCGCGCCGAACGCGCCCTCCGCGACAGCGAAGCCCGCCATCGCCTGATCTCCCAACTCACCAGCGACTACGCCTTCAGCTACCGCGTTCAGAAAGACGGCCACCACACCGTCGAGTGGAAAAGCGGCGCGTTCGAACGCATCACCGGCTACCGCAACGACGAAATCCTCAGCACCGAAGACTGGCACAAGCTCTTCCACCACGACGACCTGCCTCGCCTGCATCGTTTCACCGAACAGTTGCTCGCCAATCGACCGCAAACAATCGAAGTCCGCATCATCACCAGGGCCGGCGAAACACGCTGGCTCAACATCGACGCCCTGCCGGTCAAGGATGACCAGACCCACGAGGTCGTGCGCGTCGTCGGCGCCGCACGCGACATCACCGAGCGCAAGCAGATTGAGGCTGAGCGAAGCGAGCTGCTCCAGCGCCTCGAAGCCGAGCGAGCCCTGTTCGAGCAGATCATCGACCAGATGCCGGTGGGCGTCATCATCCTCAAAGCGCCCAGCGGCAAGACGCTGTTCATCAACGCCCAGGTGCAATCCCTCACCGGCTACAGCCCGCAGGAAGACGTCGACCCGCTCGACCGCACAGACTTCCAGGCGCTTCGCCCCGATGGCACGCCTTACTCTCCGCAAGACTGGCCGCTCGCCCGCGCCTTGCGCGACGGCCAGGCCGTCGCCTCCGAGGAAATCCGCTTTCGCCACTCCCAACATGGCACGTGGCGCACGCTCCGCGGCAACGCCGCCCCGGTTCGTGACGCGGCAGGCAGGATGGTCGCCGTCGTCTCCACCTTCTACGACGTCACCGAAGAAAAGCAGGCCGAGCAAGCGATCAAGTTCCTGGCCCGAACCGGCCGGATCATGGCCTCGTCGCTGGACTACCAGGCCACCCTCCGCAAGGTCGTCGCGCTGAGCGTGCCCGACCTCGCCGACTGGTGCCAGGTGGACATGGTCACGCCCACCGGCGACAGGCAGTTCCTCGCCGGCGCGCACGCCGATCCGCAGCGGACGAAGTTCATGACCGATCTTCAGACCCGCTTCCCCGTCGCGCCCAACGCCTCGTGGGGGCCGTGGGCCGTCCTCCGCTCGGGCGAATCGGAATGTGTGTCCGAGATTCACGATGACATGCTCGTGGAAATCGCACGCGACGAGGAACACCTGCGCCACTTGCGCGAGGCCGGCTTGCAGTCGTACATGTGCCTGCCGTTGAAGGCCCGCGATCGTGTAGCCGGCGTGCTGACGTTCGTCACCGACCGCACAAGCATGGATCGGCGGTACGACGAGGCCGACCTGTCGCTGGCCGAGGAACTGGCTCGACGTGCCTCCACAGTGATCGAAAAATCGCTGCTGTTCGCCGAGGTGCAGCACGAACTGGGCGAGCGCCGCCAAGCGGAGCGGAAACTTCAGGCGTTTAACGAAACGCTCGAACAGCGCGTCGCCGAACGCACCGCCGAGGCCGAGCAACGTGCGGAGCAACTGCGTGCCCTGGCCGCCGAGTTGACCCAGGCCGAGCAACGCGAGCGTCGCCGACTGGCGCAAACCCTGCACGACCATCTCCAGCAACTGCTCGTCGCGGCGAAGCTGCGCCTGCACGCCACGCTGGGGCACTTCACGGACGAGTCCTTGCGCCAAGCCTTCCACCAGATCGACGACCTGCTGACGCAATCAGTGGATGCGTCGCGCTCGCTGACGATCGAGTTGAGTCCCCCCATCCTGCACGACGCCGGCCTGCCCGCCGCGCTCGACTGGCTCGGCCGGTGGATGGGCGACAAGCACCGCCTGCACGTCACCGTCCACGCCGATCCCGCCGCCAACCCTGACAGCGACGTGCGCGTCTTCCTCTTCAATGCCGTGCGCGAACTGCTGTTCAACATCGTCAAGCACGCCCAGACACTCGAGGCCACGGTCGAACTCGCCTTGAGCGACGAACAGACGCTCCGCCTCGTCGTCAGCGACCAGGGGGTCGGATTTGACACCGCCAAACCCAAGGACGATCAGCCGGGCTTCGGCCTGTTCAGCATCCAGCAACGCCTCGATATCTTCGGCGGGCATCTCCATATCGAAAGCGGTCGCGACAAGGGCACACGGATCGAACTGTTCGCCCCGTGCAAGACGCCATCCTGATCCCCCACGCCCACGCTCCACCTCCAGCCCCCGCCCGACGCCCCCGCGGCATACGCCGGGTACGGGATTGTCGCACCCCGGTCGGCCGATCCCCTACCGCCGAAACAGCTTGGTTCGCACGCAAACGCATCGCCACGCCTGCCTATGGTGCGATAGCAAAAACGAGATGTCGTCGGCGAGGGTTCAGGGGACGCGTTTGCGGTTTGGCGATCATGGTGGTCGCCTCGTCACCGCCCGGCCGATCGGACAAACCAAAGGGAGAGATCACGATGAGGACTTTTCGAGGACCGACATGGTCGGCCGCCATCGCGCTGACCATCGCCCCCGGGCTCGCGCTGGCGCAAGGCGCCGCAGAGCCGCAGCAGGAACGGCTCACGGAGCAGGAGATTCGCGAACAGCAGCAGCTTCAGCAGCAGCAGCAGGCCCCCGGCCAGCAGCAACAGCAACAGGGCGAGCTCGTCCACGCCGAACAGTACGTGGACCAGTCGATCGTCAACCAGCAGGGCCAGGAGATCGGCCAGGTCGAGGAACTGACCGTCGACGTCAGCCAGGGCCGGATCGCCTACGTCATCGCCACGTTCCAGGAGCAGGCTTTCCAGCAGCAGCCTGGACAGCAGCAGGAACAGCAGCAGCCGGAAGAAGATCAGCGCTACGCCTTGCCGTGGCAGGCCTTCCAGGCGGATCAGCAGCAGCTCCAATTGCAGATCGACCCGCAGCAGCTCCAGCAGGTCGAAGGATTCCAGGAAGGCGAAGAGCCCGACTTCAACGATCAGCAGTGGGCCCGGCAGCTTCACCAGCAGCTCGGTCTCCAGCCCTACTGGGAACAGCAGCAGGGCCAGCAAGGCCAGCAGATGCCGCAAGGCCAGCAGGGTCAGCAGCAGCTCCAGCAGACGCTTGAGCAGGCGATGACCGATGCCGGCGTCGACCAGCAGCAGGCGCAGCAGGAAGCCGAGCGCCTCTCGCAGCAGTTCCAGCAGGAGCAGCCCCAGCGCGAGCAGATTCAGCAGCAGCTCGAACAGGCGCTGACCGAGGCCGGCGTCGACCAGCAGCAGGCGCAGCAGGAAGCCGAGCGCCTCGCCCCGCAGGTCGAGCAGCAGATTCAGCAGCAGCAGCGTCAGCAACTGCAACAGCCCCAGCAGCAGGGCCAGCAGATGCAGGGCCAGCAGCAGCAGCGTCAGCAGGCGCAGCAGCAGGTCCAGCAGGAGCTTGAGCAGGGCATGACCCAGGCCGGCGTCGACCAGCGGCAGGCCCAGCAGGAAGCGCAGCGCCTCTCGCAGCAGCTCACGCAGCAGCGCATGGAGCGCGAGCAGATTCAGCAGCAGATCGAGCAGGCCCTGACCCAAGCCAACGTCGAGCAGGAGCAGGCCCAGCAGCAGGCGCAGCAACTCAGCCAGCGTGTGCATCAGCAGCTTCAGCAGGCCGGCCTGGCCGAGCGTGAGCCGCAGGTCTACACCTACGAAGAGGTGCTCGGCTTCAACGTCTTCGGCCGTGAGCAGGAAGAGCTCGGCGAACTCGAGGACCTGGTCATCGACACGCGCGAAGGTCGCGTGATCTACGGCATCGTCAGCTACGGCGGCGTGCTGGGCATCGGCGCCGAAAACGCGGCCGTGCCGTTCCAGGCCTTCCAGTTCGACCAGGAACAGGACCGCTTCACGCTCGACGCCACCGAGCAGCAGCTCGAACAGGTGGCCTACGAGCCCGGCGACGAGCCGGACTGGCAGGACCAGCAGTGGGCCCAGCAGACGCACCAGGCCTTCGGCCAGGAGCCCTACTGGCAGGTCTTCGGCTACGCCCCTCCCGGCGAAGGCCAGCAGGGCCAGCAGCAGATTCAGCAGCGCATCGAGCAGGCCCTGACGCAGGCCGGCGTCGACCAGCGGCAGGCGCAACAGAAAGCTCAGGAGCTCAGCCAGCGCTTCACGCAGGAACAGCCGGAGCGCCAGCAGATCCAGGATCAGCTCGAGCAGGCGATGACCGAAGCCGGCGTCGACCAGCAGCAGGCGCAGCAGCAGGCGCAGCAGCTCGCCCCGCAGATCGAGCAGCAGATTCAGCAGCAGGGCCAGCAGCGCGGCATGCAGCGCCCCCTCGAGGAGCGTGAGCCCGAGTTGATTCAGGAGCGGGAAGAGCAGCCCGCCGACGAAGAGGAATCGTGGTAAATCGCTACAGGCTCGGTCGGGCTAAGGGAGATCGCTCCCCCGGCCGTCCGGATCACACGCCTCCGACCGCTGCGGCGGTCGAGGCAAAAGCCAGGGCCCGACGGTGCATCCGCGCCGTCGGGCCTTTTTTACGACACCACCAACAGGCGCATACAACAGAAGCCCACGGATTCAACCCGTGGGCTTCGGGATTGGTGTGAATGAAAGGTGTCAGCCGACGATCTGGTCAAGCGCGTCGATGAGCTGGTCGAGCTGCTCGTCGGTGTTGAACGCGCCGGGGCTGATGCGCAGCGTGCCGCTGGGGAAGGTGTCGAGCTGGCGGTGGGCGTATGGAGCGCAATGCAGGCCGGGGCGGACGGCGATGTCGAAGCTGTCGTCGAGGATCGAGCCGAGGTCGCCGGGCTCGAAGCCTTCGAGGTTGAGCGAGAGCGTGCCGACGCACTGGCTCGCGTCGGTCGGGCCGTAGAGCGTGAAGCGTGCGTCGTCGGCGAAGCGCTGGCGAAGGCGGGCGCACAGGGCCTGCTCGTGGGCGAGGGTTTTGGCCATGTGCTCGGGCGTAAGCTGGTCGAGCGATGCGCCGAGGCCGGCGATGCCGACGGTATTGGGCGTGCCGCCTTCGAGGTAGTAGGGATAGAGCGCCGGCTGCGTGGGCGTGGCCGAGTCGCCGCCCGTGCCGCCTTCGCGCCAGGCGTTGAGCCTGCGGAGCCTGCCCTTGCGGGCGATCTGCTGATCGAGATGCCCCGCCTCATGCGTGGCGGCCACGGCTTCGACTGGCTCGGGACAGCGCGGGCCGACGTAGAGCGCCCCCGTGCCGGTGGGCCCGAGCAGGCTCTTGTGGCCGGGGAAGGCGAGCAGGTCGACGTGCATCGCTTCGACATCGATCGGCAGCACGCCGATCGTCTGCGCCGCGTCGAGCAGAAAGAGCAGGTCGTGCTCGCGGGCGATTGCACCGATCGCGGTCGCATCCTGAATCGTGCCAAGCACGTTGGAGGCGTGCGTCATGGCGATCAGTTGCGTGGCGGGCGTGATGGCCT
>JBBDPC010000051.1:0-5470 GCA_040876735.1 Phycisphaeraceae bacterium | reverse complement strand
CAGGATCATGCACCGACTCTCACAGCGACTGGTACATGAAATGGGGGCAGGTCAGGCTAGGCAGGCTGACGTTGCAGATTTTCGGACGGCTATAAGTCCGCGCCTCACGCGTTTATCATACGAATAAATGCTAACAGGGGCCATACTGCTCCGTATAGAACCTCCCCCACCAGCACGATTGCATTGAACTATTGAACCTTGAGCCGTTCGCTTTCAACCTTCATTCGGCGACAGGCTCAACGGGCGGGACACTCTGGCTGAAGGCTTACGGCTACTGATCACCGGATGGCTACTGTCTTGTCCGAGCCGGCTTCTGTGAAGCCGGCTCGGACGGAAATGACCCTCCAGATGGCGAGGCGCTTGATCTATCCGAAAATCACCAATGGCTTAAAGCGAACGGCTCAAGGTTCAGTAAAGCAGGCCGAAGACGATGACCTGCGAGCCCAGATCAGGTGGTGGGAGAATTCCTGATCCTGACCTCTTCATTCGAAACGCCCCCTGCTCCTCAAGGCAGGCAACATGGCTTTGTTCCGCTTGAACAGGCAAGGCTGTTAACCTGCCCGGCCTTGATTGTGCGGGGAGCTTTTTTCGTCGTTGGCGCCGAGGCGGATCCCGCCGGCAACCATGTAAGGGAAACACCGATTCCTTGTCACCAAACCGACCCTGCTTCACAAGCAACCGGGTGGCACGGCTACCATCAGGCGACCGGATGTTCACACCCAAAGCGAGCGCAGGAGCGAAGCATGAGCGAAATCTCCTTGTTGCAGGTTAGCCCGAGCGTGGCAGAGCATCTGAAGAATCGCCTGCCGTCCATCCCCGGCCTGAGCGTGGAGCAGATCGACAACGTGAAGGCGCTGGTCCGCCGCATCAAAGCCGGCCCGCGGGAAGCGTCGGTGGACCTGCTGGTGATCGGGTCGCGTGTCACGGGGACGAACACGCTGATCGATCTGTTGCAGGCGGCGGCCCCGCAGTTGCCGGTGCTGCTGCTGCATCGCCGGCGGAGCGCCCCGGTGGCGGTGCCGTTGGAATACGTCCGAAGCGGGCAGGTGACGTTGGTGCCCGAGGAGGAGATCGATGCCGTGGTGGAAGTCGTGCTGCGGACGATGCTGGTGCGGATCGGTTGGCAGGCGCGTCGGCAGCGTCATCGCGAAAGCTCGCATGCCGACCCGACGAATGAACAGCGGTTTCAGCAACTGGTGGCCTCGGTGGAGGACCATGCCATCTGCCTGCTGGACCCGCAGGGCCGGGTGAGCAGTTGGAATCTTGGCGGGGAACACATCTTCGGCTATCACCCCGACGCGATTCTGGGGCGACACATCTTCTTGTTCTACACGCTGGCGGACATGCGGGCTAACCTGCCCGGGCGTCACCTGCAACAGGCTCGGAAGCACGGCCACGCGGAAGCGGAGGGATGGCGGTTGCGCGAAGACGGTTCGCGACTCTGGGCGCACGTAAGCCTGACCGCCTTGCGGGATGAGAGCGGACGGCTGGAGGGGTTCGCTCAGATCGTGCGGGACCTGAGTCCGCGCCGGGAGACGGAGCAGGCCCTGCGCCGCACCGTGCGACGGCTGCGGCGCATTCTGGACAGCGCCGCCGACCACGCGATCATCACGCTGGACATGGACGGCCGTATCACCCATTGGAACCATGGGGCCCACCGGTTACTGGGCTACGCGGCCGATGAAGTACTGGGCCACGCCGGCGCGATGCTGTTCAGCGAGATGGATCGGCAGCGACATGCGCCTGAGCAAGAGATCCAACAGGCGGCGCATGACGAGGGCGTCTCGGACGAGCGCTGGTACGTGCACAAAGATGGGAGTCGGTTCTGGGGCGCCTCCCGGGTATCGGTCATGCACAACGCCGAGGGCGAAGTGTGCGGCTATGTCAAAATCGTGCAGGATCGAACGAGCGACAAGCACCAGCAGGACCGCCTTGAGGCCCGGTCCTGCCAGTACCAGGCACTTGCTCGCCTGGGTCATCAGGCGCTGGCGGGGGCGGTGTTGCCCACCTTGCTGGATGCGTCAGTGCAGGCAGTGGCGCGCACGCTCGGCGTCGAGATGTGCGAGGTGCTGGAACGCTTACCCGACGAGCGACAGCTATGCCTGAAAGCGGGCGTGGGCTGGCGGCCGGGACTCGTGGGCGAAGCGATGGTGCAGGCGGAGCCGGACTCGCAGGTCGGCTACACGCTGCGCGTCAACCGCCCGGTCGTGGTGACGGACCTCCAGCAGGACACGCGGTTCACCGGCTCGCAGCGGCTGCTGGAGCACAAGGTGGTGAGCGGTCTGAGCATGGGCATCATGGATGAAAAGGGCCAGCCCGTCGGCATCCTGGGCGCGTACACGCGTGACCGTCGACAGTTTACTGCCGACGAGGTGCGGTTCGTACAGGCGGCGGCCAACCTGCTCGGGGCGGCCATCGGTCATCAAACGCTCAAGCGGCAACTGACGCAGATCCCGACACAAGCGCCGGGGTATGCGCCGGCACTTGATCAGGGTCGGCCGGGCGAGCACGAGGCCGACGTCGTATCGACGCGCCCATCCCGTCCGCCGCGGAAACCGAGGAAGCGGCGGCCTGACATCCTGCGCGTCATGGTGGTGGACGATCACGAGTTGATGCGTGAAGGACCGGTCAACTTGCTCAACGCGCATCCGGGCATCACGGTGGTGGGCGAGGCCGCGGACGGTGAAACGGCGGTGCGGCTGGCGCGGGCGCTGCGGCCGGATGTGGTGATCATGGACATCACGATGCCCGGGCTGAACGGGATTGAAGCGACGCGCCAGATCACCGCGGCGCAGCCGAACATTCGCGTCATTGGTCTTTCCGTGCACGGTCGGCCGGATATGGCGGCCACCATGCACGCGGCCGGCGCTGAAGGCTACCTGTGCAAGAACGGGCCCGTCGACCACCTCATCGCCGCCATCCGGGGCGAGTGGTTGAGCATGGGGTAACCGTAACCGGCGGCCCTTCACCGCCAGCCCACCGTCGGGCGCGTCAGCCTCACCGTCCGGTGACGCGAGGTGCTCATTGGCTGAGCCAGCAGGCCGTTCACATCGTCAGCGGAAGATGCGCGGCGATGACGACGGATTGACGGTTGTGGCGGCGTTCAGATGCACCGTGCCTGACAACTGCGTCATCACGCGGCTCATTCCGAGGTGTGGCCCGTGCCGAGCGTCAGCCTGGCCTGGTAGACAAGGCACATCCTGGCTGCCCGGTCACCACAGTCTGGCGGGGTCGAGCGGCTGGGGCTGGGCGTCGGTGCAACTGGGGAACGTGCGGGTGAGGGCGGCGTCGGGCCAGCCGATGCGATCGAGGTAGAGGGCCAGTTGCTGGACGACGTCGCCCTTGCGGGAGCCGTGGGCGATCACGTGCAGGTCGCGCAGTTCGGTGACGTCCTTGCCCGCGTCCTTGAGGCGTTGGCAGACCTGGAGGAACATCGGGCGGTGGCGGCAGATGCTCTGGTGGCCCTCGAAGCGCAGGTGGTCGGGGTGGCCGGGCCAGATGTTGGTGAGCGCGAGCAGTTGGGCCGCTTCGAAGGCGGGGTCGTCGGGCGGGAGGTCTTCGTACCAGTAGAGCGGGACGCCCTGCTGGAGCAGGCGGCGCTGGAAGTCGAACAGGGCTTGCCCGGTGAGGTTGGGATGTTCGATGCGGTCTTCGATGCGGTGCTCGAGGCAGTAGGCGGCCAGTTCGCCGGCGGCCTCGCCGATTTCCCACTCCAGCGGATGCAGGCGGTAGGCACCGTTGGTGATCTGCGTCACGCCGATGCCCTTGTTGGCGACGGCGAAGTTGTTCATCTCCGGCGACACCAGCGCGCCGAGCGGGACCTGGTAGGGCCGGGTCATCTGGACCATGCCCTTCGTGCCGGCCGAGCGGTTGTGGATGTCGATCATGTACGCGCCGACGCCCACCGAGTTGGTGAACTGACGGGCGCGGGCCTGGTGCTGATCGCGGGTGGAGAGGTCTTCTTCGACGATTGTTTCGCAGGCGCGCAGGCGTCGGCCCTCGCGGATGTAGGGCGCTTGCGCCACGCCGTCGGGCGTGCCGGTGGCCTCGGGCATGGGGCGCAGCTCAGGGTAGCCGAAGCCGCCATCGTCGCGCGGGGCTTCGGTCTGGAGCCAGTAGAGGTAGGCCCGGCTGAGCTGGCGGGCGGCTTCGAGCACGGACTCGGGGTCGTCGTGGTCGATGAAGCTTTCGCCCTTGTAGTCGTTGCTGCCGACGTTGAGGACGGCCCGGCTATAGGGCATGGCGGGGTCGTCGAAGTTGCGGTGGTCCACCAGACAGCGGTAGAGCCAGAAGGGCACAACGCGGTTGCCTTCGTCGGTGAAGGTGAGCTCGAAGAACTTGCCCGGGTGCGAGCGCGTGGCTCCGAGGTTGCCCAGCTTGAACGGCTGGTTGTCGCGGAGCGTTTCGTAGTTGTCAGGCTTGGGGATGGTGAAGTCACCACCGGGCACGAACTCGACAACCGTGCAGTAGGTGAACGACTGGACGGCGTCGGGCAGCGGCTCGTCGGGGGCGTGTTCTTCGCCGGTGAGCCAGCGCGGGTCGGACCCGAGGCCGTGGGGCAGGTTCAGCAGCGGATAGGTGTCGCCGGTCTCCGTGCCGTCGAGGAAGAAGGCAGCTTGGAAGGTGCGCGTCTGGTTCGGGTGGTCGAGGTCGCGGCAGGTGACGGCCACGGCCCGGTCGCCATCGCGCATGGCGCTGATGGGCACGTGCCGGGTGAACACGGTCAAGCGCTTCTGGGCGATGGCGTCGGCGAGCATGTCCTGGAGCACGGCGTGGGCGACATGCGGCTCGGCGGTGACCGGCGAGCAGGCGGCATTGCCGACGCACAGGTGACGCTGGGCGGCGCCGAGCGGCGAGAGGCGGTACTTCGTGCGGTAATGGTCGCGCACGCGCTGGCGGAACTCGGCGTAGCGGGCGTTCATGATCGTCTCGCCCACCGGATCGTACAGCTCATCGAGCACGCACAGCGCCTGGCTGGTCACCTGCCCGCCGATCCAGTGGAACTCGTCGGTCATGACGACCTGGTAGCCGCGGTCGGTCAGCGCCAAGGCGGCCGCGACGGCGCCGAAGCCACCGCCGATGATCGCCACGTCTGCCTGGAGAGTCTCGGTCATGTGCGTTTGATCCTGCTTGAGAGTCTGTACCTTATTGAGCCTTGAGCCGTCAGCTTGAAGCCTTCAGCCAGAGTGTCCCCGTCTGTTCGGTCTGTCGTTGGTTCATGGCTTCAAGCTGACGGCTCAAGGCTCATTAAATCGGGTGAAGTTCGTTAGGGTTCGTCGGTCTCGTCAGGCGACGGCGACGCCTCGTCGCCGGGGGTGAACACGTGCACGGCATTCATGTCCGCGATCACCAGGGCGCTCTGGACCCGCAGCACCTGCGTCTGCCGGCCGCCGGGGCTGGTGGCGCGCGGGCGCACGTCGGTCAGCGTCTGGCCCCACAGGTGTTCGCCGTCGTCGAGGCTGTAGACGTC
>JBBDPC010000050.1:27185-29263 GCA_040876735.1 Phycisphaeraceae bacterium | reverse complement strand
GGGGGGGGGGGGGGGGGGGGGGTTTTTCCGCCGCCCACCTCCCCCGCGTAGCGTTGCGGCGCAGCCGCCGCGTCCGATGACACGCAACGCGCATACGAAATCAGTACATCGTCTGGAGATCGTACTGCTGGCGAAGCTGGTTGATCTGCCGGAGGAGGGCGGGCTGTTCGCCCTGGCGGATGATTTCGCTGTAGAGGTGGTGCAGCTTCCAGAAGGCCCAGTGGCGGGCGAGGTCGCGGTTCGCTTCGGGGGCGAGGTTGAGGTCGCGGGCGAAGGTGAAGTCGACCGGTTGGCCGGCGTTGTTGCCGGTGACGCGCATGGTGAACGGGGCGAGCTGGTTGTATCGGCCGTAGATCGAGAGGCGAACGCCCTGGTGGATGTTGGGCAGGTTGACGGGGTGGACCTGCTCGACCTGCGAGCCGGCGACATGGAGCTGGACGTCGCGGACGAGCGGGTAGCGGATCCGGCTGGCGAGGGTGCGGATGGTGGTGGCGACGTCGCCGCGGTCGGGTGCGTAGCGGTAGTCGCCGCGGTTGCGGTAGGCGAGGAATTCCAGCAGCGTGCGGTCGACGTTGTCGCCGATGCCGACGGCGTAGATGCTGGCGAGGCCGGCGTTGTCGCGGGTGATGAGGTTGATCAGCTCGCGTGGTTCGATGACGCCGTCGGTGGGCTTGCCTTCGCTGACGAGCACGAGGTTGTAGACCCGGCCGGCATCGACGTCGCGGACGAGCAGCCGGCTGAGGGCGGCTTCAAGGTCGGCCCGGCCTTCGGGGATGTGGTAGAGCATCCGCCGGCGGAGGCGCGGGGCGGAGCGGGCACCGGCAATGCGGGCGAGCGGGCGTCTGGCGGGCTCGATGGCGTCGAGAAAATCGCGGGCGTCGTCGAGGTTGTCGCGCGTGGCCTGCAGCGGGCCGCGGCCGCTGAAGAAGGCGACCTGGTCGGCGAGCAGGACGATGTTGAAGCGGTCGGTTTCGTGCAGCGTGGAGAGGCTTTGCCGCACGCCGCCCGCCAGCTCGCCCGCCCAGCGCTGAGCGGTGGAGCCGGAGAGGTCGAGCAGGAAGATGACGTCCTTGGGCATGGTCGTCAGCTTGCGCAGCGACTGGCGGGGGACGATGTCGACGCGGAAGTAGCCCTGCTCGCTCGCGCGGCCGGGGAAGCGGGTGACGAAGTAGTCGAAGTCGTGGTCGAGGTGTTCGGGGATGTGCAGACGGGTGGTGGCGTCGAGGGCCATGCCGGCGAAGTCGATGTCGGGAGCGACCAGCGGCATGTCGAGCAGACGGGCGTCGAGGGTCGCACTGCTTTCGACGCGGGGGCCGGGCGTCTCGGGCAGGCCGACGCCCGCGCCGCCGCCGTCGCCGTCGCCACCGCCACCACCTGCGGGCATGCCGAGCAGGCCGGCGTCGGCGAGCAGGCGTTGCGCCTCGCGCGCCCCGTCGCCGCCCGGGCCGTCGCCGTTGCCTGGCGTGCCCGCACCTGCGCCGTCGCCTTCGCCGGGCTGGTAGGCGAGGTCGGCGGGGGTGTCGCCTTCCAGCGATTGCCAGAGGTCGGCGGGCATGTCGAAATCAGACGTCTCGGCGGCGAAGGTGTCGAGGTCGGGCTCGGGGCGCGGCTCGTCGTATTCGCGCAGGGCGAGGTCCTGCTCGATGGTTTCGCTGCCGGGCGTTTCGTCGGCCTCGGCGAGCAGGGCCTGGCTGACCTCGGCGACCGTCGGGCCGGCGTCGCGCTCGGCGGCGGCGTCGCCGGGGCGGGCGAGCGGGTCGAAGTTCATGTCGAAGCTGGCCTGGCGGACGCGCAGCGGCGGGCGGGCGTCCTGCATCGCCTCCATGTCCAGCCGGCCCAGCGACTGGCGATACGTCGCCGCCCCCAGCACCACATGCAGCAGCACGCTCACCACCGCCACCAGCAGCAGCACCGTCTGCGGCGTCTCCACCACCAGCCGACGACGCACCAACGGCTTGCGCCGCGCGGCGGACGGCCGAAGCGGCGACGGGTCGGCGGGCGTGGGCTTGAGTCGTGCCATGGTGAGTCTCGGGGGCAACGCTGGAGCGCCGGTGTCCGATGCTATGTCAGCCGTGGCC
>JBBDPC010000050.1:24536-27175 GCA_040876735.1 Phycisphaeraceae bacterium | reverse complement strand
GCCTTCATGGCGACGCGGCGTGTCACCCGATCGCCACCCGCGTCGTCATGAAGGCGACGGCTAACAAGGCGTGGTCATCCGCCGATGCGGGTGCGCCAGTGTTCGATGCGGTCGGCGAGGCGGACGTCCAGCGCGTCGCCTGTGTTGCGCAGTTCTTCGAGCAGTCGCCGGGCGTCGTCGCTGCGGCCTTCATCGTGGGCGAGCAGCGCCCGCGCCAGCCGGGCCGGGGGACCGTCGGAATACTTCTCCAGCAGCTCGTTGAGTTCGCCGGCCGCCGCGTCCGTATCACCCGCCTCGCGGGCGATCTCGGCCAGCTCCAGGTGAGCCAGTTGCGGCAGCGGGTCAAGCTCTTTGAACGCGTAAAGCAGCGTGATGCGCTTGAGGTTGCGACGGGCGTGGTCGTTGGCCTCGGCGACGCCCGCCTGATCGTCGCGGCGGCGGCGCTGCTCAGCCAGCCGACGGTGCACCATGGCGACCTCGTACAGCGCCTGCACGGTGAGATCGGTGTCGCTGGCGCGGGTGACGCCGGCGTATTCGTTGATGGCGGCGTCGAGTCGGCCGGCGTCGGCCAGGGCGCGGGCGCGTTCGAGCCGGGCCTGCTGGTCGTGGCCCCGGCCCATCGCCACGACGTAGCCGAGCAGGTGAATCGCGCGGTCCGCCTGCCCCAGTCGACGATGCGCCCGCCCGGCGAGGTAGGCGGCCTCGGCCCGCACCTCGGGCGACGAGCCGGCGGGCGCTTCGCCCGTGTCGTCGGCCGGCAGCAAGGGGGCCAGGTACGCCAGCGCGTCTTGCGGTTCACCATGGTCGACCGCATCGCGCCCGAGCCACAGCCGTTCGCGTTCGTTGAGCCGGTCACGGCCGACGATCTGCTCCAACCGTTTGAGCGTCCGCCGGGCCTGCTCGGGCTCGCCCTGCTCGCGCTCGCTCAGCGACACGAGGCGCAGCGCGTTGGCCCGCAGCGGCCGGGCCAGTTCGTCATCATCCGCCGCGGCCCGCAGCGCTTCGGTCGCCTCGTCGGCCCGGCCGAGGCTGGTCAGCAGCAGGCCGCGGTAGTAGCGGGCCGGCGACGCGAAGGCGTGCAGCGGGTGACGCTCCGCCAGCCGGTCCAGCGACGCCAGCGCCGGCTCCGCCTGCCCGAGGCGCACCTGCGCCAGCGCCCGGCGATAGAGCGCCTCCTGCTCCGTCGTGGCGGCGATGCCTTCACGCTCAAGCAGCTTTGCCGCGGCGGCCTCGGCCTGTTCGTGACGGTTGAGCCGATGCAGCAGATCGATCCATCGCAGCGCCGCCTGCTGCACGGTTTCGCTATCGTCATCCGCTTCCCACGACGCCTGCACGAATCGGCCGAAGTCATCCGCCGCCGGGCCGGGCTGGTCGTGGGCTTCAAGCAGCCGGGCACGGCGGAGGATGGCGGGGCGGTGGTAGGGATGCTCCGGCCCCTGATCGATCAGCTCGGTCAAGCGGGCCGCGCCGCGTGCGACCTCGCCCGCCTCGGCCTCAACGACCGCCAGCAGGTAGGCCGCGTCAACCAGCCGGGGCGATTCGGGGAACTGCTCACGCAAGGCGTCGACCGCGCGGCGCAGTTCGTCGGTCTTGCCCAGCCGCTGCTGGCTGACCGCGAGGCGGAAGAGGGCGGGCTCGAGGTGGTCGTGTCGGCCGGCGCCATAGGCGACCTGTTCCAGCCAGCGGGCGGCGGCTTCGTGGTCGCCCAGTTCGTGGTACGCAGCGCCGGCGAGGTAGCGGGCGGTGACGCGCTGCTCGGCGGGGAGCAGGTCGTGCAGTTCGTTGAAGGTTTCGATCACCATGCGGTATCGGCCGGCGGCATGGTGGGCCCAGAGCGCGCCGACGACGGCGGGGCCGAAGTGCGACGAGTCCTGGTGGCCGGCGATGACGCGGTCGTAGTACTGCGCCGCCTGCGTGTGCTCGCCCTGCCGATCGCTGAGGTCGCCCGCCAGCCGGGCGGCCTCGGCCGCATCGTCGCCACGGGCCACGTCGATCGCCTGCCGCAAGGTTTCCAGCGCTTCGTCTTCATGGTCGCGCAACACCTGCACGCGGGCGAGGTCGATCATCGCCTTGGCGCGCAGGGGCGAGTCGGCCTCGGCGGCGGCGGTGAACTGCTCCTGCGCGGCAGGCAGGTTGCCCGCGCCGCGATACGCCCGGCCGCGCAGGTAACGCCACGAGGTCCGCACCGCCGGCTCAAGGTCGTCGCCGTCGATCCGCTCCAGCGCCGCCAGCGCTTGCTCATGTTCGCCGAGGTCGGTGAGCACCTGACCGCGCAGCAGCTCCACGGCATAGCCGGGCACGATCTGCGTGGCGGGCACGTCTTTCAGTCGCTCGGCGGCCTCGCGGTTTTCGCCCGCCTGGCGGTGGAGCAGGGCGCGGTAGTAGAGGCCGTCGCCGCGCTTCTCGTCTTGCGGGAAGTTGCCGAGGTAGTCGTCGAAGGCGTCCGCGGCGAGGTCGGTTTCGTCGCGCTGGAGCAGCTTGTAGGCGAAGAGGAACTGCTCGTGCGCGGCACTGCTTTGCGCGAGGGCGGGCGCGGCGAACGATGCCGACACGACGAACAGCACAACCATCAACCCCGTCACCCTACGCGGAAGCGTGGCATGGTTCACTTTCAAAGTGGGGGGGGGGGGGGGGGGGGG
>JBBDPC010000050.1:0-24526 GCA_040876735.1 Phycisphaeraceae bacterium | reverse complement strand
CGCGCCCCCCCACGCCCGCCCCACTAAAGAAACAGGCGAAGGCGCGCGGGACGCCCACCCCACCAGGAGACGCTGTGAACCCCACGCTTCCGCGTGGGGCTATTGGCAAGCGCGTGTTGTGGCGTGGCTTGTTCATGTTTGCCCGCTGCATTATTCGTCGACCCATTCGGCAGAGGCGAGGCTGACATCTTCAAAACCGGCCTGGCGGGCGAGGTCGAGCACGCGGTTCTGGATGCGGGCTCGGGCTTCGCCGTCGGTGCGGATGACCACGTTTTCGCCGGGCAACTGCTCGGCGAGTTGGGCGAGCCGGGGGCCGAGTTCCGCGAGCGCCAGTTCCTGTGGGCCGAGGTAGATCCGTTCGTCTTCGGTGATGGTGATGTAGATCGCCATGGCGGTGCCCGCGCCGGGCTCGGCGGTCTCGGCGGGGGCGAGGTTGACCGGCACCTGCAACTCCGACTCACGGAAGGTCGAGACCGTCATGAAGAAGATCAGCAGCAGAAACAGCACGTCCACCATCGCCGCCAGCGGCAGCACGGGGCGGGAGCGTTCTCGGGTTTCGGCGGTGAAGCTCATGGGCAGAGCCAGAGGTCAGAGGTCGGAAGTCGGAGGTCAGTTATTCGGCGCGGTCGGGGCGGAGGTCGGTTTCGTCGCGTTTGAGGTGGTCGCTGATGGAGTGGATGGCGGCCTCGGCCTCGGCGAGCGAGCGGGTGGTGCGGGCCTTGACGATGGAGTAGAAGGTCAAGGCGAGGATGCCGACCATCAGGCCGAACATGGTGGTGGACATCGCCTGGGCGACGCCTTCGCGGAGGAGGTTGGCGTCGACGCCGGCGGCTTGAAATTCGAGGCCGAAGAAGGCGACCATCATGCCCATGACCGTGCCCAGCAGGCCGAGCATGGGGGCGACGTTGGCGACGTCGGCGAGGTAGCTGACGCGGTTCCAGACGATGTCGGCGCGTCGCCGGCCCTCGGCGTCGATCATGTCCATGATGACGGAGTGCCCCTTGCCCGCGTTGTCGACGCAGCGCTGGATGACGGTGGCGATGAAGACCCGGCGGTGGGCCCGGCAAAGGTCGCTGGCGGCTTCGTGCTTGCCGCGGATGACGAGCTTGGTGACCTCGTCGACGAAGTCGGGCGGGACCATGGCGCGGGGGGTGATGGTGGCCAGGAAGAAGAGGAAGAGCATCACGGCGAACACGGAGAGGGCGACGATCAGGCCATTGATGATCGGCGAGAACATGAACAGTTCGCCCACCTGCGGCAGCGCGCCGGTGAACGGATCGATGCCGCCGCCGCCGTCCGCGTCACCCTCGCCTGCCTGCCCCAGCGCCGCGGAGACGGCGAGGGCGGGGATGAGCAGCGCGACGAGCATCGCCAGTCGTGTTGCGGTTCGTGAGCCTGCACGGAACATACGTTTTCCCTTGCACAAGAGCGGATCGGCCGGTGACGCAAGCCACAACACGCCATCTTACCCGCCACAGCGGCCGGTGCACGTTGGTACGCGTGACGGGGGCGGAAGGTTTGCCGGGGCGAGGGGGCGGGCGACCGCGCCGCCCTACCGCTGCTGGCTGCGCATGCGATCGAGTTCTTCGCGCAGCCGGCGGTTCTCCGCTTCCAGCTCGTGCGGGTCGGGGCTGTCGGGGCGTGGCGCGTGGCGGACGATGCGATCGTCGGTCCAGTAGACGCCCGCAAGCATGCTGGTCTTGCACGTCGCATCATGCTGATTGCCCTCGCGGTCGACGTATTGCACGGCATAGAGGCGGGCATGCTGCGTCCCGAACCAGCCGGGCCCGAACAGCCGCCACTCAATTGAAATCACCCGGCCGCCCCGGCCCTCAATGTGCTGACGAATCCGGGCCCGGTCCATGCCATCGGCGGCCACCCGGCACACGATGGCAAGCAGAATGAATCCGCCGAAGATGAATGGAACTTCCATTGCCTGAATCCTCCACGGTAAGCGCTGCGAGTCCCCTTGCCCTCAGGTCTGAGCCGTCCCGGCCCAGGCGTTGGCGTGGCCGCACTCGGGGCAGGCGGGGCTTTGCTGGCTGCCGCGCAGGTCGTAGCCGCAGCGCGGGCACTGCCACGGGCCGGTGTAGCGTTTGCGGATGAAGACGCGGAGGATGCCGAGGACGATGAGCATGTAGAGGCCGAGGATGAAGTTGAGGATCGCGCCTTGGATCAGCGTGATGACGAACGTGCCGGTGAAGCCTTCAATCGCGAGGCCGAACGGCTTCATGAGAGACTGGCCGAGCCCGACGCTCAGCATGCCGGAAAGCAGGTCCACCGTGAAGGCCGGACCCAAAAGGGGAGCCAGCCAGCCATGGCGGGACACGTCCGAGAGCATCGGCAGAAACAGCAGCAGCGACATCGCCACGCGTGTGCCGTAGCCGATGTAGAACGTGTACCGCCAGGCGGGCTGGGCCTTGAGACGTTGCGCCCAGGGCGTGCTGGAGACGGCGGTGTAGGCGAGGATGAAAACCACGACGCCCCAGATCATGCCTGCCTGATCGAACGATTCGCCGGCGGCGGTGACGAAGCTCGGCGTTGCGGCGAGGGTGCAGACGAAGGTCCACAGCAGCAGGTTGATCGCCACACGTCGCGGCAGGTTGTCGCTCGGCGTCAAGGTGGGACTTGGTGTCTGCGGGTTCGGCTCGGTCTGATGCATGACGCCCCCCTCGGTCGTGGCCATAGTCGCGTGTTCTGGACGTGCAAAGCCCACGGATCAAATCCGTGGGCTTCGGGGTGGGTCAGGATGAGTGGTCGCCGAGGTCAGCGTCCGCGGGGCTGGGGGTTGTTGCCGCCGCCGCGTTGGCCGAAGACGCGGTTCATGTCGGCGCCGCCGGCGAGCTGAAGCTCGTTGCGGGCGGGATCGAGGCGGTAGATGACCAGTCTGCCGGAGGAATTTTCGAGGACGAAGAGGGCTTCTTCGTCTTCGCGGGTGGTGGCGGTGAGGAGGGTGAAGTTTTCGCGGGCGATGACCTGTCCGCCATAGGCGGCGCTGGAGAGGCCGGCGTCGTGGCGGTCACCGAGCTGGACGACCAGCAGGCCGGCGAGGAGGAAGGCGGAGGCGACGAGGCTGAAGCAGGCGAGTTGGATGCGGTTCATCGGAAGGTCTCCGGGTAAGGCGGTCGGGGCCGGGGGAATCCGGGGGATCCGGGGGGGGCGAAGCGTTAAGCCGCACGCGGCGGGGGTGGCGTCAACGGCCGTCCTGCTGGACGCGGAGGTCGTCGCCGACGGTTCGGCCGTCGACGAATTCGAGCTCGTCCGTGCGGGAGTCGAATCGGGCGACGACCATCTGCGAGCTCTGGAGGTCGATGATGTAGACGGCGGCCTGGGGCCCGCGGGCCTGGACGGCGCCGGCGATCATGAGGAACTGCCGGGGCTGGGCGAACTGGGCCTCGGCCGGGCTGGGCGAGAAGGCGGTGACGACCAGGGCCGCCAGGAGCACGGCATTGATGAGGATGAGCGTGGCCAGGGAGCGTTGGTTCATCGGTGTGTCTCCAGCCGAAGCCGAGGGCCGGCCCGGCGATGCGGGAACGATGCGTGGACCGTGCGGGCGGACGCCGGCGTCAGTCCTGGTGGCCGCGGCGTGAGCTCCAGAAGCTGGCCATGCCCACGAGCAGGATCAGCAGCACCGCGAGGATGATCGGGACCCAGCGCTGAGTGTCCGGCGCGGGCGAGACTTCCTCCTGCGCCAGGGCGGGCATGGCCACGGTGGTCAGGAGCATCGGCACGACCAGGGTAAGACGCTTGAGCATGCCCGAATCATAAGCGGCTCCGTGTCGGCTGTAAATGCGAAAGAGCGCCGGGCCCACGGCGGGGGCGCCGTGGGCTTTGGGATTTTTGGGGATCCTGGCAACCACGCCCGCATGCGGTCCTACGATCTGGCAAGGAGAGGAGATGTTTTATGAGCGTCATCGATCAGGCCCGGCAGCTCTGGCCCGCGACGAAGGAAGTGGTCAACCGGTTCATCGCCGACCAGCCGTTCCAACTGGCGGCGGCGCTGTCGTTCTACCTGCTGCTGTCGCTGGCGCCGCTGCTGCTGGTGGTGGTGGGCGTGGCGGCGCTGGTGCTGGGCGAGCAGGCGGCGCGGGGCGAGCTGGTGGGACGGATTGAGGGGGCGGTGGGCCGCGACGGCGCGGAGGCGGTGCAGACCGTGCTCTCCCATGCCCAGCAGGCCGGGGGCGGCGGCGTGTCGCTGGCGATCGGCCTGGTGACGCTGCTGCTGGGGGCGACCACGGTGTTCGCCCAACTCCAGAACTCGCTGAACCAGATCTGGCATGTGCAGGCGAGCCCGAAAAAAAGCAACGCGGTCTGGACGTTTCTGCGCACCCGGCTGATGGCGCTGGGCGTGGTGCTGCTGATCGGGCTGCTGCTGCTGGCGTCGCTGGTGGTCTCCAGCCTGCTGGCGGGGTTTCAGGAACAGCTCGACAACTGGCTGCCGGGGATGGGGACGGTGTCGCGGGTGCTGGATTTTCTCGCCACGCTGGTGGTGGTGACGCTGTTGATCGCGCTGCTGTTCAAGTATCTGCCGGACGTGAAGATCGACTGGCAGAACGTCTGGGTCGGCGCGGCGGTGACGGCCGTGCTGTTCGGCATCGGCAAGTTTCTCATCGGCTGGTACCTCGGGCAGGCGGGCGTCGGCTCGGCGTACGGGGCGGCGGGGTCGCTGGTGGTGTTGCTGGTGTGGGTCTACTACTCGGCGCTGATCCTGTTCTTCGGCGCGGAGATCACGCAGGTCTACGCCCGCCGGGCGGGAGCGCGGATCGAGCCGGCCGAGTATGCGGAGCGGACGGATGGGGAGGCGCCGGGAGGCGAAGGGGACCAGACGCAGGAGCGGCGCGCGGCGTGAAGATGACAAGGTGACAAGGTGAGGGGGTGACAAGGTGAAGAAAACCAACCTCACCTTGTCACCTTGTCACCCTGTCACCTTGTCACCCCCCCCACCCTCTCACTCGCTCACGGCGTCGAGCGCCTGTTGCGTGATTTCCCAGAAGTGGGCTTCGCGGAAGGCGGTGGCGACGCCGGGCATGGCGCCGTGGCGCTGGGTGTGGTGGTTCCAGTGCGACTGGGCGGCGAGCAGCTTTTGACGGGCGATGGTGGCCTGCGCCGCGGAGCGCGTTTTCTGATACCGCCGATACGCCACCAAGCCCGCAAGCAGGTCGCGCAGCGTCTCGAAAAACGACTCGGCATAGACCAGCGTGTTCACCAACGGCTCGAGCGTGGCATGGTTGCGGTCGCTGACCAGCCGTTGCAGGCCCGCACGGTCGGCGCTGAGTTGTTCCACCGCCCGCTGCTTTTCCTGCACCAGTTCGTCGAGCTGCGCGTCGTTGAGCCGTTGCACGATCCGCCAGGCGGCCTGGGCGTCGAGCATGTCGTCCTGAATCCAGTCGGCACTGGGATGCCAGGGATCGCTCTTGGCCTTGGCATAGGGGCCGAGGTAGAACGCTTGGCGGATGATCTCGGGCGAGTGTTCGAGGATGGCCAGGATCTGCCTGGACAAGGCGGCGTCTTCGATGCCCAGCCGCTGGGTGATCCATGCCTGGCCAAGCTCGGTCACGTCGAGGCCGGGGTCGTCGGCGAGGCGGGGGGCGGCGAAGACGTTGGCGTCGATCCACGTTTCGTTTTTGACGAAAGGCCCGCCCCACCCGCCGCCGCGCACCCACGCCCAGATGCCGGCGAGGTTCACCTTGTCCGCCGTGCCATGCAGCCCAGCCGCCTCCGTGGCGTCCCGCGTTTCGGGATAGCCGTCGCGCCAGAGCGGCGGTTGCCAGTTGGGGATGCCGCCTTTGCCCTCGAACTCGCGCTGGCATTGCAGCTCGTAAACGATCGGCCGATCGCCCATGGCCAGGCTGGCGGGGTTCCATTTCTGGTACCGCCAGAAGTCGGTCTGCGTGCATTTGAATGAGAGCAGGAAGCGGTCGCCCTCGGCTGCGGGCAGCCGGTCGACGACGCGCTGCGCCAGCTCCAGCGAATCGTGCAGCCCCTGCGGCCGCACGTTCCACGCCCGGGCGATGAGTTGCTTGCCCATCTGCTTCACGACCAGCTCATGGAACCGGCTGACGACGTTCACCACGCGATCCGCCCGGCCAAGCTGCGAGCAGCGCGGGCAGTGCGGCGCGTAGATGTCGTTGCCCATCAGGTGCGGCAGCCGGCGCGCATCCGTATCGCCAAAGCGAAGCACGACGCCTTCGACATCCGGCCAGCGCTGGAGCGTGGCGCGTAAAGCCTGCGCGGAGAGGTCGAGCGCCTGCTCGCTGGCCGGGCAGAGCGTGGCGGGGCGGTTTTTGCAGGTGAGCGCGGTGACGTTGCGCTGGACCAGGTCGGCGGGGAGGACGAGCACGTCATAGAAGAGGTAGACGGCCAGGCCGGCTTGGTGGACGGCGTCGATGGTGCGGGCGATGTGGTCGAACTGGTTGAGGGTCCATCGTCGGAGTTCGCCGGAGGTGACGACGTCGGCGCTTTCGACGCCGGAGAGCGCGGTGGATTCGTAGATGACGACGCCGGTGTAGCCGAGGCGTTTGAGCTCGTGCGGGTCGCGGTAGCGTGTCTGGACGGGCGGTTCACCGGGGTTGTCGAGGATGGTGGCGAGCTTGAGCATGGTGGTGTGGTCGCGGCGTGGCTGGCCCGGGCCGGGGGCGGGGGTGTGTGGCGATCAAGGTAGCCCGGCGCGGGCGTGGCGTAAACCGGCGGCGGCCTCTGACTCCCCTCCCGTTTGGAGGGGTTGGGGGCGGGGCTCGCCAACTGCCTTGAATCAACGTCCGCGCCGATGACGCAAGGTGCCCCGAGGCACCCTCCCCCAGCCCCTCCCAAAGGGAGGGGTGCCAGAGGCGCTTTCGCGGCGGGCATCGTTCGTTATAGTGGCCCCGCTGGACCGGCTGTGGGGGGCGACCCCACCCCAATGGCCATCGAATTAATCGACGCACACGCCACGAGGGAACCGCACATGTTACGCATCTGCTCGCTCACGCTCGCCCTGACCGCCGCCCTCACCACTGCCGCCTCGGCGTGCGAAGTGGAACTGACCACCGGTGAAATGCTCCACGGCCACGTCCTTGAAGTCACCGACGACCAGGTGATCGTCGACCACCCCGTGCTCGGCGAACTCACCGTCGCCCGCGAAAACGTCACCAGCATCAACGGCGCCGCCCCCGAAGCAGCACCCGCCCACGGTGACGCTCCCGCCGATGACGCCGAAACCGACGCACCCCCCGCCGACGAGGCCGACGACGCCCCCGCCCTCGCCCCCGAGCCCGAAGGCTTCTTCGCCGGCTGGGACAGCACGCTCTCGCTCGGCTTCTCCGGCACGCAGGGCGACACGCGCACCACCTCCGCCAACGCCCAGTTCCGCACACTCCGCGAAACCGACGCCCATCGCTGGATCATCGAAGCCAACTACTTCTACGGCAAGGACAGCGGCGAAACGTCGCAGAACGAGTTCCGCGGCGAGCTCACCAAAGACTGGCTCCTGCCCGACTCGCCCTGGTTCTACTTCGCCAACGCGCTCTACCAGTACGACCAGTTCCGGCCCTGGCGCCATCGCGTCGGCGCCTACGCCGGCGTCGGCTACGAGTTCATCAAGGAAGAAGACCTCGAGCTCATCGGCCGACTCGGCCTCGGCGGCAACTACGAGTTCGAAGGCGGCGGCGGGTTCACCCCCGAGGCCCTTGTCGGCGCGTCGCTGCTTCGCTGGCACATCACCGAGAACCAGAACATCACCGGCTCCGCCACGCTCTATCCCAACCTCGAAGACACCGGCGAGTTCCGGCTCAACACCGGCGTCGAGTGGACCCTCGCCCTCAGTGAGCCGGACAACATGAGCGTCAAGCTCGGCCTGGAAAACCAGTACGAGTCCGACCCCGGCGACGACGCCGAACGCAACAACCTCAAGTACTACGGCGCCGTCGTCTTCGAATTCTGAACGCGGCCACACAACACGACACCCACCACGCACGAAGCCCACGGATCCAATCCGTGGGCTTCTTCACATGCCTGTCTAACATCGTCAACCCCTCACTCCGCCGGCGGCGCCGCGTACCAGATCAGCTCCAGTTGAAACCCCGGCTGTATGTCCGGCCCGTCGCCGCGGCGGTCGAGCTGAAGCGACCAGACCCCGACGTCCGGCAACGATGTGTGCAGCCGGCGCAGGAACCGCCCGATCGCGTAAAAGCTGCCCCAGCCCGTCACCTGCACCGGCACCGTGCGGTAATGCTCGCTCACACTCGCCCCGCCCGGGCGCACGCCATCCACCTCCAGCCCCGCGTCGCGCGCCATCGCCGTCAGCTCCGCCACCCGCCGGTTCAACGCCGGCAACTTCTCCAGCCGCAGCGCGTGATCCGCCACCGCCCGCTGCACCGCCGCGTACTGGTGACGCACGTCCGCCAGCGACGACGTCATCTCCGCGACCTCCGCGCGCTCGGCCACCACCTGCCGCCGAATCTCCTGCTGCTCGCGCCGCTGCTCCAGAATCGGATGCACGCCCACCACATACAGCAGCCCCGTCAACGCCAGGCAAAGCGCCACGCCCACCGCGTCCACCGTCCGCCGCTTGCGCTCCGCCCCGTCCTGGCTGATATTGAAATTCATCATGCTCACCACGCTTTCCCTGGTCCCTAAATCCCCAACCCCCAACTCCCAACCTTAAGGCCGCAACGCACACTCCACCCGGAACCCCACCGCCATCGTTTCCCGGAATGGCTCCTTGCGCGTGTCGATCAACACCACCTTGTCGAACAGCCCCGTCCGCTCCAGCCGCAGCACGTAGTCCGACACCGCCGACTGACGCTCACCCAGGCCCGCCATCCGCAGGCGGTACTGGCTCTGGTCCGCCGGGTCCTCGTCACGGCGGGCGGCGATGCCGTCGCTCGACACCGGCTCCAGCCGCAGCGAGGTGAGCATCACGTGTTCGCCCAGCTCCTGCGACAGCAGCGTCAGCAGCAGCGACCAGTCCGGCTGCGACCCGACCGACCGGCTGGCGGCCAGCGTCGTCTGCGCCTCGGCCAGCTTCGGCTTCAACGCGCGGATCTGCTCCTCGACGTGCTTCGCCTGATCGTGCAGCTCCGCCAGGTCGTCCGCCGCCGCCCGCCCCGGGCCGCCGAAGATCAATTGCGACGCCAGCCACGCCCCGAGCAGCACGCCCGCGTACGTCGCCACGCCGACGCCCCAGCGCCGCATGTACATGTGTCGGCCACGCGCCTCACGACGCGCGGCCGGAATCAGATTCACCGACTCCATCACGCCGCCTCCTTCTGCGGATACATCGCCAGCCCCACCGCCACCGTCAACGCCGCCTGCCCGGCTTCGTCCAGCCCCCGCGCCGCCACCGTGCAGATCGGCTCGGGCGTGAGCACCCGTACCGTCATCTCCAACGCCGTCCCCAGATGCTCCGGCAAGCCGCGCACCATCGCGCCGCCGCCGGTGAGCAGCAACTGGTCCAGCGTCGCGGCCGGGTACTGGTGGATCGCATAGCTGGCCGACAGCCGCAGCTCCTGCGCCAGCGATTCAAAGTGCTGCTCCAGCGGGCCGCGCAGCTTGTCCGCCAGCCGGCCGTCCTCGGGCGCGATCGCCGTGCGGTCGACCGCGAAGCCGATCCGCCCCAGCAGATGGTCGATCACCGGCTGCGGCAGCATCTGCTCGCGCTGGACCGCTTCGCTGAGCGCCTGCATGCCCGTGCCGCCGAGCATCCGTTCGTACACCACCGCGTGGTCGTACAGCAGCACGAAGTTCACCCCACGCCAGCCGATGTCGATCATCGCCAGCAGCGGATTCTCCACCGTCACCAACGGCCGCGCCGCCCGGCACAGCGCCCAGCCTTCCAGGTCCATTCCCCGCACATGGAATCCGCCCGCTTCCAGCGCATCGAGCAACGCCTCCGCATGCTCGTGCGGGCACGCCGCCGCCATCACCGCCGTGCCCCCCTTCTTCGACCCCGCCGCGCCGCCGGACTCGCCCCCGGGCAGCGGCCAGTACGCCACCTCCAACGCCTCCGGCTCCACGCGATGCGCCCGCGCCATCTCCGCCGCCGCAATCGCATCCAGCGGCGCGTCGGACTCGCGCGGCGGCAGGTCCAGAATGCTCGTCATCAACGCCTCGCCCGGCACGGTCACCACCAGCTCCCGCCCCACAAAGCCACGCCGATCCAGCACCGCCCGCAACCGCCACGCCTCTTCCGCCGTCATCGGCCCATCCACCTCGCCACGCTCGAGCACCAGCGCCGCCTCCAGCCGCGGCAAGCCCACCCCGTCCCGGGCAAACGACAACTGCGCCGCCTTGATGTACCGGCTGCCAATGTCCAGCCCGATGGGCGAACGCAGGGTTGACGTGAACGAAAAAGCCATGGTCAGTCCTTCATCATCTTCGGGGGGGGGGGCCCCCCCCCCCCCCCACTTTGAACGCCCCACACCTCACACCCCACGCCTCACGCCCCACATTCCCCCTACCCGCCCGCCGACGCCGTGAGATCGAACAGCGGCAGGAACATGCTCAACGCCACCAGGCCCACCAGCACGCCCAGCACGATCAGAATGATTGGCTCAAGCAGGCTGGTCACCGAGCGCAGCATCACTTCGTTTTCGTCATCCAGAAACTCCGCCATGTTCAGCAGCAGCGGGCCGAGCTGCCCGGTCGTTTCGCCGCTGCGCATCGCTTCGTAGACCGAGGGGCTGATGAGGTTCGGGTCGTTGAAGGCCGTGCTGATCGGATCGCCCCGCGTCACCGTGTCCTCGGCCCGCTGCATCAGCGCGCGGTAATGGACGTTGCCCGCCGCCTCGCGCGTCAGCGCGATCGCATCCAGCAGCGGGACATGGCTCATCACCAGCGTGCCCAGCAAGCGGGCGATCCGGGCCGTGATGAACCCGCGCACCATGTTGTTGACCAGCGGCACGCGCAGCACCAGCGTGTCCATCGCCGCCTTGCCCGACACCGTTTGCATCCACGCCCGCAGCGCCACCCCCGCCGCCAGCAGCGCGCCCAGGCCCAGCCACCACCAGTCGCGGATCAGCTCCGACATCGTCATCATCACCTGCGTGCTCGGCGGCAACGGCACGTTCAACGTCTCAAACAGGCCCGAAAACCGCGGCAGCACGAACACCAGCAGCAGCGTCAGCACCACCGACGACACGGCAATCAGCAGCATCGGATACGCCAGCCCGCCCACGATCGTGTTCCGCGTCTTCTGCTGACGCTGCACCAGCGCCGCCAGCCGTTCGAGCATGCTCGGCAGCTTGCCGCCCGTCTCGCCGGCACGAATCAACGCCCGGTAGACCGTGTCGAAGCAGTCGCGGTGCTCCTCCATCGCATCCGACAAAGGCGAGCCTTCCTCCACGCGCTGCTGCATGTCGGTGAGCACCGCCTTCCAACGCTCGTCCCGGCTTTGCCGTTCCAGCGCGCCCAGGGCGTCGACCAGCGGCGTGCCCGTGCTGAACAGCACGTGCATCTGCCGCGTGAAGACCGTCAGGTTCTTCAGCTTCCGGCTCAGGCCGATCCGCCGCCGCTGCGTCCGGCCGCCGACGTGGACCGCCTGCTTGCGCCTCCCTTGGGCCCCGGCCGTCCCCGCTTCATGCAGGCCGGTCACGAACAACCCTTCGGCGCGCAGTTGCCGGTACGCCTCGTCGCGCGAGCGGACGTCGATCGTGTCGCGGATGGCCTGACCGGCCTTGTCGTATGCCTGGTACGCCAGCCTCATGCAATCGCTCCCTCAGGGGCCAGCGGGCCCGGAGACCCGGGGACCGAGTGCGATTCGCCATTGCGGCCTTTTTCTTCCCCTTGGCCCCCTGGCCCCTCGGCCCCCTGGCCTCGCTCCGGCACCGTGTCCGCATCCGGATCGTCATCGCAATGCGTGACCCGCAGCACTTCTTCCAGGCTGGACTGATGCGTCGTCGCGATCATCACGCCTTCCTCGCGCAGCGTCTTGAACGTGCCCTTGCGTCGGAGCTGCGTGCGCAGCTCGTGCGCCGCCGCCGCGTGGTGGATCAGTCGGCGGATCGGCGGGGTGATCTCCATCACCTCGTAGATGCCGATGCGCCCCTTGAAGCCGGAGTTGTGGCACTGCTGGCAGCCCGCGCCCTTGCGGAAGCTGCGGCCGGCGTGGTCCTTGAGCCCCGCGTCTTCGAGCACGTGCTCGGTGGGGTAGTACTTGGTCTCGCAGTGCGGGCAGATGGTGCGCGCCAGCCGCTGGGCGACCACGCCGTTGATCGCGCTCGAGAGCAGGTAAGGCTCGATGTTCATGTCGATCAGCCGGGCGACCGCGCCGGGGGCGTCGTTGGTGTGCAGCGTGGCAAGCACGAGGTGGCCGGTGAGCGCGGCCTGCACGGCGACGCGGGCGGTTTCCTCGTCGCGGATTTCGCCGACCATGATGATGTCCGGGTCCTGCCGGAGGATCGAGCGCAGCGCCCGGGCGAAGGTCATGCCGATCGAGCTTTGCACCTGGATCTGGTTCACCAGGTCAAGCTGGTACTCCACCGGGTCTTCGACGGTGACGATGTTGCGCTCCGGGCTGCGCAGCAGGTCGAGCGCGGAGTAGAGCGTGGTGGTCTTGCCGCTGCCGGTGGGTCCGGTGACGAGCACCAGGCCGTGCGGCCGCTTGAGCACGCGCTTGAATGCTTCGAAGCATTCTTCGCGGAAGCCGAGGTCTTCCAGCTTCACGTGGAGGTTGGACTTGTCGAGGATGCGGATGACCAGCTTTTCTCCCAGCAGCGTGGGGATGGAGCTGATGCGCAGGTCGATGTCGCGCCCCTCGGCGACGAGGCGCACCCGGCCTTCCTGCGGCAGCCGTTTCTCGGCGATGTCCATCTTGCCGATGACCTTCACGCGCGACGTGATCGCCGAGTGCATCCCCGCGGGCGGCTTCATCAGGTCGCGCAGCACGCCGTCGATGCGGTAGCGGATGCGCGTGCCGTTGCGCGAGGGCTCGATGTGGATGTCGCTGGCCTTGTCGCGAATGGCGGTGAGCATGGCGACGTTGACGAGGTTGATGATCGGGCTGCCGGCGACCATTTTTTCCAGGTCGGTGGTCGGCCCTTCGTCGGTCGCCTCGCGCTCGATGACCTCGACGTCCTGCTCGACCAGCGAGGTGAGGAAGGCGTCGACGTCGACGTTGCCGCCGGCGTATTTCTTGAGAAACTCCTCGATGTTGCTTTCCAGCGCCAGCACGGGCCGGATCCTCCGGCAGCCGGTGCTGGTGCGCAGCAGGTCGATGGTCGGCAGCGAGTGCGGCTCGGCCATGGCGACCGTGAGCGTGTCGTGCACCTTGAACATGGGCACGACCATCAGCCGTTCGCATTCGCTTTCCCCGACGAGCTGGATCATCGCCGGGTCGATCAGGCCGTGGCGCAGGTGGCAGCCCTTGATGCCCAGGCAGCTCGCGAGCGTGTGCACCAGCGTGCCGGTATTGATCACGCCCTGGTCGACGAGCATTTCGCCCAGCTTCTGGCCGGAGACTTTCTGCTCCGCCAGCGCGCGTTCGAGCTGCTGCTCGGATAGCGCGCCCTGTTCGACCAGGGCTTCGCCGATGCGGCGCTTGCGCGGGTTGGAGCGGGCCGGCAGGGTCACAGAAAACTCCTCACGCCCGAGTGGGCGTCCTCGTAATGCTCGAACAGCGAGGCCAGTTCGGTGAGGTCAAGCACCTCGCGCAACGTCTCGTTGACCGCGCACAGCTTCAGCGACTGCCCGGAGCGGGCCAGTTCGTCATTGGCTTCGCAGAGCACTTCCAGCCCGCGCGAGTCGATGTAGGGCACGCCCGCCACATCGACGATGAACCGGCCCATGCTGCGGTCGCGCACGGCGATCAGCCGGCTCTTGAACTGGTCGGCGTCCTGCTGCGTCAACGGCCCGACAGGTCGCAGGACGGTGACGGCTCCTTTTTTTTCTTCCTGAATCTGCATGGTGGTGAACCTGACAAGGTGACAAGGTGAGGGGGTGACAAGGTGACGGGGCGTGCGGTCTTTTCACCTTGTCACCGTGTCACCCTGTCACCTTGTCATCTCCTATTCCGTCGCCGTCGCGGCGTCTTCGTGGGCGGGGACGGTGAGGGTGAACGTGCTGCCCTGGTCGATCTGGCTTTCGACGGTGATGTCGCCCCCGTGCAGGCGAACGACTTCGCGGGCGAGCGCCAGGCCCAGCCCCGAGCCGTTGATGGAGCTGATGCGTTTGTCCTGCGCCCGGTAGAAGCGATCGAAGATCCGCGGCTGGTCTTCAGGCGCGATGCCCAGGCCCGAGTCGGTGACGTCGACGGTGAGCTTGTCGTCCTCGGCATCGACGCTGACATTGACCACGCCGCCTTCGGGCGTGTACTTCAGCGCGTTGCCCACGAGGTTGTGCAGCGCCATGGCGAGCTTGTCGCGGTCGCCCTGGACGATCGGCAGCTTGGGCGGAATCTTGAACGCGAGGGTGATCTTCTTGTCGGCGGCCTGGGCCTTGTACTCGGTTTCGATCGCGTTCAGCAGCTTGTCGATGCGCACGTCGTCCTGGCTCACCTGGAGCGAGCCGGCCTCGATCTCGGCGACGGAGAGCATGTCGCCGACCAGTCGTTCGAGCCGGTGGGTTTCCTGGTTGATGACGTTGAGGCAGTTGGCGCGGGTCTTGGGGTCGTTGGTCGTCTCGTCCTCGATGAGGGTTTCGAGATAGAGGCGGATGTTGGTCAGCGGCGTGCGTAGCTCGTGCGTGGCCTGGGCGACGAACTGGCGGGAGGACTGCTCGGCCACGCGCTGCTGGGTCACGTCTTCGAGCACGACCATGACGGTGGCGCCGTGGCTGCCGCGGATCGGATGCACGCTGACGCGCAGCACGCCGGCGCCGGTGGCGTCGCGGTCGATCTCGCGGGTGCTCTTGCGGCGGACCCGGCCGGTGGCGGTCTGCTCGATCAGGTCGGCGAGGTCGGTCAGTTGCGCGGCATGGAGCACGTCGCGCACGGGCCTGGCGTTGAGCTGTTCGCGGCGGAGCTGGAGGAAAACGCTGACGGCATGGTTGGCGTAGCGGATGCGGTTGTGGTCGTCGACCAGCAGCAGGCCGTGCGACACGGCGTCGCAGGCCTGGGCGAGATCGTCGCCGCTGAGGTCGTCGGCAAGCGCTTCGCGGACGGTCTGAACGGCGGCCTGCTCACGGAGCTCGCGCTGCTCGCTGAGCAGTTGGTTCCAGGCGACGGCTTCGTCACCGAGATTGTCGGCGACGGCGAGGGCGGCCTCGGCGCGTTCGCCGCGCTTGAGGGCGAGCAGGGCTTCACGGATGACGCCGATCGCCTGCATGCGTCCGCGGAAGTGGCGGTAGGTCAGCAGCAGCGCCAGCAGGCCCGCGACGCCGATGGCGCCGACGCCGGCCTGGGTTTCCCAGTGCGAGCGTGGCGGGCTGTCGCCGGCGGCGCCGGGTGCGAGGTCGGCGATGAGTTCGAGCTGGGCCCGGCCGTCGTGGTTGATGCGCAGCGGGCGCTGAATGACAAGCATGCCGGCGCTGATGGCGGTGGTCGGCCGGTCGAGCGTGGCGTGGTCGTCGTCCTGCCATTGGGCGGGCAGGTGGTCGACGGTGATGCGGCTGGCGTCGGCGTCGGCGAGCACGCCGTTGTCCGGCAGCACGATGCGGGCGCGGGAGAAGCGGTGTTCGTCGGCGGCGGCCATGAGCATGCGGCGGACGGCGGTGAGCTCGTCGGCGCTCAGCAGCGCTTCGGCGGACCCGGCCATGACGTCGGCGACGGCGACGAGCTGGCTGTGCCGGGCCTGTTCGAGCGTCTGCCGCTGGTGGTGCACCAGCCAGAGCCCGCACCCGAGCAAGGCGGCGACGAGGATGGCGGCCATCGCCATGGACAGCGAAGCGATGGTCGATTCGCCGCGCAGCAGCAGTCGTCGGCTGGGCGCCTTGTGAACCGGCGGGTTTGTCATCTTGTCGGTGGCGTGGTCTGTCACGGCCCCTCCCCATCAAACGCGAGTTGGCGATACAACGGGGTTATCGACAGATTTCCGGGGGTGATTAACACGACAACGCGGGATCGACGCGCCACCTCATTTAGCCGCGGGCCCTGGCCCGCGCGTTCGACCCTACGGGCCGAAAAAGGCGGTGCAAGCACCGCCGCTAAATGGTCGCCAATCCCCAACCCGCGTTGTCGTATTAATGGCGGATGTGAAAGTGTCGGGTCTACGCGGGTCCGGTAATGACCGGAAGCCCACGCATTGAATGGGTGGGCGTCCGGGTGGTGCGATGGCGGGTGGGCGGCCTTGGGCGGGTCAGGGTTTGTCCTGCTGGGCGGTGAGCAGGAGGTTGGTCATGATCTTGCGGGCCGAGTCGGTTTCGTAGCCGTTGACGTTCCAGTGCCGGCTGCCGAGGATGCCCAGGGAGAGGTCTTCGTGGGAGAAGACGATGGCCGGTCGATCGTCGACCATGAAGGCGGCGAGGCGGGGGCTGGTGCCGGTGGTGAAGTTGAGCACGGCATAGGGGCGGTAGACGACGCGGCGGTTGTTGTGCCCGCGTTCGAGCCCCCGGCCGGTGAGGATGGGCGAGTAGGAAGGCAACTGCACGGCGGCGGTGCGGAAGGTGTCGCGAAGCTGGCGTTCGGCCTGGATGGAGAAGTCGCCCTCGCCGCCGACGGTTTCGATCAACACCGTGCCGCCGGCGTCGACGTAGGCCTTGATCGCCTGCTTCTGCTCGTCGCTGAGCTCCGCCGCCTCGACGCCGGCGAGGTGGACCAGGTCGGCCTCGGCGTCGGCGAGGTCGGCCAGAGGCAGCGTGTCGACTGCCAGCTCCACGCCGGTCTGGTTGTAGAGCGGGTTGCGCAGGGGCTCCCAGGCGGCAGGCTCGGGGCGCCAGTTGCCGTCGTATTCGGCGCGGACGACCTTGACCTCGCCGCTGGGCTGGCGTGCGCCGTCGCGTTCGACGAAGGGGCTGACCAGGCGGTTGGGGATGTTGCCGCGGCCGGTGACCATGGCGTAGGTGTTGGTGATCATCTGCCAGGTGGCGTCGCGGTCGGAGGGGGTATCGCTCTGGAAGGTGCGTCCCCAGTCGCGGTTGGCGAGGACGATCAGGTCGCGGGCGCCGTTGTTGACGGTCCAGACCTGGTTCAAGGCGTTGCGTGGCACGTCGTAGATCATGCTGGCGATGGGATGGTCGGGCTCGAGCTGCTGGGGCTGGTAGTCGGGGTAGAGTTCGCCGGCGAGGGTGCGGATGGAATCGACGAACTGGCGGTTGTTGCCGTCGGGCGAGGCGATGAGGGTGCCGCCGAGGTCCAGGTAGTGCTTGAGGTTGGCTTTCTGTTCGTCGGTGAACGTTACCGCGTCGTCGGAGGCGAGGTAGGCGACCGGGGCATTGAGCCAGTCGTCGGGATCGGAGCCGACGTCGACGAACTGCCAGTTGAGTTCGCGTTGGTAGAGTTCGGAGAGGTGCCGGGTAAGGAAGTAGATGTCGTTGGGGCGGTTGTTCCAGTTGTGCTCGGGGACCTGGAGCTTGTTGACCCAGACGGGCACCCGGCCGCGGGCGAGGAAGCCGAGGGCGAAGGCGGTGCTGACGAGGTTGTTGCTGATCGAGCCGTTGTTGTCCATGCGCCCGATCAGGGCGGTGGCGCCGGACTCGAACCAGTCGCGGCCGTTGAGGAACTTGACGCCGGAGGCGAGAGCGACGCGTTCGATGCTGTAGATGTAGTAGTAGGGGTGGCCGCCGTTGGGGTTGCTCAGCCCGTTGAAGCGTTGGTCGAGCCAGGCGAGGCCGGCGTCGATGGCGTTGGCGATTTCCGAAGGTGGGCGGTCATCGCCGCGGTAGAGTTCCTGCAAGGTGATGTAGAGCACGGTGAGTCCGGCGGCGGTCATGGAGCCGCGCGAGTTTTCATTGAGGCCGTAGGCCCAGCCGCCGTCGGCGTTCTGGACGTTGACGAAGTGGCTGGCGGCGTCTTCCCAGAACTGTCGTGGCGTGCCGCCGCCGCGTTTGGAGAACTCCCAGAGGCCGAGGATGCCGTACTGGGTGGTGGAGTGGTCGACGCGGCCGCCCCGGCTCGGGCCGTAGTCGAAGATGCTGCCGTTGTGGGCCTGGAGCAGCCATTGGGCATCGCGTTCGAAGACGTTGAGGTACTGGTCGGGGAGTTGGGCCCAGACGTGGGAGCGGATGCCGACGGAGTAGGTGCCGTTGAAGCCCTGGTCGAACCCGATTTCGCGCAGGAAGCGCAGGCCCCGGGCGAGCCGTTCGGGCCGGCTGAGCTGGTCCCAGGGGCGTTCGGTGTCTTCGTCGTCGAAGACGAGGCGTTCCTGGACGCTTTCGCCGCTGAGCAGGAGCGCGAGGACGACGAGGGCGGACTCCCCGTAGGCGTGGTGAGCGTGGTCGGCGCGTTCCGTCGGCCAGCCGCCGGTCTGCGGGTCCTGCTGGTCGTAGAGCCAGTCCTGCATCCGTTCGATCGCCTCGCTGACCTCTTCGTCCGTGATCGCCGCCGCAGGGCGGGTAAGGCCCACGGCGAGGGTCAGTGCCAGCACAACCGGGATGATTCTCATATCGTCAGTGTACCGCCGTTCTACGTGGGAAAACAACCGGGCCGAGGGGGCAGTGGGTCAGTCTGAATCTTCCGATCTTCAGTGGGGCGGGCGTCTCGCCCGCCATTGGCCCGAAGGGCCAACAACACCCCCGTCTTCGGTCTTCGACCGAACGGCGGGCGGGACGCCCGCCCCACTTCATTCAAACTGACCCACGACCGAGGGGGGGAGCGTGGGGCTTGGGGCCTGGAACCGGTCTTCCCATCCGCTCCACGCGCCCCGTCCGCTCACGATGCGTTGCGGCGTGAGCGGGCGGCGTCGTTCGGCGGCGCTTCCTGGCGGGCGACCTGCGAGCCGGCGATGGCGAGGCGGTCGAGCACGGCCCGCATCGACTCGGGACGCTCGCCCGGCTCGGTGCGGATGCAATCCATCACCAGCGACGAGAGGGCCGGGGGCACCTGCTCGTTCAACTCCCGCGGCGGCGGGCAGCGGTCTTCCGTGCGGAGGCTGATGCCGGCCTGCCCCTTGGGAATCAGCGTGGGCACGTGCCGGCGGGTCAGCAGCCAGTAGAGCGTCGCCCCGAGGTTGAACACGTCGGTCTGGGCGGTGATCCGCTGCCGGCGAACCTGTTCGGGGGCGATGTAGTCCGGTGTGCCCTGGATGCGCTCCTTGATCGTCCCCAGCGGGCAGCTTTGGCCGAAGTCGATGATCTTCGTCTGCCCCTCCCGGTCGATCATGATGTTGTTGGGCTTGATGTCGGCGTGGACGTAGCGGGCCTCGTGCATCGCCGCCAGCCCCTCGCCCGTCTGCCGGCAGATTTCCAGCAGGCCCGGCAGGTCGTCGGGCGGGTGCTGCTCGAGCGTCACGCCGTCGACCATCTCCATGAGCACCAGCACTTCGCTGACGCGGATGAACTGGCGCTGGCGGATGAGCTTGTGGCTGCGCCGGAGGACGGGGTGGTTGAACTTGCAGGCGATCTCGTGCTCGAGGATCGCCTGGTCGAGGAACCGCTGGTCGGCGGGGGATTGCTTGACCACGCGCTTGAGCGCATAGCTGTCGCCGTGCTTGTCGCGCACGGCGTAGATTGTGCTCCGCGCTCCGTGTCCGAGCGTCGCGAGGACCTGGTAGCCCGCGATTTCGTGAAATTCCGCCATAGGGCGAACACGCACCGCCTGGCACGCCAAAGCTGACGCGGGTGGTGCCGTCCTTCCGTCATACTGTCGGTGGGCTCGAATAAACTGAATAAACGTATGCGGGAAACTGTATCCGCCCCGGCACACACGCACAACCATACCCCCTATCACTCGGCTGATCCCGCTCCGGGCTTGAGCGACCACGCCGCCTTGCGGGCTGTCCGGTTCGTACTATGCTGACAGGCGAAAACGCCTCGCCCCGACGCCAACCGCAATCCAGCAACCCCCGAGCCACCCATGCCCGTACCCCTGATCGACCTCGATGATCAACACCAGGCCCTGACTGAACCGCTCCAGGACGCCTTCGCCCGCGTGCTTCGCTCCGGGCAGTTCATCCTCGGCCCGTTCGTCGAGCAGTTCGAACGCGAACTGGCCGACTACTGCCAGGTCGAGCACGCCATCGGCGTCAGCTCCGGCACCGACGCCCTGCTCGCCAGCCTCATGGCCCTGGACATCGGACCCGGCGACGAGGTCATCACCACCGCCTTCACCTTCTTCGCCACCGCCGGCTGCATCACCCGACTCGGCGCCAAGCCCGTCTTCGTCGACATCGTCCCACGCACCTACAACATCGACGTCGACGCCCTCGAAGGCGCCCTCACCCGACACACCAAGGCCATCATCCCCGTCCACCTCTTCGGCCTCCCCGCCAACCTCGGCCCCATCCGCGACTTCGCCAGGGAACACAACCTCCACCTCATCGAAGACGCCGCCCAGGCACTCGGCGCCCGCTATGACGATCAGCCCGTCGGCGGCATCGGCGACCTCGGCTGCTTCAGCTTCTATCCCACCAAAGGCCTCCCCGCACTCGGCGACGGCGGCGCAATCGTCACCAATGACAGCCAACTGGCGGAAAAACTCCGCATGCTCCGCGTCCACGGCTCCGACCGCGGCTACCACTTCCCGCTCGTCGGCGGCAACTTCCGGCTCGACGCCCTCCAGGCCGCCCTCCTCAGCGTCAAGCTCCCCTACCTCGACCAGTGGATCGCCCGCCGACGTGACATCGCCGACCGCTACGGCCGAAAGTTCGAAGCCCTCCCCATGACCACCCCCTTCGAGCCCGACGTCCGCTTTCACGTCTACAACCAGTACACCGTCCGCATCCGCGGCGGCCAGCGCGAGGCCGTCCGCCACCACCTCGACGCCTGCTCCGTCGGCACGCGTGTCTACTACCCCAGCCCGCTGCACCTGCAGCCGTGCTACGAAAATCTCAACTACCATGCCGGCGCCTTCCCCGCCGCCGAGAAAGCCTGCGAGGAAGTGCTCAGCCTCCCGATCTACCCGGAGATGACCGACGCCCAGCAGGATGAAGTCATCGCCGCCGTCCGCGACTTCTTCAAAGCCGAGTAATCGCCACCCGCCCTGAACGGGTCCCATTCCGGACGGGTCACCTCAGTGACCCGTCCAGTCCCCAATACACCCCGTGAACCCCAACACCGCTCAACCCGACGCCCCCGCCTCCGACGGCCTTGTCCGCCTGGTCCATGTCTCCAAGTCGTTCGGCCCGCTCCACGTCCTCCGCGACGTCAACTTCAGCTTCGAACGCGGCAAGAACACCGTCATCCTCGGGCCCTCCGGCACGGGCAAATCCGTCCTGCTCAAGCACATCGTCGGCCTGCTCAAGCCCGACCAGGGCGAGGTCTACTACCGCGACCAGCGCGTCGACCAGCTCACCCCCAGTCAGCTCGTCGAAGTCCGCAAGGACGTCGGCTTCCTCTTCCAGATGAGCGCCCTGTTCGATTCCATGACCGTGGGCGAAAACGTCGCCTTCCCGCTTGTGGAACACTCCACCAAGACCGCCGAGGCACGCGGAGCCCGCGTCGAGCAGGTGCTGGAGATGGTCGGCCTGCCCGGCATCCAGGACAAGATGCCCGCCGACCTCTCCGGCGGGCAGCGCAAGCGCGTCGCCCTTGCCCGCGCCGTCGTGCTCGAGCCGGCCCTGGTGCTCTACGACGAACCGACGACCGGCCTGGACCCGATCCGCGCCGACGTCATCAACGAACTCATCCTCGCCCTCAACCGCAAGCTGGGCATCACCAGCATCGTCGTCACCCACGACATGGCCAGCGCCAACAAGATTGCCGACCGACTGGTGTTGCTTTACGATGGCCAAATCGTCGCCGACGGGGACACCGCCAGCTTCCGGAACAGCGACAACGACCTGGTCCAGCGCTTCATCCACGGTCGGGCCGACAAGGAAGACCTCGACGCCATCCGCCGCGGCTTCGAGCACGTGGGCGGGTGAGTGTGTTTCGGGTTTCTCGTTTCAAGTTTCTCGTTTTGTCCACGGCGGCGAAATGATCCCCGGAAACCCAGAACTACTGAGTTTTGAGCCGTTCGCTTTATTGAGCTTTGAGCCGTTCGCTTTAAGCCTTCAGCCAGAATGCCCCCTCCGTTCGACTTGTCGCTGGCTAACAGCTTAAAGCTGACTGCTCAAGGCTCAATAGAAACCCGGAACCAGAAACGAGAAACCTGATACCCATGGACGAGCGAAAACGCAACGTGGCTGTCGGCCTCACCACCGCCATCGGGCTCGTGGGCCTGCTGGTGTTGATGTTGCTCTTCGGTGACTTCACCGGCCTGCTCGACCGCACCTACCCGGTGACGATCCACCTGCCCACCGCCGGCGGCCTGCACACCGGCAGTCGCGTGCAGCTCAGCGGTATCGACATCGGCCAGGTCGACGCCGTCCGCCTTCACGCGCCGGCGGGCAACGGCGTGGAAGTCATCGCCCGCATTCACGATGACGTGCGGATTCCCGAAGACGCGGTCGCCTACATCGAAACCCCTCTGCTCGCCGGCAGCCCGGTGATCGCCATGCGCGTGCCCGACGAGGCCCAGCCGCCTTACGACTACCTGCCCCGCGACGGCAGCGCCCGCATCCAGGGCCAGGCGCCCACCATCGCCAGCGCCTTCGCCCAGGAGATGCAGGCGGTGCTCGACGAGCCGATGGAGAAGCTGGACGTGGTCATCGCCGAGTTTGAGGCGCTCAGCCAGGAGTGGCAGTTGGTCGGCCGGAACATCAACCAGCTCGTCGAGCCGCGCGACGCCGCCGACGTCGGGCCCGACGGGGAAGGGGCCAACCTCGCCACCGTGCTCGCCCGCACCGACCGTCGGCTGGCGGAGCTGGAAGACGTGCTCGCCGGCATCGACCGTTACACGGGCGACGACGAACTGTTCGACGACGTGAAGCAGACCATCGCCAACAGCCGGGCCGTCAGCGAGCAGGCCAGCGAGACGATGGAGCAGCTCACCGGCTCGGTGAACGAGAACATCACGCTGCTGCGTCGGCGGTACGTCGCGCTGGCGGACGACATGGCCGGGGCCGTGGGCTCGATGCGCGAGCTGGTCGACGAGGCCCGCGAAGGCGAAGGCACGCTCGGCCGGCTGGTGAAAGACCCCGAGCTCTACGAGAACCTCAACGACGCCTCCGAGCGGTTGCAGACCACGCTCGACGAGATGCGCCTGCTGATCGAACGCTGGCAGGCCGAGGGGCTGCCGGTGTCGTTTTAAGCGGGGATTGGGGGTTGGGGAAGATTTTATAACGCCCGCCTCTGAGGAGCGCAGCGACGAAGAGCGGGATGAAGGGAATGTGTGATGTATGATGTGTGATCGATGATGTCAGCAGCGGCGGTCGATTCCAGATCACAGATCATCGATCACAGATTGATCGATCACCCCCATCCGGGGCTTCGCGGACTCAGCCCTCGGCTTAAAATCTTTCCAATCCCCAACCCCCAATCCCCGCATGAAACACGTCCTCATCATTCCTGACGGCGCGGCCGACTTTCCCTTGGACGAACTCGACGGCCGGACGCCGCTCGAAGCCGCCCACACGCCGCACATCGACGCGCTCGCGCAGGTCGGCCGGCAGGGCACGGTGATCACCACGCCCCAGGGCATGGCCTGCGGCAGCGACGTCTGCTCCATGAGCCTGCTCGGCTATGACCCCGTGCGCTACCACCGCGGCCGGGCCCCGCTCGAAGCGGCCGCGCTGGGCATCGACCTGCACAACAGCGACTGGATCTTCCGGGTCAACCTCGTCACCGTGCTCGACGGCAAGATGCAGGACCACTCGGCCGGGCACATCAGCTCGCGCGAAGGCGAACGGCTGATCCGCGACTTCGCCGCCGCCGTCGGCCTGCCGCCGCACATGCAGCTCCATCCCGGCGTCAGCTACCGCAACATCATGGTCGACACGTCCAACCGCGACGCCGCCACCCAAGGCCCCGGGCGCGACTGGTCGGAGCTGGAGACCGTCGCCCCCCACGACATCCCCGGCGAACCGATGCGCAAGCACCTGCCCATCGGTGGCGAATACGCCGGCCTGCTCCAGCAGATGATCGCCGAGTCCGACGTCTTCCTCCGCGAACACGAGATCAACCTCACCCGCCGCGAGATCGGCGAACTGCCCGCCACGCACTTCTGGCCCTGGGGGCAAGGGCAAGTCCCGGTCATGCCCAGCTTCGCCGACCGCTTCGGCCTGCGCGGCGCGATGATCACCGCCGTCGACCTGCTCGCCGGCATCGCCCACTTCATCGGCTGGGACCGCCTCGACGTGCCCGGCCAGACCAGCTACCACGACAACGACTACCCCGCCACCGGCCGGCACGCCATCGACGCGCTGGACCACTACGACCTGCTCTGCGTCCACGTCGAAGCCCCCGACGAGGCCGCCCACGCCGCCGACGCCGCCACCAAGGTCGCCGCCATCGAAGCGATCGACCAGCATGTCGTCGGCCCGATCCACGAAGCGCTTCAGGCCCGCTACGGCGACGACTGGCGACTGCTGCTGCTGCCCGACCACTACACCCGCGTCGACACCCGCAAGCACGACCCCACGCCCGTCCCCTTCCTCATGGCCGGCAAGCGCGTGCGCAGCCTCGTCCAACGCCCGTTCACCGA
>JBBDPC010000049.1:0-29268 GCA_040876735.1 Phycisphaeraceae bacterium | reverse complement strand
CGTCGACGTGGCGGTAGCGGTGGCGGAACTCGTGCATCTGGCCGGACTGGACGCACTCGATGAACTGGTTCATGAAGGCGTCGCAGGAGACGTAGAGGATCTGCACGTCGGGCTGGGCCTGCATGATCTTCTGGCAGATGGCCTGGAGCAGGTGGGTCTTGCCCAGGCCCACGCCGCCGTGGATGAACAGCGGGTTGTAGGCGGTGCCGGGCTGGTTGGCGACGGCGACGGCGGCGGCGTAGGCGAGCTGGTTGTTCGGGCCGGAGATGAAATTGTCGAAGCTGTAGTCGGGGCTGAGGACGACCTGGTCGGCGAAGAGGTCGCTGTGGCGGGGGCGGGGGGTGTGGTTGCTGGGCGTTTGGCGGGGCGGTTCGCGGTGGGCGGGCTCGGCGGTGGCGGCGGCGCGGGCGAGGGTGTGGTTGCTGGCGGAAGCGGGTCCGGGCGGCGCGGCGGGGGTGGGCCGGGGTTCGTCATCGTTGACGAAGCGGACGGCGACGAGGTTGCCGGTGACGGCCTGGGCGGCCTCGGTGAATGGTTCGAGGCATTTGTTCTGGAGGTAGTTGCGCTGGACGCTGGAGCCGGTGCGCACCTGGAGCAGGCCGGAGTCGACGGCGACGAGGTCGAGCTGTTCGAACCACTGCCGGCAGATGGGGCCGTGCCGGCGGCGCAGGTAGGCCATGATGTCGCGCCAGAGCGCGGAATCGAGCTTGCCCATGGTTGCGTGTTTGCCTGTGGTGCGTGGTGAGCGTTTGCGTGTCATGGGGCGTTGGGGCGGGCGTTGGCGGTGTGTTGCATGGCCGAGGCGCCCGCCCGAGCCGGGGCAACGGGCCAACGTACGCGGCGGGTTGGGGACTGTCAACGGCGGCGGGTGCGGGGTGTCCCGATTTGCTCAGGCTAAGCGCATTTGGCTCTTCCCCCGGTGGGGCGGGCGTCCCGCCCGCCTTCGTCTGCGAACACCATCATGGATGCCGACAGCAGAACAGGCCTTCGGCCTGTCGGCGGGCGGGACGCCCGCCCCACCCCAATCCAAAATGCGCTTATCCTGCCGACTGGGGATAAGAAGTGGCGGCTGGCTTGGCCTGTGATGGTTTCGTGCTATCGTGCTGGGGATGCAGATGGCGAAGCTGTTGATCTTTGACGACGGGCGTGGCCGGTGGGGTCCGATGACGGACCGCCGGCCGGTGTTCGACCTGCGGACGGGAGCGTTGACGACGCGGGCGCGGATCGAGCGGGTGCTGGGTCGGCCGGCGGCGGCGTTGCGCGTGAGCGAGCGTCTGGCGGCGGTGTGTCGCGAGCGGGAGGCGGGTTCAGGTGAGACAGCCGGCGACCCCACAGGCAATGCCGGCGGGCGAGACGCCCGCCCCACGGTGAATGGTGAGCTGGCGGCGGGGCCGTGGCTGCTGGTCAACGGCCGGTGGAACGCGGTGCTGCACGGCGATCTGGTGGGGCAACTGGCGGTGGGCCGGGCGCTGGTGGAGGCGGACGGCGACCTGGTGGCGGTTTGCCTGGAGGCGGCGCAGGCGACGGCGCTGCTGGCGGCGGGCGACGGACGGCTACCGGCGGACGTGACGCGGACGGAGTTGCCGGACCGTGTGCTGCTGGGTCGGCCGTGGCATGTGCTGGATGAACTGCCCGCCACGCTGGAGGCGGACCTGCGGGCGATGGCGCTGCCGGAGCTGGACCGGGCGGCGCATCCGGGCGTGCATGTGATCGGCAACCACCCGGTGCGACTGGGTGAGCATGCCTGTGTGCTGCCGGGGGTGGTGCTCAACGCCGAGGCGGGCCCGGTGGTGATCGACGCGCATGCGCTGGTGCATCCGTTCACGATGATCGAGGGGCCGGTCTATGTCGGGCGGCACACCACGCTCGCCGCCCACACCGCGTTGCGCCCCAACACCGTCATCGGCCCGCACTGCAAGGTCGGCGGCGAAGTCTCGGCCGCCATCGTCCACGGCCATACCAATAAGGCCCACGCCGGCTACCTCGGCGCCGCGCTGGTCGGCCAGTGGTGCAACCTCGGCGCTGACACCAACGTCTCCAACCTCAAAAACACCTACGGCCCCGTGCGCGTGCAACTGACGCCCGACAGCGAGCCCGAAGACACCGGCCGGGTGTTCCACGGCCCGATCGTGGGCGACTTCGTCCGCACCGCCATCGGCTCACGCCTGCTCACCGGCTCGGTGATCGGCACGGGCTGCATGCTCGCCACCGCCGGCTTCGCGCCCAAGCATCTCCCGGCATTCGCCTTCCACACCGACCAAAGCTCCCAGCCGCACGACATCGACCGGCTGCTCCAGACCGTCCAGCGCATGCTCGCCCGCCGGGACCAGACCCTCTCCGCCGCCGAGGCCGACCTGTTCCGCACGCTGCACACGGTCCGCACAACCGCGCCTGTCTGACCGCGGCGGAGGCGCTAAACTACATCGTCAATCGCAGACTCTCACAAGGAGACACACCCATGGCCCTGACACCCTCGACCATGCTCGAACTGGGCACCGAAGCCCCCGCCTTCTCGCTGCCGGACACGGAAGGCAACACGGTTTCACTCAAAGACTTTGCCGGCAAGGACGCGCTGGTGGTCATGTTCATCTGCGTCCACTGCCCCTACGTCAAGCACGTGCAGGACGAACTCGCCCGGCTGGCGAAGGACTACCAGGCCCGCAACGTCGGCTTCGTCGCCATCAACAGCAACGACACCGAGTCGCACCCCGACGACAGTCCGGAGCACATGGCCCGGCAGAAGAAAGAGCACGGCTTCCCGTTCCCCTACCTGTTCGACGAGTCGCAGGACGTTGCCAAGGCGTACCGCGCCGCCTGCACGCCGGACTTTTTCGTCTTCGACAAGGACCGCAAGCTCGCCTACCGCGGCCAGCTTGACGACACCCGTCCCAACTCGGATCAGCAGCCGACGGGCGAAGATCTGCGTGCCGCGCTGGATGCGGTGATTGAAGGGCGCACGCTGTCCGAGCAGAAGCCGTCGATCGGGTGCAACATCAAGTGGCGGGTGGGCAACGAGCCGGACTACTTCACCGCCTGAGGCCGTGCGGCTTCAGCCGCACGGCCTTGGGGACCGGGTACAATACCTGCGTGCACCCACCCACCGCTTTCGACTTCGCCATCACCCGCCAGCCCAACGAGGTCACCTGCGGGCCCGCTTGCCTGCACGCGATCTACCGCCACTACGGCGACGACATCGACCTCGACACGCTCTGCAATGAGGTCAAGCCGCTGGCCCACGGCGGCACGCTTGCGGTGATGCTGGCCCTGCACGCGCTCCGCCGGGGTTACAAGACGACCATCTACACCTGCAACCTGCTGCTGTTCGACCCGACCTGGTTCGCGCCCGACGGTCCGCCGATCCGCGACCGCCTCGTCGAGCAGATGAAGCACAAGCCCGACGACGTGAACCTCCAGGTCGGCAGCCGGGCGTACCTCGACTACCTCGACCTCGGCGGCGCGTTGCGGATGGAAGACGTCACACTCGACCTGCTCGACCGCTGCATCGGGTCGAGCACGCCGGTGGTGGCCGGGCTCAGCGCGACCTGGCTTTACCGCTGCGCCCGGGAACGAGAAGACGACTACGTCTCGGACGACGTGGCGGGGTTGCCGCTGGGCCACTTCGTGGTGCTGCACGGCATCGACGCCGGCCGTCGGCTGGTGCGTGTCGCCGACCCGTACCGCAACGTGCCTTACCCCGACAGCCATCACTACCAGGTCGATGTCGACCGGCTGATCGCCGCGATCCTGCTGGGCATCGTGACGTATGACGCGAAGCTGCTGATTATTGAGCCAGGAGAGAATGGCAAATGACAAAATCCAAATGGCAAATGAAAGCGCCGGCATCCCGGTTCCAAGATTTGTCATTCGAATTATGTCATTTGTCATTATGATCACCCCATGCCCGCACCGATTTTTCTGGTCGTGGACAAGCCGGAGAACTGGCCCTTGCATGTGCCGGGCGTGCAGGTGGTCGGTGCGCGGCCGTACCTGACCGAGCCGGCGTACTCCAACAACCATCGCAACGCGCGGGTGTTCAACCTCTGCCGGTCCTACAGCTACCAGAGCACGGGCTACTACGTGTCGCTGTTGGCCGAGGCGCGCGGGCATCGGCCGCAGCCGGACGTGGTGACGATCCAGGACATGAAGTCGATCTCGCTGGTGCGGGCGATCACGGACGAGTTCGATCGGCTGATCCAGAAGACGCTGCGGCCGATCCGGGGCGACACGTTCACGCTCAGCGTCTACTTCGGCCGCACGACGGCGAAGCGCGACCAGGCGCTGGGGTTGAAGCTGTTCGGCGCGTTTCGCTCGCCGCTGCTGCGGGCGCAGTTCGCGCGCAAGCGTGAGAAGTGGCAGCTTCAAAGCGTCCGGCCGATCCCCGCCGACGAAATCCCCGAGGCGCACCATGCGGTGGCGGTGGCGGCGGCGGAGCAGTATTTCGCCCGCCGGCAGTGGTCGCCCGGCGCCGGCCGGCCGCCGCGGTATCACCTGGCGATCCTGGTCGACGAGCAGGAGCAGCCGCCGCCGTCGGACGACGCGGCGATCGCGAAGTTCATCCGCGCCGCCGAGCGGCAGGAGATGCTGCCCGAGCGGATCACGCGCGACGACTTTTCACGCCTCGGCGTGTTCGATGCGCTGTTCATCCGCACGACCACGTTCGTGAACCATTACACCTACCGCTTCGCCCGCCGCGCCGAGGCGGAGGGGCTGGCGGTGATTGACGACCCGGTGTCGATCGCCCGCTGCACGAACAAGGTTTACCTGGCGGAACGGCTGGCGTCGCGGGACGTGCCGATTCCGCCGACGCATTTCGTGCATGCGGACAACGTGGAGGAGGTGCTGGCGGAGGTGGGGCTGCCTTGCGTGCTCAAGCAGCCGGACAGTGCGTTCTCGGCGGGGGTGACCAAGGCGACCAGCGAGGCAGAGTACCGCACGAAGGTGGCGCAACTGCTGGGCGAGTCGGACCTGATCGTCGTCCAGCCGTTCGTGCCCACGGAGTATGATTGGCGGGTGGGCGTGCTCGACGGCGAAGCGCTCTACACCAGCCGGTATTACATGGCCCGGCATCACTGGCAGATTCTGCACCGCAGCGAAAGCGGGCAGATGCGGTCGGGCAAGGTGGAAACCGTGCCCGTGGCCGACGCCCCGCGGCGCGTGGTGCAGGCGGCGGTGAAGGCGGCGAGCCTGATCGGCGACGGGCTGTACGGCGTGGACGTGAAGCAGGTCGACGGTAAGGTGTACGTCATCGAAGTGAACGACAACCCGACCCTCGAGTCGGGCGTGGAAGATGCGGTGCTCAAGGACGAGCTGTACCGGAAAGTGATCGCGTCGTTCGTGCGGCGCATCGAAGCCATCCGAACAAGGAAATGACAAATGACAAAATCCAAATGACAAATGCCGGAAGGGATCACCGGCCGTTTCATTTGTCATTGATGCTTTGTCATTTGTCATTCACCCCTATGCCTGATTACGACACCCTTCGGACCGACCGCCTCGTGGGCCAGCGGATGAACGCGCAGCATCGCGCGATGCTCCACCGCCTGCACCGCGAGCCCAGCGTCGCCCGCACGCTTTCGCCCACCGGCGAACCGCTGCCGGCCGAGAAGGTCGACGAGCGGTTCGACCACTTCCTCAAACACTGGCAAGCCCACGGCTACGGCCAGTGGATGTGGTTTGAAAAAGGCAGCGACGCCTTCGTCGGCCGCATGGGCGTGAACTGGACCGAGTCCACCGGCGAGCGGGAGATGGAGCTGGCCTACGCGATCATGCCCGGCTTCTGGGGGCAGGGGCTGGCCACGGAGGCGTCGACCGCGGTGGTCGACCTGGCCTTCCACGAGATCGGCGTCGACGAGCTGGTCCTGTTCACGCTGGAGCACAACGCCGGCTCGCGCCGCGTCGCCGAAAAACTGGGCTTCCAGGAAACCGGCACGGTCATGCACGCGGGCCTGGAACACGTGCTCTACCGCCTGAAACGCGACGCGTGGCGGAAACGCCAGTGAAGTTGATCGTCGCCTATGACTGGTTTTGACTGGATCACAGGATCGGCCGGATGGGAAGGATGGGCCTGACACCTTCCGAAACACCGATTCATCACAAAGCACACGACGGACACGAAGAGCACAAAGAAGTCGAAGAAAGAGAAGAAGACGTAGAAAACAATCAAAATGTATTTCTCTTCTTCGTGCTCTTCGTGCTCTTTGTGTCCTTCGTGATTTCCTGAGTCCTCCAGGCGCATCCCGTCGATCCGGCCCGATCCTGTTATCCGGTCAAAAACAGTGACAGGCGACGACCGGATCCACTTTTGAGAAAAAACGCGCGTCAGGCGCTGTGTATATGTCCAAACCGTTGCATCTGTTTGACGCCGTCGGCATCGAGCTGGAGTACATGATCGTCCAGCGCGACACGCTCGACGTGCGCCCGCTGTGCGACCGGCTGCTCGCCAGCGTCACCGGCGGCGCGTTCACCGATGCCGCGTTCGACGACGTGACCTGGTCCAACGAACTGGTCCTGCATGTCGTGGAGTTCAAGACCAGCCAGCCCGCGCGGTCGCTGACCTGCTGGAGCGACACGTTCGCCCGGCACGTGCAGGACGCCACCGCCCGCCTCGCCGACATGGACGCGATGCTGCTGCCCTCGGCCATGCACCCGTGGATGGACCCGCACGCGCAGGCGCAGCTCTGGCCGCACGACAGCGGGGAGATCTACGCCGCGTTCCACAAGCTGTTCAACTGCCGGGGCCACGGCTGGGCGAACCTGCAAAGCACGCACATCAACCTGCCGTTCGCGGATGACGACGAGTTCGGCCGACTGCACGCCGCCATCCGCCTGCTGCTGCCGATCCTGCCCGCGCTGGCGGCGAGTTCGCCGGTGATGGACGGCCGGGTGACAGGACTGCTCGACAACCGGCTGGACGTCTACCGCCGCAACTGCGCCCGCATCCCGCAATGCACCGGGCAAGTCATCCCCGAGCCGGTGTTCAGCATCGACGCCTACCACGGGCAGATTCTCCAGCCGATGTACGCGGCGCTGCGGCCGTTCGATCCTGACGGGCTGTTGCAGGAAGAGTATGCCAACGCGCGGGGGGCGATCGCCCGGTTCGGCCGGGGGTCGATCGAGATTCGCGTGCTCGACGTGCAGGAGTGCCCGGCCATGGACGTGGCCTTCGTGGCGCTGATCGTCGCGGTGCTCAAGCAGTTGGTGGCCGAGCGGTGGTGCGATTACAGGAGCCAGCAGCGGTGGGGCATGGCGCCGTTGGTGTCGATCTTCGACCGTTGCGTGCGCGAGGGCGAGGCGGCGGTGGTGGACGATGCGGATTACCTACGCTGCTTCGGCTGCGAGGCGGATGCGCCGATGTCGGCTGGGGCGTTGTGGCGTCACCTGATCGCGCGGATCGAGACGGTGGACCCCGAAGCGATCGCGGCGCATGCGCCGGCACTGCGCACGTGGAGGGAGCAGGGGCCGTTGGCCCGCCGACTGCTCGCGGCGCTGGGCGAGGCGCCCGCGCCCGGGCGGTTGCGTACCGTGTACCGGCAACTGGCGACCTGCCTGTCGCGGAACACGACGTTTGTGCATCATCCTGTCGGTGAGACGCCTTGAGCACGGAACAGATCATTGTCGTCGGCCTGGTGCTCATGGCGGGCAGCGCGTTGCAAAGCGCGGTGGGCTTCGGGTTCGGATTGATGGCGATCCCGCTGATGATCTGGGCCGGCGTGCCGTTGCCGATGGCGGTGACGGTGCTGGCGATCGCGACGGTGGCGCAGATGGGCTGGAGCTGCTGGCAGTACCGGGTGGACCTGGCCTGGCGGCCGGCGATTCCGATGGTGGTGGTGCGATTGGTGAGCTTGCCGGCGGGGGTGTACCTGTTGAGCCTGCTGGCGGAGGCGGACGAGGGGTTGATCCGGCAGGTGGTGGGGGCGATGCTGCTGGGGGTGCTCGCCTTGCAGTTCGGGTTGCGCGTGGATCCCCGGCCGCGCGTGCATCCGGGCTGGCTGGTGCTCGCCGGCTCGAGCAGCGGCGTGCTGGGCGGGCTGATCGGGATGGGCGGGCCGCCGGTGATCTTGTGGCTGATGGCCCACGACTGGCCGGCGCGGCAGACGCGGTCGTTCCTCTGGCTGACCGTGCTGGCGGTGATGCCGTTGAACCTGCTGCTGCTCTGGCATCACTTCGGCCAGCCGGTGGTGGAGGCGAGCGTGGTGGGGCTGGCCTATACGCCGCTGGTGCTGGCGGGCACGATGGCGGGGCTGTGGGGCGGCGATCTGCTCTCCAAGCCGCGGTTGCGGGCGGCGACGCTGGCGTTGCTGGTGGTGATCGCCGTCAGCTCGATCGTCACGCCCTGGGTGCTTTGAGCGCGAGTGAATGAAACAGGCTGGATGCCGGAAAGCATGAGGCAGATCACATGAGCATCGACACACAGCGTCCACTGGCCGAACCCGACTCGACGGTTGAGCCTGATTTGCTCAGCGTCTATCTGCGCGACCGCGACGAGCCTTGCCCGCGCTGCGGCTACAACCTGCGCGGACTGCACACCCACCGTTGCCCGGAGTGCGGCGACGCGCTCCGGCTGAAGGTCGGGCTGGTTGAACCACGCCTGGGCGCCTACCTGGCCACGCTCGTCGCGGCCTGCCTGGGCTTTGGCGGCAGCCTGCTGTTCACGGTGATTGCGCTGCGCGCCGCGCCGACGATGTGGTGGTGGGATGAGCCGAGCGCCAAGGCGCTGCTGCTGACGCTGGCGGTCAGCTTCGTGCTGCTGGTGGCGGCGGTGCTGGGTCGGCGGCGGTTCTGCCGGTTGTCGCGGGCGGCGCAACGCCTGCTTGCGCTGGGAGTGTGGGGCGTGGTGGGCGTATTGTTGACGACGGTGGTCGTGCTTTTCCAGGACTGATCGGCGTGGCATGCGGGGGCCCTGCGACGTTGAACATGCACAACCGCGCCGCCGGGTTTACAATCGCTCTCAGGTCGATGGTTGTATGAACGATGGGAACGGGGCCTCTCTTGATGAAGCAGTACGACGCCGCCACGAGTTCCGATCCCGCGCCGGAGGCCGACGCGGCCGCTGCGGCCGTGGTGGACACGGACGAATCGGAAGCTTCCGCCAGCCGCCGGTCGCGCCAGCGCCGGGCCGAGCCGCTGCTGCTGGAGTGTGCCTGGGAAGTGTGCAACCAGGTCGGCGGCATCTACACCGTGCTCCGCTCCAAGGTGCCGAGCATGATGAACCGCTGGGGCAACCGCTACTGCCTCATCGGCCCGTACAACCACCACTCCGCCCAGGTCGAGTTCGAGCCCGCCCCGCTCGTCGGCGCCGTCGGCCAGGCGGTCAAGCAGATGCGCGAGCTGGGGTTCGGCGCACATTACGGGCGATGGCTGGTCACCGGCCGGCCGCACGTTGTGCTGCTGAACTACCTCGACGCCTTCCGCTACCTGCACGAAGTCAAGTACCGCCTCTGGACCGACCACAACATCTCCACGCCCGGCGACGATGAACTGTTGAACAACGTGGTCGCCTTCGGCGAGTCCGTCCGGCTGTTCCTGCAACTGCTGGCCCAGAAAGAGGCGCCGCGGCGAAAGATCGTCGCCCACTTCCATGAGTGGATGGCGGGCGTCGCTGTGCCCATGCTGCGCAAAGATCAATGGCAAGGCTCGATCGTCTTCACCACCCACGCCACGCTGCTCGGCCGATACCTGGCGATGAACCACCCGGTCTTCTACGACCACCTGCCTTTCTTCGACTCCGAAGGCGAGGCCGCCAAGTTCAACATCGGCGCGCAGCACCGCATCGAACGCGCCGCCGCCCACGGCAGCCACGTCTTCACCACCGTCTCCGACGTCACCGCCGAGGAGTGCAAGCACCTGCTCGGCCGACCGGTCGACCTGCTGCTGCCCAACGGGCTCAACATCCAGCGCTTCGCCGCGCTGCACGAGTTCCAGAACCTCCACCGCGAGTACAAGGAGCGCATCCACGAGTTCACCATCGGCCACTTCTTCCCCAGCTACAGCTTCGACTTGGACAACACGCTCTACTTCTTCACCTCCGGCCGATACGAATACCGCAACAAGGGCATGGACCTGACCATCGAAGCCCTCGCCCGCCTCAACCACCGCCTGCGCGAAGCCGGCTCGCCCGTGACCGTCGTCTTTTTCATCGTCACCCGCGCCGCCACCCGGTCGATCAACGTCACCGCCCTGCAAAGCCGGGCCATGCTCCGCGAGTTCCACGATGCCACCGAAGGCATCAAGGAGCAGATCGGCGAGAAGCTGTTCCAGGCCGCCACCGCCGGCCACATCCCCGACCTCAACACGCTGATCGACGACTACTGGCGGCTGCGCCTTCGCCGCACGATGTACGCCTGGAAGCGCGAGCTGCCGCCGACCATCGTCACCCATGACCTGCTCGACGACGCCAAGGACCCCGTGCTCAACCAGCTCCGCGGCTGCCAGCTCTGGAACAACCAGCACGACCCGGTCAAGATCATCTACCACCCCGACTTCATCACCGCCACCAACCCGCTGTTCGGCATCGACTACGACCAGTTCGTGCGCGGCTGCCACCTCGGCGTCTTCCCCAGCTACTACGAGCCGTGGGGCTATACGCCGTTGGAAGCGATCGCCTTGGGCGTGCCCGCGATCACCAGCGACCTCGCCGGCTTCGGCAGCTACCTCCAGCAGCTTCGCCCGGACCACGAGGAGAAGGGCATCTCCATCATCCACCGCCGGTACAGCGACTTCGACCAGTCCGCCGACGAACTGGCCGACCGCATGTTCCGCTACTGCCAGCTCACCCGCCGCGAACGGATCAACCTGCGCAACTCCGCCGAGTCGTTCTCCGAACACTTCGACTGGCACAACCTCGGCAAGCGCTACCACGAAGCGCACGAACTGGCGCTGGACCGGCTGGTGTGAAGCAGGGGTTCGGGGATCAGAGATCGGGGATCGGAAAAAACGCCTGCCCCTGAGGAGCGCAGCGACGAAGGGCGGGATGAGTAAAGCTCAAATGACAAAATTCATATGACAAATGTCAGAACCGGCTTTCCGTTGCTTTCATTTGCCATTTGAATTTTGTCATTTGTCATTCCCTGATCCCGCTCTTCGCTCGCGGAGTCGCTCAGAGACGGGCGTTACTCTGAAAAACTCGAAACCAGAAACTACTCCCCCTCAATCCCCCTCGCCGCGCCGCCGCGCCCACGTGGCCCAGGCGTGCCGGGCCGCCCGGCTCAGGGCCCACCAGTACCACGCGAGCAGGAGCACCATCAGCCCGGCGAGGCCGAGCATCGGGTAGGGCAGGGCGTCCATGAGTTGCCAGCGCAGGCGCGTCGCGCCGTAGCCGTACAGCAGCGGGTCGGAGAGAAAGTCCCACAGCGGATCGAGCGTCAGCACCAGTCCGAAGCCGGCGAGCGCGATGAGGCAGAGGTTGACCAGCACCACCGCGACGGTCAGCGGCAGGTCGGGCAGCCGGCTGGCGAGCATGGCGGCATGCATGAGCAGGGCGACCACGCCTGCCGCCAGTGCGATGAGAGTGCCCACGGCGAACAGGCCGTTCGTCGCGCGAGCCATCCATATCCCCCCGGGGCTGAACGTGTTGCCGAGGATGAAGATGGCCGTCAACGCCAGTGCCAGGCTCAGGGCGGCGAGCCAGGCGAGGCGTGCCAGGCGGCGCATGCTGCACCACCATTCGCGGTCGATGTGGGCCGGGTCGGGTTTGGTGGCCTTGATGAAGCCGTAGATCGCCAGGCCGATCATCGTCGCCTGCGGCAGGGCGATCCACAGCAGCGGCGTGTTCTGGTCGCCCACCATCACGACAACCGCGAACACCATCGTCGCCACCACCGCCAGACCGAAGCAGTTCAAGCCTTCCCAGATCTGCTTCAGCCAGGTCGGGTCGCAGTAGCGCAGCCGGTTGCCTTCGACCGACCGGCCGACGGCCGTGCCGCACTCGGGGCAGGCGGCGTCGAGGTGCATCGTGCGCAGGTTGTACGCGCACTTGATGCAGACAAGCTCCGTCGTCAGGCGTCCTGCGTCATCGGTGGTGACGCCCGTCTCGGTGATGGACCCGGGAGTGGACATGGCTCTCATCGTACTGCGGCTGTGTGGCGATGGGGAGTGCGGCGTTACAATCGTGCCTGTGGTGAACGACCTGCAAGGAGACGATGCATGCGATGGATGCCGAGCGTGTTGCTGTTGCTGGCGGGATTGACGTGGGCCGGTTGCGAAACCGGGCCGGCGGCGAACGGGGATGGGGGGGCGGATTCCGCGGCGGCGGCGGCGGCGAGCGAGGCGGCGACGGCCGAGCAGGCGCGGGCGGTGCAGGCGGCGCGGGCGGCGGCGGTGCAGCAGGTGCAGGCGCTGCCGGAGGTGGGGGCGGCGGAGGTGACGGTGGGCACGAGGCCCGGCGGCGGGCCGGCGGAGACGGTGGCGGTGACGGTGGTGCGAGCCGACGGCGGGCGGGTGGATGATGCGTTGGCGCAGCAGGTGGTCGAGCGGGTGTTGCGCGGGTTGCCCGACGTGGTGCCGAGCAACGTGGCGGTGCGCGACGCGAGCGAACCAGACTACCTGTACATCGGCGACCTCGGGCGGATGGAGTAGGGCTGCGTTTTTTCACCTCATTTAGCCGCGTCGCTTGCGACGCGCTGCGGGACGCGCGGGCGGCGAAGCGCGCGTCGCAAGCGACGCGGCTAAATGTTGTTTTATCGCGCTTCGGTCTGCGGCGGCGACTTGTTCTGGCGCTGCTCCTCGCGGTACTTGAGGACGACATTGCTGATGAAGGCCCAGATGACGATGTTGATCGGGATCGCCAGCAGCAGGCCCAGCATGCCGAAGATGCGGGTCCAGAGCACCACGGTGAAGATCGTGACGACCGGGGCCATCCGCACCGCCCGGCGCATGACCATGGGCACGATGATGTAAGGCTCGATCACCTGGATAGCGCCCCAGACGATCAACACGCCGACCATCTGCGTCGGCCCCTGCGTGGCAGCGAAGAGCAGGGCGATCAGGAATGCCATCGTGGGCCCGAGGATGGGCACGATCTCCGCCAGGCCCGCGAAGATCGCCAACGGCAGCCAGAAGTTGAGCCCGGCCAGCCAGAAGCCCAGGCCCGACAACGTGCCGACGGCGCTCATGCTCACCAGCAGCCCGATCACCCACCAGCGCAGGCGGAAGTCGATGTCGGCGAAGGTGGCGCGCACCGTCTTGCGGTAGTCGTCCGGCAGCAGCCGCGCCAGCGGGCCGGTGAGCGCTCCCGGCGGCTCGATCAACAGAAACGTCGAGCCGAACATCAGCACCGCCAGCGCCACCACCGCTACGCCGATGCTGTCCGCGATCGTCGCCAGCACGTCCATGTCCGGCCCGCCCTCGCCGCCGAGCCATTCCACCGCGCCCAGCAGCAGCCCCCGCAGCGTGATGTCCACGTCCATGCCGAACCGCAGCGCCCACTGCTGAAGCACCTCGTTGATCCGTTGCTCCGTCTCCGGCCACTGCTGCAACTGCTGGGCCACCGGGTCATACAACAGCCAACCCAGCAGCACCAGCAAGCCGCCGAACACCGCCCAGAACCCCAGCCCCGAGACCAGCCCCCCACGGTTGGGCTGTTGGGAAATCTGCCGACTCCACGGCCGCAGCAGCGCCGCCACCGACGCCGCCGCCAGCAGCAGCAGAAACACCAGGCTGAACGCATCCCAGAAGTAGAACACCACGCCGATCGTGGTCACCCACACCAGCAGCGTCACCCACAAGGGCAGCCGGTGCGGCGGCGCGGCGGACTGGTCGGACATCTCGGCCACGGGCGATGGTAGCCGGCGCGGGGCGGCAGTAAAGGCAGAAGCCCACGGATTCAATCCGTGGGCTTCGGCGCGAATGACATTTCAAAACCAGCGGGCAACCAGCAGGTCTCTTATTCCGTCGCTTCATACGTCCACGTCTCCCCCGGCGCCAGTTCCTTGACTTCGACGCCCGGCGGGTCGAAGCCGGCGATGCTCTGGCGCAGCAGGGGGAAGGTTTTGTAATGGACGGGGATGGCGATGCGGGGGCGGATCATCTCGGCGGCGCGGGCGGCGAGTTCCGGGCCCATGGTGAAGCGGTCGCCGACGGGGATGACGGCGAGGTCGGGCTGGTAGATGTCGGCGATCAGGCGCATGTCGGAGAAGAGCGTCGTGTCGCCGCAGTGGTAGAGCGTGACGCCGCCCATGTGGATGATCAACCCGCAGGGCATGCCCATGTACTGGCCCTGGTAGGAGCTGGAGTGGAACGCCTGGGTGAAGGCGATGTAGCCGAAGTCGGTGTCGATCCGGCCGCCGGTGTTGCCGGGGTTGATCTTTTCGACACCCTGGCTGGCGGCGTAGTTGCAGATTTCGTGGACGGCGATGAGCTCGGCGTTGTTGGCTTGGGCGATGGCGAGCGTGTCGCCGAAGTGGTCTTCGTGGCCGTGGGTGAGGGCGATGTGCTGGCAGGTGATGTCGCCGGGCTTGTGCCGGGCGAGTTCGTTGCCGGTGAGGAATGGGTCGACGGCGAGCTGGTGTCGGCCGTCGTCGAACAGGAAGCCGGCGTGGCCGAGGTAGGTGAGGGTCAATGGCATGATGCGTTTTCTCCCTTGGTGGTGGTCAAGGGATGATAACGCGCCATGGGGGGTCTGACGCCCATGGAAATCCACGGATTGAATCCGTGGACTTCGTTCAGTGGCGGATGGCCTTGGCCAGCGCGGTGCGGGCGGCGGGGTGGCGGGTGGACTGGAGGGCTTCGCTGAGCAGGTGCTGTTCACCGTTGCGCTTGATCTGGCGGACGAGGGCGGCCAGGTGCTGGTCTCGATCGCGGGCGAAGCGGGGGAAGGCCTGTTCCAGTTCCTGCCGGGTGTACTTGCTCATCGGGTCGTTGAGGCCGGTCTGTCCCACGGCCCAGTCGATGAGGCTGCGGGCGTCGGTGGAGAAGCGGTAGCTCTCGAGCGTGGCGAGCAGGCGCTTTTTCGGGCTGGCGAAGGGGTCGGTCATATTGTCAGGCAACTCCCACAGCTCGTGCGAGCGGTTGCGGGTGGACTGCTCGAGCTGTTCGAGCCAGCCGCTGCCGACCTCGTTGGAGAGGTTGCCGGAGGTGGACGAAGGGGTGCGTGTCATCGTGCTGGATTGCTCCTTGGCGGTGGTCTGAGTCTGGCGGGCCGGCTGCAACGGGGCCACGGCGGTGTTGATCACCACGCGCCCTCGGTTGGCGAAGTCGACCGCCAGTCGCTGGGCGCTGACGCCCTGATGCGTGATGGGCTGGGCCTGGCGGACGACGCCCGTGCCCCATTCCGGTCGGCGCGGGTGGACGACTTCGTCGCCGCGCCGGTAATGATGTTTCTCTGGCTGCGAGACCATGGTGGTGGCGCTCGTGGCGCATCCTCGCTCAGCGGACGCAGACGCGTTCTGGCTGGCTGGCCGCGTAGAGGGCGTCGCCTCTGAGAGCCACGGCGGTTCCCAGGCGACGGGGCAGCGCGCCGCCGCGCGAACGGTCCACGGATTGTTCGCAGGTACGATTCCCCCGACATTCCGAAGCCGACCCGAGGGTGGGCGGGTTCCGTCCCATACGAATGACGGACTTCACAGACACCGCCTTGGGCGGGGCTGATCGTGGCAGATTACGTTTTCAGGCTTGCCGGCGGATGTCGATCTGCGTGTCCCTCCCTGCCGGCACGGTCGCTCGCCGCACTGCACGCGAGCAACAGTAGCCTATATCGGCCGGGTTACCCCTGCAACTTTGAAATCAATTGGCCATCCGCATGCAACGGCTTCTCTTCTTCACGGCCGCTGCCACCAGCGGGGTGGCTACTGAATCATACGGACGCCGACCGCGATCGGTTCAATTCACACGGGACAAATCAGCAATTAGCAATCAGCAATTAGCAATCAGCAATCAATCCCCCTCATCCCGCTCTTCGTCGCGGTGCTCCTCAGAGGCGGGCGTTTTTTCCCGAACCTCGAATCCCGCCTCTCACACCTTGACCGCGTCCCCGCCCCCGACTAACGTTGGAGGCTACTCCCACCACACGGACAAGAACTACCTGATGGACGTGGCCGAAGCCAAGCACAAGTGCGGCGTGTTCGGGGTCTGGGGCTCCTCGCAAGCCGCGCACCTCTGCTATACCGCGCTCTACGCCCAGCAGCATCGCGGGCAGGAGTCGGCGGGCATTGCCGTCAACGACTCCGGCCACCTGCGGTCGCACGCGGGCATGGGCCTGGTCCCGGAAGTTTTCAACGAGTCGATCCTGCACAGCCTCAAGGGCACCGCCGGCATCGGGCACAACCGCTACTCCACCACCGGCTCGTCCCGCTCCTGCAACGCCCAGCCGCTGCAACGCGAGTACGTCGGCGGGCAGGTCGCCCTCGGCCACAACGGCAACCTCATCAACGCCGACCTGCTCCGCAAGCATTACGAGCAGCGCGGCCACATGTTCCAGACCTCGACCGACACCGAGGTCATCCTCGTCCTGCTCGCGTCGCATCACCTCAGCCACGAAGACCCGGTCAACGCCACGCTCCAGCACCTCCAAGGCGCCTACTCGCTGGTGTTCCTGTTCGACGACCGCATCGAAGCCGTCCGCGACCCGTGGGGCTGGCGGCCGCTGGTGCTCGGCCAGATGCCCGAGGGCAACTACGTCGTCGCCAGCGAAACGGTGGCGTTCGATGCGCTCGGCGCGCGGTTCATCCGCGAGGTCGAGCCGGGCGAGATCGTGACGCTCTCCGACCGCGGCGTGGAGAGCCGGCGGTTCGCCGAGCCGCAGACGCCCGCCCACTGCATCTTCGAGCACGTCTACTTCGCCAACCCCAGCTCCAAATTGTTTGGCGAAACCGTGCAGCTCGTCCGCGAGCGGATGGGCGCGAAGCTGGCGGAGGAATCGCCGGTCGATGCCGACTATGTCGTGCCGATGCCCGACTCCGGCCGCTCCGCCGCGCTGGGTTACGCCCAGGCCAGCGGCATCCCTTATCGCGAGGGGATCGTGCCCAACCGCTACGTCGGCCGGACGTTCATCCAGCCGACGCAGAGCCAGCGTCGCACGGCCGTGCAACTCAAGCTCAACGTGGTGGAAGAGATCATCCGCGACAAGCGCATCATCGTCGTGGACGACTCGATCGTCCGCGGCACGACGACGCGCGGCAAGATGGCGCAGCTTCGCAAGGCCGGTCCGAAAGAGATTCACCTGCGCATCAGTTGCCCGCCGATCCGCCACCCCTGCTACTTCGGCATCGACTTCCCGGATCGCACGAAGCTGATTGCGCACAACCGCACGCCGGAGGAGATCGCCGAGTTCCTCGGTGTCGACTCGATGCACTTCCTGTCGCTGGACGGCATGCTCTCGTGCGTCAGCCGTCCGCCGAGCAACTACTGCACCGCCTGCTGGTCGGGCGAATACCGCATCGCTCCCGACCGCCCGGTGAACAAGCTCGACCTCGAACGCCACCAGCTCCGCATGTTCCCCGACGCGTCGCCGGCGTAAAGTTCACCACTTGAGCGCCCACCGAAGCCCACGCATTGAATGCGTGGGCCTCCGCCCCCTTCACTTCACCGGATCCACCACCGACCGCGCCGGCACATCCTCTTCCACCACCTCAAACGTCACCGGCTCTTCCTCTTCCAGCAGTGTGTCGTACAGCACATCCAGCGTTTCGCCGTCGAATTGGAACCACCGCCCGCCCAGCCGGCCGACCGTGCCGCCGTCCTCCGGCCGCCACAACTCCAGCGTGTAAGGCTCGCCTTCCGTCCGCTCGATGACGTACTCGCGTTCGGGTGCATCGCCCAGCCCATCCGGCTCGTCGACATACCGCCAGACACTCAGGCTCGACAGCGTGTCGAACAGCGCCGCCGCCGGCTGCTCGCGCACGGCCGTGTCACCGTCGGAAAGGTACTCGCCTTCGGAGGTCCGCCGCAGCGTCAGCGTCTCGTCGCCCCGCACCCGGCGGATCTCCGCGATCTCGCTGGTTGGCATCGACAGCACCGTGCGCGGCCGATACTCCGCCCGCAAGCGTTCGACGAAGGTGGCCGGCAACTCGAACGTCTGGTCCACGCCGTCCAGCATCGCCAGCCCCCGGGCCACGTTGACGTGCAAGGTGCGCCGGCTCGGCTCACCGGCGTCGACGTAGGGCGCCTCCACCGTGAGTAGCAGCCAGCCTTCCCCGGCGCCAAGCTCCAGCAACTGGTCCGACCAGCTTGCCGCGCGCAGCGGCCGCAGCGAGCCGAGCAGGCCCTCGAACGCCCGGCGCTCGAATGTGTTGTGGCCCTCCAGACGCCATGTGTCGTCGTCGCGGGTGAAGACGAACTCGTGGCCGTCGTCGCGTTGCAGGGTCACGCCGGTGACCTCGGCCGAGGGCACGTTCAGCAACTCCATGTCGCGGAACGCCAGCCGTGGCGCGAACAGCAACTCCAACGCCTCGCCCGGCACGCGGTAGGCCACCGGCTCATCCTCGCGCACCGCCAGGTACGTCGCCGGCTCGTCCGCCGCCTCCGCCCCCGGATCAGCCCCGGGATCGTCGAACAGCCGCACCTGCTCCGTCCGCCCGCCGCGCCGCGTCAGCGTCAGCTCCGCCGCTGGTTCACCCACCGCATCGCCTTCCGCCTCAAACGCCGACACATACCCCGTCGCCTCCGCCGCCGCGATCGCCTCCACCACTTCGCTGGCGGTGTTGTAGTCCACCCGGTAGCCCGGCCCATCGTCGGCGAAGCGGTAGCCCTGGTCCGGGTCGCGCACCAGGTGCAGCGCCGGCTGCCCCTCACGCGCCACATGCAACGCGCTCACCTCGTCGGCGGGCGTCGTCACCATCCCCGGGTCGCGCAGTTCGTCCCGCGTCACCGCCAGCCGGTCCACGTGCTGCTGCTCGACCGTGAAGACCACCGGCGACATCTGCTCGTCCACCGACCACGTCGCGTAATGCTGCTGCGACTGCATGTCCGCCGACGCGCCGATCCGCAGCGCGTACGACCGGCCGGGCACGGCATCGCCCAGCGCCGGCGTCCGGATCGTCACCGTCGTCACCGGCTCGTGCAGCCCGTACGCACTCAGCCGGTCCGGCGCATCAGCCACGAACGAGGCGATCGACATCGAGCGCACGCCGTTGACCAATGCTTCGACCGCCGCCTGCCCCGCCCGCTCGCGGTGCTCGGCATCGAGATGCCACCGGCCGTCCTGCTTGGCCAGCTCGATCGTCTGCTCGCCCTGTTCGATCGTCACCCGGTCCGCCTCGGCGGCGCGTGGGCCGGCCAGTGTGCGGCGGCGCCAGTCGCGGATCGTCTCGTCCAGCACCGCCTGGTGCAGGCCGTCGCCCACGATGTAGACGTGTTCGTCGCCTTCGAGCATGACATACCCCTGCCCGTCCAGCGTTCGCCGGCCCAGTTGCACCGTCCACGCCCGGTCCCCGGCCGTGAGCGTCACCTCCGCCCGCGGCGACGCCAGCCCCACGTCTTCCAGCGTCGGCTGCCCCCCGGAACCATCATTCGCTTCCGCGCCCGGCTCAAACCGCTGCCGCCAGCGCAGCCCCACCGCCTGCGCGACGATCCCCTCGGCCGAGGCCGCCTGCACCGCGAACCGCACCGGCTCGACCTGCCACCACCCCGCCTGCTCACGGAACAGCACCACCCGCTCGGCGTCCCGCCGCACCGCCACCTGCCGCACGTCGTCGCCGGCCGGGGCGTCTTCACCCAGCAGCGGCTGGCCGTCTTCGCTCACCTGCGTCGTCTCGTCCGGGCCCGTGACCCGGCCCCACTCGTAAAAGAGGAAAAACGCGCCCACACCCGCCAGCAGGACCAGCAGCACCAGTGTCGTCTTGAAGTTCATCGCCTCATGCTCTCGTATGGAGGGAACCCGGCCTCACGGCGCGGGTGCAGTGTCAGGTCGTAATCTATCTCAGACTACCAGTACGCATGATCGGCCGGTTTTGGTCGATTCGGCCAAATCCCGTCCACCCCGCCGTCCGAAGCAGGCCGCCACGCCGTTAGCCCCGCAGCGCAGCGGAGGGCGCGGAAACCGTGCGTTGCCGGCGGCCGCGCCCTCCGCTGCGCTGCGGGGCTAACGTTCCGATCCGTGTGCATCCATGGTTTCATCTTCCGCTCTGCGATCTCCGCTTCGCGCTACCCCCGGCCGAAAACGAAGGTAAAATAACCGGTTGACCGCTTCCTTCATCCCCCCAGTCCCCGGGAACGAGGTTGCCACAATGGATGCACATGAAATGGTGATGGGTCTGGCCGTGGGCCTCGGCCTTGCGGCGGCGTGCGGGTTTCGCGTTTTCGTGCCACTGCTGGCGATGTCCGTCGGCGTGCGGGCGGAATATCTCGACGTCGCCAGCAACATGGAGTGGGTGGGCTCGACGCCCGCGCTGCTCGCGTTCGGTTGTGCGACCGGGCTGGAAATCGCCGGCTACTACGTCCCTTGGGTCGACAACGCCCTCGACGCCGTCGCCACCCCCGCCGCCGTCGTGGCGGGCACGCTGGCGACCAGCTCCATGATCACCGGCATGGACCCGCTGCTGCAATGGTCCGTCGGCCTCGTCGCCGGCGGCGGCGTGGCGGGCACGGTGCAACTGGCCACCGTCGCCACTCGGGCCACCAGTTCGCTCACCACCGCCGGCCTGGGCAACCCGGTCGTCTCCACCGCCGAGGCCGGGGCGTCCACGGGGCTGGCGATCCTGGCCATCGCCGTCCCCATCGTCGCCCTGCTGCTGGTGGTGCTGATGTTCACCGGCCTGTTCCGCCTGCTCTTCCGCCGCCGCCGACTGCGCCCGGCGATATGATCCAACGCCGCAGCGCGATGTCCCCCCAACATTTAGCCGCGGGCCTTGGCCCGCGCTCCCGGTCGCCACCCAACGCGCGGTGCAAGCATCGCGGCGAAATGGATGCGGCGATGCGGCCCTCGCCGGGTATGCTGGGGCGGTGGAAGCCGCCCGGCGGACCATCCTGCACGTCGACATGGACGCCTTCTTCGCCGCCATCGCGGAGTTGGATGATTCCTCCCTGCGCGGCAAGGCGGTGCTCATCGGCGGGACCGGGCCACGCTCCGTCGTCAGCACCGCCTCCTACGAAGCCCGCAAGTTCGGCTGCCGGTCCGCCATGCCCATGAGCCAGGCCCGCCGGCTCTGCCCGCATGCGCTGGTGGTCCACGTGCCGGGGAAGCGCATCCGCGAAATGTCGCACCGCCTGTTCGAGCTGTTCGACCAGACCGCCCCGCTCGTGCAGCCGGTGAGCGTCGATGAGGCGTTTCTCGATGTCACCGGCATGCAGCGGCTGGCGGGCGACGGCGTCACCATCGCCGCCACGCTCAAGCAGCGCGTCCGCGATGAGCTGCAACTCACCGCCTCGGTGGGCGTCGCCTTCAACAAGTTCCTCGCCAAGCTTGCCTCTGACATGGACAAGCCGGATGGGCTGACGGTGATTACGCCGGCCAATCTCGACGCCGTACTACTGCCGTTGCCGGTCGAGCGGCTGTGGGGCGTCGGGCCGCGCACGGCCGAGCGGATGCGCGACATCGGCCTGCGCACCGTCGCCGACCTCCGCGCCTACGGCCTCGCCCGGCTCCAGCGCCGCTTCGGCGACGACGCCGGCGACCATTACCACCGCCTCGCCCACGGCCGTGACGATCGCCCCGTCGTGCCCGACCGCGAAGCGAAATCGATGGGCCAGGAGCACACGTTCGCGGCCGATGTTGCTGATGCCGACCACGTCCGCCAGTTGCTGCTGCGTCAGACCGAGCATGTCGCTCGCCGGCTGCGCAAGCACCAGCGCCAGGCCCGCGGCGTGAGCGTGAAGATCCGCTTCGGCGACTTCCAGACCATCACCCGCTCCGTCACGCTCGACCAGCCCACCGACCTCACCGACGAACTCTGGCAGGCCGCCGCCGGGCTGTACGACGCCTGGGTCCGCCAGAGCTTCGCCCCCGTCCGCCTGATCGGCATGGCGGCCGAACGGCTCAGCGAAGCCGCCGAGCAGATGGACCTGTTCCCCGACCCTGCCCGCGCCAAACGCCAGCAGCTCGACCAGGCCCTCGACCGCATCGCCCACCGCTTCGGCGACACCAGCATCGGCCGGGGGACCAGTACCGGTGAACAGAAGCACACCCACGGCAAACATAACCCCTGGCTGGATGAGGCTTGAGGCGTGGGGCGTGAGGCTTCGGAAAAAAACGCCCGCCTCTGAGGAGCGCAGCGACGAAGAGCGGGATCAGGGAAGCTCAAATGACAAAATCCAAATGACAAATGCCAGAACCGGCTTTCCGTACTTCCATTTGCCATTTGAATTTCGTCATTTGTCATTCCCTCATCCCGCTCTTCGCTCGCGGACTCGCTCAGGGGGGGCGTTGTCCCCCGAACCCCCAAACCCCAATCCCCAACCCCCGCGTCCCGAACCTTGACCGCCACCATCGCGTAAGGTAGACCATTCTCCCGCACCCGCCCTGGCCCCCTGCCGTTGCTCGCCGCCTGTGAACGACGGGAAAGCGATTCCATGATTGAAGCAGCCAAGCTCACCAAGTGGTACGGCCCGACCCGAGCCATCGACGAGCTGACGTTCGCCATCCCCAAGGGCCAGATCGTCGGCTTCCTCGGCCCCAACGGCGCGGGCAAGTCGACCACCCTCCGCATCCTCACCGGCTACCTGCCCCCCACCGCCGGCACCGCCACCATCGCCGGCCACGACATTCACACCGCCTCCGCCGCCGCCCGCCGGCAGATCGGCTACCTGCCCGAATCGACGCCGCTCTATCCCGAGATGCGCGTCGAGGAATACCTGCACTACCGCGGCCGACTGATGGGCATGGACCGCAAGCAGCGCCATGAGCGCGTGGCCGTGGTCTGCGAACGCTGCGGGCTGGCGCACAACCGCCGGCGGGTGATCGGGCACCTGTCCAAGGGCAACCGCCAGCGCGTGGGCATTGCCCAGGCCTTGCTGCACGAGCCGCCCGTGCTGATTCTTGACGAACCGACCGCCGGGCTGGACCCGGTGCAGATCGGCGAAGTGCGCAAGCTGATCGAAGAGCTGCGCGGCCAGCACACCGTGCTGCTGTCCAGCCACATCCTGCCCGAGGTCGAAAAGTCGGCCGACCGGGTCATCATCATCGCCGGCGGCCGCATTGTCGCGCAAGGCACGCCCGACGAGCTGCGGCAGAAGGTGCGCGCCGGCGGCCCGATCATCCTCGAAGCCAAGGCCGACGCGAAAGCGCTCGCCGCCTCGCTTGAGCAGCTCAAGCAGGTGGCGAAGGTCGAGACGGAGGCGATCAACGGCTGGTGCCGGGCGACCGTGACGCCGCGCGACGACAGCGACCTGCGCGAAGCGGTCGGCCGTGCGGTGTTCGATCAGGGTTTCGCGCTGCGGGAGATGCGCCACGAGACGGCCAGCCTCGAAGCGTTCTTCGTACAGATCACGGCCGAGCAATCGATGGAACCAATGCACAATGCACAATGAACAAAGCCGTTGTTCCGTTTCCTTTTTGTGCCTTGTGCATTGTCAATTGTGAATTGAAATGAACACCACCTTCACCATCGCCCGCCGCGAACTGTCGAGCCTGTTCTTTTCGCCGATCGCCTACGTCGTGTTCGGGCTGTTCGCGATTGGCGCGGCGTTGATCTTCTTCACCGGCTTCGGCTCCGGGCAGCCGGCGACGATGCGGCCGACGTTCGACGGCGTGGTCTGGCTGCTGATCTTCCTCGCCCCGGCAATCAGCATGCGGCTGGTCAGCGACGAGTTCCGCACCGGCACGATCGAGCCGTTAATGACCGCGCCGCTCAGCGATGCGCAGGTGATTCTAGGCAAATGGCTGGGCGCGATGGGCTTTTACCTTGTGCTGCTCGTGCCGTTGGTCGTGCTGGCCGTGGTGCTGGCGATCCACGCGTCGCCCGACCCCGGGCCGATCGTGACTGGGCTGATCGGGCTGACGCTGGTGGGCGGGCTGTACCTGGCGATCGGCATCTTCGCCTCGGCGATGACGGAAAACCAGATCATCGCCTTCCTCGCCACGGTCTTCATCATCAGCCTGCTGACGTTTCTGATGTTCTTCCTGCCGCGGGCCGCCTGGGTGCTGCCGGCGCTGCGCGACGCGATGTTCTACCTGAACGTCAACGGCCAGTTCGCCGACTTCAACCGCGGCCTGATCGACCTGGCCAACTTCACCTACTTCGCCACCGGCATCGCGCTGTTCCTGTTCCTGGCCGTCAAGGTGCTGGAAAGCAAGCGGTGGCGGTGAGAAAGCGGGATTCGGGGTTCGGGATTCGGGTTCCGAGTCCGACGTCTTTTCTTCCCGAAGCCCGAACCCCGAATCCCGAACCCCAACTGGAATCCGATGATGACCGACACACCCGACAACCGGCCCCACAACACGCACGCGGCGCGGCGGGTGAAGTATGGGCTCAACATCACCGTCGCCATCGTTGCCGCGCTGGTGCTGGCGGTGCTGCTGAACTGGATCGCCTACCGCCAGACCTACGCCCGCATGGACCTCACCGCCACGGGCGTGCACAGCCTCGCGCCGCAGACGCAGCGCGTGCTCGCCGGCCTCGAGGGCGAGCACCGCATCGTCACCCTCTTCGGCGACGACCTGCCGGAACTGACCCGCATACGCGACCTTGCCGACGAATACGACCGACGCAGCGGCGACATTCGCGTCGAACACCTCAACCCCGAGCTGGACGTCCAGCGCCGGCTGCAACTGCACGCCGACGTACACGACCACTTCGCCGACGAACTGGACCCCTACGTCCAAACCGTCGACGCGGGCATGGCGGCGTTACGCGCGTTGTCCGAGCGCATGCCGCCATTGACCGCGAAGCTGGCGGAGTTGCTGGAGGATGACACGTTCCCCGCCGGCCGGACGCGCGAGCAGGTGCAGCAGGTCAACGCGGTGCTCGGCGGCCAGCAGGCGATGCTGGCCAACCGGGCGCAGGCGTTGGAGGAGGCGCGCGACCAGTCGCTGCCGGACTACATGGCGATCAAGCAGACCGTGCAGCAACTGCTTGAAAGCGAGTCGCTGGACCAGGGCTTGTTCGGCACGGCCGTGCGATGGTTCGAGCGGGCGGCGGACGACGACAGCGTGCCGGGGCGTGTGCGAAACACGCTGCTGGAGGTGAACCGTGAGCTGGAGGCGATGCGGGACTTGAGCCGGTCGGCGCTGCGCGAGCTGCGCCTGGCCGAGCCGCCCCGGCGGTATGACGAAGCGCGGCAGGGGCTGTCGCTTCAGCAGACGGTGGTGGTGATCGGCCCGGAGCAGTTGCGCGTGATCCCCGCCGGTGAGATGTACCGCGGCGCGGGGGGGCAGGGCGGGGCCGGGGGTGGCGATGAGGTGGAGGTGCAGTTCCTCGGCGAAGAGCGGTTGACCGGCACGCTGATCGCGATGGGCCTGGAGCAGCCGCCGATGGTGGTGTTCGTGAACTCGGGCAGCCGGCCGGCGATCGGGCGCGGCGGGCTGTACAGCCACGTGGCGGAACGGCTGCAAAGCGCCGACGTGCGCGTGGAGCAGTGGAGCCCGGGCGGGCGGATGTCCTCCACCGGCCAGCCGCTGCCCGCCGGGAACGCGCCCAAGCCCGAGCCGGGCCAGCGGACGGTCTGGGTCGTATTGCCGGTGCTGGAACAGAACCCCATGGCCGGGGCGTCGAGCAAGGCCGACGTCGCCCGGCTGCTGGAAGAACGGCTGGCGGCGGGGGATGCGGCGATGATGATGCTCATGCTCGACCCGATGGCCTCCATGGGCGTCGGCGACCCGCTGGTCGACCTCGTCCGCGACGACTGGGGCATCCGCCCGCAACTGGACCGCCAGATCCTCCACGAACAGCAGCACGGCGGCGGACAGTCCACCGCCACCGGCCAATTCGGCGTCGACGACTGGCCCGACGCGCTGCCGATCACGCAGGCCCTCGCCGGCATGCAGGGCATCTTCGTGCAGACCAGCCCGCTGGCGACCGGCCCGGCCGAGGGCGTGGAGCACTGGCCGGTGGTCGAACTGACCAGCCAGCGGATGTGGGCGCCGCGGAACGTCAGTGCCGAGAACCTGCGCGCCGCCCGCTATGACCCGGCCGAGGCGGAAGAGCGGTACACCATCGCCCTCGCCGCCGAACGCGAAAGCGGCGACGCCGGCCGGCTGATGGTCATCACCGACCGCGTCTGGGCCTCCGACATGGTCACCACCATCGGCCTCGACGGCCAGGCAGGCACCGCCGGCCGCTACGGCTACCTCTTTCCCGCCAACAGCGAACTGTTCGTCAACAGCGTCTACTGGCTCGCCGGGCTGGAGGGCCTCATCGCCGCCAGCCCGCGCACGCAGGACATCCGCCGGATCGAAGCGATGAGCGACACCACCCTGCGCGGCTACTACCTCGGCCTGCTCGGCGGCGTGCCGGTGGTCATCCTCGCCTCCGGCCTCACCGTCTGGTTCGTCCGCCGCCGCGGGTGAGCTGGTGGCGAAAAGGTTTAGCCCACGCTGGAGCCAGCCCCGCCGTAGGCAGCGGGGCTAAACGCGACACCTGACCCGCCGCACCTGCCAAATCGGCACACCCGCCGTCCACTCCGCCACGCTCCGACAGCCGGCCAGCCCCACCGCTCCGAGCCGGCACAGCCGAATATCGCCTTAAATCGTTAATTACACGTTATTTAAGACACATGCGGGGTCGTCCCGCCCCCGCGCCGCCCCGGCATCCCCCTTGCAACTCTACGGGCACCCATGGTCAGCGTGCGCCCTTCCAACCCGACCCGGTTCAACGTCCTGCTCACCCAGGACCGCGACCACGCCATCGAGCACTGGACGCGCCAACTGCCGCGCCTGCTCGAGCCTCAGGGCATCCACGCCCACCTCGCCCGCACCGGCCGCGAGGCCCTCGACCTCGCCAGCCGGCTCGACCTCCACGCCGCCATCGTCGACCTGCTCACCCCGACCGGGGGGACCGGGGCCGCCGCCGGCCAACGCGCCACCACCCGCGATCCGCTCCCCGGCGGCCTCTGGCTGCTCCAGGTGCTCCGCCGCAAGCCCGTCCAGCCGCCGGTCGTCGTCGTCTCCAACGACTTCTACGCCTGGCGTCAGGCCGACCGCTACCTCAACGAGGCCCTCCGCCTCGGCGCGTTTTCCGTCATCAACCGGCCGGTCGAACTCGACCCGCTGCTCCAGGTCATCCGCCGGCTGATCGACCGCCGCTATGCCGGCACCTGGCCCGCCGCCCGGCCGCCCGCCGACCCGACTACGCATCCGTCCGACGTTTTTTCTTCCACACAACCCAAGCTGGACAAGCCAGCCGATTAAGGAGATCCATTCATGAAGGTACGACCCCTCGGTGACCGCATCCTCGTGCAACGTGTCGAGCCCGAAACCAAGACCAAGTCCGGCATCTACCTGCCCGAGTCCGCCACGGACAAGCCCCAGCAGGCCAAGGTCGTCGCGCTCGGTCAGGGCCGGCTGCTGGACAACGGCGACCGCGCCCCGTTCCAGGTCAAGGAAGGCGACACCGTCCTGCTCGGCAAGTGGGGCGGCACGGAAGTGAAACTCGACGACCAGGAATACGTCGTCCTCGGCGAAGACGAAGTCCTCGCCGTCGTCGCATAACAAAAGCCGCTTGCGGCTTAGCGCTTCTCCCATCACTCCATAACGACTCAAACCACACACACCAAACAAGGAGCATCCATTCCATGGCTGCCAAAACCATCAAGTTCGACGCCGAGGCCCGCGAGGCCATCCGCCGGGGCGTCGCCAAGCTCGCCAAAGCCGTCAAAGTCACCCTCGGCCCCTCCGGCCGCGTCGTCATCCTCGAAAAATCCTTCGGCTCGCCCACCGTCACCAAGGACGGTGTCACCGTCGCCAAGGAAGTGGAAGTCGAAGACGCCATCGAAAACATCGGCGCCCAGATGGTCAAGGAAGTCGCTTCCAAGGCCTCCAAGGACGCCGGCGACGGCACCACCACCGCCACCATCTACGCCGAGTCCATCTTCACCGAGGGCCTGAAAAACCTCGCCGCCGGCGCCAACGCCAACCAGCTCAAGCGCGGCCTCGACAAGGCCGTCAACGCCATCGTCGCCGAGCTGCGGAAGATGTCCAAGAACGTCGGCTCCTCCAAGGAAGTCGCCCAGGTCGGCACCTGCTCCGCCAACCAGGACGCCACCATCGGCCAGATCATCGCCGAGGCCATGGACAAGGTCGGCAAGGACGGCGTCATCACCGTCGAAGAAGGCAAGAGCCTCGACACCTACGTCGACCTCGTCGAAGGTATGCAGTTCGACAAGGGCTACCTCTCCCCCCACTTCGTCACCGACCAGGGCCGGATGGAAGCCGTCCTCGAAGACGCCTACGTCCTCATCCACGAAAAGAAGATCAGCACCGCCAAGGACCTGATCCCCATCCTCGGCAAGGTCGCCGAATCCGGCAAGCCGCTGCTGATCGTCGCCGAGGACATCGACGGCGAAGCGCTCACCACGCTCGTGGTCAACAAGCTGCGCGGCGTGCTGAAGGTCGTCGCCGTCAAGGCTCCGGGCTTCGGTGATCGCCGTAAGGCCATGCTCGAAGACCTCGCCACCCTCACCGGCGGCCGGGCGATCATGGAAGAACTCGGCATCGACGTCGAGAAGCTGGAGCTGACCGACCTCGGCCGGGCCAAGAAGGTCGTGATCGACAAGGAAAACACCACGATCATCGAAGGCGCGGGCAAGACCAGCGACATCAAGGCCCGCATCGAAAACATCAAGCGCCAGATTGAAAACACCACCAGCGACTATGATGCCGAGAAGCTCCAGGAACGCCTGGCCAAGCTCGCCGGCGGCGTGGCGCAGATCAACGTCGGCGCGGCGACCGAGTCGGAGATGAAAGAGAAGAAGGCCCGCGTCGAAGACGCCATGCACGCCTGCCGGGCGGCCGTGGAAGAAGGCATCCTCCCCGGCGGCGGCGTCGCGATCCTGCGTGCCCGCCGTGCCCTGGACAACCTCAAGGGTCTGGTCGGCGATGAAAAGGTCGGCGTCGACATCATCCGTCGGGCCGTGAGCGCGCCGATCAAGCAGATCGCCGCCAACGCCGGCCACGACGGCTCGGTGATCGCCCAGAACGTCGAGTCCCACAAGGACGACGCCTACGGCTTCAACGCCCTCACCGGCGAATACGGCGACCTCCTCAAGGCCGGCGTCCTCGTCCCCACCAAGGTCGAACGCGTTGCCTTGCAAAACGCGGCGAGCATCGCCGGCCTCCTGCTGACCACCGACGCCGTCGTCGTGGAACGCAAGGACAAAAAGAAGGCCGCCGCCGGCGCGCCGGGCATGGATGACATGGATTACTGATCCATGCGGTATAATGCTGGCTCATCCGGGCCGGCAACACTG
>JBBDPC010000048.1:0-29378 GCA_040876735.1 Phycisphaeraceae bacterium | reverse complement strand
GAAGTCGGGCACGTCGATGCCCACCTCGCGCTGGTTGATCATCGCCTTGTCGTCCTTGAACAGGTACTCGATCGGGTCTTCGATCGTGACGATGTGGCAAGGGCGTTGCTTGTTGATGTGCTGGAGCATCGACGCGATGGTCGTGCTCTTGCCCGAGCCGGTCACGCCGCACAGCAGGACCAGGCCCTGGTGCATCTCGGCGATCTTGGTGCACGCTTCGGGCAGGTGCAGGTCTTTGAAGTCCAGGATCTCGGCGCTGACGCGGCGGGCGGCGATGCCGCTGCGGCCGCGCGTGCGGAAGATGTTGACGCGGAAGCGGTTTTCCTCGTCCAGGTCGACGCCCAGGTCGATCGAGCCGTGCAGGGCGTAATGCTGCCACTGCTTTTCCGTCAGCGAATCTTCGATCCACTGCTCGAAGTCCGTGGCGTCGACCGGCGGGGTGTCGAGGTTTTTCAGCTTGCCGCGCAACCGCAGGCGGGGGATCTGGTCGCCGCGCAGGATCAGGTCGGAGGACTCGAAGCGCACCGCCGCCTCGAAGTATTTCTTCAACGGCGTGTCGGCCAGGGACTTGCGGTCGGCAATGTGGTCCACCGGAGCCGGCACATCGGAGATCGACTGGTCGCTCACGTAGTCACCTCTTACTGTCTTGCAGGACGGAACATGCACGCCCGGACGCGGATCGCCGCGGCGACCCCTATCTTACGGGATGCACCGATGGCGGCAACTACCAGGCGGCGGTGGGGGGAAGATGTTGAAGGCGGGATGTGAATCGTTACAGGCAGGGCGACTTCAGCCGCCCTGCCTCGGGTGTTGCGCGATCTGCCTTTTGAAACGGGGTATTACAGCCGGCCTTCGAGTTCGCGGAGCCGGGCGACGCGGTCTTCCGTGGCCGGGTGCGTCGAGAACAGCTTGCCCATCATCTGCCCGGCCGAGAGCGGCTGGACGATGAACATGTGGTTCTGGGCCGGCGTCTCGTTTTCCATCGGCACCCGGCGGTTGGTCGCCTCGAGCTTCTGCAACGCCGAAATCAGCCCGTTCGGCGTCCCGGCAATGCGGGCGCCCTCGGCGTCGGCCCCATACTCCCGGCTGCGGCTGATCGCCATCTGAATCAGCATCGCCGAGATCGGCGCCAGAATAATCAGCGCCAGCATCGCAATCGGATGCACGTCCCGACTGCCGCCGCCGAGCATGAAGATCCAGCCGAGGTAGCTGATCGCCCCCGCGATCGTCGCCGCCACCGTGCTGATGAGCGTGTCGCGGTTTTTCACATGCGCCAGCTCGTGGGCCATCACCCCCTCCAGTTCTTCATAGCTGAGCAGGCGCAGAGCCCCCTGCGTCACCGCCACCGCCGCGTGCTGCGGGTTTCGGCCGGTCGCGAAGGCGTTGGGCGCCTGCTGCGGGCAGATGTAGACTTTGGGCATCGGCAGCCCGGCATTGCGCGCCAGCCGGTCGATCATGTTCACCAGGTCCGGGGCGGACTGGGCGTCCACTTCCTGCCCGCGCATGGCCTTGAGGGCGATCTTGTCGCTGTGGAAGTAAGCCACGAAGTTCATCACCCCGCCGATGACCAGGGCGATCGTCAGCCCCTGGTATCTCCCCATGAGATACCCCGCCAGCAGGATGATGCCGAACAGCAGCCCCATCAGGAACGCCGTCTTGGTCCAGTTCACAACTTGATGCATGGCACAGTTACTCCAGTAAGTCAGGCCCGGCGGAGCCCGCTTCAGTGGGCGGGCCTCCACCCCCTGAATACGCAAACCCCATACCCCGGTTCAACCGCGCCCCCGGCACGGCCTTCCACGGCCCGGGAATACCGTTCAAGTTGATTGTATGCCGGGTTTTGCGCTAAAAAGCGGGCCACGGCAACGCCGCCATCCGCCACGCCGCCACGACCATCAGCCCCACGAACGCCAACCGCACCTGCCGAATCGGCAGCCGATGCGTCAGCGACGCGCCCGCCCGGCCGCCCGCCCAGGCCGTCGGCGCCAGCAGCGCCGCCAGCAGCAGGCTCGTCTGCCAGCCCACGCCGCCGGCCCCCGCCGCGCCGTCGTCCACGCCGACATGCCGGGCCAGTGTCGCGTTCTTGTAGATCGCCCCCACCCCCGCGCTGATGCAGATGATCGCCGCCGAGTTGGCAATGGCGTTCCGCAGCGGCAGCCGCATCACCACCTGCTGCATCGGCACCGCCACCGCGCCGCCGCCGATGCCCAGCAGCCCCGCGATCGTCCCCATCACCCCGCCGATCGCCCCGCTGCGCACCGGCGTCACCCGCGCCCCCGCCATCGCCTCGCCCGCGCCCGGCCGCACCAGCCGCATCACGTTCAGCACGATCACGTAGACCAGGAACAGCGCCAGCAGCCGACCCAGCCACAGTCCGCCCTCGGCCCCCGCGAACACCGGCAAGTTGCTCAGCCAGACGCCCACCAGCACGCACGCCAGCGCCGCTGGCAGCATCCACCGCAGCGCCCCTGGCACCAGCGCCCCGGCCCGCCGATGGCGCAGCACCGCCGGCAGCGACACCGCCACGTTCATCACCATCGCCGCCGCCTGGTACAAGTGCTGGTTGAACCCGAACACCAGCGTCATCGCCGGGATCATCACCACCGACCCGCCCACGCCCAGCATCCCCCCCAGCAGGCCCGACACCAGCCCGATCAGCGCAATCGCCATCACCGACCCGACACTCAGCCACTGGTCCATCATGGCAGCGCGTTATAGCGAACCGGCGACAGGTGGGCGAATCGGCTCTATGCTTGGGACGTGCGCCGGAACACTGGCACCACGGAGTCGGAACCGTTTCATGAAGCTTTACGCCTGCACCTGTGGCAATACGCTCTTCTTCGACAACTCCCAATGCCTGCGCTGCGGCAAGAGGGTCGGCTTCTGCCCCGCCTGCCGCCGCATCGTCCCGCTCGAGCCCCGGCCCGACGGCGGCCTGCGCTGCGGCTGGGACGATTGCGCCACGCCCCTGCTCCGCTGCTACAACTACCAGGTCCACGACGTCTGCAACTGGACCCTCGCCTCCGACAAGCTCGCTCCCGAACCGGCCGACCTCTGCCACTGCTGCCGGTTCACGCAGACCATCCCCGACCTCTCGGTCTCGGGCAACGTCCGCAAGTGGTATCGCCTGGAGCAGGACAAACGCCGGCTGCTCTACAACCTCGACCTGCTGGGCCTGCCCTACGGCACGGCCGCGGACAACTTCCACCCGCCGCTGGTCTTCGACTTCAAGGCCGACGTCGACCCCGCCGACCAGCCCTGGCAGGTGCTCAGCGACGGCCAGCACGAATGCGTCACCACCGGCCACGCCCAGGGCCGGATCACCATCAACATCCGCGAAGCCGACGACGTCGAACGCGAACGCCTCCGCGTCGACTTCGGCGAGGCCCACCGCACGCTCATCGGCCACTTCCGCCACGAGATCGGCCACTACTACTGGATGCTCCTCGTCCAGCACCAGCACGAAGCCGAGGCCGTGCGACTCTTCGGCGACCCCGACCACCCGCCCTACGCCGACGCCCTGGCCCGCTACTACGAGCAGGGCCCGCCCGCCGACTGGCAGCATCGCTTCATCAGCCCTTACGCCAGCATGCATTCGTGGGAAGACTGGGCGGAAACCTTCGCCGCCTACCTCGACATGATCGCCATGCTCGACACCGCCCACCACGTCGGCTTCATGCCCACCTGGCTCGACGCCGACTTCGACACGCTCGTCGTCGAATACCAGCGCCTCGGCCTCGGGGTCAACGAGCTGAACCGCGGCATGGGCCTGCTCGATCTCGTGCCCGACGTGCTCGTTCGCGCGGTGGTCGACAAGATGCGATTCATCGACCGCCTCTGCCGCCAGGCCGCCCGCCAACCCGCCGCCCGCCCGGCCAGCGCCAGATGACCCCGCCCGCCAGCGCGGCGACAGGGCGCGGCCCACGGCGGGGCGCCGTGGGCTTTCGACAGATGCGGGTTGACTGAAAACACGCGCCGTCCATTAGATGGGCGCGACGCCACGGTTATACGCAGGTCATACGCGCCATACTGACGGAAATGGCCGCGCCACCCCGCAACTTCAGGGAAAGCGCATCGGACTGTTCCTCCAGTGGGACGGGCAGGACGCCCGCCCCACTGGAAATCCAAATGCGCTGACCCTGCCACCGTCCGAAAAAAATCCCACCCTCACCGCCGACTCACCACCGCCTCCGCCCCCGGTTCCCCCGATTCCCCCGGTTCCCCCGCCTCTGCCGGGCCACGCTCGGCCCGCACGTGCGTGGGCGCTTCCGGGATGTCCTGCACCTGCACGACCGGCACGCCCGTCACCGCGTGGGCCACCGGCGACAGGCTCAGGGAAATCAGCCCGCTGACGTGCAGCAGTGCCGCAAGCACCACCGCCATCGCGGTCAACGCCAGTGAATCAAGCATCGTCATCTCTCTCTCCTCCAACACGCGGACGCGGCGGTCGTGATCGGCGCTCACCTGTGAGCCATGCTGGAGAAGTATCGGCACGATGCGACGCTTATCCAGTCTCCATCCAGACTTGCGCGCGTTTTACGCCGGCGCCACGCCCTACAGGCCGTCCAGTCTGCCCCGCTTGCCCGCGGCCCATCGTCCGATCGTAGGATCGGGATCGGAAGCTGCGGCACCTGCGTGCGAAAAACAAACGGCCGAGATCATCACACCACCGACGCCCACCGCGTCACGCCGTGGGCGTCTGACCAGCGAAATCCGATGACCCATCCTCCCACCCTTCCCCCGCGAGATTTCCCCATTATGATCGAGCCCATGCTCCATTGCCAGAGATTTTCGCCGTCGCGACGCATGCCCTTTGCTTCCACGGCCCGCCGCGCGCCGCGACCGGCTCTGCTGCTGCCGGTCCTGCTGCTCGTCGGCACACTGGCTGGCTGCGCCGGACCGTCGCCTTATGCACGGGTGGACCGTCCCACGGCCGTGCGTTTCCAGCAATACGTCGACACCCTCGCCCACCCGCGCATGGAAGGGCGCGGCGCGGGCGAGGCCGGGCTCGACCGCGCCCGCGATACGCTGGTCGACCACTTCGCCGACCTCGGCCTCGAACCCGGCTTCGTGGACGACCAGGGCCGGCCGAGCTATACGCAGGCGGTCGCCATCCAACTCGGCGCCCATGCCCGCGAGCAGACGCTGCGCCTGGCAGTCAATGATGCCGAGACGGCCTTCGAGCCCGGCGTGGCGTTCAACACGCTGGGCTTTTCCGGGCAGGGCAGGTTCGCGGGCGAGGCGGTCTTCGTCGGCTACGGCATCGTGGCGCCGGAGCGCGGCTACGACAGTTACGGCGGCCTGGAAGGCGAGGACGCGCTGGCGGGCCAGGTGGCGATCGCGTTTCGGTATGAGCCGGTGGACGAGCGGGGCCGGAGCCGGTGGGCGGGGGAGGATGGCCGGGCGGGCCGGTTCTCGGAGGCAGCGTCGCTGCTGCGCAAGGCGGAGCAGGCGGCGGCGCGGGGGGCGGCGGCGCTGCTGGTCGTCGATCCGCCAGCGCTGGCGTCGTCCGGGCCGTTGCGCACCACGGCCGGGACGGACTTCGGCGATCGGCCGGCGACGATTCCGGTGATGCACATCCGGTCAAGCACGCTGCACGCGATGCTCCGCGCCGCCGGCCGCGACCCCCACGCCGCCGTCGACGCCTGGCAAGACCGCGCCAACCGCGGCGTCGGCCGGCCGGACGCGCTGAACGATGTTCGCCTCGAAGGCGCGGTGCGGCTCGAATACCCGCACGCGACGGTGCACAACGTGGCGGGCTTTCTCCCCGGCAGCGGCGATCTGGCGCGGGAAACGGTGGTGATCGGCGCTCACTACGATCACCTCGGCTACGGCGAGATCGGCAGCTTCGCCGACCCCGACGCCGGGCTGGTGCTCCATCCCGGGGCGGATGACAACGCCTCGGGCACCGCGGCGGTGATGCTGCTGGCCGAGCGAGCCGTGGCGCGTCACTTTCAAAGTGGGGCGGGGGGGGGGGGCCGCCCGCCGGGGGGCGGGACGCCCGCCCCACGAGTGATCGTCGTTCACTGCTGTTCGTCGGCTTCTCCGGCGAAGAGCGCGGGCTGCTGGGGTCGATGCACCTGGTCGAGCAGACGGAGGGCCTGGCCATCGACTTCGACGCCATCGTCGCCATGGTCAACCTCGACATGGTGGGTCGGCTGGCGGGCGAGCTGCTGGTCTTTGGTGAAGGCTCGGGCGATCGCTGGGCCGAGCTGCTGGCCGACGCCAACGCGCCGCTGGGCCTGAACGTGCGTCATGCGGGGCTGGGTGTGGGCATGAGCGACCACACGGCTTTTTACCTTCAGCGCATCCCCGTGCTTCACTTTTTTACCGGCATCCACGACGACTACCACCGCCCGAGCGATACGGCCGACCGGGTCAACGCCCCGGGCGGGGCGCTGATCGTGCAACTGGTCGACCGCCTCGTCCACCGCCTCGCCCGCCAGTCCGACCGGCTGACGTTCACCGGCGAGGTCGATCCGCACGCCGGCGCGGCCCTGCATGGCCCCGGCCGGGACGACGTGCAGGGCCTCGGCCAGGCCCGGCTGGGGATCATGCCCGACTATGCCACGATGGAAGGCGACCGCGGCGCGGGCGTGGCCGGCGTCATGCCCGGCAGTCCCGCCGAGGCGGCCGGGCTGGAGCCGGGCGACCGCATCCGCCGGTGGAACGAGCACCGCGTGCCCGATGTCCGCGCGTTGACCCGCCGGCTGCGCGATGCGGAGCCGGGCGAGACGGTTCGGCTGCGCGTGGATCGCGATGGCGAGCGGTTGACCGTCGAGGTGACGCTCGGCCGACGGTGAGGGGGCGGAGGTTGGGGGTTGGGGGTTCGGGATTCGGGAAAAACCCCCGCCCCTGAGCTGCGCAGCGACGAAGGGCGGGATGAGGGGAATGCGTGATGTGTGATGTCAGAGAGTGCCGGACGGTGCCGGTGAGCGATCACAGATCATCGATTACCGATTGATAGATCACCATCATCCGGGGCTTCGCGGGCTCAGCCCTCGGCTTACGATCATTCCGATCCCCGATCCCCACAGGCTGCTACCGGTCTCGCTTCTGTGCCTCTGTGCTGGGTGGTTTTTCTAGACGTGTTTAGCCTGACGGCTCAAGGCACATGGAAAAAGCCCCCGCCGGTGGACGGGGGCTTGACGTGGGTGCGGGTTGTCAGGCGAGCGTGTTTTTACAGCGAAGCCAGGCGTCGCTGGCGGAAGCGGTGGGCGGCGCCGAGGAGGCCGAACAGGGCCATGCCGCCCCACGCCGCGGCGGGCAGGGGCACGACGACGCTGGTGGGATTGATCTCGGCGTAAAGCTTGTGCTTCTGGGTCTGGGTCTTCCAGGTCTTGAAGCCGTCGTAGAACGATTCGCCGCCGTCGTTGCTGAAGCCCAGCAGGGCCAGCTCATACTCGACGTTGTCATGGGTGAACGTGGTGGCGGAGTTGCTGTTGAGGTTCAGTTCGGTCCAGTCGGCGAGGACGTAGAGGCTCACGTCCAGGTCGAACTCGAGCGTCTGGTTCCCCAAGCCGTCCGGATCGGAGAAGCTGAACTCGGTGCTGACCGGCGCGTTGTAAGAGCCCCACGCGAGGCTGTAGTCCTGGTGGATGAGCTTGGCGATCTTGAACGCTTCGCCGGTGGCCACGTCGTTGAAGTCTTCGCTGGTGAGCGTGATTTTGTTCCAGCCCCAGCCCTTGCTGATGGTGAGCACGTTGTCGTTCGGGCCGCTGACCGAGCCGTCGGGCCCGGGCGCGCCGAAGGACGAGACGGCTTCGCCGCTGAACTCGGGGCTGGCGATGGCGGATTGGGTCGCCCCGGCCATGGTGAACAGACCTGCAACCAGCGCGGTCGTCAGCAACGACCGCGCACCGGTAAATGAAACGTAAGACATTGTCTTCCTCCCTCTCGAGCGATGGAAACCGGATTGTGGGGAATCCCCTCGTCCTCCTCGGACACGCCGTGGGCGACGGTACTGCTGTGTCGTAGAGGACAAACCTACCTCACGATCGCAGGGGTGCAAATAAAAGTTGCGATGTCGGCAGATTTTTCTCAAGTCGCCGTCACCCGTGATCCGGGGCGGACGCGTCCGCGGACGGATCCGGGGCTTCGCGGACGCAGCCCTCGGCTTATACAGAATCTTCCCAATCTCCAATCCCCAACCCCCGCCCCGCTGTGTCCGTTCGGCATTTCGAGTAAACTTGCCGGCTCGATCGCGGCGGTGCGCGCTGCGAATTCGCCTGCCTGGTAGGGAGTTGCCCTTGCATCCAACGAGACATGGCCTGACGTGGTGCTGGTGGATCCTCGCGCTCTGTTTGCCGCTGACCCTGACGGGGCAGGCCGGGGCGCAGGGTGTGGACCCCGCCGGCCGGCCGATTGCGGAGATCGAGGTGGTCGGGCTCGACCAGGTGTCCGAGCAGTTGGTGCGCAACCAGGTGCGGTCGCAGGTTGGTGAGCCGTACGACCCGCGGACGGTCGAGCAGGACATTGTGCGGATCAACCATCTGGGCCGGTTCGCGGCGGTGCGTGCGCAGGTGGTGCCGCGGGAGGATGACGCGCTCGTGCTGCGGTTCGTGGTGCAGGAGCACCCGCTGCTGGAGACGGTGCAGGTGGTGGGCAACCGGGCGCTGGACGATCAGGAGCTGCTCGGGCAGGTGCGGTTGCAGGCGGGGGACCCGGTGGACCCGTTCCTGATCGACCGGGCGCGCACGCAGATCGTCGAGGCGTATGAAGACGCGGGCTACTACACCGCTTCGGTGGACGTGGACGAGGACCTGCTGGCGGAGGAGAGCGTGCTGATTTTCCGCGTGCGCGAAGGGCCGCGCGTCCGCATCCGCGACATCGGCTTCGAGGGCAACACGGCGTTTCCCGACCGCCAGCTTTACAACGAGATCGAAGCGGCGACGTGGATCCCCATCTTCCGCCGCGGCGAGCTGAACCGTGAACGACTGGACCTCGACGCCGCCCGCTTACGCGAGTTCTACCAGGCCCGCGGCTATCTCGATGCGCAGGTCGGTCGGCGGATCGCCATCTCGCCCGACCAGCGCGACGCGATCGTGGAGTTTCTCATCGACGAGGGCCCGCGCTATACGGTCGCCAACGTTCGCGTGGAAGGGGCGGAGCTGTTCCCCGACGCGCAGATCGCGCGCAACATGACCCTGGAGCAGGGCAGCATCTACTCCGACGAAGAGGCGAACCGGTCGCGCGTCGCGCTGGAAGATCTCTACGGCCAACTGGGCTTTCTGGAAACCGGCATTGAGATCGTCCGCCTGTTTCACGAAGACCAGCCGGAGGTCGACCTGCTGGTGCGGGTGGACGAGGGGACGCCGTCGACCGTCGGCCGGCTGACGCTGCGGGGCAATGCGGCGACGAAGGACCACGTGGTGCTGCGCGAAGTGCGTGGCATGCGGCCCGGCCGGCCGTTCGACCGTTCGGGCGTGGACGCGACGCGTCGCCGGCTGCGCGAAAGCCCGCTGTTCGCCGGCGGCACGGTGACCGTGCTGGGCCAGCCCGGCGACGCCGTGCGCGACGTGCTGATCGAGGTGCAGGAGCAGCAGACCGGCTCGCTGAACATCGGCGCGGGCGTAAGCTCGGACCTGGGCGTGATCGGCGCGATCGACATGACGCAGCGCAACTTCGACATCGCCGCGCCGCCCAAGACCTTCGGCGAGTTCATCACCGGCAAGGCGTTCCGCGGGGCGGGGCAGTACTTCCAGATCTCGCTGCAACCCGGCAGCCGGGCGAGTCGCTATTCGGTGAGCTTCCGCGAGCCTTACCTGCTGGAAAGCGACTACTTCCTCGACACCACCGTCTCCTACTACACGCGCGAACGGCTGGACTACGACGAACGGCGGATCGGCGGGTCGGTGGGTATCGGCCGGCGGTTCGGCGACATCTGGACCGGCAGCGTGCACGCGCGCGGGCAGGAGGTGCGTATCAACCGCATCGATCCCGATGCGCCCACCGATGTGTTTGCCGTGGAAGGCCACAGCGCCCTGACCGCGCTGGGCGTCAGCCTCGAACGCGACACGACCGACAGCGCCTTCTACCCGACGCGCGGCAGCCTGACCGAGCTGGGCGTCGAGCGCGTGGGCCTGCTCGGCGGCGATTACGACTTCACCCGCGCCACGGCGGGCTGGCGTCAGTTTTTCACGGTGGATGAGGACTTCTTCGGCCGGCGAAGCGTGGTGAGCCTGCGTGCCGAGACGGGCGTGATTTTTGAAAGCGACGAGTCGCCGGTGTTCGAGCGGTTCCACGCCGGCGGCCATCGCACGCTCCGCGGCTTCGCCTTCCGCGGCATCGGGCCGCGCGGCATCCGCGCCGACACGGGCGGCCGCTCCGACCGGGCGGTGGGCGGCGACTTCATGCTCCTGGCCGGGGCGCAATACCAGTTCCCGCTGATGGGCGTGCCCGCGCCGGGCGAGCACGTGGGCACGCTCTCGGGCGTCGTCTTCACCGATGCGGGCACCGTGCGCGACCGGCCGGGGCTCGACGACTGGCGGGTGTCGGTCGGCACGGGGCTGCGGATCATGGTCCCCTTCCTCGGCCGGGCGCCGTTCGCCATCGACGTCGCCTTCCCGCTGGTCGATCAGCCGGGCGACGAAACGCAGGTCATCAGCTTCGATCTCTCGTTGCCGTTGCAGTGAGCGGGGCCGGTCGGACAACCTCCCCACGCGCCCAAGGCAGGGCGACTGAAGTTGCCCTGCCTCTGACCTCTGACCTCTGACCTCTGACCCGCTACGCTGTTCCTATGCTCGAACTCACCCGCACGGTGCGCTTCTGCCTCGATGAGACCGCCGAGCCCGCGGTCTGGGGCAGCGCCAAGGACAACACCTATTCCGCTTGGCCCGCCATGCGCGGCCTCGGACGCTACTACGAACTCAGCGTCACCTGCCGCGGCGAGGCCGACCCGCAGACCGGCTACTTCCTCAACATCAAGCTCATCGACGAAGCGGTGCGCGAGCACGTCCTGCCCGACCTCGCCGGCCTCGTCGCCGGGCCCACCCCGCCCGCCGCGATCCCGATGGGCGAGTTGATGCAGCGGATGGTCAGCCTGCTCTACCAGCCATTGGACGACACGGTCGCCACGCTGACGTTGCACCTGACGCCGCGCTACACGCTTTCGATTCGGAGCGAAGACATGAACCACGTCATCGTCCGCCAGCAGTACGAGTTTTCCGCCGCCCACCGCCTGCACGTGCCGGAGCTGAGCGACGACGAGAACCGCGAGATCTTCGGCAAGTGCAACAACCCCGCCGGCCACGGGCACAATTACCGCGTCGAGGTCGCCGTGCGCGCCCCGATCGACCCCGGCGGCCGGGTGCTGGACATCGACGAACTGGACGCGGCGGTGAACGCCCACGTCATCGAGAAGCTGGACCACAAGCATTTGAACCACGACGTGCCCGCCTTCGCGGATCGCAACCCGTCGGTGGAGCACATCGCCCAGGTGATCTGGCAGATGCTCGAGCCGGCCGTGAAGCCGCTGGGCCCCGCGGCCGAGGCGGTGGCGCTGGAGGAAGTGCGCGTCTGGGAGACGGAGAAGACGGTCTGCACCTACCGCGGGCCGGACAACCGATAAATCCTTAGCCGCGCAGCGCAGCGGAGCGCGCTCCGCCGTTGCAATGCGCCGGAGCGCGCTCCGCGGCGCTGCGCGGCTACGGGAAGTAACATTTTGCCGATGGCATGCCACAAGCCGCTACAATCCGGGCATGTGGCCGGAAGATGGAACACACCTGGTCTGGCTGGTGGTGCTGATGCTCATCGTGGGCGTGATCGGCATCGGCGTGATCCTGGCGTTGATGTCATCCTGGCGGAACCAGGCGCGGCGCGACCGCCTGCTGGAGCAGGGCCGGCGTTTGCGGGCCACGCAGCCCGGCGGCCGCCAGCCCTACACCGGCGACGCCTGGCGCGAGGCCGGCCAGCGCTACCGTGATCCCGACACCGCCCCCGACACCGACGCGGACCCGCGCCGCGACGATCCGCCGCCGCGCCCGTGACGCCCGCCCCACTTTGAAACGATCCCTCCCCCTTCTTTTATCGGTCGCGCCCGCCGCCGCCATCTCGCGCTAACGCCGTGGCCTCGCCTTGGCCGATACCACTTGAGAACGAAACCGCGGCCCTTGCAAACGGGATCAACGTCTGTCATGCCAGCACCGGCCACCAATCCCTACCTGCGAACGAAGATCATGACCGCTTCGCCCGAGCAGCTTCGGCTGATGCTCTACGACGGGGCGATCAAGTTCTGCCGACAGGGTCGCGACGCCCTGGCCCGCCAGGATTTCGAAGCCAGCTACCACGCCCTGATGCGCGCCCAGAAGATCGTGCTCGAACTGTCCAACAGCCTCAACGCCGACGTCGACCCCGCCCTCTGCCAGCGCCTCGCCGCGCTGTACACCTACATCTACCGCCGGCTGGTCGACGCCAACATGACCCGCGAGCCCGACGCCGTCGACGAAGCCATCCGCCTGATCGACTACGAACGCGAAACCTGGCAGATGCTTATCCGCAAGCTCCACACCGACGACGAGCCCGCGCCCGACGGCCCCGCCGCACCGCCCGCCAACCCCTACGCCGCCGGCGCCCCGGCCCCCAACCGCCTCTCGCACAGCGCGTGAAAGCCTTGTTGAAGTGAAGCCAAGGCATTGCCTCCAAGGCATCGCTGCAGTTAACATGCAGCGAGAAGCTGTAGCGTTTGACGCCCTTCGAGTCATCATCTGGGGAAGCGATGGCGATTTTATTACGCGTTTCCGCCTTCGTGGTTGCCAGCGGCTACTTCACGTTTGCCGCCATTTATAGCTGGTATATTTACTTCGGCCATTACCCTTGGGAGCCGATGCCTGTCACTCCGCAGATGGTGTGCGGAAACAGCTTTACACAGCCTGTCATCGGGCTTTTAAACATGTTCACCCCTGTGACCGCGTTGCTCGTCGCAGCCCTTGCGGGATACGGCTGGCGCTTCGGTGGCTGGCGATGGTGGGACGGCTTGCTCATTGCATTTCTCGCTTTGCCGACAGTTCCCCTGCTGGGGTTTCTGATCTATTGGAGCCACGCTTTCGATCTCAATCTGCTTCAACCTGTGTGGTGGATCTGGACCTGAAGGCGGCTGTTCGCAAACTGAGTCCTGTTTCGCTACAACAGGTCATTATGGCCACTGAGACATCAACCGCCGCCCGCCCGCGCATCCTCACCGGCGACACGCCTACCGGCCGGCTCCACCTCGGCCACTGGGTCGGCTCCGTCGAGCATCGCGTCCAGGCGCAAGACCAGTACGACTGCTTCTTCATCATTGCCAACGTCCATGCCCTGACCACCCGGGCCGAGCAATCCGAAGGCGTCCGCGACGACGTATTTCAGATTACGATGGACTACCTCGCCGCCGGCATCGACCCCGCCAAGTCGACCATCTTCCTGCAAAGCGAAGTGCCCGCCATTGCGGAGTTGACCTGGTATTTCGCCATGCTCCTGCCGTTCAACCGGCTGATGCGCAATCCCACGCTCAAGACCGAGATCGAACTCAAGGGCCTCGGCGACAAGTACAGCTTCGGCTTCCCGATGTATGCGGTGGGGCAGATCGCCGACATCCTCGCCTTCCGCGCCCATGCCGTGCCGGTGGGCGAAGACCAGGTGCCGCACATCGAGATGACCCGCGAAGTCGCCCGGCGGTTCAACGTGACTTACGCCGGCGTCGACCCGCAGGCCGGCGACGCCGCCCATGCCGAGCAGGGCGTCTTCCCCATCCCCGAAGCCAAGGTCGGCCGCGTCGCCCGGCTCACGGGGATCGACGGCAAGGCGAAGATGAGCAAGTCGCTGAACAACGCCATCTTCCTCAGCGACACGCCCAAGCAGGTGAAGAAAAAGTGCGGCCGACTGTTTACGGGCCGCATGGCCGCCGACTCGCCGGGCGTGATCGAAGGCAACCCGCTGTGGGAATACCACGACGCGTTCAACCCCGACAAGGCGGAGGTCGAAGACCTCAAGGCCCGCTACCGCGCGGGCAAGGTCGGCGACGGCGAGTGTAAAATGCGCCTCGCCGACGTGATCAACGACCTGCTCGAACCGATGCGCCACCGCCGTGCCGAGTTGGAGGCCGACCCGGACCAGGTGCTCGAAATCCTGCGCGACGGCACGCGCCGCGCCAACGCCGTGGCCGAGCAGACGCTGAAGGCGGCCAAGGCGGCGATGAAGTTCGACTTCTTCGACCGCAAGCTGGAAATGTGAACAAGCGCGGGATTCGGGCTTCGGCAAAGCACCGGCTCCGGACCCGAATCCCGAACCCCGAATCCCGAATCCCCCTCCCACGGAGCCTTAACCATGCCATACGCTCGACACATGCAACGACTGACTGCGGCGACCTTGTTGACGCTCATCGCCCTCACCAGTGCCGGCTGCCTAGCGGTGGCGGCGGCGGGCGCGGCCGGGGCGGGCGTGGCCTACGTGCGCGGCGCCTCGCAGGGCCTGGTCAAGGCCGACCCCGCCACCGTGATCGAAGCCGGCGAGGCCGTGGTCGACGGCATGGACATGACCGTGATCTCCAGCGAAGCGGATCAGGCCACCGGCGAGCTGCGCGGCCGGACGGCGACCGACAAGGCCGTCAACATCTCCGCCACCCGCGAAGGCGACGGCGTGAGCAAGGTGCGCGTCCGCGTCGGCACGTTCGGCGACCGCCAGCTCAGCGACGAACTCTACCGCCGCATCGCCAACCGCCTCGAAGAATAACCCGCGCCCCCGCCTCACTACCCCGCCGACAACCCCAGCGCCAGCCCCGCCAACGCGGCGCCCGGGCCGGCCACGAGGCAGCCCAGCGCGTTCACGGCCGCCGCGCGCCACGCGCCGCCTTCAATCAGCCGCAGCGTCTCCACCATCCACGTGGAAAAGGTTGTGTAGGCGCCGAGAAACCCGATGCCCGCCGCCGCCCGCACCGGCTCGGGCAGCAGCGCGTCGCTCATCGCCAGCCCCGCCAGCACGCCCACCGCCAGCGAGCCGGTGACGTTGACCGCGAACGTGCCCCACGGCCGTCCGCCCGCCACGCGCCGCGAGATGCACGCATCGAGCAGGTGCCGCGCCGCCGCGCCCAGCCCGCCCGCCGCCGCCACGATCGCCAGCAGGGCCGGGCTCATGCCTGCGCTCCCCGCCCCGGCCAGCGCCGCGCCAGCATCATCCCCGCCAGCGCGGCCGTCAGCCCCGCCACCACGCTCGCCAGCGGGTACGCCACCGCCAGCCACAGCCGGCCGTCGCCCGCCAGCGTCACCGTCTCCAGGCTCAACGCCGAGAACGTCGTGAACGAGCCGAGCACCCCCGTGCACAGGAACGGCCGCATCAGCCGGCCCCGCCGCAAACGGTCCAGCAGCAGCACCCCCACAAAGCCCAGGGCGAACGCCCCGGCCACATTCTCCGCAAACGTCGTCAGCGGAAACCGCCCCGGCTCCACGGGGAACCCGATCATGAACGCATACCGCCCCGCCGCGCCGATCATCCCCCCCAGCGCCACCGCCAGCACCACCGCGCCGCCCGACTCGATCTGCCGCACCCGCTGCGTCATGGCGGGCATGATACCGTCAGCGTCGCCCCGGGGGAGGGGTGAATGGCAAATGGCAATCAGCAATTAGAAATTAGAAATCTCTCCCCTGATCCGGGGCTTCGCGGACTCAGCCCTCGGCTTAAAATCTCCCCGATCCCCGATCCCCGATCCCCGATCCCCGCTTCCGCCTCCCCCGGCTTTCGGCTAAAATAAGCGGCTCACCCTTTGGAAGCTGGAAGGAGCCCGCCCCGTGCCGGTCAGCAGTGCCCCGCCTCGCAGTGACCTCGACCTCCCGGCCGTCAACGCCGAGTTGGCCGACGCCGCGCCTGCCCGCGTCATCGAATGGGCCAGCCAGACCTTCGGCGATTCGCTGGTGATGACCTCCAGCTTCGGGGCCCAGTCGGCGGTGATGCTCCACCTCGCCACGCGCGTCGTGCCCGACATCCCGGTCATCTTCATCGACACCGGCTACCTGTTCCCGGAAACCTACCAGTTCGCCCAGCAGCTCACCGAACGCCTCAACCTCAACCTCCGCGTCTACCAGCCCCGCCTCACCGCCGCCCACCTCGAAGCGATCCACGGCAAGCTGTGGGAGCAGGGCGCGGAAGGCATGAGCAAGTACCTCCAGATCGTCAAGCTCGAACCGATGCAGCGGGCGCTGAACGACCTCAACGTCACCGCCTGGGTGGCGGGCCTGCGGCGGGGGCAGACGGACCATCGCGCGTCGCTGCGGCACGTCGAACTCCAGGACGGCCGGTACAAGGTGCATCCGATCCTCACGTGGTCGACCAAGGACGTGCATGAGTATCTCAAGAAGCACGACCTGCCCTATCACCCGCTGTATGAGAAGGGCTACATCTCCATCGGCGACACGCACTCGACGTTGCCGGTGACCGCCGGCGAACACGAGCGCACCGGCCGGTTCAGCGGCCTGCGCCAGGAATGCGGCCTCCACCTGCCCGGCTCGGCCGAGGAAAGCCAGAGCCGCGACTCGTCGGGGCTGTGATGCGAAACGCACGATACATCTTCGGCTGGGTCTCGGTTGTTTTATGGGTCACCGGTTGCGCTCAACAGGCAGTCGAACATGATCCACGCGATCGACTGGCTGGTACGTGGGTTGTTGATATATCTGAGAGCAAAGAAGGCTTGGACGATTTCCTTGCATCGGCCGTAGGCGATCTTCCCGCCGACCGCGAAGAGGACATACGCCGTCGGTCCGTCGAACTGCTGGAAAGTGCTCAATTTAAGTTTTCCGCCGACGGCAAAATCGTGTCTACAACGGAAGGCCCAGTTGCCCACGGCGAATACGAGATACTCTGGGTTGAGGATAACGAACTGCTGATCCGGGAGTACTATCCAGACTGGGCTGAATATGACGAGTCAAGTCCCCAAGAAATCGTCGACGCTCTCGGCGTCACTGCAAACGACACCGTCCCGCTCCACATGGGTATTTCGTTTCTGGACGCCGACCGCTTTCGAATCTTCAAACTGTTAGTTGTCGACGGCGAAGTTACACATCGACGGCGTTATGGCTATGAAATCTTTCGTCGCGACTAGCAGGTCGGGCAACGGATGCTCTGCAGCTTTCTTGGCATCTTGGCGACTTGGCGTTACCCCGTTCCATCGCTGCTAAGATGACAGGCTATGGATTTATGGTCCCAGGAGCGTGAGCGGAACCGGGCGGCGGCGGAGCCGTTGGCGGTGCGGATGCGCCCGCGGTCGCTCGAGGAGTTTGCGGGGCAGGAGCATTTTCTGGGGCCGGGCAAGATGCTGCGGCGGATGCTGGAGGCGGACCGGCTGACGAGCGTGATCTTCTACGGGCCGCCGGGCACGGGGAAGACGACGCTGGCGGAGCTGATCGCCAACTACACCCAGCGGCGGTTCGAGCGGGCGAACGCGGCGGCGGTGGGGGTGAAGGACGTGCGGTTCATCCTCGACACCGCCTTGCGGCAGCTTGAGGCGGACGGGGTGCGGACGATTCTGTTTCTCGATGAGATTCACCGGTTCAATCGGGCGCAGCAGGACGTGTTGCTGCCGGACGTGGAGCGGGGGGTGATTACGCTGATCGGGGCGACGACGGAGAACCCGTTTTTCGCGATCAATTCGCCGTTGGTGAGTCGGTCGCAGATTTTCCAGTTTCAGCCGTTGGAGGAAGCGCAAATCACGGCGTTGCTGCGTCGGGCGATTGCGGACGAGCAGCGCGGGTTCGGCAAGCTGGACGTGGCGGTGACCGACGAGGCGCTGGCGCATTGGGCGACCATCTGCGACGGCGATGCGAGGCGGGCGCTGGCGGCGCTGGAGATTGCGGTGCTGAGTGGGGGTTCGGGGTACGGGGATCAGGGATCAGGCGGAAAGCCAACTGATCCCGGCGCTTCCCCCCGATCCTCGATCCCTGAACCCCGAACCCCGATCCGCATCGACCTCGCCGCCGCGGAGCAGAGCATTCAGCAGAAGGCGATCGTCTACGACGGCACGGGCGACGAGCATTACGACGCGATCTCGGCGTTCATCAAGTCGATGCGCGGCAGCGACCCGGACGCCGCGGTCTACTGGCTCGCCCGCATGCTCCAAGCCGGCGAAGACCCGCGCTTCGTCGCCCGGCGGATTGCGATCCTCGCCAGCGAGGACATCGGCAACGCCGACCCCCGGGCGATCCAGGTCGCCGCGGCCGCCTACGACATCACCGAACGCGTCGGCATGCCCGAATGCCAGCTCACGCTCGGGCAGGCGGCGATCTACATGGCCACCGCGCCCAAGAGTAATGCCTCCGCTTTGGCGATCTGGGCGGCCATGAGCGACGTAAAGAATGGACGCACCGTGCCCGTGCCCCGGCACCTGCGCGACGGCCACTACAAAGGCGCCCAACGCCTCGGCCACGCCCAGGGATACGCCTCGGCCCACGAATCCGACACCGGCTTCGTGGACCAGGAGTACCTCGGCGTCGACAAGACCTACTACACGCCCACCGACCACGGCTGGGAGCAGCGCATCGGCGAATACCTGCGCTGGATCGACCAGCAGCGGGCCACCCCGCGAAGGGCGGGCCAGGGTCCGGAAACTGGCGATTCACGGGCGGATCTGCCGAAAAAGGACGAATAGGCGTGATGCGTCTGGCGTCCGAACCCCGCCCTGGCGGGCGGGGCTTTCGAGCTCGATGCGAAGTCGGCACTTCGCTCATACACTCTGCCCCGAATCCCGAATCCCGAATCCCGAATCCCGAACCTCCCCCAACCCCGCGAGCCCCACGATGACCCTCAGTTCCCAGATGTCCCGCAGCGGCATGAGTCGGCGAAACATGGCCTCCCGCCGACGGCGGGCGCGGCGGTGGCCCTGGGTGCTGGTCGTCGCGGTGCTGCTGGCGGTGGGTTACTGGCTCTTCCTCACCGGCGAAGACAGCGAGGGCCAGACCCCCGCGACGAACGACGGCGAAACCCGCGAAGTCGACACGCCCGGCGGCGGCGCTGACGATTCTTCCAACGCCAGCCAGACGAACGACGACCGCGACACCGCCCCTGATCGCGTCCGTGACATGCGCCCGGTGGTGCCGACGCTCACGCTCGGCGCGACAGCCACGCCCGACGACGCGCCGGCCCAGCCGGCCACGTCATCCCGCAACAATCGCCCAGCCGGCAGTAGGACCACGCTCCCCGTCAATTCCGACGCCGTCCGCGACGGCATGGGCCTGATCGCCGACGGCAAGTTGGTCGAAGGTCGGCGGGTGCTCAGCGGGCTGCTGTTCGACGACGGCCGACGGCTGGCCGCCAGTGACGCGCGGGCGATCCGCGAGACGCTGGCGAGCGTGAACGAGAAGCTGGTCTTCTCGCCCGAGGTTGAGCCGGGCGACCCGCTGGCGGAAGTCTACCGCGTGCAGAGCGGCGACCTGCTGGCGCGGATCGCGCCGCGGTACAAGCTCACCTACCAGTTTCTCGAACGGGTCAACGAGATCGACGCCCGCCGACTGCAGGTGGGCCAGTCGATCAAGCTCATCCGCGGCCCGTTTCACGCCCGCGTCTCCAAGAGCGAATTCCGCATGGACCTCTACCTCCGCCAGCCGGACGGCTCGCCGATCTATGTCCGCAGCTATGACGTGGGCCTGGGCGAAGCCGACTCGACGCCGGAAGGCGAGTGGATCATCGAGCCGGGCCGCAAGGTGGTGAACCCCGACTGGCGCAACCCGCGCACGGGCGACCACTACCGCGCGGACGACCCCGACAACCCGATCGGCGACTACTGGCTGGCGATGAAGGGCGTCGACGCGAACACCGAGGACCAGGCCGGCTACGGCATCCACGGCACGATCGATCCCGACTCCGTCGGCAAGGCCATCTCCATGGGCTGCATCCGCCTGCGCGACGCCGACATCGAACAGGTCTTCCACCTGCTCGTCGAAGGCGACAGCACGGTGGAAGTCGTGCGGTGAGTGGTCGGCCGGTCTGCCACGAAGTCACGAAGGACACGAAGCAAACACGAAGACAGAAAAGTTGCTCAGGGCTTTGGCGGATCGAAAATCAGCCCATCTTCGTGCATACGCCACGCCTTCGTTCCTTCCTTTTTCCATGACTTCCTTCGTGCTTGCTTCGTGTCCTTTGTGACTTCGTGGCGACTCCGATCACCATGGCCGATCATCTGCCCATCATGCTCAAACTGCGCGGCCGGCGGTGTGTGGTCATCGGCGGCGGGGCGGTGGCGCGTCGGCGGGCGGCGGCGCTGCTTGAGTGCGGAGCGGAGGTGACGGTGATTGCACCGGAGCCGGGAGAGCGGTGGACAGCGTTGGCGGTGACGTTGGTACGGCGGGCGTATGAGCCGGGCGACCTGGCGGGGGCGGTGGTGGCGGTGGCGGCCACGGACGTGCCGGCGGTGAATGCGCAGGTGGTCCGCGAGGCGGCCGAGCGGGGCGTGCTGGTCAACCGCGTGGACGACCCCGCCGCCGGCGACTTCACCGTGCCCGCCCACGCCCGTCACGGCCCGATCACGCTCAGCGTCGACACCGCCGGCCGATCGCCCAGCGCCGCCGTCGCCATCCGCCAGCAGCTCGGCGACGCGCTCGACCCCGACTGGCCCCGGTTGCTGGAGATCGCCGGCCCGTACCGCGCCCAACTTCAGGCCACCGGCGCCGACCCCGCCGAACGCCACGCCCGCCTGCGCCGCCTGACGGACGCCGACGCCATGGCTATCCTTAAGGCTCAGGGCCCCGACGCCCTCCACGCCCACTGCCGGGCCATCGCGGACCATCCCCTGAATCGTCCCCCAACGCCCGCCTCTGAGGAGCAACGCGACGAAGAGCGGGATGAGGGGAATGACGAATGACGAAATTCGAATGACGAATGAAAGCAACGGCAAGCCGGTTCTGACATTTGTCATTTGAATTTTGTCATTTGAGCTTCCCATGACCGACACGCTCACCACCTTCCTGCTCGCCGGCCTCACGCTGCTCACCCTCGCCGCGTGGGCGCTCGCCCTGCACCGGCTCCGCCAACCCGGCGAGCACGCCATCGCCTCCACCGCCCAGCAAACCCTCGTCATCATCACCGGCCTCGCCGCCGCCGGGCTGTTCCTCCACCGCTGGCTGTTCGTCGAAGGCGCCTGGCAACCGCTCACCGCCCACGTCGACGGCTTGCTGCTGATCGCCACCCTCTTCGCCGGCACGGTCGCCTTCCTCCAGAGCCGGCCGCGCCTGCTCGGGCTCTCCGTGTTCGGCCTGCCGCTGTTGGCGCTGATCCTCGCCTGGGCCCTCTGCGCCGCCACCTGGACCTACCGACCGTTCGAGATCGACACGCTTCATCCCGTCTGGCGCGGCCTCCATCTCGCCGGCGTCTACCTCGGCACGCTCGGGTCGGCCGTCGCCGCCATCGCCGGCGGGATGTACCTCTACGTCCAGCATCGCCTCAAGCACAAACAGGCCCCCGCACAGTTCGGCCGACTCGCCAGCCTCGAAGCCCTGGAAAACCTCATCATCCGCACCGCCACGCTCGGCTTCGCCCTGCTCACGCTCGGCCTCGTCGCCGGCCTGGTCATCCTCATCGACGAGCCCGACGCCTGGGAGCACGCCAGCCTCGCCCGCTACCTGCCCAAGATCGTCCTCGCCACGCTCGCCTGGCTCAGCTTCGCCGTCGTGATGAACGTCCGCTACGCCGCCAGCTTCCGCGGCCGCCGCGCCGCCTGGCTCGCCATCGCCGGCCTCGTGCTGCTGCTGGCGGTCTACGGCATCGTCACCAGTTCCGCCTTCGCGCCGCGAGCGGCGGCGGGCGGAGTTTCTAGTTTCGAGTTTCGGGTTTCGAGTTTTCCATCCGGTGAGCGGTTGGCGCAGCACCGCGCCCAAGGTCACCAGCCTGAAAACTCGAAACGCGAAACTAGAAACCAGAAACTGTTGAAACCGGAGGTTTCAACATGCGCCTCCTGATGCTCGGCATCAACCACCGCACCGCCCCGGTCGCCCTGCGCGAAGCGCTCGCGCTCACCGTCGATGACCAGCAGGCCCTGCTCGCCGAGCTGCGCCGTCGCTACCCGCTGGCCGAGGCCGTCGTGCTCTCGACCTGCAATCGTGTCGAACTGTACATCGCCCGCCCGGCCCACGAAGCGCCCAAGCCGGCCGAGCTGCGCGAACTGCTCGCCCAACGCGCCGGCGTCGCCCTCGACACGCTGGGCAGTGACACGCTCGTGCAGCGCGAACAGGACGAGGCGGCTCGGCACCTCTTTCGCGTCGGCTGCGGGCTGGATTCGATGGTGCTCGGCGAACCGCAGGTGCTCGGGCAGATCAAGCGGGCGTATGAGACCGCCGTGGCCGGGCAGGCCGTGGGCCCCGTGCTGCACAAGCTGTTTCAGCAGGCGATCGCCACCGCCAAGCGCGTCCGCACCGCCACCGGCATCGACGCCGGCCGGGTCAGCGTCGGCTCCGTCGCCGTCGACTTCGCCCGCCAGGTCTTCGCCGACTTCGCCGACAAGACCGTGCTCGGCCTCGGCGCGGGCGAGATGGCCAAAACCACCCTCCGCCACCTGCTCCGCCAATCCCCCGCCCGCCTCTACCTCGCCAGCCGCACCCTCAAAACCGCCCAGGTCCTCGCCGACGACCTGCAACTCACGGGTGCCCAGGGCGGCGCACGCGACTGGGGCGACCTCGACGCCTTGCTCATCGAAGCCGACGTCGTCATCGCCTCGACCGGCTCACGCGAGCCCGTGCTCACCGCCGACCGCTTCCGCCCGTTGCTCAAGCGTCGCCGGCACCGCCCGCTGCTGGTGGTCGACATCGCCCTGCCGCGCGACATCGACCCGGCCATCGGCGACCTGCCCGACGTCTACCTCTACAACATCGACGACCTCACCGCCGTCGTCGCCGCCAACGTCGAGCAGCGCCGCGAGCAGATCGACGCCTGCGAAGCCCAGCTCGCCGACGCCGTCGCCCTCTGCATGGAACAGCTCGAACACCGCGACGTTGGCCGGCTGATTCGTCAACTCCGCCACCGCCTGCACGAGATCGGCGACGCCGAGCAACAGCGCACCCGCCGCAAGCTCGCCACCATCGCCCCCGGAACCGCCCCCGACCCCGCCCCCGGAACTGCCGAGACCGAAGCGATCGAAGCGTTGCTGGACGAGCACACCCGCCGCGTCATCAACAAGATCCTGCACATCCCCTTAAGCCAGTTGCACGACCCCGCCCACGGCGTCGCCACCAGCTTCTACGCCACCGCCCTCCAACGCCTCTTCGACCTGCAAGAGGCCGACGCGCCCACACCCCCCGCGCCGCCCGACACCGAAGAAACCCCCGCGGCCGATTCGTCGCCGGTCAACATGAAGTCGTGATGTCGATGTGCCGAAAGGCGGGGGCCGTTCGATACTTCCCCCCACGTGTCGACCGGCTGTCATTTTATTTTATCGACGCCCTTGCAAATGACGTCTAGACGTCTATATTTGTAAATAACAAAGGAGCCCCCCTATGGATGTGCGTCGTCGCCCTGGAGAAATTCGGGATGCAATCGTTGATTACCTCCGTCAGTCGCCCACGGATGCTTGTGTGTCGGAAATCGTAGAAGCCGTTGCGTCACGTATTGATGGCGGCGTTGCTGCCTCGTCTGTTCGTTCTTACCTTCGCTTGAGCACTCCTGAGATGTTCGAGCGTGTATCATGGGGAAGGTACCGGCTACGCAACGATGATGTACGACCGGTTCAAGCAGAGGTTGAGTTTCAACCGGCGTTTGAATCAGGCGGGCTTCAATTGTTTGAAGCGGACTGCATTAACTGGCTACGGTCCAGAGAAGCGAAAAGCATTCATGCCGTTGTCACCGACCCCCCCTACGGGCTTGTTGAGTACACGCCAACAGAGCAGGGTAAGCTTCGCTGTGGCAAAGGGGGAGTGTGGCGGATTCCTCCCTCATACGACGGATGCAAACGCTCACCGTTACCTCGCTTTACGACCCTTCAACCTTCCGATCTAAACAATCTAACGCAGTTTTTCACCGAGTGGGCAAAAGCGCTTTATCCTGCATTGGTTCCCGGTGCGAATGTCGTCATCGCGTCAAATCCGCTTTTATCCCATCTAGTCTCGGCCGCACTGGCAAACGCGGGTTTTGAAAAACGAGGAGCAATTATCCGTTTGGTAATGACTATGCGAGGCGGTGACCGGCCGAAAAATGCTCATGATACGTTTCCCGAAGTCAGCGTGATGCCTCGGTCTATGTGGGAACCATGGCTTGTCTATCGCAGGCCGATCGAAGGCCGTGTGCAGGACAATCTTCGCAAGTGGAAAACTGGCGGTTTTCGCCGCCCCGCACCTGATAAACCGTTTGGCGATGTCATTCGATCTGCGCCGACTCATCCCCATGAACGCAAGATCGCTCCTCACCCAAGCTTGAAGCCTCAGGCGTTTCTCCGTCAGGTTGCCCGCGCCGTGCTGCCACTCGGAGAGGGAGTTGTCCTTGATCCTTTTGCCGGTTCTGGATCAACCCTTGCAGCCTGTGAGGCTGTCGGGTATCGCAGCATTGGGATTGAATCCGATCCGCACTATGTCCATGTTGCTAAAGATGCAATACTCAAGTTGCGCGACTTGAAAACAAGTCCAGCAACTCACAATCGGTAAATCCAGTTTTCGCGGAAGCGTGTTATCCCTTTTCGATCAAGCGTAGCAGTACGCGTACCAAGTTCGCCCCGTTCGTTACGTCGAAAATCCGACACATTTACTTGCCCAAGATAAATCTCTGTAAAGCTCATTGGGTCGCGTTCGATTGCCGGCTGAGTCTCCGTATCCACTTGGTAGACAAATACACAAAGCCACTGCTCTCGTGCGCCGTGCATATCAACTGCACCGCCAGACTTTCGCGTCGTTTTAATCTCTACGCCTTCTGATCCAGATTTGACGGCATTGTTCTTGTAGACTCCCTTGACGACCAAGTCCGGATGGCCGTTGAAGTACTCGTTCTCAGTCAGCGAGCGGGAGTGCTTAGCCAAACTCGCTGTCAGCATGTCCGAGATGACTCCAGACATAATCGCAGGACGCAGCATGTCGTCCAGCCGCTCTAGGCTTTTCCGTTGTAGGAGTGTGTTCACATCGTGAAAGAAGTCATACACGTCCTGCATTGCCATCGCAAAGTCTTCAATGCGCAAGTTGTAGGGCAGTGCAGCGTGCGGATTGAATCGCGCCGGGTCAGGTTGGTTGCGTGGAATTGACATGTATACAGCATCCCGAAGCAGGCTGGTTTATGCAACCTTGCGAAAGCCAGCCCGTAGGGCAGGGCAAGCCCTGCCCTACGGGCTGTCCGGTTCGGCCAGGAAAATTTCCAGCGCCTCGGGCACCCAGCCGGATTCCCAGTGGTGTTTGAAGGTCAGGTCGTTGTTGTAGTGGTGCGGGACGTGGTGGGTGTTGAGTAGTTCGTGGAACTGGCGGACGTGGCGGCCGAAGAGGTCTTTGCCGAGGATGGTCAGGCGGGGCGGGCCGTCGGTGAGGGCGGCGGCGCGTTGGGGGACGAGGGTGGCGGGGACGTAGGGGGCGGCCTGTTCGGGCGTGCCGAAGTGGTGTCGGCTGCCCCAGCGAAGCTCGGCTTCGGTCATCATCAGCGGGGCGTCCCAGGCGCAGGCGGCGCCGAAGAAGTCGGGGTCGCGGAGCAGCAGGCTCACCGCGCCCCAGCCGGACTTGCTGAACCCGATCAGCAGCCGGTCTTCGGGGTTGCCGGTGGCGGGGTAGCGGGATTCGATCAGCGGCACGACGACTTCTTTGATGAACGCGGCGTGGCGTTTGGTTTCGTCGGTGGCGTGGGCGCCGTACCAGGGCACGGAGTCGAACGACATCGTCACGCCGATCAGGCCATGCCGGTTGTGCGCGTCGGCCTTGCGGACCTCGGCCAGGCCGTCGCCGAACTGGCCGCCGATGCCGCCTTCGACCGGGAGCACGTAGAGCGTGCGGTACGTGTGGTCCGCCTCGATCGTGTCCGGCAGCAGCACTTCAATCGTGCTGGGCTGGCCGAGGTAGGGGCTGGTGACGGTGAACGTCGCCACGCCTTTGTCCGGATTGGCGACCGGCCCTTCAATATGCACCTCCGCCTCGTCGTCCGCAAACGCGGAAGGCGGCAGCGAGGCGGCGAGGACGATCAGGCAGGCTAGTATGGGTTTCATCGTCGGCTCCGATTAGTTTGGAACAGCAGGCCACTACCAGTTCTTCGACACCATTTCTATCCCCTCCTCAATACCCGTCACCGGCGCCCTTCCGTGGCCGTCCAATTATCTTTCGAATCCCCACCGCGATTGCGCCCGCAGCGACGAAACCGCCTATGAACATTCCCAAGAGGCCACAAATGAGCGACGTGAGTTGTTCGACATGCTCATCAGGAGCTAAGAGGTACCCGAGGACCATCATTGCCATCATTGTGAGTAGCCAGACTGGCAAAGTCGCCACTAGCCACAGGATTCCAGAAAATATTTCCGATCGCCTGGTCAAGTTCGGCCTCCTTGGGTCTTCCGATAGGACGCCGCACATCTTCGCGTGAAAACCAACCAAGGAAGATATGGTGCCGGATACCGTTACTTCTCATGGTTCGGTTCTGCTCCGCCATGGTGCCTTGCACGGCCACCGCGACACGCGGGTGCGCATGGATGAACACGGCGGCGGACATTTTTCTCAGCTTGGGTTCGGATGGGCATGTCCTTTCGGGTGCCGGGGTTGGGGTGCGGCGGTGTTCGCAGGGGCTTTGGTGGTGCGCACGATTGTACCGCGGCGGCCCTTTACAGCGAGTGACGTGTCTGGGCAAACGGCGTTCCCGGCGTGGCGGCGCGGCAGTCAGGATAGGCCGCCGCTGTGCCAATCGGAACTGACACCCAGGCCGGCCACGACGGGACTCGGCGCCACGGCGTCGCATGCCAGGCATGCGGCGGCGGCGGATGCCGGGCTTGCGTGTTGAGCCTACCTATCCGGGCGACAGGACACCGTGACCCCAGTGAAAGCACTCCCGCACCGACCCGGCAGTCCCCGGTCGCTCGCTTTTGTTGATGATGACACGCGGCCGCCGGCCCTGGTTGCACTTGGTGCGCCGGGGGCGGCGGTGCGTGTGCGCGCGGGAAGACCCACGGATTGAATCCGTGGGCTTCGGGGGGGGCGTGGGGGTGTTGGTGGGTGGGGGGGTTAGTCGTAGAGGGGGACGATTTCGTTGAGTTTGAGGGTGGTTTCGATGCGGAAGTTGGATTCGCTGGTGTGGCGTTCGGCGAAGAAGAGTTTCAGTTCGTAGGACTGGCCGGGCGTGAGGTCGAGGTCGATGGTTTTTTCGGTGACGAGTTGGCCGCGGTGGTCGTAGCGGCGGAAGGTCTGGGTGTCGAGGTCGATCATGCCGCGTTCCTGCTGGTGGACGCCGCCGAGGTCGACGGCGAGCTTGCCGTTGATGTAGACCCAGACGTCGTCGTCGCCGGTGAATTCGAAGGTGAGCGACTCGTCGCGTGTGTCGGGGTCGGTGTAGGTGAAGCGTGTGGCCAGTTCATAGGTGAAGTGGTAGTTGTGCGAGCCTGGCTCGGCCCAGACGAGCGGTCCCTGGGAGGGGCCCCAGCCGGCGTTGTCGATGGGGAAGAAGTAGTCGGGCCGTTCGCGGGCGAAGCTGTAGACGCCGCCGGGCTCGTCGCGGCCGTTGTCGAGGGTGATGGTGTGGGGGATTTCGATGTTGACGCCTTCGACCGGGCGATACCACTGCGCGAAGGTTTCGGGCGAGTGGACCGCGCCCTGGTAGTTTGACATGTTGAGCACGGGCTTGCCGTCGTCGCCGAGCTGCGCTTCGACGATGCCCAGGCGGGAGGTGTTGGGGTAGGTTTCGAAGTCGGGGTGGCTGGTCTTGAAGTCGCGGAGGGTGCCGGTGAGCTCGAACGTGTCGGCGGCGAGCGGCGCGGTCAGCAGGCCGGTCGAAACCATGGAAGCACAGAGCAGGTGGTGGCGAAGCATGACAAGTTCCTTTGGGGTGCTGCCTCCGAGTTCGTGACGCACTGCATGGGACCGGCCCGGCCCGAGCCGGGAGGGCGCAGCGTCGCCGTACGCCCCTGAAGCTACGATACATCTGCCAGAGCAGGGAAAGGGTTTGCCCCGTTTTCCTCCCAATCCCCGCTTCCGCAACCGGCCCATTCCGCATCGCCGGCACAGCACGCACATCGGCCCCCGGCTGCCGCGCGGCGGGTGTGATAAAGTACGCGAGCGAGGCGGAATTCTGTTTCCGCGTCATGCCCCACACCCTGCCGCGCGTTTGAAAGAGTCAGCCCATGACGACCACCGTGCATGCTCCCTCGGCCGCCGAGGTCATGAACGATCCGTTGCAGATTCCCACGCCCGCCATGGTGATCGACCTGGCGCGGGTCGAACGCAATCTTCAGCGCATGATCGACTACACCCGCATGCAGGGGCTCGCCCTTCGGCCGCACACCAAGACGCACAAGTCCCGCCGCATGGGCGCCCGGCAGATCGAGCTTGGCGCGGTCGGGCTCACGGTCGCCAAGGTCGACGAAGCGCAGGTCATGGCTGACGTCGCCGACGACCTGCTGATCGCCTACCCCGCGCTCGATCCGTACCGCACGACGCGCATCGCCGAGCTGGCGCAGCGGGTGACCGTGCGCGTCGCGGTCGATTCGGCGCAGGCCTGCGATGCGCTCGCCGACCGGGCCCGCGCTCACGGCACGACCGTCGGCATCCTGGTCGACCTCGACGTCGGCTTTCACCGCACCGGTGTGCAGTCGCCGGAAGCGGCGCTGGCGCTCGCGCAGCACGTCGATCGCACCGCCGGGCTGCGGCTGGACGGCCTGTTCTGCTTCCCCGGCCAGCTCTTCGGCTCGTTCGACGAGCAGGCGGACGACCTGGCGCAGATCAACCAGCTCTTCCAGCAGGCCATCGACCTCTGGCGACGCCACGGCCTTGAGGCGGCCATCGTCTCCGGCGGCTCCACGCCCGGCGGCTTCCACTCACACCACATCACGGCACTGACCGAAATCCGGCCCGGCACCTACATCTACAACGATGTCAACTGCATCGGCAGCACCGCCTGCACCGTCGAACAGTGCGCCGCCACCGTGATGGCCACCGTCGTCAGCAACGCCGTGCCCGGCAAGGTCGTGGTTGATGCCGGCAGCAAGTCGCTCACCCGCGAACGCTACACGCGCGACGCCGCGCTCGAAGGGCACGGCCGCGTCGTCGAACTGCCCGACGCCCGCGTCGTCCGCCTCAGCGAAGAGCATGGCGAAATCGACATCGCCCGCTGCGAACGCCAGCCCGCCCTCGGCCAGCGCCTGCACATCATCCCCGTCCACGTCTGCCCGAGCATCAACCTGCACGACCGCGTCTGGCTCCGCCATCCCGACGGCCGGTACGAGCCAAGCCCCGTCGACGCCCGCGGCCGGGTGTGCTAGACCGCGCCTCACGCCCCAC
>JBBDPC010000047.1:0-29584 GCA_040876735.1 Phycisphaeraceae bacterium | reverse complement strand
TAGAGGCGTGCCGGAACACGGTTTCGCTTCCCGTAGCCTTCGATGCCGTCTGGAATGAGTCGAGTGGCCGATCGCTCGAACGCCGCCGCCAGTTGGTCTCGCCCGCTGTCATTCGTTTCGGGATCTTCGAGTTTCATCATCGCCTCATGCACCTCCGTGATGGCGTCCTCGACCGACGGGCGCCTGCTCCTCGTGTCGCTGCACTGCCACCAGTGCTCGGCGGCTGCATCGACATCGTCCGGAGCGGTATGTCCAGCCCGGTACAGCGCTCGAGCCAGACGCCATGCGGCACGATGAGGGCGTTCTCCGTCGGTGAGCGCTGCCGCCTCAGCGATCTGCTGCGCCGCATTTGCTACACCGGTCGCACCTGCGTCACCGGATACACCGGGCGCACCTGTTGCACCAGACGCACCTGCCATACCTGTCTCACCGCGCGCACCGGCGACACCCGTACCACCTGGCGCACCCGATACACCGGCGCCACCGGCCTCACCTACTGAACCGAAAGGTGCAACAGGTGCGTTAGGTGTGTCAGGTGGCAACCGGTGGGACAAATGCGGCGCGTCCGATGTGTGCTCAGGCAGGCGGGCTGCATGATCGCTGTTCCGGGCTGGTAGTCCGTCCACGTTGGGCGCAATGTCTCCGTCCGCTGACCGGTCAGCCATGATCTGCGCTTCAAGGTTGAGCTGGTCGAGATGATCACTCACCGTGATCCCCCCAGTCGAGTTCCTGCAGGGAATCGCTTACCTGATTGCGCACCGCAGCCAGGTATGCTGCATCCTCCGCTTCCGCCTCGCGCTCCCTCTCGAGGGCATCGTGGTCCACCACCGAATCCACCACGTCACGGACAATCTGTTCCAGCTCATCGCTCGGCAGGGCTTCGAGCTCAGCGACCTGCGTGCCGTGCGTTTCGGTGAACCGTCGGTAATTCGGTGACCCCTTCTTGGCTTCCAGATGCAGCGGGAGGTCGCGCTCCGCAACTTGCTCAGCCGTAAGCGCCACCTTAATCCCGCTGGTGCTTTCGATGCCGAAGTCGTCGCGCATCGAGCGAGCGAAGCTATGGGCAATCTCCTCGCCGTCGGGATCGAAGTCGCTCACGATCAGAATGACGAGGCGGTCTTTGCCCGATTTGCGGAACCGGCTGGCCATCGCTGCGCGTGGCGGTAGCGAGGCGAAGCCGCGCCCACTGGTGACAGGGATGCAATAATCGTTGGCCACTCGGCGCACGATCGGATAGACGGTGTTTTTCTCTGCGAGCAGCTCGATATGTGCCGGCTGCGATCGCATCAGGTTCCGAAAGTAGCCATTCAGGAAACCCTCAACTTCGTCTCGAACGAATGCGCCTGGCCCGTCATAGACCTGCCACGCCGTCACCGGACGGGTATCGTCGCTGATTGCCCCCATCGGGATTTCGCCAGCGAGCCTTGCCCGAGTCAACAGCTCCACCAGTGCCTTGTAGCTTGTGTGGTCATTTGTGTAGATGTGATCGGGCTTGCTTGCATGCTTCAGCGGCGGGTCATTCAGTAGGGCATAGTGGATGCGCCGATCAGATAGCGGCCAGTGCTTGCGCGACTCATTGATGACCCGTTTGATCGCCTCGAGCATTGGACGCTTGGCGTTGGTGATCTTGGCGCGTTTCGTTCGCTCCCGGAGCTGGATTTCTGGCAACTCGACGTCGGCAAGTTCACGGCGGTGATTGAGCAGGCACTGGTAGGCCTCGACCGGGTCGGCGGAAACCAGCTCCTCGCGCACCTTCTCGTCAATTGACTTCTCACGCTGACGGTTGTGTTCACGCAGAAGCCGGACGAATCTGTCGATGTCATCCGCGCGGCGGATATCTACCGTTCGGACTGGCACCTCGTCGAGGCCCGCAGTGCGGGCTGCCGTGTAGCGGCGGTGGCCGCTGAGGATGTATCCGTCGAGGGTGACGACGATCGGCTCACAAATGCCGTGCTCGATGATGCTGTCGGCGAGGTCGCGAATATCGGGACACTCGGGATCGACGGGCTTATAGAGGCGGTCATTTTCGGGGCTGGGTTTGATCTGATCGAGGGAGGCGGTCGAAATTGGTTCTAGTCCCAATTCGGTGCTGTCGGGAGCCTGCACTTGATCGAGAGCACCGATTTCCTGTAATGCCATGCCATGTTTCCTTCACATCGTTGCACACTGGTCAACTCGGCATCATCCGGGCCGGTGTGTGGTTGCGCGTAATGTCAGATTCCAAGTCGCTGCGCTTCAGCCTCGGCCCTCTGCGCCCGAGTTGACTGGCGCGGTGTCCGAGCCGGGCGGAGGCGCAGCGACTGCTGCGGCTGCTCATGAGCGGCCGTCAGTGCTTCGGAGAAGGCGTCAATGTCCTCTGGGGCCACAAGGGTCCAGCGACCCAAGCGGCGGACCTGAAGATAGGCACGGCACCCGTTCGGGAGTTCAATGCCTTTCTGGGCCCAGCGCCACAAGGTTGAGCGATGGGGGCGACCGGGAAGCCGCTTAGCGGCTTGGGTGAGGGTGAGTAGGTCGTCTCGGTCGAGAATCTGCGTTGCCATGGTTTGTGCTCCATATCGCGGGTGCGTACGGATGCATCAAACCATGGCTGTTGCGGTCAATCCATGATGTGAACCTGTGTGTACCTGCAGCATGTACCTGGGCAGGTACAGACGTCGTTATGCGCTTTCGTCCTTCATCTGCTGTAGGCGAGCGGCCACTTGTGTCTGCTCGGCGATGTAATTCCGAGCAGCATCCACGAGCAGGGTGCGACCTCTATCCGCAATCCGATTAAGAATGCGATGAACGTCGCGCCCGCTGTAGCGGCCGCCAGCACCAGCTCGAATGCCCAAATGCTTCACAGCATTTTTAATCTGCTGCTTGGCTGCTGCAGACCTGACCGTTTCCTCTTTCGGAATGCCATCGGGGAGGCGTTTGATCAGATCATCGGCCAATTCGCTTTGTGATCGCGGCAATAACGCAGCCAACTCCGACGCCTCATTAGCGCTGTCGCCATCAGGGAGGCGTGTGGTTGCCGCAGGCGATTCGGCCCCCTCCAATCGTCTCCTCGCATCTACCCGTTCACGGGACAGCATGGCAAAGGCATTTTGAATTTGCTGCTCAAGCTCCCAACTGCCCCAGTCATTCAAGACATTGTCCCACGATGCATCTCTCTCCGTCGGACTCAGCCGGGCAATCTGATGTTGATTTTCCATCGCCGTCCAGATTTTCTCGATTCCAGAAATGGCCGCGGAGTGGGCGGATGGGTACGTGTCACTTCCGAGTCGAATTGGCGAAACAGCACAGTCGGCATAGAAGTCATGATTGGCCGCCCGCACCAGGTGGCGAAACGCCCAACGGTCAGTGGGCAGAAGCGAGACCTGTGGCCCAGTTCCCTGAAAACGTCGCCACATCTTGTATCGCAGAATGACATTGGTCGCTTTGTCGAAAGTAGCGCCAGCGTCATCGGGAACTGCGAGCGGATCCGGAAACAAAATCACTTCGGCACATCGTCGAACGGCCTCAAAAAGCCACTGCCCCTGGTCTGGCGACGGTCCCCGAGGTGTTTCATGTGCACGAAACCATCCCGCTAGCCCACGAATGCCCCATAGACACTGCTCGGCGAGGTCGCTGTATCGATCCACGTCACTCACCGTGCGCTGATATCCAAACCGCTGAGCGATATCCTCGGGAGTCCGATCCGTCGCGTGGACGAACGAATCCTTGTCTGCGTGCTCTAGCGCATGCGCTAGAGCATCGATGTACTCGGTAACGGCTTCCCCTTTCAGTTGCAGCGCATACAGCGTGTCGGTGATGTCGCTCTCTATCGCTTGGATCTGCTGGCGAGCACCTTGCTCATCATCGGCCGACGGCAGACGTTGGACTGCTGCATCCCGCCATTCCTTCAGCCGGTTGATGATCTGATCCGCAACCTCAGATTCTTTGAGGAGTATCTGCAGCCGCCGCCGCATGTCGTCCCCGAGTGATCGCTGCAGTTCATCAAGCACGGACGATAACGCATCAACCTGCCGAGTCTCCTCGCTCGTCCTGCCTTCGGAGGTGCCATCCATGATCCCCATCAACGACGCCAGGGAGCCGGTGTAATCGACCGGATCGGGCTTTTCGATCGCCGTATCGTCCAGATCCCCGATCCACTTGCGCAGGATCGTTGCGTGTTCACCTAATGCGCTGATGGTTCGTTCGAGACTGGACATTGTCACCCCTGCATAAATGAGACCGCCACTGACCGATGCCCGGGATCGCTGGCGAGTCTGACCGTTGACCGACTTGCAGGCTCGCCCACGATGCGGCGGGCCCGCCGATCAGAATCTTACCCCACCTTCGCGATGACCTCGCGGGCCTTCTTCTCGTCCTGCTCGGCGTAGGTCTGCGTGATCGCGAGGCTGCTGTGGCCAAGGATAATCGAGGCGACCTCGATGCCAAATTCCCGACGCAGGAACGTCGCCGCGTTGTGGCGTAGGCGGTGGGGGCCCCACGTATCAACCTTGGCGCGCTTGCAGGCATTGCGGATCGCCCGGCCATAGCTCGCGGTGGTGTAGCCATCGCCAAGGGTGCGGTCTGATTTTTTCGGATTCGGCTTCTGGTTCGGGCGTCGCCCTTTGCTTCCCCGTCGCCGGGCCGCCTCACTGTTGGCTTGTTTCGGACTGAAGATCGGTGCATCCAGCGGGCGCAGAAGTATGAACTGCTGAAGGAGGCGCCGAGCACGCGGCCCGAAGTAAATCATCCGTGTCTTGCCGGCGTATGCGGTCTTGTGATTCTCCGGCCGGTAAATCCATACCTGGTCGCTCATGTCGATGTCGACGGCTCGGAGCCGCACCAGTTCATCAGCCCGGGCGCCGGTCAGCAACTGCAGGTCGATCAGCCCCCGTACCGGCTGGGGCACGAGCCGACGGGTACGCCGGATGTCGGGGCGAGGGACCGGCTTCACTCTTTCCGTTTCCCGACCCCCGTCGCCGCGGCGCAGCGGCTCGACGGTATCCAGCCGGCGATGGATGCGCTCGCTTACCAGCTCGTGAGATGCGGCCCATCGGAACGCGGCGCGGACCCATTTCACCCGTTTGTTGATCGTGGAGCGGGCGAGCCCCTTGTCGATCATCTGCTGGCGGACGATCCGCAGGCGCTTCGGGCCGAAGCTCTCGGCCGGTTCGGAGCCGTAAAGCTGGCGGGCGATCCTCAGCGCCGGCTCGATGTGGTCGACATCGCGAGCGTCGCGCTTCTGCCGCGCGTGCTTGACATACTCAACGCATACCTCGGTAACCGTCACCGGCTCATCGGCGTCGGTCGGCTCCGGCAGCTTCCGGCCATTGGCCAGCCATTCTGCGATAAGGCGATCGTACGTTTCGCGGGCCTCGGCGCTCGCCCAAGGGCCAAGCCCGACGCGCTGGCCGTCGATCTTGACGTACGCCCGGCCTCGGTCGCGGTACATGCGGGGCGGTCGTGTGGTGAGTCGTGGCATGGGGGTGCAGCTCCTTGAAAAGGGTCAACAGTTGACCTTTTCGCGGTGCCGCACCTTCGGGGAAGGGGTGACGCAAGTCGCGTCGTCGGCGGGATTTCTGAAAGCGAGGGTGACGGGGCTCGAACCCGCAACCTCCGGATCGACAGTCCGGTGCTCTAACCAATTGAGCTACACCCCCGAGTCTCGCTCGCCCGCAACGTAACGTCTGGGCGAGCCGGATACTTTACCCAGCCCGCAGCGCTTGTCAACCAAGGGTCCGTGAGCATCCCCTCGGCGCTCGGCCGCGGGGGGCCGGGGGTCATGGTGACGCCGGGGCGGGCGTGGTGGCGCGCAGCTCGCGGGCACGGTCACGCAGGGCGTCGGCATCGACGTCTTCCGGCGCCGGGGCCGGGTCGAGGGTGAAGTGCCAGCGGACATCGCTTCGCGTGCCGGGGACCATCTCGGCGACCAGGTCCGGGCCGGGGAACTCCCACCAGGGGGCGTCGGCCTTCGCGGCGGTCCAGAGCGGTTCGTGCCCCTCGGCGTCGAGGCGGACGTCGTAGACGCCATAGAACGTGAACGGCACGCTCAGCGGCGTTCGGCCGACCTCCTCATCGTTCAGATGCACCAGCGCGCCGCTGGGCTCGGAGGTGATGTGAATCGTCCGCTGCACGCAGCCGGTCGCCAGCGTCGCGCACGTCAGCAGCAGCATGGCCAGGGGGGTCGCTCGGGGCATGGCGGGATTGTACCGCAGTTTGGCGCCGAGGCGGTCCCCTTCCAGGGCTCGGCTTTTTCAGAACGTGTCCACTCACACGCCGGCGCCGGCGGTCTGCTTCACGTGCTCGACGGCATTGCGGAAAAAGCGCAGCCCCGGCGCTTCGCTTTGCAGGAACGCCTCGCCCAGCCGGGGCCACTGCGGGTGGTGCGTCGGGTCGACAAACCGCTCGGGGTGCGGCATCAGCCCCAGCACCAGGCCCGTCGGATCGCACAGCCCGGCAATGTCGTCCACCGAGCCGTTGGGGTTCCGGCCTGGGGCGTAGCGCAGCGCGATCTGCCGGTGCTCACGCAGCCGGTCCAGCACGCCGGCGTCACGCACCGCCACCCGCCCCTCGCCATGGGCGATCGGCAGGTCGAACGCCTCCAGCCCCCGCGTCCAGACGCAGACGGCGTCCGGCTGGGCGACCATCGGCGTCCAGAGATCGGTGAACCGCCCGTTCGTGTTGTCCGCCAGCGTCGCCACCTGCTCGTCCGCGTGCGGGTCCGGCAGCAGGCCCAGCTTCATCAGCACCTGGAATCCGTTGCAGATGCCGATCATCGGCACGCCGCGGTCGATCGCGGCCAGCAACGGCTCATAGAGGCGATGGCGCAGCCGATTGGCGAAGATGCGGCCGGCACTGATATCGTCTCCATAGCTGAACCCGCCGGGGAACCCGACGAGGTCGAACCCTTCCAGCCGATCGGGATGTGCGATCAACTCGTTAAGGTGCAGGATGTGCGTCGCCGCCCCGGCCAGCTCGAAGGCGTGGGCCAGTTCGCGGTCGCAGTTCGTGCCGGCGGTGCGGAGAATCAGGGTCTTGGGATTCATCAGATGAATCATCATAGCCAACTTCCCCGCGGCGCGGAAAGATAGGGCGGCGGGAGAGGTCCCAGGTCAGAGGCCGCGCGACTTAAGTCGCACGGCCTTGGGAGAGGAGAGGAACCTTCATGGATCATGTGGATGCCGGGGATCGCCGGGACTCGCGGGCGGCGGCGGTGGCCTGGGTGGTCATGTTGCTGTGCGTGGTGCTGATCTTTGTGACGCAGCGGGCGTTCGCGCCGGACCCGACGGACGTGGTGGTGAACACGGTGGGGCCTGACGTGGACCAGGTGTTCAGCGGGCGGGTAATCGTCGGGCTGCACGAGCTTGGCGTGGGGCCGACGTCGGAGCAACTGCTCGCCGAGTTCACCGCCGAGGCCGACCGACCGATCGACCAGGTTCGCCTGGCGGTGGTTGAAGCGGAGGTCGCGGGGGCGACGCCGGCCAGGGAGCGGTTGACGGAGGTGCTCGCCTCGGTCGAGCAGCAGCTTGCCGTGCTGGAGCAGGCGGAGGCGGACGCCATGCAGGTGCCCGCCGAACTGGAGCGGGCGCTAGAGCGGGAACTGGGGCGGAAGGCGGAGCCGGGTGGGGCGATTGCGCGGCGACTGGCCCTGGAGGCGGTGCGGGAGGACGCCCGGCTGCTGCTGTCGATCTACACAGCGGACGCGACGGTCGAGCTGAACGAGGCGACGCGCAACACGTTGGTCGCCCGGCATGGCTGGTTCGGCCGCCTGGCGCTGACGCACATGCCGGATGCGGCCGACGTGGCCGCGCCCAGCCGGGGGAGTCGGGGGAATCGGGGGGCGGTGGTGGGCGAGGCAGTGCGGACGGTGGTGGCGAGCCTGGGATTCATGGCGGTGCTGGGCGGCGCGGGGCTGGTGGGGCTGGTGCTGCTGATCCTGGGCATCGTGTTCTGGTCCGATGGCAGGCTCCAGCCGCAGTATCGGCCGATGCGTCGGCCGACCGCGCCGTTTCTGGAGTCGGCGGCGCTATTTCTCGTGCTGATGATCGTGTTGTCGGTGGCCTTGCCGGTCGTGGGCGAGTTGACGGGGCTGCCGGTGAACGGGTTGCTGTATGCGTTGGTGCCGTTGGCGCTGTTCTGGCCGTTGGCGCGGGGGGTGAACTGGCAGCGGTGGCGGGAGGGGCTGGGCTGGCGGCGCGGGGCGGGGGTGTGGCGCGAGGTGGGCTGGGGGCTGGTGGGGTACGTCGCGGGGTTGCCGATCATTTTCGCCGGTCTGCTGTTGACACTGCTGGTCTCCAGCATGCTGGTGGAGGAGGCGGAGCACCCGATCACGCAGGAGCTGTTCACCGGCGGGCTGTGGCAACTGCTGCTGGCGGTGGGGCTGGCGGTGATCTGGGCGCCGATCGTAGAGGAGACGATTTTCCGCGGCGCGTTTTACCATCACATGCGCCGACGATGGAACGCGCTCGTGTCGGGACTGGTGGTGGGCCTGGTCTTCGCGGCGATCCACCCGCAGGGGGTGGTGGGCATTCCGGTGCTGACGTCGGTGGCGGTCGTGTTCGCGTTGATCCGCGAATGGCGCGGAAGCCTGGTCGGGCCAATGGCGGCGCATGCACTGCACAACTTCGGCGCGACGATGCTGATGTTGCTGTTGTTGCGGTAGGCGGCGTCTGTGGTGCGCGTGCGGTTACTGCGGGGCGTGGAGCGGGAGGGTGATGGTGGCGGTGGTGCCTTCGCCGGGTTTGCTGCGCAGTTCGAGTTGGCCGGCGTGGCCGCGGACAAGCTGCTGGGCCCGGGGCAGGCCCATGCCGACCCGTCGGCCGGCGGGCTTGTCGCTGAAGAACGGGTCCATGGCATGGTCGAGCACATGCCGGCTCATGCCGTCGCCGTCGTCGATCACCTGCACCATCGCCGCCTGGCCGCCGGGCTCGAGCTGGCCGACCACTTCAATCGACCGCTTCGGATTTGCCTGCACGGCATTGAACAGCAGTTCCATCACCGCCTGCCGGATCTGCTCGGGGTCGATGTCCATCACGGGCAACTGCTGGCGCATCCGCAGTGAGATCGCCGGGCCACCGTCCGCCTTGCCCGACTGGGCACGGACCTTCTTGATCGCCACGTCCAGCACCGCGCCGAGGTCGGCCGGCTGACGCTGCGGCGTGGGCGGGTCGGCGAGCATGTGCATCGCCGTGATCAGGTCGCTCAGGCGGTGCGACTCGCGGAAGATCGTCTGCGCCGCCTGCTGCGGTTTCGAGCCCGGCGACAGCGTCATTGCCAGCAACTGGCTGCGCCCGCTGATCACCGCCAGCGGGTTGTTCATTTCGTGCGCCGCCCCGGCCGCCATCTCGCCCAGCCGGGCCATCGACTCCTGCCGCAGCAGCCGGTCCTGCGCCTCGGCCAGGGCGCTGTTGGCCTCGGCCAGTTCTTCGCCCAGGCGGCGGGCGCCGTCGTGCTGCCCGGCGCCGGCAATGGCGCTGCCCCACGTGCTGGTCAGCGCCGCCAGTTGCGTCCACGGCGGCAGCTTCGGGCGGTCGTGGAGCAGCACCGCGGCCGTGCCCCAGCCGCAGCTCAGCGGCAGCAGCTTCACGCTGCGCAGGTCGTCCGCGTCGATGAGGTAGTCGGCGATCCACGGCAAAATGCCCATCAGGTTCAGGCCGATCGACTGCTGCACGTCAAGCTGGCCGATGTCCGGCGCGTAGGGCGGGGCCTCGACGCATTGCGACCGCACCGGCCGGCCGTCGACGCTGTATTGCGTGATCAGCCAGGCGTCGCGGTTGCCCGTCTCCGGATCGCTGGGGTAGAGCATGGCATAGAAGCCCTGCCCAAACGCATGCCGCGCCGAGTCCGCCACCGCATCCTGCACGTCCTGCACGCTCCGCCCCGGCGCGGCGGCATTGTGAAAGCTGGTGATCGCCTCCAGCAGCCGGCCCTGGCCCTGTGCCGTGCGCGAGCGCACTTCCAGCACGTGGTTCAGCCGGCCCAGCGCTTCGTTGGCCCGCTGGATCGACTCGTTGAACAACTCACGCGACGGCGTGTCGTTCAGCCCCAGCACCTTGCACCGCTGCTCCAGCGCTTCGTGCAGCCGCGTCGTCGCTTCGCGCACCACGGCCGGCTTCAGGCCCAGCTTTTCCGTCAGCTCGTCGACGTCCTGGTTGACGTTGAAGTTGCCCGAGTAGCCCAGGTGGGCCCGGCGGGCGACGAGGTCGGCGAGCGTGATGAGCCCGACCAGCCGGCGGTGGGCGAGGCGGGGCAGCGTTTCAAACGATGAGCCGTGCAGCCAGATGCTGTCCTGCAACCGGTGGGGCAGGTTCCACTGCTGGGCAAGGCGTTTGCCGGCGGTGTGATGGTCGATGCCGACGATGCGGCGCTCGAACTCGGCGATGTTGCCCTGGTTCAGCTCCGACAGTTCGATGACGCGGGCGAAACTCTTGGGCAACACGTGGTCGAGCGCGAGCTTGCCGATGTCGTGCAGCAGGCCGCAGACGAACGCTTCGTCGGGGCGCAGGTCGGATTCGCCGGGGTGGGCCGCCGCGATCAGCTCCGCCGCCACGCCCACGGCCAGGCTGTGCTGCCAGAAGGCGATGCGGTCGAAGCGGGAAAGCTCGGGCGCGAGGGAAGGCGTCTCGGCGGCCGGCGTTTGGGACGTGGACGGCGACGGCGCGACGTAGGCCGTCATCCGCGTGGGCTGGTCGACGAGGCTGTTTTCGGTGTTGCCGACTGCCCCCGAGTCCCGAACCCCCGCATCAGCGAACATCTCAAACACCTTCACCGACAGCACCGCATTGCGGATCGCGTTGAACCCCAGCAGCACCACCGCCCGGTCCACGGTGAGCACATCTTCACTGACGTTGTGCGCCGCGCTGCGGCACAGCGAGAGCACCTTGCTGGTCAGCGACGGGTCGGCGGCGACCAGTTCGATCACCTCGCGGGCATGCGAGTCGTCGCTGGCGGTGAGACTCAGCAGCCGCGTGGCGATCGCGGGCAGCGTCGGGAGGGAATCGATCTGGCGGAGGATCAACTCGATCCGGCGAGGCTTCGTCGGCTGCGTGGAAAGCATGTCTGAATCCTGCGGCCCATGAGCCGCGAAGCGGAGCGATCTCCGCGAACCATCACCCGATGCGCGCTCCGCGGCGCGTCACGGCCACTCGAAATGGAACGGTCACAGTTCCAGCAACGAATAAATCCGCTGTTGCAGCTTCTCGACGTTGAACGGCTTTTTCACGAACTCGTCGGCGCCGGCCTCAAGCAGGTCGTCGATCTCGTCCTGGTTCACCACGCCCGAGACGATGATGATCTTCGTGTGCTGCATCTCCACCGTCTCGCGAATCCGCTTGCACACCACGTTGCCGTTGATGTCCGGCAGCATGTAGTCGAGCACGATCAGGTCCGGCTTGAACTGCTCGGTCATCATCCCCGCGTCATACCCCGTGCCCGCCGTCTTGATCTCGAACCGCTCGTCCCGGCTGAGCACGTCCACGAACAGCTCGAGAATCTGCTCGTCGTCGTCGACCACCAGCACCTTCCGCTTGCCTTTCTGCAACACGTCGGCGGGGATGTCGTTCTGCCGCATGAAGCGAATCAACTCCTCACGCGGAATCCGCCGAAACCGGCTGCCCGGCACGCGAAACCCCTTCAGCCGGCCGCTGTCGAAGCAGCGGATGATCGTCTGCTGCGACACCTTGCAGACTTCCGCCGCTTCGCCGGTGGTAAAGACCTGCTTGCTTGCCAGTTCCTCAATGCTGCTGTTCATGGCAATGACCGCTTTCCAGGCGCGAGGCGCTGCCGGTTCCTGGGGAGGTTTGCCTGATCGGCACGGCGACCAAGGTTCCCCCAGTTTGACTACCTTTACATCGGACCGGTTCTCGCCGGACTTGACGAGATGAAGATGATTCCAGTACGCAGGCAGCAGGTTATCCGGACACTGCTGCAAATGAAGAAGCCCACGGATTGAATCCGTGGGCTTCGGGGGGGGGTGAAGACTCACGTTGCTCTCGCTCACTCCGCACTGCGACCGAGCGTGCTCAGTTCCAGGTCGTCATTGGGGATGTCGAAGAAGCCGCCTTCCACGCGGGCGCCTTCTTCGATCACCAGCTTGGTGGCGGTGAGGTCGCCCTTGAAATGCGACCGGCTGCTGAGGCGGACGCCCACGCCGCCACGCACCGTCTTCGCGTCGATCGTGCCGTCGCAGTCGATCCCCGCATGAGCTTCGACGAGCTTGGCGATGATCCGGCCTTTCTTCTTCACCACGATCGCGCCGCAGGTGCGCACCTCCGTCACCGGCTTGAGCGTGCTCACCACCACGTCGCCGACGATCACCGGTTTGTAGCAGCCCGGGCAGGACGTGGACTGGGCGCGGCCGCCGACCTCGAACCGGTGTCGGCAGTGATAGCACTGAACCAGGCGTGTGGCAGCATGCCGCGCCAAGCAGGCCTCCGAAGCAGGTGAGTGTGAGCGTGAAACCGGCGCAGCGATCGCGCCGGTGCGCGTGCCTGAGGACGAACCCGTCAGCGTCAAACCGCAACGCCAACAGCCCTGCCCGGCCGGGCAGGGTTCGGGCGCGCCTGACGGTCCAGCCCGGCTTGATTAAGCCGGACTATTCACGTCCGCATGCACGCACTGACGTCAGTCTCACTTCTTTCCCGGCTGGCCGCCGCCGCTTTGACCGCCGCCGCTGGGGCCGCCGGTCGCACCGCCGGCACTGCCGCCGCCGCCACCGGTCGACGAACTGCCACCTCCGCCGCCGCCGCCGCTCTGCTTCTGGGCGTCGGGGCCGATGGCGACCTGGCCGTAGATGGACGAGCCCTCGGCCATGACCATCTTGGACGCGACGATGTCGCCCTTGATCTGGCCCGAGGCGTTGAGCTGGATGCGGTCCTTGCACGAGACGTTGCCTTCCACGACGCCGTCGACCGACAGGCTGCCGGCATCGACGTTGGCTTTGCACAGCGCCTTTTCCGAGACCTTCAACTCGCCCTGGGCGGTGACTTCGCCCTCGAACTTGCCGTTGATCTTGGCCGACCGCTCGAAGCGCATCTTGCCTTCGATGTGCGTGTCGGCGCCGATGATGGTCATCTCGCCATTGGGACTGCTGGGGGATTCCGCCATGGGGTGCTCCTTGAGAAGCGGGTGGGAGAAATTACGAATCAGACAATCATAATCCGTTTACCGCCGGGTGTTGGATGGATCAGCGGACAATCCATTTTGATGCAGGGGGCCGGGGGCATGGGGGCACAACATCTTGTCGCGCCCTTGGCCTGCTTCGTTCTTTCGGAGGTCCTGCCTGGTTCTGCCGGGGGAGAAAGCAAATATCGTCGCGGATTGTCGGGACGGTGATAAGCATCATTCCTACCATACGTTAAACGATCCCGGAGCATCCCACAGGGCGACTCCCCCATGAGTGAAAACCTTCGCGAAAACACTCACATCCGCGACCACGGCCAGCTCTACCGGCTGGTCCTGCGCAGCTTGCAGGAGTATGCGGTGTTCACGATCGACCTGAACATGCGCATCGCCACATGGAACCCCGGCGCCCGGGCTGTGTTCGGCTACAACGAGGACGAGGTGATCGGGCAGTCCACGAAGATCATCTTCACGCCTGAAGACCGGCAGACCGAGGAGCCGTTGAAGGAGATCCAGACCGCCCTGGACACCGGCCGGGCCAACGACGAACGGTGGCACGTCCGCAAGGATGGCAGCCTGTTCTGGGCCGAGGGCATTGTGAACCCGCTGCGCAACGACGAAGGCGAGGCGATCGGGTACGTCAAGATCGTCCGCGACCTGACCGAGCGAAAAGAGGCGCATGACCAGCTAAGGCAGCTCAACGAAACGCTGGAGCAGCGCGTCGCCGAGCGGACCGAGCAGGTGCGGCAGATGGCGACCCGGCTGAGCGAGGTGGAGCATCGTGAGCGGCGGAAGATCGCCGACGATCTGCATGACCATTTGGCGCAACTGCTGGTGAGCTGCCGGATGAAGCTGTCGCTGGTCGAGCCGGCGGACGACGCGTCGCGCGAGATGCGTACGGAGGTGGATCGGGCGCTGGGCGAGGCGATGAAATATGTGCGGACGCTGATCGCCGAACTTCGGCCGACCGTGCTGCACGAGCAGGGGCTGCCGGCGGCGATCGGCTGGCTGGCGCAGCGGATGCAGGAACGGTTTCGCCTGTCGGTGAAGGTCGAAAGCGAAGACGATCTGAAGTCGCTGTCGGGAAACCTGAGCACGGTGCTGTTCAACGCGGTGCGCGAGCTGTTGATGAACGTGGTGAAGCATTCGCAGGTGAAGGAGGCGGAGGTGAGTCTGAGGCGGCGGGGCGATGAGATCGAGGTGATCGTGGCGGACCAGGGGGTGGGCTTCCGCATGGAGGAGAACCGCTCGCCCGGGGCGGCGACGGACACAGGGGGGTACGGGCTGTTCAGCGTGCGCGAGCGCATCCGGCTCATCGGCGGCCGGATCGACGTGGAGAGCGCACCGGGCGAGGGCTCGCAGATCACGCTGACCGTGCCGATGAACGCCGGAGCGTTCGAGCATGTCGCGAAAAGCACGACGATCGAGGGGGTCGGCGACCGTGAAGGCGACGGGGAGCCGGAAAGCCAATGATCGAGCATGGCTATTTTCCGGTGGCCAAAAGGGGGCAGGCCAACTTCAGTACCTTCAATGGCACTTGGAGGTGAGTGGCGATCTCGCGGGCGGCACGGACGGCCCCCGGGTGTTGACGATCTACTTTGAGGGGATATCGGGTAAACCGGTTGTCGGCATCCTTGGCAAGCACGGACAGCTCACGGTGGCCAAGCGTTGTATTACAGGAACCGTCTTTGTAGCTGCCCCGCACTTCCACGATGGCAAGGATATGGCTTCGGGTGAGCGTGACGCCGAATCTGGGCAGTTCCAGCGTCTGATGGGTCTTATCCAGAACAAACGAGGCCGGTTTACTTACTGTGCACCGGTTCAAAAACGCAATGATGCCCACAACGCTGCCGCTACCAAGGATTGCCATAACGATGGCCAGCGACAGAAAGACAAGATCCGACTGACTGAGTTGATCACTGCGAGCCATGCGGTGGCCAACGAAGTAGAAAAGCGAAACCGTGGGTACGGCCACGCAAGCGGTCACGAACCACATCGGCACTCGGGCCGGCTTCACCACGAGTTGGGCAGGCGATTCGTACACCTTGGCACGGAGCATGTCGTTTTCAGGGCTCACCCAGGTCGCCAATGCTGAATCATCGGGTTCCACGTCGAAGTGTTGTACCGGGGGCATGTCCGGTGCTTGAGCCGGAGAATGCATCGTGAAGCTTCCGTTCTGATGCGGTGTTTCAGACACCATGGCATCACTTCGATTCTGTGCTCAGTTCACGTCGCAGCACCTTGCCGGTGGGGCTGCGGGGCAGTTGGTCGATGACGTGAATCTCGCGGGGAACCTTGTACTGGGCAAGCTGGTCGCGGCAGAAGTTGCGGAGACTGGTGGTGTCGAACTCGACGTCTTCCTCGACTTCAATGTAGGCGACGGGCACTTCGCCGCGCATGCCGTCGGGCTTGCCGACGACGGCGGAGGCTTTGACGGCCGGGTGCTGGTTGAGCACTTCTTCAATTTCGCGGGGGAAGACGTTTTCGCCGCCGATGATGAGCATTTCCTTCTTTCGGCCGGTGATGAAGAGAAAGCCTTCGTCGTCGAGATGGCCGACGTCACCGGTGCGGAAGGCGCGGAGCGGCTTGTCGTGGCCGGGGAGTTGGAGGTCCATGAGGACCTGGTTCGTGAGTTCGGGTTGGTGGTAGTAGCCCTGCATGACGTTGGGGCCGGCGATGACGATTTCGCCGTCGTGGTTGGGGGGCAGGGGCTGGTCGTGGTCGTCGAGGATGGCGAGGGTGACACCGGGGATAGCCTTGCCGACGGAGTGACGTTTGTTGTGGGTGGGGCTGGCCCAGGTGGCGATGGGTGCGGTTTCGGTGAGGCCGTAGCCTTCGAGCAGTTCGAGGCCGAGTTTTTGTTTGCAGGCGTCGTAGAGGGCGTCGGGCAGGGGTTCGCCGCCGGAGATGGGGATGCGGATGGAGGCGAAGTCGTCGGAGGAGGCGTTTTTCACGCTGAGCAGGGCGCCATACATGGAAGGGACGGCGAGGAAGATGTCGGGGCGGTGTTGGCGGATGAGGTTGACGATTTTCCGGGGGATGAATCGTGCGGTGTAGACGACGCGGGCGCGGAGGCGCAGCGGCAGGAGCGTGAGGCCGGTGAGCCCGAAGCTGTGGAACTGCGGGAGGACGCCGAGGAAGGTGTCGGCGGTGGTGAGGCCGGCGTAGTCGATGGCGGCGTCGACGTCGAACTGGAGGTTGCCGTGGGTGAGCATGACGCCTTTGGGCTTGCCGCTGGTGCCGGAGGTGTAGAGGAGGACGGCGAGTTCGTCGTCGGCGGGCGATTTGGGCCAGCGCGGGCGGGGCAGGCCCTTGAAGTCGTCTTTGGAAAGTTCGATGACGTTGACTTCGTCGGGCAGGTTTTCGCGTCCGCCGAGGAACTCGAGCATCTGGGGGACGGTGAGGATGGTGTCGATGTCGGCGTCGCGGATGACGTGGGCGAGTTCATCTTTCTTGAGCAGGAAGTTGAGCGGGACCAGGACGCGGCCGAGCATCCAGGTGCCGAGCATGGCGGCGGCGAACCCGCCGGAGCTGGGCAGCATGACGCCGACGTGCTTGTTGTCGGTGGCGCGGGCGATCCGGCTGGCCATGAAGAAGCTGGCGGCGGCGAGCTTGAGGTAGGTGTAGGTCTGCGTGTCGTCGACGACGGCGGTGGCACGCGGGGCGGTGAAGGCGTGTTTGAGAATCGGCCAGAGCAGGCTCATGCGGTGGCTCCTTGGGAGTGTGGCAGCCGAGCGGCACGAATCGGGCCGCTGACGGTACACTATCACCCTTGGTCAGCGATCGCGACTGGAAGTGATGGCCATGAAAGGATTGGACGTGTCTTCACAAATGAACCAGAGATCATGCCAGCGTGGGCCGCGTGTCCGGAGCCTGCTGCTGGGGGCGAGACGGCTTGGCGTCTGCATGCTGCTGCTCGTCGCCGGGCTGGTCGGTTGTCAGACGACGGGCCCGGTCGGCGACGAGGGCTCGATGACGGATTACGGGACGCTCTACGAGCAGCGCCAGTATCGGCAGGCGTACGAGGCGGCCAGTGCCGTCGCCCAGCGGCGTGGTGCGGGCGATCGCGACGCGGCGGCTTACGTGGCGGGCCTCTCGGCGATGCGCCTCGGGCGAACCGGCGAGGCCGAGCGTCACCTCCGCCAGGCGGCGCTTTCGCGCGATGAGCGTCTGCAGGCCGACGCCCTGGCGAACCTCGGCCTGTTGCAGTACCGCCTCGGCCGGTATGACGCGGCGGCCCGCGACCTCAGCCGGGCCGCGGAGATGCTCGGTGGTGAAGACAAGGCGCAGGCCCACTACTACGCCGGCGTGGCCCGGCAGCGCCTGGGGCGCTGGCCGCAGGCCCGGACGTCGCTGTTGCTGGCCCGCCATGCCACGCGTGACGAGGGGCTGCGCCAGCGGATCAACGACCAGCTTGCGGTGACCGGCTATACCGTGCAGGTGGGCGCGTTTGCCGAGCGTGACAACGCCCGCCGTGCCGCCGAGGCCATCGCCGGGCGTGCCGGGGAACTGCGTTTTGGCGGGCCGCGGCTCGTGTCTGCCCGTGCTGCGGAGGGCGAGTCGCTGACGCTGGTGCATGTGGGCACGTTCAGCAGTTTCCAGGCCGCCCACGACGCCCGGGTCCGCCTGCGTGCGACGCGTGCGATCATCGTCCCGCTCGCCGGGCGGTGATTCTGCCGTGGCCTGGTGCGGCGTTCGGTCGGACAGCCGGCGACTGGCGGGTGTGGCCATGGTGCATTTGCCTGTGGCGTAAAACTCCGTAGAATCCGCGAGCATCGTGCGACGGCCCGCGTCGCGCCTCGCATCGCCAGCGTAGCTCAGTGGCAGAGCAGTGCTTTCGTAAAGCACAGGTCAGGGGTTCGAATCCCCTCGCTGGCTTTTGAAAAACAAGTAGTTACGAGTTATGCTCAGGGGTGACATCGGGTCACGAGAACCGGCCCGAGAACCGGGAGCCCCTTGAGATGCCGAAAAAGAAGCCCGAAAAGCCTGTCTGGCCCCACGCCAACGTCACCCGGATGACTGCGGACATGGCCCGCAACCAGTGGGTCAAAAAGATCCGTGGGCGGGTCTACAACTTCGGTGTCCTTGACGACCCCGACGCTGCCCTTAAGAAATACCAACGGATCGGCCCGGACCTGCACGCGGGGCGCCAGCCGAGAACCGACGAGAACCAAGACGGCCTGACGCTCGCCGAACTCTGTGGTCGGTACCTGCTGACCCGCAGGCGGGATCTTGAGGCGGGCAAGATCTCGCGCCGGACCTATCGCAATTACGAGTTGATCACGGTCAACATTCTGGAGTGGCTCGATGGCGGAGTCCGGGTCGCCGAGATGACCCCCCAGCACTTCGAGACACTCCGCCAGCAGGCCGCCAGGCAATGGGGGCTCACACGTCAGTCTACGTTCGCGGTCTGGACCCGCACGATCTTCAACTGGGCCTACGACCAGCGTCTGATCAGTCGCCCCATCGAATTCGGCTCCTTCCGCGGCCCGACCGCTCGGGAGAAGCGGGCTCGGCGCAACCGCATGGCCAAGAACCTGTTCACCCCGGACGAGGTGCGGCGGCTGCTCGTAGAGGCGCCTCCATCGTTGCGGGCGCCGATCTGGCTGGGTCTGAACGCAGGGATGGGCAACGGCGACTTGGCGGAACTCACTTGGAACGACCTCGACTTGAACGCCGGTCGTTCCGAATACGCCCGGCCCAAGACGGAGATGCAACGGGCGTTCCCGCTCTGGCGGGAGACCATCGCGGCACTGCGCGAGGTTCAGGCTAGTCCGGTGAAGCCTCGCGACCCAGCCCACAGCAACCTGGTCTTTCTGACAGACGAAGGTTATCCGCTCCAGCACGGCAATACGGACGCTCTGCACCTGCGTTTCCGACGGCTGCTCGTCCGGCTGAAACTCGTACCAGCCTACGGGGAAGAAAAACCTGCCAATCAACGCAACCTCGGATTCTACACGCTACGTCGGACGTTCCGTACCTACGCTGGCGAGGCAAAGGATAAGGATGCGGCTGACCTGATCATGGGGCACGAGATACCCGGGATGGCCGGCATCTATATTCAGAAGATTGGATGGCCCCGTTTGCATGACGTCGTCGACCACGTTTACGCCTATCTGTTCAAGGGCTGGACGTGCAAACTCGAAAACGAAACCGAAAAAACCCCCGACCAGTAAAGGCCGGGGGCTCTTTTCATTCACATCTCGTTGTTCATCCGGCTCGCCGCCGGCCCATCAACTCGTCGATCAGGGCCAACGCCTGCCCGGCTTCGGGGTCTTTCGTTCGCCTCGCCGGCCGGGTCACCCGGACGGGCTCGTGCCGGCGGCCCTCCAGCCAGCGCTCCAGATCCGCTCGGGCGATTCGCCACCGGGCCCGCTGTTTTCCCTCACCGACGTTGTAGGCTGGCAACTGGCCGCTCAGGACCAACCGCCTGACGCTCTCGTATTTCAAATTCAGAATCTCGCCGACCTCGTCCAAGGTCAGGTACTGCTTTCCATTCTCCATTCTCGCGTCTCGCTGGACGCCGGGTTCTCCTGCAGGTGTAGGTGAGTGGACCCAACATGACTGCGCCGAGCAGCAGCCGAGTGGACGATCAAGCTGCTGCATGCCATCACCCACTTGCCGCGGGATGACCCGACGACAATAGAGCCCCGCCACGGCCTGACCGTGGCGGGGCTTCCTTCATGCACCGGCGCGTCGGCGCCGGCCGGTGATCAACAGCCCGTTCCTGTCTCACTGCAGCGCCGCGATCGCCGGGTTGCGGCTGCGGCCATCAGGGTCAGGCGAGGACTGGAGCCACACGCCCGCCAGATCGTTGAACCGCGGGGCGTGCTCCTCGGCGACCTCGTGCTCGTAAAGCAGGTAGCGCAGCTTGCCGAGCCAGCCGCCGGCCTCGGCCTGGTGTCGCAGCCGCTCGTAGAGCGCCGCGGCATAGTCGCTCCAGCGCTCGTGGCGGCCTTGCCCAAACACCTCGCTCAGCGAGGCGTGCCCGGGGCTGCCCGGAGCGTAGCCCGCCTGCACGTGTTGCCAGTTGACCCGGTCGTTGTAGGGCTCGGCCCAGACGTGTTCGCACTGCCCGGGGTTGACCGCCTCGATCAGCCGCTCCAGCCCGTCGCCGGCGAGGACGTCGGGAAAGATCGGGCAGAGCATGCCGTAGGTCGGCACGCCGGCGTCCTGCAGGTGGTGCAGGGCCCGCAGGCGGCCTGTGGGCGAGGAGGTGTTGAGCTCCACCTCCTTCGCCCACGCATCGTCGAGCGTGCCGGTCGAGAGGCCGACGACGAAGCGGTCGGCGTGGTCGGCGAAGAATCGCACCCACTTCGGCGAGCCGACGGTTGAGTTCTTCGTCAGGATGCGGATGCGGAAGCGCGTGCCTTCGAGCACCATCTTCAGCGCCCGCTCGGTCGTGCCATCCTTGACCAGCTGCGGACTGAACCCGTCGGTGAGCATGGAGAACACCAGCGTCTGGCCCTTGCCCCAGTGGCGAGGCTTCCAGGACCTTCACAAGGTCAGCCAGGCAGGGGATCACGATGTGGCGCTTGCCCGCGGCAACCCCCGGCCGGCCTTCGCCGACCGACGCGGGGTCGCAGGCGTGCCTCGGCACGATCTGCCCGGTCTGCAGGTCCAGGCAGTAATCTTCATTGGAGTGGTTCAATTGATCGCTGAGGTCCAAGGTGTTGACCCGGATTCGATGGTACATGCATGTGCTCCAGTAGGAGGTGAGTCCGATCTCGTACAACGACAGCTTCGAGAATCAGGCACAGGTGCCTCGTCGGCCGCACGATGGACGTGCGGCATGCAACTCACACGGGTCAAGTGGAAGGATTGCTGGAGTTGGCGCTCCTTTCGCGGATGGAAGGGAAATCTGCTCGTGAGTGCCGACGCCTGCAGAAGGCGGGATGCATTCGCCGGTTCCGCGGCCAGGCGATCGCGCCTGCGGTCCCGTGGTGGGATCGAACTCTCCTGAGCCGCCGCGCCTTTCGTGGAGCGGGCAACGTGAACCATCGGCCCGGGACATCAGGTGTCCCGGGGCCGGCGTTCGCGAGCAATCCGCCGACGCCGGCCGCCGGCAGCCTCATCGCATCGGCGAGGACTGCCGCGCCCGCCACCGCGGGTGCCACGACTCGTCAGCCGCACCGAGGGCATGCGACGTACAGCTCATGCGGATCAGGTGGATGGATGATTGCCGTGGACCTCCTTCCAGTTTGGGTGAGTGCGGGTCGCGGGACCGAGCCGGCAAGGCACGACGGTCCGTGTGAGCGACGAAAGCGTGGGCAAAAAAAGGCCGCACTCGTCTTCGTCCCGTAGGACTTACAAGTGCGGCCGTATCAGCCGAACAAACACAGGTGGCAGGAGATGGCCATGGCAGTGACGGTATTTGGATCGCACTGCTAGATGCCATTTCCTTCTATAGGGTGCCAATTGGCGCGCACCGCCGGTCGCTGCCCGGCATCGACTTCATGAAAAGAAATAGGTCGCCTCGCGTACTTCCGACGGGTTCCAGTTGCCCTGTGGCACTAGCGGGTTTTGTTTATGGAGTTCGGAAAGCCAATCCTTGGCATGGAGACGGCGAAACTGCTCCCGCAGGATCGTGCCCAGCGGCTCCACGTCACCGGCGTGAGTGGCCACCAGATCGTGGACGGCCGCTACATGGTCAATCCCCTTGCGTCGGCACTCGCAGAGTGTCATTGCCAGGTGGGCCGCATCCAGACTGTGCAGCAAGTGGGCCATCGCCGCCCGGCTTTGCCCCCCGACGTCCCGGGTATCGGATTTCCTGGTCAAGATCGTGATGTGCCGCTCCGTGCCGTGGATGTTTTGCTTGATGCGACGTTTCTTCGTCTTGAAGACCTCGAAGCGAACGGTCATCCCGGAATCGAGCGTCCAGATCATCGGTCTGCCCTTCGCGGCCAGATCACGTGCCAACCGCTCAACCGCCCGCATCAGATTCATTGCCCGCTTCAGATCCTTGTCGCAATAGCTTTCGAACTTCTCGGTCAGACATTCCGCCATGTTCCACGGGTCGGGATGCAGCTGGTTCGCATCCAGCAGCGCATTCTTGATCCGCAGGCGCAAGCTGCACGTCGTAATCCCGTAAGGAAGCGTCATGACGCACGGCTTGGCCAGATGACGCGTCACCTTGTGGCCAGCTTCAATCCAAGCTTTGATCGGGCCATCTGCTGCCTGCCGACTCCGCATCATCGATTGGTTCAGACCCTCGGCCACTTCAGTGTAAAGATCGGGTGGGGCATCAGCCTCGCTCGCGCGACGCAGGCCCACCCGACTCGCCAGATCCTCGTCCCGAACCATGGCAGCGATGTGCTGCATGCCGTTGCATTTGCCATCCACCCAGACCGGCAGGTGGGAATGGAACTGTGCGGGTTCCCCACCTCGTTTTTTCCATTCCGTCAGATTGTGCCATTCCTTGCAGGCGGCCAGAAATTGCCAGCGGTCAGAGGCGTCCAGCCAGAAACCCCGATACCTCGATGGCCTTCGGGCCAGCCCGAGAACGCGGCTCTCGTTGCGCTCCACCCATTCCAGCTGCGCGCAGATGCTCGACCGACTGATCGTTCCACCGTAGGTCCGCGCCAGTTGCAACCGCAGGTGTCGCTCTCCGTGGCAACCCAGCGGCTTGGACTCGGCAAACTCCAGCAGTCCCCGGGCAGGGTCACAACTCTGCATGTGCAGGAACTCGGCCATCGCATAGATCCGGCCGCGGAAATCCAGGCGATGCGGAAAGTAAAGTCGTTCGCGATTCCGGTCCTCTTCGGCCACCTCGAGCAGTTGCCTAAGCAACCGGCGGCGAGCCCAATGTCGCTTCTTTCGCCGCACATCACGCTGCATGGTCGTGCGGTCGTGTTTCTTCATCTCCTTCCACTGTTCAACGGTGCGTTGAAGCAGTTCGTCATCCGGGGCAAGCAGTTCCAGGGGTTCATGATCGTTCTGCTCTATCGCCTTCTTGAGCGTCCTCAGAACCGGGCGGTTGATCCGCCATGGGGTGGACTGGAGGGCGTCCAAGGCCTCCATGACCTTGGGGCCGACCGGCTTGGTCTGATCGGCCGTGTTTCGTCGAAACGGCTTGGAGAGGATCAGGCTTTCCCGTCGTGACAGGTAGCCGCCTTCATATCCGGTTGGCTTGTATGTCCACGACCGGGGCGGCACGAGCATGGGGCGGAGGCGGGGGCGTGCCAGGCCGATCGTTTCGAGCTTCCGCCCCCATTGGCCGTCGGCGTCCTCCTTGAAAAACAGCCAGTTGTGCCGGCTGCCCTTGACCGTGCCGACTGAGAGCTGCCCGTCACTGGCTGATATGAGTTGGTCGACGAGCTTGGCGCCGATCTGTGCGAATTCACGGATGCGTGACTCGGGCACCGTGCCATCGGAAGGCTGGTCAGTCTCCAGCGGGAGACACTGGATCTTGTTCAGCGTCTGCTGCCACCGCTGGGGCGTCTGCTTCTGACTTGCTGATTGTTTGTGCCGGCGACGGGCGTTGCCGGTCTCCCGCTTGGCATGATATTTCTGCTTCAACTGTTCGAAACGCCGCCACGCCAGGTTGGAACCCCGATCCGTCGTTCCAGAATCCGCCTCGTCCTCCTGACCAGGCTCCTGCAACTGCCGCTGCAATGCGTGCATGACTTCCTGGCCGATCAGGAAGGTCACCCGATTCAAGGGCACGCGGGGGGCGATCAGGTCACCGGGATCGGCTTGCTTTCCGCTCGCCTCGGTCAGTTCCTCATCGACTTCCTGTTCCAGCACATCGTCGAAATCCCCATGCCAACGATCCTTTCCCCATTTTTTCAGTCCTTTCTCCTCGTTGAGGATCATCAGCGGGGCGTGGGCGGCGACCATCGCCATCGAGTCGGCATCCACCGTCGCAAGACACAACCAGACCAACTCCTGATGTGTCGCCCTCCCGTGCAGGCCCTTGATCAACTCCCTCCGCGCCGCTTGCTGAAGCTTTCGAGCTGGAGCTTTCAGATCCCGGAGGAGGTCTGTCACGAACCGTCGCTGCGGATCGCCGGTGGCAAGCTCACCTTTCTTGCGCCCGCGCTGGGCACGGCCCTGGACACGTTCCACGCCCTGCTCGCTCATCCAGTTCTCGCGCTCGAGTTGCTCCTTGTAAAGGGGATCCGCTTCCGGTGCCTGACCTTCACTGTCACGAACACAGGGCACCAGCGCGTCGGAGAGCCGCCGCAGGCCCACGGAGGTGTTGGCCTCGTCATCATCATCATCGGGGGATCGACCCCGCAGCCAATCCAGGACAGTCGGGACCTCCTCGTCGCGCAGATAGGGCACGAACTCCTGGGCAAGGAACACCTCGTACGCCCCCATCAAGTTCCCCTGTCGAGCCGGTGCGATCGCTTCCAGCATCCGCTCCAGCGGCACCAGGCGGTGCGGCCACACCGCCCGCATGGCTGAGCCGCGTAGTTGATCGTCCGGGTCCTCGTCCTCCGGTGTGTCAAGAAGCGGAATCAGCCGGCGGCGGTGTTCGTCGTTTTCCAACGCCGCCACCGCGTGCGCTGCCTGGTCCCGGATGTGGTGCAGGTCGTCGTCGTCGAGCGCTACCGAAGCAAGTTCGTCCGCCAAGTCAGCCACCCCGGCCACCTCGGCGATGTCAATCGCGGCCCGTCGAGCCGGCAAACTCCTGTCTTGATCGATGATGTAGGGGCGGAGTTGGTCGGCCAGCGCGGGATGGCTGAACCGCCCGTAGCGCTGGCGCAGCCCGAGATCCCGGTCCAGCAGTTCGCCGCGATCCAGCCGCTCGAGGTAGCCCTCCAGCAGTGCATGCCGGTCCTGGTGGTCGGCGCTTGCCGCATCGCTGCGCAGCAGCACGTGCGGATCGCTCGAGAGCACCTGCTCAAACAGGTCGGGCCGCATACTCGCCAGCCACGCGACCGCCTCAGCGAGTTGAGGGACGACACGGCGCTCCTCATCACTGGCGTGGCAGAGCAGACTGGTGAGCTGCACCAGATCGAGGCTGTGCGTCCGCAGGTACTCCGCCGTCAGAAACTCCGCGTATGTTTGATGGGCGAAACCCATCAACCCGGCGCCCCGGCTGGTGAACAGCCCCGTCCCCAGCGCCTCCCGGAGAGCGGATTCACCGACCTCCAAGGTATTGCCACGCACCTCCTCCCGGCCGCCCGTCAGGTCCGCGAGCCGGAGCGTCCCTGGCGGCAGGTCAACGGCTGCGGGATCCAGGCAGATGGCGCTTTTCCCGCAGAGTGTCAGGACCGCGGCCACCCGAGACGCGACGGCCATCCGCTGGTCTGCATCAAGATCGCCGGTCGCGCCCGAGTCGCGGCGGCTGGGGCTGATCTCGGCGCACAGTTGGCGGCAGCCCTGGCGGTAGAGCTCGACCTGCGTCGAAGGCAGCCCCCCGTGTGCCCGGTACAGCCCGAGCAGGAGGTTGAGGGTGATGGGCTTGATCGCCAAGGGTTCGGCGTCCGCGTCGCTCACCGCCGAGAGGAACCGCTCGGGGTCGAGCCCCGAGGTCCGCGCCGCCTCCTCGACGTCGGCCCGCCGCAGCGGGAGCAGCTCGTACGCCGCGTAGCCTTCGTTGCCCCACAGCTCACTCAGCCCGGGCTCGAGTTGCTGCGGCCACTCCGCCGTCCGGCAGGCGATGCGCAGGCGGAGCCGATCCCGCTGATCCTCAAACTTTTGGAGCACCCCCAGCAGCAGGGCCGCCACGGTGGGTACGTGCACCCGACACTCGTCCAGGCTGTCGAGGAACAGGTGGAGCGTGCCGCTACCCTCGACCCAGGCGCGGACCTCGCGCGACTCGCGCAGATGGCGATCCAGGCGATCCTCACTACCGTACTGGCTGAGGTTGAGATGCAGGAGGTGATCGCCCTGATCCTCCGCCGCGGCTCGGGTGGATTCGACGCAGGCTTCCAACGCGGTGGACTTGCCGATCCCCGGCTCGCCCAGTAGCGCCAGGCACGGCACACCCTCGAGCGTCTCAAACCCCACGACGTCCGGCTGAACGGCCTGGCTGTACTCGGCCTCAGGGTCGGTCAGGTACCCTCGGTCGCCGAGGCTGTAGGTGCCGGTACGGGGGCACCAAAATCGCTTCCACCGGAACATACGCTGGCTTCTCCTTTGAACAGGCGGGTTTGACCCTCCACATGCTATTGCCTGCTCCCGGCACGCCGGCCCGCGTCGCTGGCTGGCGACAGGAGAGAGGCTCACACGCTCGGGCGGGCCTCATGGTACCGCAGTTGTCCCACCTGCAGATCCGCCGCACGCACAACTTGTAGGACATTACTACCAGCGCCTGGATACGCTACACGTAGCGGCGGATCAGCCACAGCTTGTTCCCGCTTGGGACGGCTCGCTGTGCAGTTCGACGTATTTCGCCTGGAGTTGCATGGGCGTCATGTGTCTCAGTGCCACCAGGTTCTTCACGATGGTTGATTTTATGCCCGGCTTGCCATCTGTACCCGGAGGAGGCGGTAAATTGCCGAGCGCTGTCAACTTTGGACTCCTCACATCGGGCTGCGCGCATCGCAGATTCTTCTTCCACCGGGAGCCATATCGCTGATAATGATGGGATGAACCGTATCCGCTACGACCAGAAGCTCCCATCGGTTCGGGCTCTCCACGAGTCACTGAACCTCGCCTATCACGTCTCCAACCACATCGGACGTCAATCCCGTCTGATGGTCATGACGAATGCCCAGAGCACGCCTGGCATGAGAAGAAGCGCCGGTTCACGCCACGGCAGATCAAGAGCCGGATGCGGTGGTTGCAGGCGAATGGCCTGACCCCAGTCGGTCGCGGGCCGAAGACAATGGCAGCGGAAGGCAGCGATGGTGGACTGTTCAGCGAAGTCGATCAGCGGGGCTGACGATGGGGGACCGTTTGCAGGTGAACTGGCGGCGCGGGGACGGCCGGCGTCAGGCAGTACAATCCACGCATCATCATGGACGTGTTCAGTGACTACATAGTGTACGTGGACGAGAGCGGGGATCATAACCTCGATGCGCCCGACCCGACCTATCCCGTCTTCGTGCTGGCGTTTTGCATCATTCGCAAGGCCGAATATATCGAGCAGGTGGTGCCGGCCATCCAGGAGATGAAGTTTCGGCACTTCGGCCATGACATGGTGGTGTTCCACGAGCATGAGATTCGCAAGGCGCGGGGCGACTTTGCATTTCTCACGGACAAGGGCCGGCGTGAGACGTTCATGGCAGACCTCTCCAGCCTTGTGGAACATTCGTCATTCACCGTCATCTCGGTGTGCATCAGGAAGGACCAATTAAAAGCCCGGTATGCTAAGCCGACGAATCCTTACCACCTGGCGTTGGAGTTCGGTCTGGAACGGGTGCATCGATGCTTGGCGGCGAGGGATGAGGGGGAGAAGACCACGCACGTGGTTTTCGAGGCGCGGGGACAGAAAGAGGACGATGAACTGGAACTGGAGTTTCGGCGTGTGTGTGACGGAGCCAACTACCACAAACGCCGGCTGAACCTCCGGTTCGTGCTTGCCAGCAAAAAAGTAAATTCCTGCGGCCTTCAACTTGCTGATCTGGTCGCTCGGCCGATTGGCCTGAACGTAATCCGGCCGGGGCAGGTTAACCGCGCGTATGACCTGGTCGAGCCGAAACTCGATCGTAGTGCAAGGGGTGTGATTGAGGGGTGGGGGCTGAAGTGCTTCCCCTGAAAAAGCCAATGGCCCCGGTGTTCACCGGAGCCATTTGCCGACCGGGTTCCCCAGTCCTTAGTTTAAGTATCGGCAGTTTCCGACAGGTTGTCAACAAAAGTCAACAAATGTGTTTAGATGGTCTTCTGACGTGGTTGGGCGCAAGTCTTGCCATTTTAGTGCCTTAGAAAGCCAGAGGGTGATTTCATGCCACAGTCGAACGGCAACGGCAGTCAGCACATCGTCAACAAGGCCTGGAGCTACGCGCACGTGCTGCGCGACGACGGGCTGTCGTACATGGCGTACACGGAGCAGATCACGTTCCTGCTGTTCCTGAAGATGGCTCATGAACAGACGCAGCCGCCGTACAACCGCAAGCCGATCGTTCCGGCGAAGCTGGGCTGGCCGAGCCTGCTGTTGAAAGATGGCGACGAACTGGAGGTGCACTACCGACACGTGCTCGAAGAGCTAGGCCGGCGGAGTGGCATGCTGGGGGAGATCTTCAAAAAGGCGCGACAGGAAATTCAGAACCCGGCCACGCTCAAACGGTTGATCGTGGACCTGATCGGGGCCGAGCAGTGGCTGCCGATGGACGCGGATGTGAAAGGCGACATCTACGAGGGGCTGCTGGCCCGCAGCGCCGCCGAGTCGCCCAAGGGGGCGGGGCAATACTTCACGCCGCGGCCGCTGATCCAAGCGATCGTGGACGTGATGCGGCCCGGGCCGGACGACACCGTTTGCGACCCGGCCTGCGGCACGGGCGGCTTTCTGCTGGCGGCGCACGACTACGTGGCCCGGCAGCATGGCAGCGATCTCGATCCGGACCAGAAGAAACACCTGCGCCGCGGTTTCGCGCACGGCTGGGAGCTGGTGCCCAACACGGCACGACTGGGCGTGATGAACCTGTACCTGCACGGCATCAACGCCGACCCGTGCCCGCTGCGGTCGGGCGTCGACGCGCTGGCCAGCGATCCCGGCGATCGGTTCAGCATGGTGCTGACCAACCCGCCGTTCGGCAAGAAGAGCAGCGTCAGCTTCGTGAACGAGGAAGGTGACGTGGAGAAAGAAGACCATGCCTACGAACGGCAGGACTTCTGGGTTACGACGAAGAATAAACAGTTGAACTTCCTCCAACACGTGCACACGCTGCTCAAACAGCACGGGCGGTGCGCCATCGTCGTGCCGGACAACGTGCTGTTCGAGGGCGGGGCCGGCGAGACGGTGCGGCGGAACCTGCTCCAGCAATGCGACGTGCACACGTTGATACGCCTGCCCACCGGCATCTTCTACGCCCAGGGCGTGAAGGCCAACGTGCTGTTCTTCGACAAGAAGCCAGCCCAGGAGAAGGCTTGGACCAAAAAGCTGTGCGTATATGACCTACGGACGAACATGCACTTCACGCAGAAGACCAACCCACTTCGCCGGGAGCACCTCGACGAGTTCGTCAAGTGTTTCAACCCGGGCAACCGGCACAAGCGAAAGGCGACATGGAGCGAGAAGACGCCCGAGGGCCGATGGCGCAGCTACGACTATGACGAGCTGATCCAGCGCGACAAGGCGAACCTGGACATCTTCTGGCTCCGCGACAAGGGCCTGGAGGATTCGGACGATCTGCCCGAGCCGGACGTGCTGGCGCAGGAGATCGCCGACGACCTGCAGACGGCGCTGGAGCAGTTCTCGGCCATTGCGGGGGAGCTGGGTGAGAAGCGGTAGCGAAACATTGCCGCCCGCCCCGGGGCTCGCGACCGACGCCTTATCCGGGCCACTTCGGTCGGCACGTGCGAAGAGTCGGGGCAGATCGACCGCACCCACTGCGCATCCGGTGGGCGTCGACGACGCCCAGCTCGAGCTTCGGTCCCC
>JBBDPC010000046.1:0-5547 GCA_040876735.1 Phycisphaeraceae bacterium | reverse complement strand
CGCCTGTTCATGGAAGAGGAAGACCTCTCCGTCAGTGTGGCCGTCGACGTCACCGGCAGCATGGACTACGGCGACCCCAACAAGCTGACCTACGCCAAGCAGCTCGCGGCGGCGCTGGGGTACATCGGGCTGGTGAACTACAACCGCGTGTCGCTGTTTTCGTTCACCGACTCGATCGTGGATCAACTGCCAGCCTTGCGCGGACGCCGGCCGGTGCCGCGGATGCTGGGGTTTCTGGAGGGGCAGCAGGTGCAACGGGATGCGGCCTCCGGGAACTTGGAAAACGTATGCAAACGGCTGGCGTTGTTGCAGCGACAGCCGGGCATCGTCATTCTCGTCAGCGATTTTTTCGACAAGGGCGAGCTCAGCGATGCGCTGCGCTACCTGGCCAGCGAGCGGTACGACGTCTATGCGTTGCAACTGCTCAGTCCGCAGGAGCTGGACCCGGTGCAGGGGCAGGTGGTGGGCGACCTTCGGCTGAAGGACGTCGAGGATGGCGACCTCGCGGAAGTCTCGGTCACGCCGGCGCTGGTCAAGCGGTACAAGGCGAACCTGCAAGCCTATTGCCAGCACGTGCGCGACCAGTGCCTGCGAAGGGGGATCGCCTACCTGATGAGCGACACGGGCGTACCGTTCGAGTCGGTGGTGCTCAAGTACCTCCGCCAGCGCGGGCTGGTCGGGTGAACGTTCCCCGAGCCAGTGCGGCTTAAGCCGCACTGCGCTGGCGCAAAAGATATGCAGGCCCGGTATAATCCGACTCTTTGCCCCCTGGAGTCGGACCTTTGTCTAAGCGGATCTGGTTAAACGGCAATCTCGTCCCGCCCGAACAGGCGACAGTCAACGTCTTCGACCACGGGCTTCTCTACGGCGACGGCGTGTTCGAGGGCATCCGGGCCTACAACGGCCGGGTGTTCAAGCTGCGCACGCATCTGCGCCGGCTGTACGAGTCGGCCCGCGCCATCCGCCTGGAGATCCCGCAGACGCCCGACGAGATGGCCGACGCGGTGCGGCAGACCATCGCCGCCAACGACCGCCGCGACTGCTACATCCGCCTCTGCGTCACGCGCGGCGAGGGCACGCTCGGACTCAACCCGTTCACCTGCAAAAAGCCCAACGTCTTCATCATCGTCGACAGCATCAAGCTCTACCCGGCCGAGCTGTACGAAAACGGCATGGAAATCGTGACCGCCTCGACGATGCGGAACCATCCGTCCGCCCTCTCGCCGCGCATCAAGAGCATGAACTACCTCAACAACATCCTGGCGAAGATCGAAGCGCTGGATGCCGGGGTGATGGAGGCGGTGATGCTCAACCACCTCGGCTACGTGGCCGAGTGCACGGGCGACAACATTTTCATCGTCCGCCAGCGCGACGGCCAGCCGGTGGTCTACAGCCCGCCGCTGCACGCGGGCGTGCTCGAAGGCATCACGATGCGCACCGTGGAGCGGCTGGCGCGCGACGCGGGCCTGTGCGTCGAGCGGGTGGACCTGACGCGGTACGACCTGTACACCGCCGACGAGATGTTCCTCACCGGCACGGCGGCGGAGGTGATCCCGGTGACGAAGGTGGACAACCGCCTCATCGGCGACGGCAAGCCGGGCCCGGTCGCCGGCCGGCTGATCAAGGCGTTCCACGACCTGGTCGCCCACAACGCGCCGGAAGACTGACGCGAATGTGCGATGTACGATGCGGGATGTGCGATGTCTCAGCTCGGGCATCTCACATGAAACATCGCACATTGGACATCCCCCCATGATCCCCATCCCCGAACTGGCCTATCTCACACCCGACCTGCCCGGGGTTGGCGGGAAGCTCAAGGTGCGCCCCGACGACTTTCTCGTTGAGGAGCAGCCGTTGTACGAGCCGGTCGGCGAAGGCGAGCACCTTTACCTGTTCATCGAAAAGACCGGTGTGGCCACCCCGGACGTCGTCCGCCGGCTGGTCAAGGCGTTCCGCGTCGGGCGCAACGACGTCGGCGTCGCGGGCATGAAGGACAAACACGCCATCACCCGCCAGCACTTCTCGGTGCGCACCACCGACGCCGGCGTGCCCGAGGCCGACGCGCTGGCCCACCTCGCGGAGCAGTCGAACGTGAAGGTGCTCTGGGCGGACCGGCACAAGAACAAGCTTCGCCGGGGGCACCTGGCGGGCAACCGGTTCGTCATTCGCGTGCGCGAGGTCGAGCCGTTGCGCGACACGATGACCGCCAAGCGCGTGCTCGACCGCCTCGCCGCCGCGGGCGTGCCCAACTACTTCGGCGAGCAGCGGTTCGGCTATCGGCAGAACAACCACCTGCTCGGCCGGCTGCTGCTGCTGGGCGACTATCAGGCGGCGCTGAACGAGATGCTCGGCCGACCGGAGCCTTACGAAAGCGAAGCGGTGCAGCATGGCCGGGCGGCTTACGACCGCGGCGACTACGCCGAGGCGCTCGAGCACTGGCCCAAGCATCTGCGCTTCGACCGGCAGGCGCTCGACGCCCTGCGCCAGGGGCGCTCGGCCGAGCAGGCGGTGCGGGCGGTCGACCGGACGCAACGTCACTTCCTCGTCACCGCCATGCAGAGCGCGGTGTTCAACCGTGTGCTGCACGAACGGATCACCGGCAACACGTTCGATCGCCTGCTGCCGGGCGACCTGGCGTGGAAGCATGACAGCCGGGCGGTGTTCAGCGTGGACGAGGCGACGGCCGAGTTGGAGAACGGGCCGGAGGGGCGGGTGCCGAAGATGGCGGTGTCGCCGTCGGGCCCGATGTGGGGGCCGGAGATGATGCGGGCCGAGGGCGAGCCGGGGCGGATCGAACAGGTGGCATTGGCGGCCATGGGCTTGAATGAAGCGCAGCTTGCCGGCAGTGCCATGGCGTCGGCGGAGGGGGCGCGCCGGCCGTTGCGGATTGCGCTGCGCGACCCGGATCTCTCCGGCGGCGTGGACGAGCACGGGGCCTACCTCCGGCTGGCATTCGAACTGCCGCGCGGCGCATTCGCGACGATCGTGCTGCGCGAGATCATGAAGCAGCATGCCCCGGGAGAAGACGCCGTAGGCGGGAACGGCGAAAGCGACTGACTGCGGTTGGACACCAATCGGAAGCACACCAAGCCCCGCGAACGCGCCGGCAGCGATGCCTGTGGAACGGGCAGCGCGGGGGGCGATGCGCAGGGGGCGGGCAGCGGGAAGTGTGAAAACGGCGTTGCGTCCCGACCGGCCGGTCTGGCACGGCGGTTGCCTTATGCCTGTTCATGGAGCCTGCATGGTGGTTGCACAGGGAGGGCCAGGGCATGGAAATCGACCTTGAGGCGTTGCTCGCGTTCGCACGGCAGGTGGCGTGGGACAAGCAGCGCGTGCTGGCGGAGAAGGACGTGGCGTTCATCCGCTTCCTGGCGGAGGTCGCCGGCCGACACCAGTACAGCATGGCCCTGCTGCGGACCCGGGTGCAGTGGTACGTGACGTACAACGCATCGCGGGCGGGGCTGATCCCGTCGCCGACGCCCGCGCCGACCGCGGCCGCGCCGGCCCCCACGCCGCCGGCGGCGTGACGGCGTGACGGCCTGCTCATCATGCTGTTTCGAGCGGTGACGCTCAGGCCCTGTCTCGTGGGTCCTGCGATCTGCCATGACTGGCGGTGCGGGTGCGTTGGAGGACTTGCTGGAAGTCGGGCGGGGGCGGCGACTCGGCGTGAAGGTGAGCGTCGAGTGCCAGGCGGTGGGCGTGGAGCATCAGGCGCGGGACAGGCGGGCGCGACGGTTCGTTTCGGACCGGCGAGGTTTGGCTGTAGACCCGGTCGCCGACGACGGGGTGGCCGAGGTGGGCGAACATGGCGCGGATCTGGTGGAGGAAGCCGGTGTGGAGTTCGACCTCGACCAAGGCCGTGCCGGCGAAGCGCTCGCGCACCTGCCAGGCGAGCGAGCAGGGCCGACTCTGGTGGTGGTGCGGCTCGACGACGCGCACGCGGGCCGGCCGATGCTGCGTGACGGCCAGGTGCATCGTTTCCCGGCCGACGGCGGGCGGGTGGCCCTGGACGAGGGCGAGGTATTGCTTGGCGATGGCGTGGTCGGTGAAGGCCTGTCGCAGGCGATGCCAGAGCGGCTGGGTGAGTGCGAACAGCACGAGGCCGGACGTGTCGACGTCGAGCCGGTGGACGACGCCGCTGCGCAGCCCCGCTTCGCCGACGCCGTGGATGGCGGGGTGGCGGGCGATGATGGCGTTGAGCAGCGTCTGCGTTTCGCCCGGCCGCAGCGGATGCACCGGCATGCCCGCCGGCTTGTCGGCGATCAGCCAGCCGCCCGCCGCCTCGTCCACCGCCATCACGGCCAACGGAAGCTGCGGGTTGGCGATGGCCCGCCGGGCGTCGGGCGCGACGAACGGAGTCACGGCCAGCACGTCATCCCCGGCCAGCATCCGCCCTTTGTCGCGCTGGCTGACGGTGCGACCGTTGAGCTGCACACGCCCCTCGTCCAGCAGTTGCCACACCGCCCGTCGGGAGAGGCCCAGCCGGCGGGCGAGCACGCGGTCGAGCCGGGCCCCGGCATCATCACTGTGAAGGCGGAGGTGGTCCATCGGCGTCAGGGGACGATCTGCTGGCCCTCTTGCGTCACCACGGCCAACGCGTCCACGGGGCAGACGGCACACGCTTCCACGAGGCTGTCTCGGTCGATCCGGCCCGGTACGGCCACAAAGCGAACCAGGCTGCGGTCGTCGAGCTCGAACACCTGCTCCGCCAGCTTGACGCAGTTGCCGCTGCCGATGCAGCGCTCGCGGTCGATGTGGACGGTGAGGTCGTCAAACGTCTGTTCAAGCGAATCGGACATGGCGATCTCCTGGCACGCAACGTCTCGTCAACCGGTTCATCTGTGCCGCATGATAAGCGGCGGGTGCGTATTTGCCAGACGGCCGCGGAAATGTGACGTCCGCGACAAGTGGGAGGCGGTTGTGAGGCTGTCACAGGGGATGGGGCGCAATTCAGAGGATTCCCTACCACGTGTTCCAGCCCGGCACTGATTCCGTACCGCCGACAACGGACCTAACCTGCTCGCAACCAAGCCATGGAAGGCTGGCTCAAGCCGACTCGACCTCAACTGGAAAAAAGGACTTTCCTGTGAAACTGGTTCGCCCCCAAGGGCACAAGTGCACGTTCCGCGTCAACAGCGACCAGGCCCGTCAGGCGAGCCTGGTCATCGACATCTTCCCCGGCATGCCGCAGATCTTCTCGCTCCATCGCAGAGGCGAAGGTGTCTGGGAAACGGAGCTGCGCCTGCCCCCCGGCGAATACCGGTTCTGCTACCACCTCTACGACGGCCGCTCACTGCAATACATCACCCCCAACGGCATGGAGACGGACGGCCTGAAGGCGGTGCTGCACGTGGGCGACACACCCGAAGCCAACGACGCCGACGACGCCCCCACGTTCCGGCCCCTGGGCCACGGCCGACTCGGCGCCTACCTGGCCACCCCCCGCCTCAGCGAACCCACCTCCCCAGCCATGCTCCGCCGCGTCGCCGGTTGAGGCGGGGATCGGGGATCGGGGATCGGGGATCGGGGATCGGGGATCGGGGATCG
>JBBDPC010000045.1:0-5569 GCA_040876735.1 Phycisphaeraceae bacterium | reverse complement strand
CGACCGAACGGCGGGCGGGACGCCCGCCCCACTTCATTCAAACTGACCCACGACCCATGACCTGGAACCCCCTCCGCATCTCACTACTTCTTCTTCGTGCTCTTTGTGCCTTCGTGCCCTTCGTGGTTTCCAACCTCGCCAAGCCACACCACTGCACACATCATGCACAGCAGATACCCGAAATGCCTATTAAATAGACACCCAGCCAGGATCTCGCCCCGCTCTCCAGGTGGTGTGGCATGTCGCTTAGCGTGCCGTAAGTGCCTTTAAATTGCATTCTTAGGTTTATCTGTGACTCCGTCCAGCCATCGCGGGCAGGGTGTGCCTCGGAAGCTGGCACGGGCGTTGCCTATTAGGGAGGTGTCGGCGACGTGTGGTCGGGAGATCACCGACGCCCGGCCGTGAGGGGCCACGCGAGGGAGTGCGTGGCGGCGGGAAGCATGGAAGCGGATAGCACGATCGGCTCGCAGGCGGTCGTCGGCCGCGCCGGGAGGGGCGCCTCGGTCGACGACGCCTGCGGAGTCTGGATGCGGACGGCTCACCGTCCACACGCTCGCCCGATCGTGCGCAACACGTTGGCAGGCCACCCCCACGGGCGTACGTGGGGGCATCACAAGCGGGCGTTCCACCGGAGCGTCCGCTTGTTTTCAGACCTCGGCGAAAGGGCCGGGGAACGATGGGGGAACTTTTCGGGAGGACCGGGACCGGGTGGACCCGGCAGCCGGGGGATCCGGGGGGAAATGCAGCGGGCGGGCATCGTGGCCCGGTCGCTGAGGCAGAGTAGTGATCTGTCACACGCACCGTTTCAAATTGAAGGAGCCATTCATGGTCGGATGTAAGACAATTTTGAGGCCCGGCCTCGGCCTGGTAATGGGCGTCGCCCTGCTCGTCCTGCTGGCAGGCGTCAGCCCGACGTGGGCGCAGGAGACTGCCGAGGCGGTCGAGGCGGCCGAGGAGGCGGAGGCGGGCATCAGCGATGCCATGTTCACCGTCAACAACCTCTGGATCATGATCGCCGGCATGCTGGTGTTCATTATGCACCTGGGCTTCGCCACGCTCGAAACCGGGTTGACGCGGTCCAAGAACACGGTGAACATCCTCTTCAAGAACACCACCATCGTCTGCATCGGCATCCTCACCTACGCCCTGATCGGCTTCTCGCTGATGTACCCCGGCGACGGCTGGGGCATCGGCGGCATCCTCGGCTGGGCGGGGCTCGGCGTCAGCGCCGGCGAAGAGGGCCAGACCATCGCCTACGCCGACGGCGCTTACACCTACTGGAGCGACTTCTTCTTCCAGGCCATGTTCGCCGCCACCGCCGCCACCATCGTCTCCGGCGCCGTCGCCGAGCGCATCAAGCTGATGCCCTTCCTCGCCTTCATCACACCGATCGTCGCCCTCAGCTACCCCATCACCGGCTCGTGGCAATGGGGCGGCGGCTGGTTGGCCGAGATGGGCTTCTATGACTTCGCCGGCTCCACGCTGGTGCACAGCGTCGGCGCCTGGGCCGCCCTCGCCGCCGTCGTCGTGCTCGGCCCGCGCCTGGGCAAGTACGCCAAAGACGGCACGGTCAACCCCATCCCCGGCCACAGCCTGCCCATGGCCGCCATCGGCGTCTTCCTGCTCTGGTTCGGCTGGTTCGGGTTCAACGGCGGGTCCGTCCTCTCCGCGGATGCGGCGGGCGTTTCGCTCGTGCTCGTGACCACCTCGCTCGCCGCCGCCGCCGGCGGACTCGTCGCCGCCGGCACCGCCTATGTCGTCAACAAGAACGCGGACCTGACGATGGCGCTCAACGGCATCCTCGCCGGCCTGGTGAGCATCACCGCCGGCGCGGACCTGATGAGCCCGGTCGATGCGATCCTCATCGGCGCCATCGGCGGCGCGATCGTCGTCTTCGCCGTGCTCGCCTTCGACAAGGTGCGCATCGACGACCCGGTGGGCGCGATCAGCGTCCACGGCGTCTGCGGCGTCTGGGGCACCCTGGCCGTGGGCATCTTCGGCGCCCAAGGCCTGATCGCCACCGGCAGCCCGGCGCAGCTCGGCTTCCAGCTCGTGGGCATCCTCAGCATCATGGCCTTCACCCTGGTCGTCGCCTTCGCCTGTGCCATCGCGGTCAAGGCGCTGCTCGGCTTCCGCGTTGATGCGGCCGAGGAGACTGAAGGCCTCGACCTCGGCGAGCATGAGATGTCGGCTTACCCCGACTTCCAGCGTGTCTACATCAAGAGCTACCATGCCCGGGAGATTTAAAGAGGGTACGGGATGCGGGGATCAGGGATCAGGATTCACAATCCTTCCCCCCTGCCCCAACCCCTGATCCCCGATCCCTGAACCCCGACCCCTGACTCTCGAACCCCCGTCGCGAAGCGACGAAAGGATACACACCATGCACATGATCGAAGCGGTCATCAAGCCGTCCGCACTGGACGATGTGAAAGCAAAGCTCGCCAGCCTCGGCATCCTCGGCTGCACGGCCCTGGAATGTAAAGGCTTCGGCAAGCAGAAGGGCCACACCGAACGCTACCGCGGCGGCCGAATGGACGTCGGCTTCGTGCCCAAGGTGATGCTGAAGGTGGCGGTCAAAAGCGAGGACCTGGACAAGGCCGTCGACGCCATCATCGAGTCGGCCCGCACCGGCAGCGTCGGCGACGGCAAGCTGTTCGTCTACGAACTGGGCAAGGTCGCCCGCATCCGCACCGGCGAAACCGACAACGACGCGCTCTGACCGGGCGTAACCTCAAACCGACCCTTCCCCTACCGGGGAAGACCATGAAGCCGGCGGCGCACCACCCGCGCCGTCGGCTTCTTTATTTGACATCGCTGCATCGTAGGGTCCGCGGTTCGCGGACCATGCCTTGTGGGGAGAACGTGAGTGCCCGGGGGAAACCGATGGTCCGCGAACCGCGGACCCTACACGCCCGCTTCGCGCTGCTTGCGGCGGAACTTGCGCAGGCGATGCTGGGCCTTGGGGGTGACGTGGAAGGTGGCGGTGCATTTGCCCACCCGGCGTTCGTGATCGCCAGGCTTGCGGACCATCTGCACGATGGTCATGTCCACCGTGATATTGAACTCGTCGCGTGAAGCGACCAGCTCTTCAATGGCTTCCCGCGGCTCGACCCGGTAGACCGCCGGGCCGTAGCAGGGGCGACGGAACGTGTACTCGAGGTGCTTGCAGACGACGGTGTAATCGGTGCCACATTTCTTGAAGACGTACATGCCGCCGGCCACCTCGGCATTGCCCAGCAGGGCGCCGCCGGCCATGGCGTTGTACCAGTTCTTGTTGAACTTTCGGAACGGGAGGATGGCGGAAAACGTGGACTCGTCGCCGCGGTTGAACTTGATGCCGCTGCGGTAGGCCAGCGGCAGCCAGATCCAGGAGCAGACGCGATGCCAGAAGTTGTTGCGGGTGGACAGGGCGCTGATCCGCGCTTCGAGCCGTTGGTACAGCCGGCTCCAGAAGCCGTCGCGGGGCTGACCGTAGCGGTTCTTCGCCTGGCCGTTACGCGTGGCGGGAGGCGTTGGCTCGGAAGTGGGTGGATGGGCCGTGTCGGAGGTTTCCATGGCGGCGGTGTCGGGGGTCACAGATGGCGAAGCGTCTTCCGCATCCACACCCGCTGCGCCCGCTGGACGCATGGCGTGGGCGGAGCGGCTGGGGGCCGGAGTATGGGGTGGCTGCGGCGTTGTCACCAGATTCCTACTTGCCCCCGCGGCTGTGCACTGTAGCGGCGCATGCGACCCGCTGCCGGCAATTGAACAGAAAATTCGCCCGGTTTTACCCCCCCGCCGGCGACGACGCCCCGCCGCCGGCAGCATCGCCCGCCCCCTACCAGTACCCGCAAACCCTATTGCAGGTTCACGGGCATCACGACATACGTGAAGCTCGGCCCCGTCCGCAGCACGCCCGGCTTGTTCGCCGCCTTGAACTCGAACTGCACCTGCCCCGCATCCACCACCTTCAACGCATCCAGCAGGTAAACCGGGTTGAACCCGATCTCGATCGGATCGCCCTGGTACTCCGGCACAGGCACGCTGACCTCCGCTTCGCCCATCTCCGGCGCACGACTGCTCAACGTCAGCCCCTCGGTGCCGAACGCCATCCGCACGCCCTTGGACTCTTCATTGGTCAGCAGCGCCGCGCGACGCACCGCCGACACGAACACGTCCGTGTCCAGCGTCGCCCGCTTGTCGCCTTCCTTGGGGATCACGTCCTTGTAAGGCGGGAAGTTGCCTTCCACCAGGTTCGACGCGAGCAGCGCTTCGTCGGTCTGGAACAGGATCTGGTTGTCCGCCACCTTGATCTTCACCGTCTGCTCCGCATCGTCGAAGAGGCGCAGCAGCAGGTTCAACGCCTTGGTGGGCACGATGGCCGAACGAACCTCTTCGTCGCCCCCCTTGCACGTCCCGCGCGCCAGCGCCAGCCGGTGGCCGTCGGTGGCGACCATCACCAGCTTGTTGCCGTCGCGCTCCATCAGCACACCATTGATGGCGTACCGGCTGTTCTCGCGAGCCGTGGCGAAAATGGTCATCGCAATCAGGCGATGCAGGTCGGCGGCGGAGATTTCAAAGTCGGGGTCGCCCTTGAACTCCGGCACGGGCGGGAAGTCCGCCACCGGCTGGCCGAAGATCTTGAACTTGCTGTCCTGCCCGGTGATGCGGGCGACGTCCTGTTCGGTTTCGATGGTGAGCGTCGGATCGGTCGACTCGCGCACGATCTGCTGGAGCTTGTCGGCCGGCACGAGCGCCTCGCCCGGGTCCTGCACCTCGATGCGCGGCGTGGTCAGCCGAACCGCCACCTCCAGGTCCGTCCCCGCCAACGTCAGCGTGTCGTCCGACGCCGTCAGCTTCACGCACGCCAGCACCGGCTTGGGCGTCCGCGCAACGATCACGCCCCCGACCAGGTTCAGCGACTCGACCAATGCTCCGCGATCGCAGATGACTTTCATGGCTCGCTCTCTGTAAATCTTGCTGTGCTTGAGCAGCAAAAGGTAGCGGTTTGGCACCCAATGAGCAAGGTCATAGGCCGGACAAGGCTACCTGAAGCCCGTGCCATCGAGCCACCAGTGCGGGCATGACCAGCCACGGATCGCGTCGACCGAAGATTGAACCGCCCCTCTCCGGGCCTGCTGTGCTTGCGGGCACGTCAGGCGACGCCCGTTCGCCGGAAGTCCTTTCATCCGTCGAGCGGCAATACCTGGTACGAACAATGCGGGTGACAGCGCTTTCGGAGGTTGTCATGCCGATGCCTCGCGGCCACCGCCACACGGCCACTGACCATGGGCATGATCTGCGGCGAGGTGCTCGCCGCCCTCGGCGGGGTGCTCGTCGGAGCCATCTACTACGGCTGGACCGGCCTGGTGCCGCCGAGCTACTACATATTCCCCAACTAACTCGTCCGACGCCCCCCAATCGCTTCACCGAGCGCGACCGAAGGAAGCATGCACAGATCCGCGATCTGCTATAATATTCCGCTTGCTGGCACCGCCAGTTCACCTACCCTCGGACCGGGTAGCTCAGTTGGTAGAGCATCGGCCTTTTAAGCCGCTGGTCGTGGGTTCGAGCCCCACCCCGGTCA
>JBBDPC010000044.1:0-5680 GCA_040876735.1 Phycisphaeraceae bacterium | reverse complement strand
GTAGCGCTCGACCCCTAAGCGCAACACGAACCAGTTCGCGCTTTTCGCGCGCGACGACGGCCGCCTCAAAAAAGTGTTTAACAGCACCAAAGCCTGTAAATGGCTGAACTTACGCTGCGCGCGAACTGGCGAAATCAGGGCCGTTTGGCTGTTAAAAGAATGCGCGAACTTTTCGAGAGAAATCCTGTATGATGGGTTGCGCACAGGGAGCTTTTTCCACCCGTCGAACCGCCCCGGCACCCCGCTTAACGCGGGCCGGGCGGGGAGATTGGCCAGCACTTCTGACGTAAATTTCGCCAAAAGCAAGATTTGCGAACCCGACCCTCGTCTGCCGGGGCCGAGAAAGAGTCCGTGAATGGCCGAGCGTCGTCGCAGGTGTGGCGGCTCATCTGTCCGCTGGCCGGTTGGCGTCGTCGGCTTGCTTTCGGCATCGGCTGAAAGTCCTGATATGATGGGGCGGTTGTGCAACGGCAGCGTTCCGAAGGCCGTCCGCGATGGCCGGCAAGGGTGCCCTTAGCGACCGGCCGACTGTGGCTGTCATTCTTGTAAGTAGGTGCGAGTGGGGGAGATTGCAGTTTGCCAAGTAGCGGGTGTAGCTCAATGGCAGAGCGTTGGCTTCCCAAGCCAATGATGCGGGTTCGATTCCCGTCACCCGCTTTTTGAAACCATCGCAACTGGTGATGAGCCTCGGCCTGATGCCGGGGCTTTTTGCATGCGCCGAGGGCACGGCGCCCGGCGTCGGTGGCGAAAGGGGAAAGTGTCGATTACTGTAACAGTTTGGCCACAACAGGCCCGCCGCATGATCGACCTGCCGACGCGACCTACGGGGCTCCGGTGAACGCTTCACAGATGAACACGACGCTGGCGACGATGCTGGTGCAGCGGTGGCTGGACCCGGCCCGGCAGGTCACGGCGATGCGCCAGCTCAACGGCGGCATGGTCAACCTCGTCTGGGCCTGGCGGCTGGACGGCGAGCCGGGCTGGCTGGTGGCGAAGATCAACACGCTCGATCACTACGACACGTTCGCCCGCGAGATGGCGGAGCTGAACTGGTATCGTCGGCGGTCGTCGTTTCCCGTGCCGACGCCTTACGCCTGCTTCGCCGACGAGCAACTGAACATCAGCGGGCTGCTGATGGAGCGGGTGGCGGGGACGAACCTCGCCGACGCCCGGCTGAGTCCGCGCGGCGTCGCCTCGCTGCAACAGCAGATGGCGGTGCATGTGGCCGGGCTGCACACACACACCCGCGCGACGTTCGGCCCGGCGGGCGACGGCCAGCCCGGGCAGCCGCGCTGGCTGGACGTGTTCACCCCGGTGATCGAGCGCGAGTTTCATGCCGTGCGCGAGCAACTCGGCTCCCGCGCCCGGGAGACGGCCCACCACGTCATCGAGCACCTCGGCCACTGGCTGCCCGAGCAGGCGACGCCCACCCTCGTCCACGGCGACCTCTGGACGACCAACATCCTCGTCGACGATGCCCATGCCGACCGCCCCCGCCTGCTCGCCTTCATCGACCCCGCCGCCACCTATGCCGACACGGAGTATGAACTGGCCTACCTCCGCCTGTTCCAGACGGCCGACGAAACGTTTTTTGAAACGTACACGCAGCAGCACCCGCTCCGGCCGGGCTTCGAACGCCGCTGCCGGGTCTACTGGCTGAACACCATGCTGCTGCACATCCGCCTCTTCGGCGACCGCTACGTCGCGGCCTGCGAAGACGTCACCCATCAACTTCGCCGACTCGGCTGATTCCATCGTTCCAACTTCTTCACGGAATCTGCGTGCAGCGGGCATTTCCGTCGCCTTTGTGCGCATCGGTGATGCGCAGCGTCTTTATATGGATGGACGTTTTTTTCGATCAGCCTGAGCCGGCGTGGGAGAAGCCGGTGGGTCGAAGGCGCTGCCCGGGTGGGGCGGGGCTTGGGGCAAAATGCGCGCAACGGGTGCGGTGGCGGGGCTGTCAGCGGCATCCGTCGGGCTGATGGGCGCAACCCTGGGGCTGGGCAGGGGTTGGAGCGGTGGCGGCCGGGTGGAGGCGGTGACGGCCTCTCAAGGGGGAGTCGAGCTGCAAACAGTTTGTGGAGATGGCGTTGCCGCGATCGTGGCAGGGCGGGGGAGGGGGTGGGCTGCCATGTCACGCCGGGGTCAGCGGATGTGGACCTTGCCGCTGCCGGGCACGAGTTCGCCGAGGCGGAAGACGGTTTCGCCGGCCCGGGTGAGGCGGTCGGCGATGGCCTCGGCGAAGTAGGGGCGGACGATGAGCACGTAGCCGACGCCCATGTTGAAGACGCGGAGCATCTCCTCGTCGGCGACGTTGCCATGCTTTTGCAGGAACTTGAAAACGGGCGGGACCTGCCAGGCGTCGCGGGCGATGTTGGCGTCGAGCGTGTCGCCGAGCGTGCGGGGGATGTTGCCCACCATGCCGCCGCCGGTGATGTGGCTCATCGCAGAGACGACCTGCTTGACGGTGTAATGGCGCAGCGTGGAGACGACGGCGCGGGCGTAGATGCGCGTCGGTTCGAGCAGCACCCGGCCCAACGACTGGTCGGTCTCCAGTTCGTCATAGGTCTTGTCGAGCTTGAGCTTCGCCTCTTTGACGATGGCGCGTACGAGGCTGTAGCCGTTGGAGTGGATGCCGCTGGAGGCGAGGCCGAGCACGACGTCGCCCGGCTCGGTGCGCGAGCCGTCGATCATGCGGTTGAGTTCGCAGACGCCGACGGCGAAGCCGGCGAGGTCGAAGTCGCCGGGCGCGTAGACGTCGGGCATCTCGGCCGTCTCGCCGCCGAGCAGGGCGCAGTCGGCCAGTTCGCAGCCGTCGGCGACGCCTTTGACAATGTCGGCGGCGAGTTCGGGCGTGAGCTTGTGGATGCCGATGTAGTCGAGGAAGAACAGCGGCTCGGCGCCCTGGACGATCAGGTCGTTGACGCTCATCGCGACCAGGTCCTGGCCGACGGTGTCGTGGATTTGCAGCTCGGCGGCGAGCTTGACCTTGGTGCCCACGCCGTCGGTGCAGGAGACGAGGACGGGGTCGCGGTAGTTGCGCTTGAACAGGCGTTCGTTGAAGTCGAGGCGGAAGCAGCCGGCGAACCCGCCATGCTTGCCGAGCACGCGCGGGCCGTAGGTGCGGCGCATGTGGTGCTCGATGAGGTTGACCATGCGGTCGCCGGCGTCGATGTCGACGCCCGCGCCGGCGTAGGTCATCGGCTTGGCGGCGTGGGGCTTGTCAGGTGGGCGGGAGTCGGCCATAGGTGGCATAGTCTAACGAAAACGGGTGGTTGGCGAAGGGCGTGTGGTGGCTGGAAAATCGGCCGGCTGGTATGCTGCCGGGCCTGCATCGGGCCTGTGGACGAGACGGAAGGAGCACGGCTTGACGGCGAAGGCAATCGGCATCGGGATGATCGGCTGCGGCACGGTCGGCGGCGGCGTGGCGACGCTGCTGCGCGAACAGGCGGCGTTGTACGAGCAGCGCGTCGGCCGGCCGGTGGCGCTGCGCCGCGTGCTGGTGCGCGACGTGGCGAAGGCCTGCCGGGCGGGCGAGGTGGACCGCGCGCTGCTGACGGATGATGCGGATGCGTTTTTCGATACGCCGGACGTGTCGGTGGTGGTGGAGGTGGCCGGCGGCCGGGGCGTGGTCAGCGAGCATGTCCGCCGGGCGCTGAAAGCGGGCAAGCATGTGGTCACGGCGAACAAGGCGCTGCTGGCTGCCGAGGGGCCCGAGTTGTTCGCGCTGGCGCGCCAGCACCAGGCGGCGATCGCTTTCGAGGCGTCGTGTGCCGGGGGCATCCCCTGCGTGACGGCGTTGAAGTTCGGGCTGATGGCCAACCGCATCGCCGGCTTGTACGGCATTCTCAACGGCACGTGCAACTTCATCCTCACCGCCATGAGCCGCGACGGCCGGGCGTACGCCGACGTGCTCAAAGAGGCGCAGCAGAAGGGCTATGCCGAGGCGGACCCGACGCTGGACGTCTCCGGCAAAGACGCGGCGCAGAAGCTGGCGATCCTGGCATCGCTGGCCTTCGGCGCGGCCGTGCCCGAGGAGGCGGTGGGTTGCGTCGGCATCGACAAGCTCGACCTCGCCGACATCCGCTTCGGCGACGAGATGGGGTACGACATCAAGCTGCTGGCCATCGCCGAGCAGCAGCCGGGCGAAGCGTCGATCAGCGTGGGCGTGGAGCCTTGCTTTATTCACAAGCACGAACTGCTGGCGAAGGTCGAAGGCGCGTTCAACGCGCTGAGCGTGTTCGGCCATGCCGTGGGCCACACGCTCTACTACGGCGCCGGCGCCGGCCGAATGCCCACCGCCAGCGCGGTCGTCTCCGATGTGCTCAACGTCGCCGCCGGCTGGTATCCGCACGCGTTCGGGCAGATGCACCTCACCCCCGACCGCAACGGCCCGGCCATCTTGGTCTCGCCCGGCGAGCGGGTCAGCCGGTACTACCTTCGCGTCAACGCTTTGGATTCGCCGGGCACGATGGCGAAGATCACCGCCGCGCTGGGGGAGCGGGGCATCAGTCTCTCGGCGGTGTTGCAGCACGAGAGCGCCGTCGGCCAGTTCGTGCCGGTCGTCGTGCTCACCCACGACGCGAAGCAAGGCGACCTGCACGCCGCCGTCCAACGCATCAAGGCGATGGACGTGATCGCCAGCGAACCGGTGGTCATCCGGATCGTCGACATGCCGCAGTAAGCAGCCACTGGCGCCGCTTGTCAACGCTCATTCTGGTAAAGTTGATCGATGCAGTTCAGTATCACCCATGCACTTCGCTATCGCTACGACCGCCCGGTTTTCTTCGAGCCCATGCTGATCCGGCTCTGCCCACGACACGACCATGCGCAACATCTGCTGGCATTCGACCTTCAGATCACTCCGACGCCGACGGGATCCACGCAGATTCTCGATGCCCACGACAACCGCACCCGCGTCATCTGGTTCAACGGGACGCATGAACAGATGCAGATTCAGAGCACGAGTCAGATACGAATGCTCGAGACCAGTCCCTTTGACTACCTGGTGACTGAGCGAGGCGCAGAGCAGTTGCCTGTGGAATATGGACCAGCGCTGGTTCCACCTTTGATGGTGTTTCGTCAGCGGGCCGACCATGATCGGACGGTGGATCGACTGGCGGATGAGCTACGTCAGGAAGCGGCGGGCCAGACTTTGGAGTATCTGCGACGACTCGTGCGGCATATTCCCGATCAATGCACGCAGATCCACCGCGAGCAGGGCAACCCCTGGCCGGCAAGCCGGACCCTGGCTCGGCGTGAAGGCTCCTGCCGGGATCTGACGCTGTTGTTCATGGAACTGTGCCGGGCAGTGGGGTTGGCGGCCCGGTTCGTCAGCGGGTACTGCACGATCGAGTCGTTGAATCAGGCGAACGAACTGCATGCATGGGCAGAAGTGTACGTGCCCGGCGGCGGATGGCGCGGCTACGACCCCACGGTCGGCGTCGCCACCAGCGGCGAGCACATCGCACTCGCCGTTGCCGCCGATCCCGGCAACGCCGCGCCCACGTTCGGCAACTACCGCGGGACTGACGCTGTGAGCGAGTTTGACTATGAGATTCGGATTCAACCGGAAGGTGGCCGGTGACGCCGGCGACCGCAATGCCTTGCCGCGGTAAGTGAGGCTCAGAAGGCGATACGGCCAGAGGTGTAAGTGCCGGTGGAGAGACTCGAACTCTCA
>JBBDPC010000043.1:0-30346 GCA_040876735.1 Phycisphaeraceae bacterium | reverse complement strand
TCGGCGGCGGCGATGACGTCGGCGTCGCGCTTCGAGCCGCCGGGCTGGACGACGTACTTCACGCCGCTCTTGGCGGCGCGGTCGAGGTTGTCGCGGAAGGGGAAGAAGGCGTCGGAGCTGATCGCCACGTCGCCGAAGCCTTTGAGCCACTGCGTCCGTTCCTCGGCCGTGATCGGCTGGGCGGGCTTGGTGAGCTTGCTCTGGAAGGCGGCGCGTTCGTTCGCGTCCAGCTCATACCAACGCAGCAGGGCGTCGACGAGGTTGGCCCGCTCCGATCGCGGCACGTCTTCCTTGAATTGGAGTCCGGTGGCGGTGGGGTGCTGCGAAAGCATCCAGCGGTCCATCTTCTCCGACGCCAGCCGGGTGCAGGCGATGCGCGACTGCTGGCCGGCGCCAATGCCCACCGCCTGACCGGCATAGCCGAGGGCGACGGAGTTGGACTGCGTGTGCTTGAGCGTGATGGTCGTCACCAGCAGCGTTTCGACGGCGCTGGCGGGCAGTGTGCGGTTCTCGGTGACGATGTTGGACGTGACCAGCTTTTCGTCGATCACCGCATCGTTGTAGCTCTGTTCGAGGCGCAGGCCGAACTCGAGGCGATACTCGGTGTCGGGCGGCTGCCAGTCGGGGTCGATCTGGAGCATGACGTAGCCGCCGCCTTTCTTGCTCTTGAGCAGTTCCAGGGCTTCGGGCTCGTAGGCGGGGGCGATGATGCCGTCGGAGACTTCAGGTTTGATGAGTTTCGCCAGGGCGAGGTCGACCGTGTCGGAGACGCAGATGAAGTCGCCGAAGCTGGCGACGCGGTCGGAGCTGCGGGCCTTGGCGTAGGCGGTGGCGAGCGGGGAAAGCTCGGCGTCGGCCGGGATGAAGAAGGCGTTGCGGAACGTCTCGCTGAGCTCGCCCGCGACGGCCGCGCCGGCCGGGCTGACGTGCTTGTACGACGCCGCCGCCGGCTTACCCGTGGCCTGCTTGAGTTCGCGGACGAGTTGCCAGCCGCGCAGGCCGTCCAGCACGTTGATATAGCTGGGCTTGCCGTTGACGACCGTCAAGGGCGACGCGTCGCCTTCGACGACCACGCGGGCGAACGACTGGTTGGGATTGATGCCGTACTTGAGCTTGATTTCCATGGCAGCGCCTGTCTGAATTGCGTCGTGGGTTTGCGGCTGATTGCGACGGCTCCCGGATGGCCCCCGCCTTCCCGGTCCGGCAGTCCCATCCTAGCAACCTCCGCCGGCCCGCGCGTCCGTGGTTGCGACCGGTTGCAGCCTCGCCGTCGGCGGGTATACTTCCCTGTTCGTCGCAGAGCCTAGGCGGTCCTATAGCTCAGTTGGCTAGAGCGCTACCTTGACACGGTAGAGGTCACTGGTTCGAGTCCAGTTAGGGCCATTTACATAACTCACGTCAGAATCGCAACGTAACGCGAGGCCTGCCTGAGGCGGTGCTAACCAAGAGGCCAAAACTGTGCGGAACCTTCCGCGCTGGGCATCCTTGGGATGCATCCCATCATGGGCAAACGCCGCAAATCTCACCATCGTATCGCCTGCACCGCCAAACCGGGCAGGCCGTCGTCACGCTTACCTGTGCCGTCTCCGGCAAGTGTCGCGACGTGCTGTTTGGCGAACATGAAACCGCCGAGTCGTGGGCCGAGCACGCGCGGAAGATTGGGAAAATGGAAAGCGGATGGCCGTGTACTCGACCACGTAACGCCCCCGCCGGCCGAGGCCACGTCAGGCGTGACGGCCGCCGAGGTCATGCTCGACTGGTGGGCGGACGTACTCAAGCGGCATGGCGGCGCCAACCCGACCAAACTCGCATCCAGCAGGTCTGCAAAGACCTGAACATTTCGTACATCGTCCACCTGGCCGGCATGTCCCGGCTCGATGGCCCTTTGCCCACGAGGTCGTGCGTGATTCGGCCATGTGGGGCACGCATCAGCCGGAGCTCGAGTTCTCGGCCACCAGTCGCCGGCCGGTGCGACGCGTTACGGGCGCTACAGCGATGAAACCCGATAGTGCCGTCGGCACCGTCCGCCCCAATCCGGTGTTGGACATCAAGGGGCTTCGTCGGCAATCGCGATCTCACGAGGAGCGAGCGCACCAGATCCTCGAACCGGCCGCCGATGGCGTGAGCCTGTCGCCGCCGTCGAACATGGGCGGGGCCACGTGCAAAAAAGTCCATCGGCGGTTGCTCAAGCATGTCCACCGGCAGGCGGCGTGATCCGCAGGCGGTCGGAGATGATGAACGGACGTGACTTGACAAACCATAATTGATCGCTATATTCCTATATAGGAAATTAAGAATGATAGACCTCAGCCAAGACTACATGATTCAACAGGTCGCCGGCCGTTTCCAGGCCCTGGCGGATGAGAACCGCCTGCGGCTGCTGATCCTGCTGCAGGCAGGCGAGCAGAACGTCAGCCGGCTGACCGAGGCGGTCGGCTTGCGGCAGGCGTCGGTCTCCAAGCACCTGGCCGTGCTACGGCAGGCCGGGCTCGTGACCAGCCGTCGCGACGGCACGCAGATGCTCTACCGGGTGGCGGACGCGTCGGTCTACCAGATGTGCCAGGTGGTCTGCGATGGCGTCCGCAAGCGGTTGCGCGAGCATTCGCAGGCCGCCGGCCTCGACAGCGCCCCCGAACCCACGCGCCGGCGCACGCCCCGGTCATCACGATCTCACAAGTGAAGGCTTCAATCCATGAACCCACCCACCATTGACCCGAATGACCTGAAGGCCAGGCTGGAGCGTCGCGACCCGGTGCGGCTGATCGATGTGCGAACGCCCGGCGAGTACCGCGCCGAACACCTTGAGCCGGCGGAGTTGATGCCGCTGGATCAACTGGACGCCCGGGCCTTTCTGCAAGCGCCCCCCGGCGTGCCGATCTATCTGTTGTGCCAATCGGGCAAGCGGGCGAGCACCGCCTACGGCAAGCTCGCGGTGGCCGGGGTTTCAAATATGGCCGTGGTTAAGGGCGGCCTCTCCGCCTGCAAGCAGGCGAACCTGCCGCTGGTCAAAGGCCAGGGCGTGATCTCGCTGGAGCGGCAGGTGCGCATCGGCGCGGGCATGCTGGTGCTGCTGGGCGTTCTGCTGGGCTGGGTGGTGCATCCCACCTTCTACGGGATTGCCGGCTTCGTGGGGGCCGGGCTGTTCGTCGCCGGCGTCACGGACTTCTGCGGGATGGCCATGCTGCTGGCGCGGATGCCCTGGAATCAGCGCGACGCTGCTCGGCCGGCATGCCGGACAGGGTGAGAAAAAGCAGTCACCTTCATTGAAAGAAGCCACCATGAACCAGCAGGGCCACGGCAAACTTCGGATCGTGATCGTCGGCGGCGTCGCTGGCGGCGCGTCGGCGGCCACGCGGGCTCGCCGGCTCAATGCCCGGGCACGGATTACGCTCTTTGAGAAAGACGCCCACATTTCTTTCGCCAACTGCGGGCTGCCCTACTACATCGGTGGCGAAATCACCGAACGCGGGAAGCTGCTGGTGGCCAGCCCCGAGCTGTTCGAGCAACGGTTCGGCATTGAGGTGCGCACCCGGCAGGAAGTGATCGCCATCGACCGGCAACGACAGGTGGTGCAGGTGCTCAACCACACCACCGGCGAGCGGTACGAGCAGGCGTATGACAAGTTGATCCTGGCGCCCGGCGCTTCGCCGATCGTTCCGCACATGCCCGGCGTCGACGCGCCGAACGTCTTCACTTTGCGCAACCTCGCGGACACCGATGCGATCACCCATTGGATCGACGAGCACCCGCCTCGTCGGGCGGTGGTGGTTGGCGCCGGCTTCATCGGGCTGGAGATGGTCGAGCAGCTTCTGCGACGCGGCATGCAGGTGAGCCTGGTGGAGCTTCAGGATCAGGTGCTGCCGCCGTTGGATCGGGAGATGGCCCAGCCGTTGCGGGAGCAACTGGCGTGTCAGGGCGTCGAACTGCACTTGGGGCAGGGTATTGAGGGATTGACGGTTGAGCGGGGCCGGGCGGTGGCGGTCCGCATCGGGGACGGGCAGACGGTGCCGGCCGACCTGGTGTTGCTGGGGCTGGGGGTGCGGCCGAACACGGGACTCGCCCGGGACGCGGGCCTGGCCATCGGGCCGCAGGGGGGAATCGTCGTGGACGAACATCTGCGGACGAGCGACCCGGCGATTTATGCCGTGGGCGATGCCGTGGAATACCGCTTCGGCCCGACGGACCAGCCGATGCGCATCCCGCTCGCCGGCCCGGCCAACCGTGCCGGCCGGCTCGCCGGTGAACATGCCGCCACCGGCCGCGGTGCGCCGATGGGCCCGGTGATGGGCACGGCCGTGGTCCGCGTCTTCGACCAGACCGCCGCGAGCACCGGCCTCTCAATCAAGCTCGCCCGCCGGCTGGGCATCGACGCCACCAGCGTCACCATCCTGGCCAACCATCACGCCGGCTATTACCCCGGTGCTGAGTCGATGACGCTCAAGCTGATCTATGCCCCCGACACCGGCCGCATCCTCGGCGCCCAGGCCGTCGGCCGCGCCGGGGTGGATAAACGCATCGACGTCATCGCCACCGCGATGCGCTTCGGGGGCACGGTGCGCGACCTTGCGGACGTGGACCTGGCCTACGCTCCGCCCTATGGCTCGGCGAAAGACCCGGTGCACATGGCCGCCTTCGCCGCCAGCAACCAACTCGACGGACTGGTGGACTTCATCCAACCCGATGAAGACCTGAGCCAGTTGCAGGTCCTTGATGTGCGGACGGCCAGGGAGGTCGCCGACGCGCCGCTGGCGGACGTGGACCGTGTGGTGCATATTCCGCTCGATGAGCTGCGCAAGCGATTGGACGAACTGGACCCGACCAGCCCCACCGTCACGCTCTGCGCCTCGGGCGTGCGCAGCTACGCCGCCGCCCGCCTGCTCCGCGAACATGGCTTTGCCGCGGTTCGGAGCCTCAGTGGGGGGCAGATCATGCGCCGCCGGGCCTTGGCCAGTCATCCCGATGCCCAGTCCATGACCGGCCGGCCGCGTAGCGGAGTCCGCCTTGGACTCAACGAGTGAGCCTGGAGCCGTTCGCTTTAAGCCGTCAGCCAGAATACCCCGTTCGTTGGGCCTGTCGCTCCACAATCCAGGTGACGCGTACGCGCACCTCGTTGACCACCTGGGCCATTCCCATCATGGCGGTGGGCGGATCGATGCCGAAGTCTGTCATCAGCAGATCCTTCTGCACCTCGATGCGGAGGCGACTGTCTGAAAGCGGGGTGAGGATCAGTGGCAGTTCCACGCTACGCCTGGCACCCGCGATTTCGAGTTGGCCGTGGGCGGACCACGTGGTCACATCACGATCCGCCGCGGCGTTTCTGTTGAGCGTTTCAAGCGTGAAGGTCACATAGGGATGGTTTGCCGCCTTCAACTCTGCATGAATATGGCTGGCGAGGCCTTGGTGATTCCCTTTAAGCGAGCGCACGGGAATCTGAACATGAATCCGAGGGGCGGCATCCGTGGTCTGCCGGGTGAGTTCCATGCAAAGCTCGCCGGCTTGATTGATCCACCGGCCCGGGATGTCAATCCAACCGCTGATCTGATCGGTCGTGCCGGACCAGTCATGGATATTGGACGTGCCTTCAATGTGCACACGATGGCCTTCATCGGCGCTCTGGTAGCGTACAGCAGGAAGTGTGGACGAAAATGTACGGGAATGCTTGATCATCACTATGATTCCACCTGGTGTTCCATCGCTATGGCGTCGCGGGTCGTTCGGCGGCCGGTGCTTCCGACTGCGGCTCGACGACAAGGTCAAAGACCACGGTCACTGTCGGGTGTGCGCGAATCAGCCCGAACAGGGCCGAGGGCGGTTGGATATCGAAATCCGCCATGTCCAGTTCCTTGCGGCCGAGCAGGGCGAAACGCGCCTCCTCAACGCGTTCAATACGCACGTCCATCTCAATGGGCTGGGATTGGCCTGCCAGTGACAGGTGTCCCTGGGTGGTCAGGTGAAACACCGGCCGTTCGGTCTCCGGCGACAGTTCCCATTGCACGTCAACGACACGATCCAGTTCATACGTGATGTCGGGGTGCTCACTGGCTTTCAAAGCGCCCTGCATGTCCCGTTCCATGGCAGCGTTGCCGCATCCCAGCGCCTCGATCGCCATCTGCAACGAAGCACGCGGGGCATGTGCCAGCGGCAGGGCGGTACCGTTCATCTCGGAACGGCCGTTGTTGGCGAGGTCCGTCTCAAGGTGGTCGATCCACGCATGAAGTTTGCGGATTTCGGTGCCGGGAGCGAAGGTGGCGTGGGCCTGGTAACCGGCGCAATCCCACGAGCCGACGGTGGCGCTGCCTGCCAGACGGATGGCACTGCCTTCGGCGAGCGTCAAGGTCGTCTGACTGACCTGCTCGTTGGGCTTGCGGTCAGAGGTCGGGGGGGTTACTGGCGGGGCGGGCGGACCGGTCAGGACACAGGTGCTCAGTGTCGCCGTCAGCGTGCCAGCCGTCAGTAGAAGGATCAGGGCCTGCATGGTGCGACGCTCCTTCCAGAAATGGGAATGAACGCGTGAGGAAGATCGTTGGGTTTCTGGTTTCATCACCTGGTGCTCGCCTGGTGGAGAAAAGCCCCTCCGACCCGGCACACGCACGGGCCGGAGGAACTTGGTCGGATCGGCGTTTCATGGCGTTGCCGTCACGACGGGGCGCTGGCCGGGATAGATGGCTGTGACTTCCGGCTGACTGGTGCGGGAACCGCTTGCATACGGTGAACGGACGGCGGCGCCCGCCTCATCACTGGCCTGCACCCACCCCGCCCCCGCCATGCCGCGCTGGTCGGCATGGCGGTATGCGACGAGGGGGGCGTCGTGATCATGTCCGACGATGCTCACGGCCTGCACCACCGCCTGCGAGAGCACGGCAAACGAGGCACGCGCCCCGCCGATGGCCCGGGCTTGGGCGGCGTTGGCGGCGGCCCCTTCCAGACGTGCCGCAGCGGACGCCCAGTCGGAACGCACAGCTTCGCTCAAGGTTTCCTCATCCAGCGCCGCCAGGGCCTCGGCCCCTTGCGACAACTGTGCCAGTGCAGGCTGGGCCTTGGCCAGGTCACCCGCCGCCAGAGCGGCCCGGGCCTGCTCGTAAGCCTTCAGCACTGTCGACATCGCCTGTCGGTGTGCATCGGAACGGGCATCACTTGGAAGCGTCGGCTGCGGCGTCTGTCGCTGCAAGATCCAGGTGATCTGCACATCCACTTCGTTGGCGGCGCGGGCCATGCCCATCATCGCGCGCGGCGGGTCGATGCCGAAATCGGTCATCAGCAGGTCCTTGCTCACATCAACGCGAACACGGTCGCCCGATAGCGGTGTGACGGTCAGTTCCAGATTGACGCTGCGCGTGTCGCCGGCAATTTCCAGATCGCCCACCACCGACCAGATGGCCGCGCCGCTGGCCCCGGCTCTGCTGCCGTTGATCTTTTCAAGCGTGAACGTCACGTGGGGATGGCTCGACACTTTCAGGGCCTTGTGCATATTGCTCGCCAGGCCACGTCGATTGCCTTTGAGCGTGCCGGTCGGGATCTGAGCGTGAACGTGAAATGTGTCATTCGCGCCCTGCAACGCGGGCTCAAGGCGAATCTCGCCGTCGTCCTCCGTCCACTGGCCGGGGATCTGGATCCACCCGGTGATCTGGTCGGTGGTCCCGGTCCAGTCGTGGATGTTCGAGGTGCCTTCGACCTCCACGGCGTGGCCCTCAGGGGCCGATTCGTAACGGACGGGGGAGGCGGCGAACAGGGGGACGCTGGCCAATGCCAGGGCCAGCGAGGTTCCGCTTGCCAGGATGCGTAACGTGCGAGTTTTCATCATCAGGTTCCTTTCTTGGGGATCGCAGAAAACGGTGGGGCTTTGAAATCCATGAATGGCCGGTGAGCCATCCATGGAGGTCCCAAGGAGTCAAGTCGGGACGATCAGAACGAGAAGGAGACTTCCATGATGAGGCCGTTAAAGGACGGATCCTCCGACACGTCCACGCCGCTGACCCGGCCGCTGGCCTGATCAAAATCGTTGTAGATCTGGTGGACGTACTCCACCTTGGCCAGCACGGTGTCGTACAGCCAGTAGCCGCCACCGATCTGGCCGCGGTGCACCAGGCCGCTGGACGACTGGCCGTTGAGGCGCTGGGCCGCGGCGCCGCTGTAGCGGGCGGCGACGTAGAGGCGTTCGTTAAGGTAGTAGGCTCCTTCGATGCCGTAGTAGAGCCACTCTTCGTCTTCACCGGCGTTGGTGTCATCACTGACCCAGCCGAGGTTGCCATAAATCTCGATGGCGTCCTTGATCCAGGTGACGTCGCCCTGCACCGCGAGCACGGTCTGGCCACTGCCCACGAACACCTGCCCCGGCGCGTTGCCGCTCATGACCCCCTGATAGACGCCGCCGTCCCGGCTGGTGCGGAAGAGGTTGGATCGGGCGCCGGAATCAGACTCGTGATTCACGTAGTAGCCCGAGCCGCCCAGCCGCAGTTCCCCGAGATTGGCCCAGACTTTGCCGTGGGCGCTCAGGCCGCGACCGTCCATGAAGCCGCCTGTTTCCGAACCACTGCCGAAGCCGACGAGCCAGTTGAACGTGCCCGGCTCGGCATTGAACACCTCCATGCCGATCTCCGTCGTCTTGGCGTCCATCACGTGGTTGCCAATCAGCGGGTTGCGCTGCGTCCGGGCGTTGTCGGTCCGACGATACCGGTGGTCGCCGAAGTCGATCTCGAACTGGCCGGCCTTGACGTTGACCACCTCGAACAGGTTGCCGAGCATCGTGCCTTCGGTGCCGGGGATATGCCGCATGAGCATGTAGCCTTCGTGGCCCTGCGGCGAGTCGGGGTGCGGGGGACTGCTGAGGTAGACGTCGAAGTAAACTTCCAGGCCGCCGTCATACAGGTCTGCCAGGAACTCCAGGCTCCCCCAGGCCGTCTGAAAGCCCGGCTCAAGCGAGTTCGGCTGCGAAATGCCGCCGATCTCGACGTTCCGCTGATGCAGGTACTGGAGCCGGCCGGCGGTGTTCAGGCCCATGTAGAGGTCGATCGGGCCGGCGCGGCCGATCTGCACGTTCATCTCGTCCAGTTTGCCATGCTCCATCCAGTTGGGATTGCGTACGCGCTCCCAGCCGGGCTTGAAGTTGCCCGTGTCGAACATCAGACCATTGCGTTGGCTATCGTCCGCACGCTCGGCAGCCGACGGCAACGCACGATCGATCTCCTCGGCCTGCTGTTCAACACCATCCAGACGAAGTCGCAGCGTCTCAAGTTCGGCCTTGAGTTGCTCGTGCTCGGCGCGAGGCACATAGTCGTCCTGGGCCTGCGTCGGCGTCGCCAGGAGGCCGGCGCCGATGGAGCCGGCAACGAGCATGGCGGGCCATTTCATTGAGGTTGTGACAGTCATTCCATTTCTGCCTTTCTGACGTGTCCCCCCTCGTTCGCTTGAGCACGCGCTCAGATGGCTTCGAGGACAGGACGAGGTCAAGAGTGAGTTTTCAAGTTGTTGCGCCTCCGTGGTGGCCACGCAGCCCGGACTTCGCCCATTCCACGGACCGAGTCATCCGAACATTCAATTACGTCATGAGCGTGCCTCCTTTGCCGACGCGGCCACCGCGGCGGCTTCAACAAGTTGAACCAGGGCCGAGCGTGGTTTGCCCGTCCAGTAGTAGAAGACGCCTTGTGCCACGACCTCCGCATCCTGATCTGACGAGGCCTGGCTGATGGCGATGATCCGCACCTGCGGATGGGTCCCCTTGAGCAGCGTGATCTCGAGTTGCGCCGCCTCGGGCCGTTGCTCGATCCGATCCACTACCGCCACGTGCAGCGGTGCGTGGTGGGAGAGCGCAGTCGCTTCAGAGCCGGGCCGAACCGCCTGCACGTCAAACCGCTCTTCCGCCAGGTGCTCGCGGAGGAAGGCGGCGACGAATGTGTCGGGGCTGATGATCAGAATCTGAATGCGGTCCATGGCAACAAGTCCTCATTCGCGTTCGCCCGGCGGGGCTTCAGTGCCGCCGCTCTGGAGATGTGGAAGTTGCAACGGCGATGCCGAAGTGGCCGCAAACAAATAAAGAAGTTAAAAATATCTTTTATTGCTGGTAAACTGGTTTTTTCGTCGCTCGCGTGGCGCTGTGGGAAGGGGCGAGGGCGACCGGTTTGTCGCGCCGGTGTGACGGAACGGACGCCACGAAATCACAGGTGTTGCTTAAGGTGATGTGTTCGATGAAATTACAAGTGTCGCGCCGGCGCGACGGTCTTTTCCGCCAGTCATGCGGATGTGACAATTTGACCACCGTGACTGATCGCAGCCGTTCCACGACCGACCGGCCGTCGGCCATTCGCCAGCAGCACTCGCTCATGCGAGAATGGCCGGCCGAACCACGAAGATGCCCATGACCCATGCCCCTTTGACCCAGCACGATCTGCGAAGCCGACGCCGGTGGGCCATGCTCATCGCCGCCGTGCTGGTGGCCATGACGTTCGTCGGTTATGAGATCGTTGAACGCCTCTGGCTCCAGGGGCTTGACGTGCAGACGCTGCACTTGCTGCACCGCATCCGCGGCGTCGCGATGTCACTGATCGCTGCAGCGCTGGTCGGCTGGCTGGTCCTGCGGGTTTCGCCGCCCTTGTTGACCACGTCTCCGCACACAGATGCATGGACGCAAGACGAGCGCCCCACACCGGAGCAACGCGAGCGCAACTATGCCCGCTGGTTCATCATCATGCGATGGATCGCCGTACTGGTCGCTCTGGTACTGGCCTACCTGGTGGTGCGGGTGCTGAACCTCCTGCCGGGCCAGGTCTGGTGGCCGTTGATCTTCACCATCGCTGTCCTGGCGGGCCTGAACCTGGTCTATATGTTTCTCCAGCGGCTGAGCCCGCTGCCGCGATTCCTGCTGCCGATGCAGGCGTATGGCGACCTGGTTCTCCTGACGCTGCTGCTCCATTTTTCCGGCGGCGTCGAAAATCCGCTTTCGCCACTGATGCTTTTTCACGTGATTATCGCCGGCGTGGTGCTCAGCCGTGGCCATTGTTATGCCGTGGCCGCCACTGGCAGCATGCTGTTCGCACTTCTGGCGGCAGGCGAAACCACGGGCATGCTGACCCACTACTCGCTGGAGATTTTTCCGCACCACGAGGCCAGCCACCTGCCGCACGCCGCCCACCAGCCGTTGTACGTCGCCAGCCACGTGAGCCTGCACGCGGTCATCCTGTTTCTGGCCGCTTACTTCGTCAGTACGCTCGGTGAACGGATGCGGCATGATGAACGGCAACTCGGCGCATTCGCAGAGCAGGCGTTCGCGCATCGGCAACTTGTGGAACAGGCATTGGAAACCACCGAGACAGGTCTATGCGTGTGCAACCGGCAGGCCGAACCCTACTGGACCAATCAGCGATGGCGGGCCTGGTTCGGCGATGAACCGATTGATGCGGCGGCCGCTCGCTGCGGTTGCGATGAAGAGGCGCCGGCGCGGCAATCGCTTCACGACGGGCAGCGCCGCGTCATCGAACTGAAACTCCCTTCCGGCGGCCGTGGGAAAAAACCGCGCATCTTCCAGATCACCACCGCTCCGCTCAGCGGCAAGCAGGGCCAGGCCAGCCACGTCGTCTCCCTTGCGCGGGACGTTACGGAACAGCATGAAATGCAGGCTCAGATGATCCGGGCCGGCAAACTTGCGGCCGTGGGTGAACTGGCCGGGCAGGTGGCGCATGAGGTGAACAACCCAATTGCCATCATCAGCGCCAAGGCACGTCTGCTCCTGGAGGACGATCAGGTACCGATGCCTGAGAAGGTCAGGCAGGAACTGATCAAGATCACGGAACTGTCCGACCGGGTGGCGCAAATTGCCCAGGGTCTGCTGTCATACTGCCGACCTTCTCCCGCGACACGTCAGCCGTTGGATCTGCGTTTGCCGATCCGCAGTGCGCTGCGCACCGTGGATCATCGTGCTCGCAACCTCGGGATTGTGATTGAAGACCGGCTGGCCGACGATCTTCCCGCGGTTCACGCCAACGCCAACGAAATCCAGCAGGTCTTCCTGAACCTGCTGCTCAATGCCCTGGATGCGATGCCCGAGGGCGGTCGGCTGACCATCACCGGCGAACTGCGAAATGGCGCTTCGGACGGCGCGTCATCGACGCGCGTGATCCTCAGTGTGGCCGACACCGGCTCGGGCATCCCCCAGGCCATTCAAGAGCAGGTGTTTGAGCCGTTCTATACGACCAAGTCCGAAGGCAAGGGCACGGGCTTGGGCTTGTCGATCTGCGCCGGGCTGGTCCGCAGTCATGGCGGACACCTGCATCTGCAAAGCGAGCCCCACCAAGGCACGCAAGTCTTCGTCGAGTTGCCGGTGGAGACGGCCAAAGGAGGCCAACACGATGACTAAAGCAAGGGTGCTTGTGGTGGATGACGAGCCGGGCATGCTCGAAGTCTGCGCCGATACGCTGGCGAAGATGAATGATGTCGAAGTTGTGGTGGAGTCCAACGGCGGCCAGGCCGTGAAACGCCTGACCGGTGACGAGACCTGGGACCTGCTGATCAGCGACATCCGCATGCCCGAGTTGCACGGTGTCGACCTGTTGCGTATTGCTCGCCGGCACGATCCCAACCTTGTGGTGCTGATGCTCACCGCTTACCCCACGGTGGAGACAGCCGTGGAAAGCATGAAACTGGGCGCGGCTGACTACCTCACCAAGCCTTTCCTGCCGGACGATCTGCGGGCCACCGTGCGTCGTCTGCTGGAACACCACCGGCTGCGCGAAGAGAACAACCTCCTGCAACGCCAGGTCGAGCGCAGCCACCGTTTTGGTGACATGATCGGCCGCAGTGTGCCGATGCGGCGCGTGTTCGACACCGTGCAGCGCGTGGCGCCGAACGACGTTGACGTGCTCATTCTCGGTGAAACCGGCACGGGCAAGGAACTGGTGGCGCGCAGCATCCACCAGCACAGCGCCCGCAAGGGCAAGCGTTTCGTGCCGGTGGATTGCGGCGCGATTCCCGAGCAGTTGCTTGAAAGCGAGTTTTTCGGCCACGAACGCGGCGCCTTCACCGGCGCGGACACGCGCAGCCTGGGCCTGATGGAGTTTGCCGACGGCGGCACGTTTTTCCTGGACGAAATCGGTCAGTTGCCGATCAATCTTCAGGCCAAGTTGCTGCGGGCCTTGCAGGAACGGCGGATTCGGCGGGTCGGCGGCACGCAGGAGATCGAACTGGACGTGCGCGTGATCGCTGCAACCTCGCTGGACCTGGAGCAGGAGATCGCCCACCAGCGGTTTCGCGCCGACCTGTATTACCGCATCAACGTCGCCCGCCTCGACCTGCCGCCACTGCGAGAACGCGCCGATGACATCACGATGCTGGCGGAGCATTTCGTCCATAGACATGCTGACGAGATGGGACACAAGCAGATCCGCATCACGCCCGAAGCGCTTGAAATCTTGTGCAGCTATCACTGGCCGGGCAACGTGCGTGAATTGCAGAACGCGATCCGTCGGGCCTTGGCGATGACCCGCGACAGTGATTTGTGTCCCGATGATCTACCCGCGGAAATCGTGGCCGCAGCCGGGACGACCAGGACCGGAGGCAGTGACGGATTGTTCGAGCTTCGCGATCAGCACGTCACCACGTTCGAGCGGCAGTATCTGGTGGAGCTGATGCAGCGTAACCAAGGCGACGTGGTGCAGGCAGCCGTGGCAGCAAAAGTGCCACGCGGCACGTTCTATCGTCTCTTGAAGAAACACGACCTCAATCCAAGGGACTTTCGTTTCAGTGAGCTGGGACCTCAGTAGAAGCAAGGCAGTCCATGTTGAGCTTGCCCCACTGCCTTGGCCGCCTCGGAACCGCCGTCAATCTATTCCTGTCCATAATCGCACTTTGCTTATGTGCAACTGCGGCGGCCCGGCGGTGGGAGCGTCATCAACCTTTCCTCCATCGATGGTATCATCAGCGCCTCGCGACCTCCCGTCGTACCATGCGTTCAAGGGAGCCGTGTGCTCGATGAGCAAGATCGATGCGCTGCGGTGGACGAAGGGCCGGATCCGCGTGAACTCGGTGCCCGGGGCTTCATCTGGACGCGGGGCCGGAGGTGTTCCGGGAGCGGCTTCACCAAGCCCATGCGCTCGGACGCCTTGGCGAGCCGAACGACGTGGCATGGGGCAGCGTCGATCTGGCTTCGGAGGAGTCGACGTTCGCCACTGGCAGCGAACGGGTTGGTGATCGATGGCGTGAAGTCGCCCCGTGTGGCCGAGGGCGATCTGGCATCCCCTTGGCATGAGTTTTCGATTCGTCTGCAACCCGCCGCCTCGTTTCACCACCAATTCGCGTGCGCAAAAAAAGCCCGCGCCGGTGAAGGCGCGGGCATGCTGGAAGATACCTGTTGCGAGTCAGGCCGGCCGACGGCGAAGCAACATCAGCAGCCCGCCTGCGCCGAGCAGCGTCAGGGACGCGGGCTCGGGGACGAGGAACGAGTCGGTCGACTGCGAGATCATGAACTCGTCGAGGGTGACGTGGGCCGTGTTCAGTGAGTGCGTGAATCGCAGATCGGTGAACGGCAGCGGGGTTGCTCCGCCCGTGAAGCTGCGCAAGATGCCGAAGCCGGCGGCGTCGGCGGCGCCGAGGTCGTCACCGGAGATCGTGGGGTTGATCCAGATTTCGTACTGGTCGTAGAAGTCGGCGCTGGGGTTGTTGCCCGATGCGTCACCCGCATCATAGATCGCACGCAGCACGATCAGGTTCGACCCGCTGTTGAGCGTTTCGCTGTAGGTGTCGGCCGTGGAGCCGGCGGGCGTGAACGTCAGCTGGTCGGTGGCATGGTCGAGGCTGAACGTCGCGTCGCGGTCGGTGGTGTTAGTTCCTGGCTCGGCGAGGGTGATCGTCGTGTCGTCGTCCGCCGTCCCATCATATTCAAGCAGGAAGCTGACGTAGTAGTCGTCCGTGCCCGGCGAGGCGTAGTCGAGGCTGCGGCTGACCTGCTTTGCACTGCCGATGTGGTTGCCGGTGGAACGGTAGGCCTCCAGCGAGCCGGCGTCGTTGGGGCTGTAACCGGCGTAGGTCAAGCCCGTGGTGCGCGGATTGAAGTTGACGGAGGGAGCCAGCGTCGCCCCGGTGTCGGCCCAGGCGCCGGCGAACCCGGTGCGGGCGTCGCTCTGACCGACGACGCTAGTGTCAGCCTGGTAGGCGCTGCCGCTACCGTCGCCGCTGGCCTCGAAACCGTCATAGACCAACACCGCAGCAGGCGCCGAGGCGGTCATCGCGAGCACTACGCCCCCCGCCAGGGAGGCCGTCATCGTGCCAACATAAGAATGGTGTTTCGTGTTCATCGTTGGGGTCCTTTCTCCGTGTGAAGCACAACTTAAATGCATCAACCGAACCGATATGCAGTGGGGCGTCCGCTGTGGAAATAGTTGAAGATACCACATGAGACGGGAACATTCTTGTCAATCACATACATGTATTTTATCATTTATGGCGTTTATGGCGTTTATGGCTCAAACGCGTGACATTCTGATCGTTCCGCCGGATGAACGGCAATTCGCCACCGATCTGATGGTGGGCGTCGGTCGGTACGCCACCAGCCACGGGCCCTGGGTGTTTCACACGCTTGGGACGCAGGAATGGGAGTTTCCACGGGTCGAGCAACTCGCCGCCTGGCGGGGCGACGGCATTCTGTTGCCGGTGATGACGCAGGCCCGGCTCGCTGAGGTGCTTGCGACGGGGCGGCCGTTTGTGAACCTGACCGCCTGGCCGGACATTCCCTCGGTGGTCAGCGACAACGCCGCCGTCGGCCGGCTGGGGGCGGAGCATCTGCTGAGCCAGGGCTTCCGTCGCTTTGCGTTCCTGGGCCTGCCTCGCGGCATTTACATCGGTCAGCGGCGTGAGGCGTTTGTCGAGCGGATCGCGGCCGCTGGTTTTCCGTGCATTTGCCACGACGGGAGCTACCGCACCGCGTCCGACTGGCGTTGGCATGCGGTGCAGGCGGATCTGCGGCAGTGGCTGCGGAGCCTGGAACGGCCGGTGGCGGTGATGGCCTCGCACGACGCGCGGGCGCGGCATGTGCTTGAAGCGGCGCGGTCGCTGAGGGTGGGGGTGCCGGACGAGGTGGCGGTGCTGGGGGTTGGCAACGACACGATCCTGGGGGAGCTTTCTTCGCCGACGCTTTCGTCGATCGAACTCAATGGCGAGCGGGTGGGGTTTGAAGCTGCGGCCATGCTCGACCGCATGATGCAGGGCCAGTTCGTGCCGCGTGGCCCGTTGCGGGTTCCGCCAGGCAAGGTGGTGATGCGGCGGTCGACGGAGGCACTGGCGATCGACGATGCGGACGTGGCCCGGGCGGTGCGTTTCATCCGTGAACGGGGCAATCAGGCGTTGCGGGTGGAAACGCTGCTGGACGTCGTGCCCGTGAGCCGTGCGACGCTGGAGCGGAAGTTTCGCCAGTCGCTGGGGCGGTCGCCGTTCGACGAGATTCGTCGGGTTCAAGTGGAGCACATCCAACGGCTGCTCACGAACACGGACTGGTCGATTCAACGCATTGCCGTGGCCTCCGCCTTCCCCGATGCGCGACGGCTGGCCGCGGCGTTTCACAAGGCGACCGGCCTGACGCCGACCGAGTACCGTCGGCACCATTGTGGCGGCTGATGGCGCGCAGCTCGCGCCCGTGTGCGCTACTCAATACGCATATGATGCCAAACCGTCCGCTTCACCGCCCACGGACCACTTTCCCGTCGGGCGCCACGCGCCCGCCAGCCGCGCCTTATTCTGGAGTCGGCAGCCGTAGCGGCGCACCTGCAGTAGCGATTCGGGTTGGCCCGCCAACCTACTTGCGCCAGTAGGCGAACGATACAATGCCAGAAGCGAGGCCAACGCAACCCTCCAGCCGCCTTGATCTGGGGCCGGTCACCTTTGTCGAACTTGGCTTCACGGAAAATCATTCGAACGGAACACCATGAAGGCTACTTTGTTTTCGCCGACAGCCATCCTCGCTTCGGCAGTTTTCGCGTTGGCGTTGTTGCCATCGGGAGACGGATGCCCGGCGGTTGCTTCCGACTGGCCCACGTTCCTGGGAAAGGGTGACCGCGTTCCGCCTGAAAGCGGCCTGCGCCTGGTTGATGACCTGGATCACGCGCCGGTGCGCTGGGAACTCGGCCGGCATGTGACCCTCGGCAAGGGACTCTATCCACAGCATGTCCTGGCAGCGCGGGAGCGTGGCATCGAACCGCTTTACGGCGGGGCCAGCAGTCCGATCGTCGCGGAGGGAACGATTTTCTACGCGTCCTTCAAATCCAACGGCCAGGTTCCGACCCGGCGCACGGGATGGCGCACCATGGACAGCGAAGAGCGTCTCGCGCTCTTGCCGGACTGGTTTTTCAGCGTCACCGCCGACGACATTCTGATCGCGGTCGACGCCCAGAGCGGGCAGATCAAGTGGGAAGCCGTCGAACCAGGCCAGGCACACAACCGCCTCGGCCACAAGCGCGGCCACTGGGGGGTCGCGCCGGCCTATGCCCAAGGGCGGGTGTTCAGCCTGGGTACAGCGGGCCGGCTGTATGCCTACGATGCACGCAGCGGCGAAAAACTGTGGGACACGGTGGCCGTGCCCCGACTGCAACAGGCATTTAAGGCCCATCTGGAAACCGAAGATCCGGCATTGCATTTCGACAGCAACCTCAAGTCATCGCTGATGGTGGCCGGCGACCACGTCATCGTCGCGGATGGGGGTCTTCATGCTTTCGATGCCGCCACAGGCGAACCCCGGTGGCATCTGTCCGAGGCGGTCAACTCCCGGTGGGCCACGCCCGCGCCGTGGCAGCACGACGCAAACACCTGCCTCCTGGTGAACGACGGCAAGGGGACGGCGCGGTTGATCGACTCGAAGAACGGGGCGGTACTCTGGACGCTGGAGGGATTGGGCAATCAACTGGGCTCGGTGAATCTTGCGGACGGGATCGCCATCCTCAACGCCGGCAGTTCCGGCGCGAAGGGCAGCCGCGACAACGGCCTGTTCGCGGCTTATCGCCTGAGTCTGGAAGGAGCCGAGAGGCTCTGGACGTTGCCGGACGAGCCGAAATACCGGCATCCATGGCGGCTCGACCGCGGCCCCGAGCGCCGCGCGGCGATCCACAGAGGCCGGGGCTATTTCATCGTGGGGACCAACGGGGATCATCTGGTCACGGTCGACATGGAAACCGGTCGCGTGCTCGACGAGCAGACCATGCGCGGCATGGGGGCGCCCTATCCGATCGAGGACCGGTTGCTGGTCTACCATGATCGCACCCATACCAACCCGGTCACCGCGTCGTGGTGGTCGCTGGACGATCCGGGCCGCCCCCAGCGTCTGCATGAAACCAAAGGCTTCGCTCCCTACACCACCACTGCCTATGAAGTCCCCATCGAGTGGCCGGTGGCCGACGGCATTCTCTATGCCGTCACCATGTGGACCGGGCTGGCCGCCATCGATCTGCGAAAACCTGTTGATGATCTGGCCAACCAGCCCCTGTCGGCCACCCTGCCATCGGAATTGATCGGCACCGGTGAAAGCGTGCGCGCCACCTTCATTCAACGTGCAGGCAAACTAACGCACGGCAGCATCGACCGCGCCATGCGGATGCATGCCATCGATACCAGTCGTGCAACATGGGAGGGGCGACGCCTGAACGGAACGCTCGGCGTGGATGTACAGGGTCGGCATCGTTTTGAACAGGTTGAAATCGACGCCGAGGCCGAGGCCGACGGTTCGCTGACCGGCACCATCTCGGTCCACGTGCCCGGTTTTCGGGAACCACGTGAAGTGGGCGGAAGAATCACCTTGATGCCTCACCAGGAGTGGATGCCTGCCGCGGACACAGTCCTCCAGTTGGAGGACGCCGTCTTCCAAGCCGGCGGCAACCGCGGACGCCTGCTGCTTTTTCTCCGCCAGGAGAACGGGAGCTTTGAGGTCGGACAGATCACCGGCATGGCCGACCAGACAACGCAGACCCCGCCCGTACTGGATACCAGCGAGTTGACATATGAGGACGGCCGCCTGACTGGCATATTGCGGGCCCGGTACCGTCCCGATCAGTGGGCTGCCCCCCTGGTGGAGCAGGGGCGCACCGCTGCGGCGGAATATCGCATCGATGTCCGGGTGAGCGGAGAAGACGCGGCAGCGGCCGGTAAGTACGAGGGCACTTACGGCGTGGAATGGCAAACAACCATGTCGCTGCAACCCTGACCCGGCAACCGTCCGTCAACCCCCGGGGCGTGACGCCGATCAACACACTCGGTTCAATCGCCGGCGGAGCGACAGGCAGCCGAGGGCGACCGCCCACAGCGCCGCGGCCATCGGCTCGGGGACGAGCGTCACCTGCGTCAGGCCGTCGTCGAGATTGCTCAGCCGGAGGTTGTCGATCACGCCGCCGTTGGCGCCGACGGAGATGCCGATGCCTTCCAGCGATGAGCCGAACAGGTCGGCACCGGTCGCGGTGAGGTCCGCGTCGCCCAGCGCTGCGGTCAGGTCGGGATTGATCCACAGTTCCAGCTTGTCTGATGCGCCGTCTTCGTCGAGCGTCAGCTTCGCCAGCAGCAGGTGGACGGTCTCGGCGGCATGCACCGGCTGGCCGTCTTCAAGCAGGGTCTGGCCGTCGTACATCAGCCGCAGCTTGCCGTCTTCGCCGAGTCCGATGTAGGCCGGGCCGGTGTCATTTTCCGATTCGAACCACACCTTCGCTTCACGGTTGTCGTCGAGGGCTTCGAGCTTGACCAGGGCGCTGAGCCAGACCGTGCCTTCCATGCCGCCGCGGATGGCGCGGTTCATCACGTAGCCGGTGTGGGTGAACTCCGACGTGCTTGCCCCGCCGCTGATGCCGTAGTACGGGCCGCCGTGCTTGTTCTGGTAGCCATCGGCGTCGTAGGTGAGATTTTTCGTGCCGTCATACTTGGGCGAGTGGAAGGGATCGTCCCAGCCGCTGCCCCACTGCGGATTTTCAAAGCTGACGTAGTCCAGCCGCTGCTCGTCGTTGGGGCCGTAGTTGAACTGTTCGATCACCGTGCCGTGCATCGGCGCGTCGTGGTCGTCGATCGGCTCGACCTGGTAGGTATGGCCGTACTGCCGGAGCAGATCCTGAAGCTGGTCGGGGTCGAGGTCCTGCACGTCGACACCGGCCTGGTCGGCGAGGACGGCGATCAGTCCGGCGGACTGGCCCAGCTTCATGTAGACCGGCTCCATGCGCAGCGAGCCGTACGCCATGTGCGACGCCGAGAGCGTCACCGGTACGACCAGGTTCGACGCTTCGCCTTCCTGCGGCACCAGCGCCCGGTAGGGGATGTTGTAGCTGCCGCCGGTGCTGACGAAGAACTCGCCCTCGTTCCAGACCTTGCCGTCCGACCCGACGAACCGCTGCACGAAGTGCGAATCCTGCGGGTAGTCGCCTGTGCCGACGGCGTCGTCGATGTCGGTCTCGCCCTGCGTGTCCGCCTGGGTCATGACGTAGAGACCCACCATCCGCCGACCTTCGCGGACGTAGAGTTGGTGCGGGTAGCCGCCGTTGTCGGCGAACTCGCTGGCGGGCAGGTGATGGGTGTCGAACCAGCTTTTGACATCTTCCGCCGGGTGGTCGCCTTCCTTGAGGAACCAGAAGAAGCCGCGGGTGTAGTCGATGTGGTCCTGGATGATCTGCTCGCGCTGGACGTGGTCGGCGTCGGGGTAGGCATGGTTGAAGCCGACGTTGTCGGTGGAGACCGCGGCGCCGGTGTTGTTGTTCAGATCGCCGCCGTTGGGATGCAGGACGATGTCGCTCATCTTCGTGCCGCTGTCGAGGCTGCGGCGAAGCAGCTCGAACCGGCCGTCGGCGAGCATGGCGTCGTAGTTGTCCGGCTTGGTCCACTCGACGCGGTCGTCCGGGTCGGTGCTGATCCACATGCGGTAGTTGTAACCCTGCACGCCGGCGTCGCCCGTGCCATCGTCGCCGGGGGAGGTGCTGCTGATGCCCGGCAGCAGGCCGCTGCCCGGGTCGCCGGGGATGACGTAGGGGTCGAGGCCCGTGCTGCCGCTGTTGCGGGAGGTCTTCTGGACGCCGTTGTGGCTTTCGTTGTAGAGGCTGTTGGGCTCACGGCCGACGGTGTAGCTGACGCCGGCCTTGGCCATCAGGTCGCCTTCATAGCTGGCGTCGATGAAGGAGTGTGCGGCGAAGGTGCGGCCGGACTCCATGTGAATGGTATCGATCCGCGTGCCCTGCCTGGTGACGCCGTGGTCCAGGTCCAGCCGTTCGCCGCGGATCAGGTCGACGCCCGCCTCGGCGACGAGCTTGTCGAACTCGGCCTCGGCCTCGCCGGGACGGAAGCCGCCGGTGCCGCCGACCCGTTCGTAGAATTTCTCGGTCAGGCCGCCGAGGAGGTATCCGCTGCCGAGGTCGGTTTTGCTCAGGCCGCTGGCGGTCATGCCGCCGAGGTGGTTGACGTATTGCGGTTGGCCCTGCTCGTCGTCGCCCACGAACTGGTCGGGGGCGACCAGTACGACGCGCTGGCCCATCCGCGCCGCCTGCACCGCGGACGTCACCCCGGCGGCCGTGCCGCCATAGACCACGACGTCGTACGTCTGCTCCGCCGGCTCGTCCGCCGCGGCCGGCCCAGCCACCGCCAGCGCCAGCGCCAACGCCAACGCCAGCCCCATCGTCTTCAGGCCTCGTTTCATGGCGTTCGCCTTTCCGCAAGCGGTTGGGAAAAAGGCCCCGCACGGCTTTCGCGTCCGAGGCCATCGGGTCTGGGGAAAATCAGGTCGCGTCCACGTCCGGCATCACCGACGACGGCGACCGCCCAGCAGCGTCAAGCCGCCAAGCCCCGCCAGCACGATCGACGCCGGCTCGGGGACCGGCGTGACGCTCTCACTGGTGGTGCCGAAGCGGAACTCATCGAAAATCACGGACGGGTTCGGCCCGTCGGTGTCGCCGACGAGCCCGATGCGACTGATGTCGAATCCGCTGGTCCAGCTCAAGGTCTCGAACGTTTCATTGGGAGTGCCGAGGTTGGTGACGTCCTCAGGGTTGACCCAGATGTCCATGATGCGTTGGTCGGGATCCGCATTGTCGTCGAGGCGGACGATCATCAGGTGCGTTTGGCCGGCGGCGAACGTCTCGGCGCCTGTGTTCATGCTTCCGCTCTCTTCGGAACCGCCGATGATATTCCCGCCTTCGAACCCGAAGGCGTGGTGGCGGTTGATGCTGTCCTGGTAGAGCTGCACCTCCGCGCCCGGGTGCCCGTCGGTGAACTGAAACAGGACGCTGGCCCACATGACACCGTTGAGGTCGGCCGCATCCGTCCCGTCGGTGTTGCGGTCGTATCCCTTGATGGTCGCCGAAGAACCCGTACCGTCCCGAAAGATTTCCAGCGCACCGGCGGTCGTGACCAGCGAATGGCCGGAGTTGTCGCTCCAGGTCAAGCCGGCGTCGTTGATGCGGGGATAGACGGACCCGGCGACCTGGTCGCCGTCGTCAACATCACCTGCCCAGTTGTCAACGCTGTCGAAGCCCAGCGCGTCGGGGCCCTGGCCGATCAGCGAGTCGTTGTTCGTGCCATTGGGTGAGTCCGGTTGCGACTGGTACTGGCCAGCGCCGGGCGTTTCACCGCCGGCGGCGAATCCGTCGTAGACCAGCAGGTCGGCATAGGCCGCAGTGCCCATGGGAGCGGCGAGTGCCGTGGCCGAGACAGCGAGCGTACAGGCGAATGACTTGAACATATCCAGATCTCCTCGTGAAAATGGTGGCGTCTTAAACGCTTGACAGGGACGTAGCTTACCTCTGCCCGCGGCGGATATCGCGTCAACTACACCCCAGGATCGCGCACATTTTGCTAGGCTGGGCCTCATGAAACGTGTGATGGTCATTGCACCGCATGAGCCGGCGCTGGCGCGGGGGATTCAGGTGGGGATCGCGCGGTACGCGCGCAGTCACGGGCCCTGGCGGTTCGTGGCGCCGCGGCAGATGGGCGGCGGCTGGCAGTATGTGCCGGCGGACCTGGACGAACTCAATTTCGAAGGCGCCATACTGCCGGTGATCCGGACGGCGGATGTGGAACGGCTGACGACCGCCGGCATTCCCTTCGTCTCGGTCACCGCTTTCCCCAGCGTGCCCCGGGTTACCAACGACAACGCCGCCATCGGCCGGCTCGGAGCCCGACACCTGCTGGGGCTGGGGTTTCGCCGCCTGGCGTTCGCCGGCCTGCCCAAGACCATCTACTCACGGGATCGCCATGATGCCTTCCTGGCTGAGGCCCGGCAGGCCGATGTCCCGTGCGCGATTTATACGGAACACTTCATCGAGCGCGACGACTGGCGATGGCCCCAACTTCAGGAAAAGATGAGCCAGTTCCTGAAGACCTTGACCTGGCCTTGCGGGATGATGACCGACACCAACGCACGGGCCCGGCAGATCATCGAGGCTGCCACCTCGATGGGCATCATCATTCCCGAACAACTCGCGGTGCTCAGCGTGGACAACGACGAGAGTTTGTGCGAGATGAGCCAGCCATCGCTCTCCTGCGTCGCGCTCGACGGCGAACGGGTCGGGTTCGAAGCCGCCGCCATGCTCGACCGGTTCATGCAGGGCGAACCCGCGGTCGACCAGTGCCGGCTCATCCCTCCCTTGAGCATCGAGGTGCGCCAGTCCACCGACACGCTGGCCATCGACGACCCGGCGGTCGCCGCCGCCTTGCGGTTCATCCGCAGCCGACCCAACCGTCCCATGACCATCGCTCAAGTCCTGGATCACGTCCCCCTCTCCCAGCGGGCCTTGGAAAGGCGGTTCCAGCAACGGGTGGGGCACACGCTGTTCACCGAGATCCGCCGTGTCCAACTGGCCCACGTCCAGCACCTGCTGACGCAGACGGACTGGTCCATCCAGCAGATCGCCCGCGCCAGCGCCTTCGCCAATGCCAAACGTCTCGGCGAAGTCTTCCGCGAGGCCATCGGCGAGTCGCCCACCGCCTACCGCCGGCGTTTCCAGTACGCCTGAGCCAAAGCGGCCATGCGTCGCGTGCTCAGAATATCGAGCAGTGATCGAGGGCCGCCCTGCTCGCAGTTATCCCTTTGATGGAAACTTTGTCCTTCATCAGGCCTGTTCTGAATCGCGGGCACGGTGCGTTCGTCGGTAGTCCGTGGGCGTGACGCCCGTTTCCCGCCGGAACACCACGCTCAACCGCTCGGCGTTGGAAAAGCCGGAGCGCACCGCGACCTCCGGCATCCGCAGTTCGGTGCCGGCAAGCAACTGCTTGGCCCGTTCCAGGCGCACACGCCGGATCTCCGCCTGAGGCGACCGACCGAGCAGGCCAGCGAAGCGTCGCTCCAGCGAACGTCGGGAGATCATCACGTCTGCCAGCACGTCTTCCACCCCGATCGGTTCGACCGCATGCTCACGGATGAAGTGCAGTGCCCGTGCGACGTCCAGATCTTCCACGGCAAAATTTTCCGAAGATTGGCGCGTCACCACTTCCGTCGGCGGTATCAGCACCCGGCGGTCGGATACGGCTTCGTCCCGCATCAACCGGTCCAGCAAGGCCGCCGCTTCATAACCCAGCCGGTCGAATGGCAGGGCGACGCTGGACATGCGCGGCCGGGCGGTCAGGCAGAGCACTTCGTCATTGTCCACGCCCACCACCGACACCTCTTCAGGCACGGGAATATCCAGTGCCCGACACGCCTCGATCAGTTGCCGGCCGCGCATGTCGTTGGCCGTCAGGACGCCCACCGGCCTCGGCAACCGCGCCAGCCAGCGGGCGAAGTCCGCCTGTTCAATGTCCCACTGGCGCTCCACAGGATGCCTGCCCAGCGGGGTCCACTTTCCCATCACGTGGCAGGTCAGCCCCGCCGCTTCGGCGGCTTCGCGAAACGCCGTCCCGCGCTGCGCAGAGTACGCATGCCCGTTGTAGCCGCAGAACGCCAGGTGTTGAAACCCCCGATCGCGAAAGTGCTCCACCGCCAGTCGGCCAACCCGCGCGTTGTCCGGTACGACGCTTGGTAAGTCCATCTCGGGCAGCAGGCTTGAAACATTCACCACCGGGCATGACAACGCCTGCAACCGCTGGCGCGTCGTCGACGTACCCACGTGGGCGATGACGCCTTGGCCGGTCCATTGCTCGATCGGCGGCAGCGGCGCGAACCCGCTCCGTGGATGCATGTGCAACATCCACCCGTCATGCAGGTTCGCGTACTCGGCAATGCCTTTCATCATCGCCAGCGACTGCGGCATCGTCATCTCGATGTGAATCGCCACCCACGGCTTCGATCTGCTTTTTCTCTGCCTTGCCATGCTGCTCCTTTTTACGTCCACTGGCGAGCTCCTTCAGCATCGCTCGTGTGACGCAAACACGCAACTGTTTTCCGTTCCGCATCTGCCCCTGTCTGGCCAACCAGGCACGCCAACCGGGCCGGCCATATTGCATGGCGTAAAAACACAAAGGAATTGCGCAGAATCGTGTGGCGGCTGCGAACCAGGGTAGTAGGCTTGAACGCGGTGGCCGCCATCAGATGAAGGGTGGCGCCTGCAGCGTTTGCTTTCATTCTTGAAGACGAGGTGAGACTTGAAACAGCGGGTTGTGATGGCGTCCTTGCCTGGCCGGTGGATCATGTTCGTGCCATTGTTTGCGTTGCTGCTCTGGCCCGCCGGGGCTGGCGCTGTCGAGGTCGTGCCGGTGGCAATTTTTCACGAAGTCACGGCAGACTGGGAGCAGGATCGCGCGCACGCTCGCGATGAGATGCTTATCGTCGCGCCACGCAACGGGGAAGCGTCGGGGCAGGCGGTGGTGGTGGGCAACGAGCCGTTGTCGACAGTGCATGTGTCGGTGAGCGTGTTGGTGGGGCCGAGGGGTGAGCGTATCGCCAGCGACCGCATTGAGGTGCGCTATCTCTCCCGGGACACGTTGCACGCGGGCGACCTGCGCTACTTCGACACGTTGTTGCCCGAGCCGCGTCCGGCAGGGCGTCTTCAACCGTTCTGGGTCACCGTCCACACGCCGACGGCGCATGCGCCGGGCCGGTACCGCGGCCGCGTTGTGGTCGAGACCGACCAGGGGCGGGCCGAAGTTCCCCTGCAACTGGACTTGGCGAGCTATGTGCTCCCGTCGGGCCCGAGGCGCTTCTGGCCGGGCTTTGCCAGCTTGTTTCAGTCGCCGGAGTCTGTGGCCGGGCACTATGACGTCGAACTCTGGTCGGATCGTCACCTCGAACTGCTTCGGGCGTCGTTCCGTCAGCTTGCGGCGGTGGGTGACCGGCATCTGGCGACCACTGTTTATCTGGATCCGTTCTACGGAACGACCGGCACGATTGTCTTTCGGCAGACGCCCCAGGGCCCGGAGCCGGACTTTCGTATCTTCGACAGGCTCCTGCGTCTCTACCGCGAGGTCGCCGGTGAGCCGGCGGTGCTCTCGGTGGCAGTCTGGGGCCCGGGCCTGCACCCGCGTAAAGCCGGCGAAGACGAGCCCGCCATCCCCGTCTCCTTCATTGATGAAGCGGGGCAGCGCACCACCGGCGAGTTGCCCTACTACACCACCGCCGAAGGGCGCGCCATCTGGAAGCGCGTCCTCGACGGCGTCGCCGAACGCCTCGACGCCATGGGCATGACCGACACCCGGCTGACCATCGGCGTCGCCAGCGACCTGCACCCGCCCCGCGACGTGGTGGACGTCATGCTCGAACTCGCGCCGCGGTACACCTGGTACATCTGGACCCACGGCCGCGGCGACCCGCCGGTCAAGGCCGGCCACGTCACGATCGGCGACTTCCGCATGGGCTACTACAAGTCGCCGTTCGGCCCGTTCCGCGTTCCCGACGCAACACGCCAGCCAATCGCCCGCGGCTGGGACGGCGACATGCCGCGCGTCAGCACCGCCCGCATGGGCTTTCTCCGTCACGACGCCGTGCTGGAAAATTACCGCAACCTCGCCACTGCCACCGTCGATGACGCCGGCCGATCGGACGCCGGGCCGGGCGTGGGCTACTTCTGGTCCGGCTTCGCCGGCCCGGGCATGGACATCTGGCTCCCCCGCCGCGACGTCCCGCTGACCGGCCCCGGCTGGCCCCGTATGGTCACCGACAACGCCCGCGCCATCACCGCACCCGGCGAAAACGGCGCGCTCGCCACCGCCCGCTTCGAGTCCATCCGCGAAGGCCAGCAGGAACTGCAAGCCCGCATCACGCTCGAACGCATCCTCACCGATCCCGCCATGAGCCGCCGACTCTCGCGCGATCTGCGCGAACGCGCCTTGGCGTACCTCAAAGCAAGCAGCGACCGCCGGCACCGCTGGAACGTCCGTGACAGGCATCCGGAAACCAACGGCCTCTACTGGCGCTCCGAACCGCCCACCTACGACGAAATCGAGCAGCTCTACACCTTCGCCGGCCAGGCGATCCACGCCGCCCGCTGGAACTACGCCGCCGAGGTCACCCCCGACCCGCGCCTACCGCGCACCTGGATGACCGCCGAGGGCGAAACCTTCCGCGCTTCCCTCCAACGGCTCGACCACGAAGACCACCTGCTACTGCGCGAGCGCAACGGGCAGTCGCGCCGCGTCGCCCTCGACAGCCTGGCCGAGTTCGACCGGCAACTGGTCCGGGGCTGGATGGCACTTGACCTGCTTCCCTGAACGGCCGCCACACCGAGCGAGCATGATTCATGATGATCGGCATCGACATTGACGACACCATCGCCGACTGGACCCCCGCCCCCGGCGAGTCCTCGGAGTCGGTCAAGGCCCCGGCCCCGATGACGGATTCGCTCCAGACGCTGCACCACTGGCAGGCGGCGGGCGTAGACCTGTTCTACGTCACCGGTCGCAGCCGAACGCGCAAGGACGAAACACGCCACTGGCTCCGCCGGCACGGCTACCCTCTGCCCGACCGCGTCTACTTCCAGGAAGACTATGCCGGCCAAACCAAGGCGCAGTTCCTCCACGGCCTCGGCGCGGACTGCCTCATCGACGACAGCCTGGACAACTGCCAGGCCTGCTCCCTCCTCGGCCTGCGGGGTTACTGGCGCAGAGTTGACGCATCCGCAAAAACGCCACCGCTGCTCGACGCCGTCCATCCCTGGCACGCCTGGCGGGAACTGGCTGCCGCGCTCGCCCCGTGGCTGCGAGCCTTTGTGCCAACGGATGAGCCGGAATGATAATCGTGGTTGCCCGGCGCATGGAGGCCCCGTGACGCCACTTGCAGGCCGGCTTTTCGATGCTCTGCCAGCGAGGCGGACGTTCCAGGCGGACTGAACTTTGACGCGGAAACACAAAGGATTTGCGCAATATGGCATGGCCGCCAGTGTCGGACGGGGTATCTTTGGGGGTGGATGGTCAAGGGCAAGTGGTTGTGCCCTTGGCGTGGATTTTCACTTTGTGGCTTGTCAACGGTCGCAGCACATCTTTTCACTTTACTGGAGGACTCTTCCTATGCAGAAGCTTCAATGCACCCTCACCGCCCTCGCGTCCACCGCGGCCCTCTCGCTCGCCAGTGCGGCAAACGCGGCGATCCTGTTTGACTTCGGCTCGGTTGACGGGGCGGGTGCTTACTCGGTGGACGCCACCGCGAACCCCGATCTCGGGGGGCCGGCCGGCCTGACCGGCACGGTTCACTGGAACAGCGTTTATGGTGCGGACAGCGACTCGGTATCCGATGTGGCTTCTGGCTTGGTGGATTCCTCCAATGCCGCGCTCACAGGCGTGAGCCTGGACCTGGGCACCGGGAGTGACACGTCGATCAACTGGGCCAGCCAACCCAAGGCTCGTGTGGGTTGGGGTGCGGGGGGACGCAGTTCGACCGGCGTCTTTGCCAACGACACGTTCCGTGATTTCATCGCAAATGAATCGTCGGAATCGACGATCGGGCTGAGGATCAGCGGGTTGGACGCCGGAACTTACGACGTCTGGGTCATCTCGCGGATGACATACACCAATAACGATGACATCACGAACGATGACTACGACATCTATGTGGGTGCAGGTGGAACTTCCACGGCGCCGAACTCGCTGAGCACTGATTCGATCCAGCAATACAGCCGTAACAACGCCAGCGCGAATACCGACACCTGGGCCGAAGGTGATGGTTTTACCTGGGTGAAACTCCAAGCCACGGTGGACGGCTCGAATGATCTTCTGGTCTTCTCCGAATCAACCTATAACAACCAGAACGGGCTGATCAACGCGGTGCAGGTCTCCCTTGTCCCCGAGCCCGCGTCCCTCGCGCTGATGGGGCTTGGCTCGATGTTGATGTTTGTCCGCCGACGCCGGGGAACGGATGGCTGAAGTATTCGAGTTGCGCGGATGACCCTACACAGGCAGCTCCTCGGCTCGGCGGTTCTCTCCCCATGGGAGCCATGCCCGCGAGCCGAGGGGCCGTTTTCAAAGGAGCAGCCGGCATGAGGCTTCCGAGGAGCCAGGCGTTCACCTTGATCGAACTGCTCGTGGTGATCGCAATCGTCGCGCTGCTGATCGCGATCCTCCTGCCGGCGTTGCGGACCGCCCGCGAGACGGCATGGCGGGCCGTGTGCGGCAGCAACCTTCGGCAAATCGGCATCATGTACCACCTCTACGCCGCCGACAACCGCGGCCACCATGTCGTCACCCTCCAAACCGGAGACTTCTACGGTCACCAGGCATGGTTTCGCGGCTACTACCAAGGGGAATGGACACGCCAGCGCAACTTCAACAACCAGACGCCCAACGAAGCGATCAATCATCCCACCGGTGCGTGGATACGCCCCGGCCCCACCATGCTCGCGCCTCGTTACGGCACGCCTGAAGTGTTCTTCTGCCCGGCCAATACCCCAGTCGGAGGCAATCACACGGACTTCACCTACTGGCGCAACTTCGCCGCCTTCCTTGATCACGGCGACATGACCGGCTACCAGTACCAGGCCGCCTACGGCTTCAACCCCGGCCACCCTGGCAATCGGACCACCAGCTACTTCTTCGCTTCACGCGGCGGCCAGCGCAGCGGCGGTGTCCCGCGCTGGATCGGCCCGATCCGCGACGACGAACCGCACTGGCTGCCCATCGGCTCCGATCAGGGCATCACCTTCGGCGCCGATCCGAGCGCAAACGCCACCAGCAACCACCACTGGTTCCGCGCCACCCACCTCAACGGCCACAACGTCGTCCAGCACGACGGCGCGGTCTACACCATCCAACTCGTCGGCCGAACCGACTTTTCCAACGTCTATGTCTCAACCGATAACCACGGCCGACATCAGGCCTATTACGAAGGCGACCTCAACCGCCTGTGCCAGCTCGCGCCGTGATCCTGGAAACGCATGACGCGCCCTCACCGTCGCCCAGCGAGAATCAACCATGTATGCCAGTACAGGCCAATCACTTCCACGTCGCCGAGGTTTCACGCTCATCGAGCTGCTGGTGGTCATCAGCATCATTGCGCTGCTGATCG
>JBBDPC010000042.1:0-5830 GCA_040876735.1 Phycisphaeraceae bacterium | reverse complement strand
TGCGCACGCTTTGCCCTCCCGCCCCGATTTTTTTCGCTGCAATATTCCGCCTCAAATCACTTTCTCGCGCACACGCGGGGCGCGTCGCCCCCTTGTGACGGCACTGGTCCCGGGTGTTTCCCAGGCATACAGGCGGTCGCGGCAGCAGTAGATGGACAGGGCCGCGTCCGATCGAAGCAGTCTGGGCCGAAGGGACAGTTGACGACGGGATCCGATTCGAAGCCGCTGGCTTCGCGTCGGGCTTGCGTGTTGAGCCTGCCTGTCCGGGCGACAGTACACCGTGACCCCACGATCTCCCGTGCCGCCTGAGCAAACCGGTGCCTGCCGTTGGTTTGTGTTTGTTGACGACCCGCCGACCCCGGCTGCGCCTGCGCGGCCGGGGCGGCGGGTTTTTGTTGTGGATTTGGCGGGAGGAGGATCAGTAGCTGCTGGCGCGTCCGGCATAGCCGCCGCCCGCGGGGCGTGCGGCGCGGGGGCGGGCTTCGTTGACGGTCAGGGCGCGGCCGTTGTACGACTGGCCATGCAGTGCTTCGATGGCTTGATGGCCTTCGGTTTCGTCGGCCATTTCGACAAACCCGAAGCCGCGCGATCGGCCGGTCTCACGATCCGTGATCACATTGGCCCGGTCGACCTGGCCGAACTGGGAGAAGAGTTGTTCAAGCTCCTGCTCGTCAGTGGAATAAGGCAGATTGCCCACGTAGATGTTCAGCATCGTCAGCACCTCGCTCTCACCCGACAGACAGACAAAGACCAACGGCAACCTTCGGGTGAGACAAAGTGCGTCGGGGAGGACAGGACATGCGGGCCTTGCGGTCAAGCGCGCGTCGAGCAGTCCCAGAATTGAATACCGCCAGCCTCCGGAGCGGTGGGCGGACCGTGCCGCCACGTCATCGTGTGACCTTATTGGGCACGGTTGTTGAAGGCAAGGGGGAAATGGCCAGTCAATCCGCCGGTTTCAGAGGCCTGCCATTGGCTGGTCAGCAGCCCCCGCGCCCTTCGACGCACGGCGGTTACAATGCCCGCCCTCATGCAACTGTTCCTCTACATGCTCGTCATCATCAATCCCTTCGCGCAGGTGCTCTACCTGTCGGAGCTGATGCATCGGCTCTCGTTCCGGGAGTTCGCCAAGGTGCACATCCAGGCGAGCCTGCTCTCGTTCGGCGTCTTCGCAGTGTTCGTGCTCGGCGGCGACTTCGTGCTGCGCGACGTGTTCCAGGTGCGTCTGGCGGCGTTGCAGATCTTCGGTGGGATGATCATCCTCTTCATCGCCTACCGATACGTCACCATGGGCTCGGGCAGCAACCTGTTGTTCCGCGGCGACATCCGCCACTTCGCGCCGCGCATCTCGCTGCCTTACATGGTCGGGCCGGGCACGATCTGGGCGGCGATCCTCATGGGCCAGCAGATGCGCACCTACGTCGCGCTCGCGGCGGTGACCAGCGTGCTGTTGATCAACATGGCGTTCGTGCTCGGCGTGCAGGCGTTCATGGACCGCCTGGCGACGCAGAAGGAGACGATCGTCGGCCAGTACTTCGCCATCCTCATGCGGACCAACGCCCTGTTCATCGGCGCCATCGGCGTCGAGATGATCATCGGCGGTCTGCAGACCGCCCTGACGGACACCGAGTTGTCCAACATGATGGAAGACGTGATGCCAGATGATGCCCAGTGACCGCCATCAACGCACCGGGCGGCGAACGCCGGCGTAGGTGAACCACGGCGAGCGCCGGCGTACGTGAACCGCGTGCCCGCTCACTGCGCGGGTTGGAAGGCGTAAAGATACCACCGCCCCTTGCTGGGCAGGCCCAGCCACTCGCCAACGTCCGGCCCCCCCGTGCGGCTCCACCGGCCGGGGCTATGGCCGTCCGCCCGTCCCGTCCGGGCGCGGGGCGCTGTCTGGAGCACCTGCTCGGTGACTTCATCCGGTGTGGCCTCTCCCAGAAACAGGCAGTTTTCCGTCGTCCACCCCACCGGCTCCTCCCCCTCCACCACCAGCGCCGCCCGGAACACCCGATACACAAAGGGACTGCGAACGCGAACGAAGATGAAATCATCGCGAGCAAGCTGAAGCTCAACAGGTCCTTCCGTCGCCCCCTCCGCCACCATCTCCCGGTTGTGATAGATCTGAATCTCGCCTTTGGCCGCAACGTACAGTTGCGCGGCCCGGCCGAGCCACCGCTCACGCAACTCCGCCTCAAGGACGGCCACGGCATTGGCCGACGCCACGTCCCCTTCGCGCGTCAGCGCACGCTTGGCGTGCTCGAGTTCCTGCATCACGGTGGTCAACGCGGAGCGCTTCGATCGCTCGTACTGGTGCTTCGCCAATGTCAGCCTTCTGCTGAACACGTCCATCGCCCGTCGGGCTGTCGCATGACGCACTGAGAACGTTTCATCGTTGTCGGCCTCAGTTTCAATCGCCTGACCCTGTAACTGAGCGATGTGGTTCGCGGCCTTGTCCAGGGCAGCCTGGATGGCGTTGACCTCGTCCAGGTTTGCCCGCTGCATCGCACTTTCACGCACACGTTCCATGGCTTGGACAAAGGTGGCGTGCGACGTCGTCAGGGTTTCATCATATTCTTCGCCGGCAGTGGTGATGGCCGAGTGAAAGCGATCGACCACCGGCTTCACAGTCGCATGATCGGCAATCTCCGGCAAATCGGCTGACATCGTCTCCGGATCGACCTCGGACGCCGCCGCACTCAGCGTGCTCAGTGCGATCACCACTCCCCACGTGGCCAGAACGCCGAGACGTGGCAGACCCTGCACCATCGCCAGTCCTCCAGAATCAACTTGGACCACACGCAGAATAACGAACGAGAGGGAGACCCCGGCTGCGAAAGCCGATGCAAACATGCAACAGCTTGCACCATGTTAAACGATGGCAGAGTGTGATTCCATCATGGCGCACGGTTTTTCCCATCCGCGCCGGAGCCATCGTGACCGGCGGTGACGGGCGTTTCGCCGTCGGGCTACGCCACTGTGATGTGCTCGTCGAGGTAGACGTCCTGGATCAGGTTGAGCAGTTGCACGCCTTCGTTCATCGGGCGCTGGAACGCCTTGCGGCCTGAGATCAGCCCCATGCCGCCGGCCCGCTTGTTGATGACGGCCGTGCGGGCCGCCTCGGCGAAGTCGCCCTTGCCGGACGACGCGCCGCCGGAGTTGATCAACGGCACGCGCCCCATGTAGCCGTGGGCGATCTGGTACCGGCACAGCTCGATGGGGTGGCCCCCGGAACCTTCGTCCGGCGTGAGCTGGTCATACATCTCGGGGCGGGTCTTGCCGAACTTCAGGTCGCGGAAGCCGCCGTTGGTTTCCGGCAGCTTCTGCTTGACGATGTCGGCTTCGATGGTCGCGCCAAGGTGGTTCGCCTGCCCGGTCAGGTCAGCCGCAAGGTGGTAGTCGGTTTCGTCGGTCTTGAAGGCACTGTTGCGCAGGTAGCACCAGAGGATGGTGACCATGCCCAGTTCGTGGGCCTCGGCGAAAGCTTGGGAGATTTCGATGATCTGGCGGTTGCTTTCCGCGCTGCCGAAGTAGATGGTGGCGCCGACGGCGACGGCGCCCATGTCGAACGCCTGCCGGACCTGGCCGAACATGATCTGGTCGTATTTGTTGGGATGGGTCAGCAGCTCATTGTGGTTGAGCTTGACGATGAAGGGGATGCGGTGGGCGTACTTGCGTGACACGGCCCCGAGCACGCCGAGCGTGGAGGCGATGGCGTTGCACCCGCCTTCCATGGCGAGCGTGACGATGCGCTCCGGGTCGAAGTAGACGGGGTTGGGAGCAAAGCTGGCGCCGGCGGTGTGCTCGATGCCCTGGTCGACCGGGAGGATGGAGATGTAGCCCGTTCCGCCAAGCCGGCCGGTGTTGAGGATCTGCTGAAAGTTGCGCAGCACGCGCGGCGAGCGGTCGGTGTCGGTGAGGATGCGGTCGACGAAGTCGCTGCCGGGCAGGTGAAGCTGGTCGCGTGAAAAGCCTCGGGCCTGGTAGTTGAGCAGGCCGTCGGCCTCGTCGGCGAGCAGTTCGACAATGTGGTCGGTCGTGACGGTAGCCGTGGCCATGACAAGGACTCCTTACGCGCGGCGGCCGAGGCCGCTTCAGCGGCCAGGCGTATCCACAGATGACTCACCTCATCCTAGGCGCCCCTTCCGCCCCACTCCCCCCCTATCGCAACAGGCGCGTTTCGTTTACAACTTGCCCCCATGGCAAAGGCAAAACCCAGCAAGCGAAGCGTGACTCAACCCGCGGGCTTCTACGCCGCCGGCGGCACTTGTGGCATCAAGGCGTCCGGCCTGCCGGACCTGGCATTGATCGTCGCCGACCGGCCCTGCGCCGCCGCCGGCGTCTTCACACGCAGCCGAACCCCCGGCGCACCGGTCATCGTCTCCCGGCGTCACCTCCGCTCCGGCCAGGCGCAAGCGATCATCGTCAACTCCGGCAACGCCAACGCCTCCACCGGCAAAGCCGGCGAGCACGACGCCACCACCATGTGCAAGCTGCTGGCCCGACAACTCACGCAAGACGAGCACACGCCGCTGCGCGAGGTCACCCTCAAGCCCGCCGACGTGCTCGTCGCTTCGACCGGCATCATCGGCCACCGGTTGCCGATGGACCTCATCGGCCGGGGCGTCGCCACACTCGTGCCTCGCCTCGGTCGCAACCGGCAGGCCGACGTCAACGCCGCCCGTGCCATCATGACCACCGATCTCGCCCCGAAGTCGGCGCTGACCACGCTCGACCTCGCCGGGCAGACCGTCACGCTCGCCGGCATCGCCAAGGGCTCGGGCATGATCGCGCCGAACATGGGCACTATGCTCGCCTTCATCACCACCGACGCCGCCATCGCCGCCGCGCCGTTGCAACAGGCGCTGCGCGACGCCGCCGCCGCCAGCTTCAACCGCACCAGCGTCGACCAGCACACCAGCCCCAGCGACATGGCCTTCGCGCTCGCCAGCGGCGCGGCCGACCACAAGCCGATCACCACCGCCGCGGGCGACGCCTACGCCGCCTTTGCCGACGCATTGACCGCGCTCTGTCGCGACCTTGCCTACCAGGTCGTGCAGGACGGCGAAGGGGCGACCAAGGTCTTCCGTATGCAGGTGACCGGCGCCCGGACCGAGCGCGAGGCCGACCGGGTCGCCAAGGCGGTCGTGGATTCGCCGCTGGTCAAGTGTGCCGTGCATGGCGGCGACCCGAACTGGGGCCGGATCGTCACCGCCGCCGGCTACAGCGGGGCGGCGATCCAGCCGGCGAAAATGTCACTGCACGTCGGCGGCGACGCGGCGGGCGATGACGGCGTCTGCGTCTACCGTGCCGGTTCGCCGACCGACCTGAACGGCAACACGCTGCGCCGTCTCGGCGCGCTGATGCGTAAGAAGGAAGTCTGCTTCACCCTCGACCTCGGCCGGGGGCAGGCGGCCGTCGAATGGTTCGGCTGCGATCTCTCCCGTCAGTACATCGCCATCAATGCCGACTACACGACGTGAGAGTCGGGATTCGGGGTTCGGGATTCGGGGTTCGGGGTTCGGGGTTCGGGGTTCGGGGTTCGGGCAGAAGTGTAGAAGCCGAGGGCTGAGTCCGCGAAGCCCCGGATGGGGGAAAAAAGATTTCTAATTGCTGATGGCTGATGGCTGACTGTTCAAATCAGAAATCATCAATCAGCAATTAGAAATTCGCCACCCTCATCCCGCCCTTCGCTCGCGGGCTCGCTCAGGGTCGGGCGTTTTCCCGAACCTCGATCCTCCCCCCCGAATCCCCCGCCCCCGAATCCCGCGTTTATTGCCAAACTGTTGCCGTCACGGCCATGCCCCGGTAGGCTATGTTGGGCTTATGG
>JBBDPC010000041.1:0-31151 GCA_040876735.1 Phycisphaeraceae bacterium | reverse complement strand
GGAATCTGCGTTCGCTTGCCCAGGGTCCGTTCGACGCTGGCATTGAGCAGCTTGCGGACGGGGGCGATCTTGAGCAGCCGCCGCTCGGCCTTCTGCAGCGCGGTGAAGTGCGGCACGCGTGGGAGGCCGATGGCTTGGCACAGCGCGGGCATGTCCTTGAGACAGGCGGCGATGCCACGGTAGTCCTGGCGGAAGAACCGCTTGAGAACGAGACAGGTGAAAAGCTGGGGCTGCGTGTAGGTTTTGGGCGAGTTGACATGCGTGTAATCTGGCAATGCCTCCTTGCCCACCGCCAGCGCCGCCAGCGCCACCTTCCTTGGTGACTTGCTGCTGGTGCTCATGAAGACGATGCTAACGGCCGGCCGAAGCGCGGATCAAGGGGAAATGCAGGTTTTCTACGGAGCACTCAAGGCTCAATATTTCACGGCGAGTCGGCGCCTTCGGCGTCGTTTGAGGTCTCGCTTTCGTCCGGCACGATATACAGCCCCATCGCCTCCCGCTGCGCCGACCAGCCGCCGACACCGCCGCCGAGTTGCACGTCCGACACCGGTTGCAGGCGGGCATCACTTTCGTGCCACAGCCGGACGGCAAAACGCATGTGCTCGCCGAACCGCTCGTCACCGTGCGCCTGTTGATCGACGGACCAACGCATCTGAACGACCAACTCGCCTGCCTGCGGGTCGTACCGCCAGTGCGTCTGGCGTGGTTCAACGACCTCTCGGTGATCGTCGAATCGTTGCCATTCCAGGTGGCCCTGCTCATTGACGCCCACGGCTGCGCGGGCCTCGTCGCCCCACCGTGAGACGAACGCCAGTTCCAGCCAGGTGCCGGTGATGAACTGCTCATGTCCGCGCATCGCATCCGCTCGCGTCAACGGTTGGCGGATGTGCAGCACGAATTGATCGCTTTCGCGATCCAGCGTCATGGTCGCGTTCGCGGACGACCCGGCAGACTCCACCGTATCGCCGGGCGCGGTGGGCGCGAAGGCGTACAGCCCTTCGGGCATGACGAACAACAACGTGTCGCCGACCCATTGCGCATCGGCCGGCTCGACGTGAGGCCGGCGCCAATACATCGCGCCGTGCAACGTTTCATGGCCAAGGTGCTGGGCAGTGCGGGCGTCGAAGCGATCCAGTCGCAGACGCTCCGGCTGGCCACGCTCCGTGCGAATGACGCTGACGACCCACAACTCACGTTCACGAGGTGAGACGCTGATGGGGTCGGCGGTGCGGTCCGGCCCGGTGGGCGGCATCATTTCATACCGCACCGGTTCGCCGTCGTCGATCAACCGATGAGCCAGCACCGCACCGTCGTCGAGCGCGTAGAAACAGCCGTCGATGAATTGACCTTCGCCCTCGAAGAACCACACGTTCTCCGAGTCACGTTCGTCGAAAATCCAGGTATAGATGTGTGATGGCTGCTGATCTCGCAGGCGCACCCACGGGCCATCCGCCTGAATCTCGGGCGGCGCGTTGCGCATGTTCGTTTCGCCAGGCTCGGCGAATTCGACAAGCGGGTCGTCGCCGCTGGGTGTCCAGGCCACCAGGCGCGGCGGGTTGATACCGACCCCATACAGCCGGTCACCGATACCTTCGTGCTGGATCAGTCCCGGCGTGTTGCCGCGCTCCGCTTCACGGATCGACCGCATCACCCCATGGCGAGGGTCGAACTTCATATGCCACCTCCCCCGTCCACCGTCCCATTCCGCGCTTGTCACGAAGTGGAAGTCTTCGCCGTCAAACGTGACGCTCGGTGCGTTGCCGGCGAACAGCGAGTGCAGTTGACGCGCCCACAACACCCGCCCCTGCGCCAGATCGATGACGCCCATGCCGGACCGCTCATCGCTACTGGATGGCGACTGCAAAACGAGATAATCGCCGAAGCGTTGCCAGGAGTCGATCTCCTCCAGTTCCTGCGACTCGAACGTCCACTGCCGTTCGCCCGTCGCCAAGTCGATACCCTCGGCTCGATGCGGATAGATCAACGCCACTACGCCCTCACCCCACACATGCCCGCGCAGGCCGTGAGGCAGGTGACGTGTCCACGGCACACGCGGCCCGGCATCGGTCACGTCCACCCGTTCGAGTAGGTGGTCCGACGCCACCAGCACCGCGTCATCCATCCTCGCCTCGGCCGGCGACGACCAGACCCGCGGCATCGCCCGGGACATCACCCATCGGGGCGACAGACTCGCCTCGCTGCCCGTCTTCCACCCGCTCGTCTGCTCGTGCGTGGGCGTATCGTTGAACGATGCAGGCCCGCCGCCGAACGCCAGCGGACGTCCCGCCGCGCTCCACGCCACGTCAAACGCCTCGCCCAACGACGCCTCCCGCCGTTCGACTACTTCACCGCTGCCCGCATCCACCGCCACCAGCGCCTCGGCTGTCGCCCCGCGGATGCGGTCGCCGGCCACGCGCACCGTGCCGCGAATCGCATGGTCGAGTGTGCGATGCCATGCCAGTTCACCCGTCGCCGGATCGACCGCCGCCAGGTGTCGGCCGTCCGCGAGCAACACCCGGCCACCGGACAACGGCGCCATCTGCGTCGGCGTCAGCAGCGGCGCGTCCCACGCCGGCTCGCCCGTCTCGTGATCCACGGCGATCACGCCCGGCGCATCGCGCGGCGCGAACAGCACCTGCCCGCCCATTCCCACCGGGCTCGCCCCAAGCCGGCCAACCACGTCGCGCCACGTCCCGACCACCAGCCGGTCGTAGCGGGACGCCCACTCGATCCGCCCGTCCCGCGCATCGACCCGGGCCAGCAGCCCGATGTTGGTCTGGCAGTAGACCGCGCCATCCTGCACCAGCACCCGGTGGCCGTAGATCGACGGGTTCACCCGCAGATGCGGCACGTTCGCGACACCGGAAAGGCCGACCAGCGCCGGATCGTCTGAGACCAGCGACTGTTGCCAGATCAGCCGGCCGCTGGCCGCATCCAGGCACAGCAATTCCACGTCACGAACAAACTCCGGTATGCCATACTCGCTCGCCAGCACATACAGCCGGCCATCCTCGACCACCGGCGGGCTCAACGGCATCCGCTGCTGCCACACCACATCATCCACAGTGCTCCAACGCACCGCCCCATCGTCCAGCGACAAGGCGATCAGGTGCGTCGCGTGGCGACGATGCTCGTCCACGCCCCACCGCGTGTAGACCAAGTCGTCGCTCACCCACGGCTGAAAGGGGCCCGCCGGCATCAACTCCACCTGCTGGAAGTTCGGCTCATGGTCATGCGCACTCGTCCACGCCGGCCGACGGGCCCACCGCAGTTCACCTTCCGCGTCGTAACACAGCACCGCCTCCGGCCCGGCCAGCACCACCCGCCCGCCGTCCGGCGACACCGCCAGCCTGCTGGGCATGTCCGCCATCATCGCCACCAGTTCCGCCGGCAGCCCCCGCAAAAACGAGCCGGGCCACAACGGCGTCGTCGGCCGACGCAGCCACCGCGGCGCCGACGTCCGCGCCTCTGCCAGTACATCGGCCCCCGCTGCCGGCCGCTCAGCCTGCACCGCCTGCAATCGATCCCGCAGCGCTGTGTCAGCCGTGTGAGCCGCCACCTCCGCCAACAGCCGACCCGCCAGCCCCGTTTGCCCCCGACGAGCCGCCGACTCCGCCACGATCAGCATCCGCCGGTGCGTCGTTTCCGCCAGCGGCGCTCGACGAAACAACGTCATCACCCCCGCCAGATCCGCCGCCTCGGCCTCATGCTCAGCCAGCCACTGCCGCGCCTCTGCCTCCTGCGTCGCGCGCAACTCCGCCTGCACCGACGCCGGCTGGCTTCTCATCCACGCACTCAGCCGTGGCCACAACGACACCACGCGCTTTTCCTCCGCCGACACCAGGCTGCCTTCCCGGCCGACCACTTCCAGCAGCCACTGCACGTCCTTCGCCATATCGACCGCATCCGACGCGCGCACAGTGGCCCAAGCCTCCACGCTCAAACCGTTGGTCGACAAGCCACCCACCCGGTCCACGTCGTGCTCCGGCATCTCGTCCCGGGCCTCGATCACCAACGCACGCTGCGAATGATCCGCCGGCAACCGGGCCAGCCAACGCGCATACGCTCGCTCGGCCAGCACCGGCTGATCCAATGCCGCCAGCCGGCGAGCCACATAGCCCTCCACGGCAAACGCATCCCCTTCCAACAACCCCAACTCGCGCGCCAGTAGCCTCGCCCCCGTTTCATCCGATTCTGATTGACGCACCGCGATCAACCGCCGCAGCGACATCGCCCGCAAGTCGTCCGGCACCGCTTCAGGTTGCTGGGCATGCAGCGCTGCCAATCCCTGTGACGCCACACGAACCCACGACTGCCAACGCCACTGCCCCCACTCGCTTCGGCGCAGCATCGCTTCATACACCCCCGCCATTCTCACCGCATCCGCCGCATCACCTGCATCCATCAACGCGAGCGCCCGCTGCCGCCACCACTGTGCCTGGTTCGATCCGTCCCGCCTCTCGTCCAACCGCTCCGCCACGTCAAGCCAGGTGTCGATCGCACGATTGCGCTGATCGGGAAAGCGATCGGACAGACGATGCGCCAGGTAGGCCCAGCGCAGGTCCAGCCGTTCGTCACGATCCGACTCGCCCGCCAACGCGTCCCGCCAAGCCGCCACCGTCGCGTCCACCGTGCCCGCCCAATCCTGCCGCCAGACGATGGTCGGCTCCCGGTCCGCCTCAAACGCCACGTCCACCGGCCAACCCATCCCCACCGCCTCCCCGGAACCACGCTCAAAATCATCCGCCGCGGCAGCGCCGACCCCCAACACCAACAGCAACACCCCTGCCGTCCACGGCCGACAGCGCAGCGGGTAGACCGCACGCCATTGAAGCAACCATGGAAGTTCCGACCACGTACTGCGCGATATGAGCATGATTACTCCTGCTGAATGTCGTCGAGGTAAACGTGACAGGCCGGCCTTATCCGACGAGAATCCACCTCAAGCTGGTCTTGATCCGGGACAGGTTCTTACCACGCCAATAGTGAGTTCTTCACATGTCGGTAAAGCAATTTCCTAAGCTGTGCGGTGGAACTGGCGGCGGTGGTGGCCAGATGCAAGCGCACCACGTCATCGAACACAGCGGAACGGCTTGCGGTCGCTGGCCGATCAACTCGCCGCCATGGGGTCGGGCCCGGCAGCCGTTCATGTTGCGATGGAGATGCATGATGGGGCCTTGCTGGCTTTCCTGCTGGAGTAGGGCTATGCCGTCTTGTGAGTGAAGGAGGTGGCATCGAAGGCGTCCTGGGCCGGGTCCATGTCCACAAACAATTCCGGAGGCAGGTCGTCAAGCACGCACGGCCTTACGTCGCCGGATCGGTGCCGCTACACCCGGAGGGGCTTTATCTGGCCGCCGCTGTTTGCTGGCACCGCCTCACTCACCGGGCGCAAGATGCCGGAGGAGTAGCTCACGATCCTGCTGGTGACTATTCCGCGTGACGCATTGCCGAAGCAGGGACCAACTCACTGTCACCATAGTGATGTTGTGGCCGAACCCAACGCAACCGGACGTTCTGCGGGTTTCCTCCCCCGATCCGTTCGATGGCAAACTCCACACGCAGGGGAACGGACTGGCCACGGGTGAGGTTGACCGCGTTCTCATACGTCGTGAGTTCACGACCATCGACCCAGACGCGCATGCCTGGGGACAGAATCACATAGTGCAACCCGCTTTCCTCCGGCCAGAGTTGCCCGCGCCAGCGGACAGACTTTGTCTCGGCGGGCGTCTCGGCCTGCCAGTCCAGGTCGACAGCGCTGACGACCTGCTCGGCGCCCGAATCCTCCTCGGGCGGCGTGGGCGTGCGGTAGAACTGGCAGATCAAGCCCGGCTCACCCGGGGCCGTGACGGGGTCGAGCAGATCGTTGGCGGGCACATCCTGCTCGCCGGCCGTTTCGAGTGTCACGGTTCCTTCATCACGCTGCCAACCGTCCCAGCCGCTGACGCGGTAGACGCGGGCCTCGTTGAGCCAGCAAGCGTAGACGTAGATGGCATCGCTGTCTTCGGCCGGGTGCATGTTGACCGAGCGTGCTTCGCCGCCCGTGGCATAATCCCACTGCCTGCCACTGGAGAGGTCCGGGTTGTCCATCAGCGGCCCGACCCACAAGCCATCGCGGTCCCAGACGTAAGTCGGCGTGATCCGGTCACGGTGCCATTCACCGCCGAAGTTGACGTACATGGCGGCGTCGCGGTGGAAGCCGATGGCATGGCGGAACGCATCAACCTGGCCGGGGCCCGTGCCACGTTCACCGACGCGCCAGATCACTTCGCCATCATCATTCATTTTGATCAGCGTGGAGGAAGCGGTGGTGTTCCAGGCCTGGATGCGGTCGTTGACACCCATGTAGTATTCCCGCTTCTCAACATCGACCGCGAGTTTGCCGCCCCATCGCGGCTCGATGAAGCGGATGTCTTCGGGAAGCCGGCCGATCTCCCGCCACTGGGCGGGATAGACCGGCGCGCCAGCATCGTTCCATTCCACCGGTTCGCGGGCGATGAGTCTCTGCTGGCTATCGGTGTGTGGTTCGCCGGGCACATTGGTGAAGGCGTAGTGCGTCAGGGCCGGGCTGGTGAGCAGATGGGTTATGAAACCGCCTTCGTTGTGATAATTCATCTCGTCACGCTGCGGCTGGCCGTCGCCATTGCTGTCGGTCCAGATCACGCGCCTGTCGCTTCGCGTGCCATCATGCCATTCCCTGAGAAACTCCGGGCCGCTACCACGGAAATTGGGTTCCTCGATGGCCACCGGACGCAACTTCCGGTTCTCCCGGTCCACCCGGAACACGCGCAGGTGTGTATTGGTGGTGATGTAAATTTCGCCCTCATGTTCGCGGACTTCCAGCGAGTGGTCGTGGGACTTCCTGTCAACCAGGCCGGAGGCCAGCCCGTCCATCGTGTAGGTCGAGTGGACACGCCAGGTCTTCGTGTCGTAGTCAACTTCCATGCGCATGATGTCGAACCAGCCCGACGCCATCCAGACAGCACTGGGATTGCCCGGCTCCGGCGCGACCCAAGGCCCCCAGATCTGTCCGCCGTACCATTCGTTGACCAGCGCTCCGTCGCGGTCGTAGTGCGTGACGCGGCGTGGCGCTTCGCGTGGCTCGGCGGTGATAAAGCCGCCCCGACCGTCGGGGGTGATGTCCGTGACATACAGAAAACTCTCCTGCTGTTCGCGCGTGTACAGCCCGTGCGTTCGGCCGCCGGCGTTGCCGTAGGTGGCGACCTTCTCCCCGCTACGGGCATAGCGCACCACCTGGTGCGTCTCGCCAAGCTGACTGACCAGCACGGTGCCATCGGTCGGATCGATCGCCGTGCGCGTCGGGGTGTCGAGCGCCTCGATCACGGTAACGGCCTCGCTCGTCTGTCGGTTCAGCCGAACGACCTTGTCGTGCGAGCAGATCAGGGCGTGGTCATCGCCGTCGGCCGTGACGCCGATCGGCCTGGCGATCTCGACCTCGTGGAGCACTTCGCCTGATTCGCGGTCCAGCCATCGCACGGCGTCATGGTCGTAATAGGCAACGATCAGGAACTGGTCGGTGGCGTCCAGGTCCATCGGTTCCTGCCACAGATCCGGAACGCCCATAGTGCCGTCCAACTCGTTGCCGGGCCAGAGGGCGTCGATTGTGTGTTCATGCTCGCCGGTGTTTGGATCGTGCACCCAGATCTTGCCTGAGTTCGAGAGCACGTAGAGTTTGTCACCGGCCAGGGCCATGGAATTCGCGCCCCGCCAGGCCTCCGGCGTCCAGGCGGACCAGAGCCGGCGTTCGCCGTCGGGCGAGAGCTTGAGCATGTAGTTTTCGATGTTTTCCGTGCCACGGGCGGCGATGTAGATGCCGGTCTCATCGACCGCCACGCTGTGCGGCGCGGCGTGCGAGCCCGGCGCGCCGGCGTCCCACCGCTCTCCCGCGGGGTAACTGGCGCCCAGCGACATCAGGTACTCTGTCTCGAAGCCCGGCACGCGCAGCATCTTCCACGTGTACTGCCCCGCCGGCGCCGGCTTGCCTTCATGGTCCAACCCGTCCCAGTAGACCGTGCGCGTGCCGGAGTCTGCTTCCCGAGCGCGCAGCAACTCACGAACGACATGCCCGTCTTCGTCATAAATCGCCAGCGACACCCGGCCCGCCTCCTCCACGTCGATTTGTATCGTGGGCGGGTCGGCCGACTGCGCCAGAGCGGTGGCGGGTCCAGCCCCCAGGAAAAATAGCGTCGCGACAGCAAGAGAACGGTGTTTGAACATGTCAGTCTCCTTGCAAACCCCGAAGTGGATCTTCTTTCCATGCGTGCGGCCTGGTGCCCGCCGCCCGGTCAATCGCCGCGGCGTCGCCGTCGCTCCATGACTGCGTGGATCGCAGCGCTTATTCAAACTGCCACGTGCCCCACTGCTCGGGGTACAGCCACGCTTCAAGCGGTTCATCGCTGACGAGGTTCGTCGCCTTGTTACTCCAGTAGGTGCGTGCGACATTCACCTGGCCGTTCTCATCGGAACTGATAAAGCCCATGTCTCCGAGCAGGGCCTTGCCCGGCTCTGGGGCAAGCTCGATCGCTTCGAGCGGAATCGCGGCGACAAGCGTGTAGCTTTGCTCGCCTGTCTCCACCACGACCCGGGCGCTGTCGATGATCCCGACGCCGGCCAGCGTCCGCGCCCAGTTGGTACGGTAGGTCACACTTTCGCCATCGGGGACGCTTTCGGTGACTCGCATGAGCACCGCCACAGGGTTTCCTTCGTAGTTGGCGAAGAGGATGCGCTGGTCGCCGGGCTGCGGATCCGTGTGCGGCTCGGCAGTCTGCGTGCTCATGTGCAGGTCCACGGCATCGCCGGTCTTGAACAACCGGGTGTGATCCTTGCCATGGTTCCGCCAAGGCGAACGGTCGGTGACTTGAAAGCGGACGTAGAGGTGCTCGTCGTCATAGCTGAGTTGGGCGATCGCCTGCTGCGCTGCTCCCTCCCTCGCGATTTCCACGGCAGGCACATTGTCCCATTGCGCCGGATCGTCCACCGGATTGGCGGATGCCCGGGTCACGGTGTACGTCTTGGCTTCGTCGGACGCTGCGGCACGCTCGGCATTTGCGGCGTCGGCGCGGGCGAGCGTGTCCGCATCCAAGTCGATCGTCTGCGGCTCGAACCGCTTGATGGATTCGAGGCCGGTGATGCGATACATCATCGCCGCCTGACCCGCGATGCCGTTGAGCATGCGGATGGCGCCATCGGTCTGTTTGCCCAGCCAGCCGTTGAAAGGCTCACTGCCGTTTGAATACATCTCCATCGGCTGCCCGATCAGCGCCGTCTCTTGCGACGGCAACGAGGGGCCAGGCAGTCGCACGTCCCGGAACATCGCCCCGACGTACAGGCCGTCCGCAGTCATGTAGAAGTCCTGACCGAGGTTGCCTCGCATCGCAAACACCCGGCCCACCTCGTCGTTGACGTCGACCACCCCGATCACTTTCAGCGGGCCGATCAGCATGCCAGGTTCGGGCATCGGTGCGTGGTGACTGCCATGCACGCCGTCGTACAAGTTGGGGTACCGCCACAGCACCTCCATCGTCTCCACGTCGACTCCGCTCACCCGCTTCTGTTCGTCCACGGCGATCAGCAGGTTGTCTTCGTCGATCGGTGCGCGAGGGCCCCATTGCCGCCACGCGGACCCGGGCACGGCCAGGCCTTCGGGCAGGTAGACCGGCGCACCCTCATCGGTGAATCGCACGGGGTGATACGCGACCAGCCCATCGCCCCAGATGATCAGGTCCGAGCCAATCGTATGATTCCAGTTGCCCGACAGCCGGGCGCGATCATCTTCGACCACACATTCCTCCGGCTGCACGGCCCCATCCTGGTTCAGATCGTTCCAGTACACCGTCTGCTCGCCGTGCGCATCCGGTATGGCCAGCTCCGGCAGCATCTCCTTGAACATGCGGTGTTCGCCGACGACCGCCACCGGTTGCCAGTGCTCATCACGCTGCATGTAGATGCCGTGCCACCGGCCGTACCGTCCGTTGAAGTAAATGTACGTATGCTCCTCGCCGCTGACGCGGCTCCTGACGAAGCTGGGGTTGGCGAAGTGATGCGGGCGGTTCCAGAGCGAAAAGGCCTCGCCCTTCTCAGACTCCGGCACCCAGAGAATGTCCGTCACGTCGTAGCTGCGCGTCTCACGGTCGATCGCCATCCGCACCGACCCGACGTAAGCCGCATCCGGCTCGTCCGGGTTCAGGTATGTGCCTGTGGCGGAGTAGCCCGTGTTGCCGATGTAATCCCGCGCGAGCGAGCCGTCCTGGCTCCAGACCGAGACCCGCCGTGGATCATGGTGGGACTCGACGGTCCAGACCCTGCCCTCGGCGTCCACCGCGACAGAGGCGACATGCCGCGTCCCTTGTTCATCGAAGCGTCCGCGCAGTGGCCGGCCGCCTTGCTTGCCGCTGGTGTAAACCAGTTCGCCCTCTGGCGAATAGGCTTTCACCTGGCTGTCCGGGCCGGCGTCGAACACGAGGACATGGCCGTCCGCGTCCGCCGCCAGCGCCACCGGCCGGGCCAGCCCGGGGGCCCTCACCGCCGTGCTGTCGCCGGTGGCAAGGTCGACCGTCACCACCTCGCCGTCGATGATGGCGAAGCAGACCCCGTCGGGGGCGAGTGCGAGTCCGTCCACCGTGCCCGTTTTGTGGACGACCTTGCGCTGGCCCGTTTCGGCATCGATCACCGCGATACGGGATGCAGCGCGTTCGCCGGCGCCGTCCGCCTCGAACGGCGCCAGCCCAAGGACGACGATCGAATCGTCCGCGGCGATCGCGGTGACGCGTTCATCCTGCTGGCTGTCGATGATATCGCTCACCGGCCACTCGAACGGCATCTGTCCGCCGTCGTTCTCAAACGGGATGTAACTTCCATCCGCTTTACCGTATCGGCAGAGCGCGTGCGGGCTATGCCCGTGGCCGAGCACGCCGTAGACGTATTTCGCATTGGCGGCCAGTTCCACCGCGCCGCGCTTTTCGCCCCACTGCTTCCGCCCCTCCGGGCCGATGCCGATCAGACCGGTGCCGCCTTCTGCGTCGCTCCAGGCCAGGACCATCCAGTCGCCAGCGCGGGCGACCCGATGCGGGGGAGGGTGGTCGCCGCCCCATGCGCCCGAGCCATCCGCCGTGGCCCACGGCGGCGAGCCGGGATTGTAGAAGGACATTTCATATGCCGCGCCGATCCCTTCCTGCGTCAAACCGATGAGCTGGTAGCGTCCCGGACTCACCAGTTCGCCGTCGTCGTCTTTGCCGTCCCACCGCACTTCGACGGTGCGACGGTCGCCGGTCGTTTCAATCGTGTAGTCCTCGACCGTCAGGTCGCCGCCGAGGTTGCGGACCCGGTTGCCATCCGCGTCGTTGATGGCGAGCGTCAAGCGAGCGGCGTTGGCGGGGATGTCAATGCGCAGCGGAATTGCGCCTTGCAGGCGGTTGTCCTCCGCCAGATACATCCGCGGTTCATGGTTGCCTTGTTCGAGCAGCGTGACGTTGCCCCACGCATCCTGGTTCTGCCAGTAGAACTCGCGCGACGTGACGCCGGGCTGCATGTTGTCGCTGTACCGATGGATCGTGCCCTTGCCGGACGGGTCGCCCCAGAGAAACTCGTTGCCCATGCGAAACACGAGGCCGGGGCCGACCTCGGGCTTCTCCTGGTAAACGAACGACCACGGCAGGCGAATCTCCTGCGTATAGCCGTTGCCATCCTCGTGTTGACGATAGGCCATGGCGACGTCCTGCTCGAACGCGCCGTCGCCGACATAGTTCAGCATGCTCGGGTCCATGCCCGCCTCATGCGTGCTGACCGCGATGCTCGGCTGCTGAGCCTCCGTGAAATACCATGCCGTCACGTGCCTGGTATGGTCCGTTCTGAACCGCAGTTGCCACGCATCCGCCCGCCAGCCTAGGTCCGGGTCGTACCGGGGATCGACGACGCTGAACATGGGCGTGGGGTCGGACCATTTCGCCGCGAGATAGAGATATGTCTGGTCCCACATCGCAGCAACTTCGACCGAGTATCGCCCGCGCAAACTACTGTCGGCGAAGACGACGATGCGCCCGCTCCAGTCCCAGTCATCCACGCGGCCGTCGATTGTCACGCCGCCGGGCGCCGGCACCGCATTCAGGCCCTCATTCTGACTCTGTCTGCCAAGCACGTGGCTGGCGGAGTCGGCCGATGCCGCTGAGAGAAGGACAAGTGACGTCAACACGGCCAAGACAAAAATGCTCATCATGCCCTGGAAACCAGACACATTCACCATCATAAGGCTCTTTCGTTTACAGACCTGTACGGGAGCGGACCCCGACCGCATCCCGCATCGCCCCCAGCGGGGGAGACGACATGGGGCGACTCGCACGCGACATCAACCTCGCGGATCAATTGAGATTGACAAAACCTTCATCTACGGTCTGTAGCACGCAAGAATAGTCGGAGAGTTGGGCGGGCGGAGGATCGTCTCGCTTTGCGACGGGGGTCTCGGAGGCGGCGTGCCCATCAACGTAAGCCGCATTGACGATCTGACCTTCATAGTGAGCCGCATTGCCGCCCAGCCACTTGGCGCCAGCAGGCTGGAGGGGAGTCTCATTGTTTTTCTGCTCCGCGTAGTCAGCGAAGTGAAAGGCGTCAAGGAGGAATACCGCCTTACTCGGCGTGGCGGTTTGAAGCATATTGGTGGCGCGACGGTGATCACTGCCATTCGAGTGGAACCCGAGTTTCGGGTTCTGAGCCCCCGCCGATGTAGGGGATTGTGACCCAAGCTGGGTTCCCACAAAGGACCAGTTGAAGCGATAAAGATATGCCCAGCCACCGTAGCCGTCTGTCTCGACACGCGAAAACGACGTGGGGCAGATCCAGGTCTCATGGCTGCTGAGGTAGCCTTCCCGGAGCATGATCGATGTATCCGAATGCTCCTCGCCATCGCTGGTGACCTTCTGCCCGACCCCCAGCCCGCTGGCGTACCCGGCCCCCGGGGCGTAGCCGTCGTAGTCATTGGCGAACATGATCGCCCCCAAGGTCAGCGATCGCGTGTTGGTCAGGCACAAGGCGTTACGTGCCGTCTCCCGGGCCTGCGACAGGGCCGGCATGAGCAGGGCAATTATAATCGCGATGATTGAGATGACGACAATCAGTTCGATCAGCGTAAAACCGTGCAGCCGCGAGTCCAGACGCTTCGGGTGACGTGGCATATGAATGCCTTTCTTGGAATAGCTGGATGAACAACAGCAAGAGTTATTTCATATAGATAAATCGATACGCCGCCACCTCAATCATCGCGCAAACAAAGCCTGCGAACCATTTCCGAGCAATGTCTCTGCATCATCGTCGATTTGCGCGGCGTCCGAAGGTCAGCAGAGCGCCAAGGCCGAGCAGGCCCAACGTCGCCGGCTCAGGCGTCTGCGTCACCACAAGGTTGTCCAGGTAGCTCGTGTAGCCCACGTCCGAGGAGGTGGGTGAGTTGGACTCAACCACAATTTTGACTTCCAGCGACGTCACCAGCTCGATGTTGTCGATCGTTCCGCTGCCGCTGTAGTTAGCCCATTCGGTGTCCAGAGCCGCCCAACCCGGGACCATCTGAATGATCTGGTTCGTGCCGTTGGCCTTGAGTTCGGCGCGAATCCGATCGTATCCAACCTCGGCCATTGCCGCATCGAAGCTGAGCGTGAACTCGTCGCCGTTCGAGGGGTCGAACGCGATGTTGTGATGGTAGATCTGTATGGTGGGCGCATTCCCACCGAGCTTGTACAGCTCCAAATGGTAATCGCCATCGGGTGCCGTGCCATCCGAGATAACCGTGGCGGTCGAGTCGTCACCCCCGAACATATTGATCAGACTCCAATCCGATGTGTCGCCGGTCTCAAAGCTACCGTTGCGAGTCGAGGAGTCGATCACCACCGTTGCGGCTTGGGCGGGTACGACCATACCCGCAGCCATCAAAAGGGCACCGGCCAGCGTGTTGATTCGCCAATTCATTTTCAATTCTCCCAAGTGAGGTGAAACGAGGTCGCAGGCAAACACTACCTGCTCATATGGTTTGAACAGGATCAACCTTCATGAGGCGGGTGATAGGCGATCGAGTTGTCCGGGTGAATGATGTGGCCCTCGCGGTTCGCGGCAAACTCCGCCTCGGTCAGGGGCGGAACGAGATGCACGTGTTGCGGGACACGGCCGTCACGCTGCTTTTCCAAGGCGTCGAGTGCGGTCGCCATGATGTCGGCAGCGCTGAATCCGATGCGGGCCATCGGAATCGCCGAGGGTGTGACGTCCGGGTAATTGCAATGCGCCACGACATGCAGATCCGCCTGGTCGCCACCGCATTTCACACCCGACGCGGCCAGGCCGGAGGCGGCATGGTGCGCCACATTGTCGTCGGCGATCACCAACCCGTCGGGGCGGTCCGGTTGGCCCTCGCGCATTAGCAGGCGAACGATGTTGGCCGCGCCGATCGCTTCATCCGGCGAAGCGTATTGGAGCCAGTAAGGCCGAGACTCCATCCCCCGTGAGGACAACTCGGTCTGAAGGAACTGCTCGAAGTGCGGGATTTCACGAGTGACGATGAACTGGGAAGCGATGATCGCGACACGACGACATCCCTGCGCCGCGAGGTGATCGAACGCCCGCGTAAAGAACGCACGGCGATTCACCCACACCGCCTCCACCGCCTCCACCGCCTCATGTTCAAACGCATGTAGCAAAGCCACCATAGGCACATACCGGTTGGCCAGCAGCGGAAGCTTCAGTAATGGGGCTGGATTGCTTGCGAAGAACAGCCCGGCGATGCGTTGCGCCGCGAGGTCATCGCGCAGCCGTCGAAGGTCATCCCCTTCCGAAGCGGCGGATGAAGCGTAGTAGGCCACGATCCGTCGTTGACCGGCGCGGCTGATCGCGGTCGCCTGGTTGACCAGCGCGCTGAAGATCTTCTCCCAAGGCTTCTCGGTCGACGGCCGATACGGCAAGACGAGGCCGTACCGGGCGAGGTGAGGCGGCTGATCCACGACGAACGTGCCCCGTTTACCGCGAGACTCCACAAAGCCCTGTCGCTTGAGCGTGTCCATCGCCCGCTGAACGGTGGTCGGACTCGCGTCGAACATCTGCTGGAGTTGAGCCCGAATGGGCAGTCGGCTGCCGGCCCCCAGCGCCCCGCCCACAATGCGCTGACGCAGGGCGAGGGTGATGTCCTGGTGCCGGTACTGCGTCAGTGGCTCGCCGCTTGCACTGCTCATACAAAAAATATAACACGATTCATTTTCTGTACAAGGTGTATTAGAAATTATTTTATGGTATCGTTGGGACCGGCGACGCCCGTTGCTAAAGTTCGTACCGAAGGCTTGGTTCGTGCCTGGCGGGAGGCCTTTCCGCCGCAAGGGGGTGGGTTGTGGGAAGCGGCGCAAAGGCGTAAGCACCTCCCGCGTCGTTGCGGCGACTGGTCAGGCAACCCCGACTGAAGGCCAGAGGAGCATCAAAATGTCGCACCAATCGAGGGCGAACCGAACATGCCCAACCGTCCTGCCGGATTGGCTGCGTTCAGGTGGATTGGCGGTGGCGGTGTGGTGCTGGCTGAGTCTGTTGCCTGTCGGCATCGGGAGCATCAGCACGATGGCGGATGAGGCGAGGGCCTCCCTGGAATCGTCACCACCGGAGTTGGCGGTTCATCCAACCACCGTCACACCGCAGATGACGGCGGAACCGGATGACCCGGCATGGGGCTCCGCTACGCAGATTCGCAGCCTGCGTCTTTCGCCCGGCGTTCAGGCCGCCGGCCTGGAAGCGGTCCGGACGCGCGTGCTGCTGTTGTGGGACGCCGACTTCCTTTACGTCCGCTACATCTGCCAGGATGACCACCTGTATGCGCCGCACGACACCACGCACGACGCGCCGCACCACGAGGGCGACGTCGTGGAGGTGTTTCTCGATCCCGTCGGCGACGGCCGGCAGTGGTACGAGATTCAGGTCAACCCGACGGGCGGCGTAATGGACAAGGTTGCCATCATCACCGGCGAGCCGAGTTCCCGGCCTGATGGCGTTCTCGATCACCAATCGTTTCGACAGATGTGGGACTTCCCCGAGTACGACATCGCGGGCCTGAAGACCGCCACGAACCACGTCGACGGGCAGTGGGTTGCGGACGTCGCCATTCCCGCCGAAGTGATCTGTCGAAGGTTGGCGTCCGAAACCCTTGAACCGATGTCGATGCGAGCGAACTTCATTCGTTATGAACGCCAGCCAAGGGACGATGGCGACGCGACGCTGATGTGCATGAACTGGTCGCCCGTTTTGTGGGGCCATCCCCACTGTTCCCCGGAGCGCATGGGCGTGCTGCGTCTGATGGGCCGGGGCGAGGCGGACGCCGAAACTGACCCATCACGGGATCTTGATTCTACGGCCGACCGTGCGCGGGTGGGCAGTCAAACGCCACAGGATTGAAACAGGATTTACCATGACGCAATGTTGCAAAGTGGCTGGCGGGTTCGAGTTCGACCTGTTACTCGACGCAGATCGTTTCCACGGTATCGGAGAAGTCCGGGCGGGCGAGACTCCGCTTCGCTCCGATCGCGCTCCGTGGACGTTGCAGACAGCGGCGGACCACGGTTGGCAGTTCGTCCAGTGGCGGCTCCGCGACATCCGGCAAGTGGCAGGCGGCTTCGACCTCACCTTGACCTCGCGGGCGGAATGGGATCCGGTGACCCAGGTGGTGGACGCGCTGGGCGAACGGCGGATCCACGCCCCCCGGCTCGATGCGCCCGAGGCGGAACTCACGTGGGCGTTCCGGCCGTGGCAGGAGATGATCGGCGACGAGACGTTCGCCGGCTTTACACACCAGATCCACCTCGCGACACCAAACGCCCCCGTGCACTGGCTGCTGGAACGGGCGACATGGGAGTTGGGCGGCTCGGCTGCCGACTGCACGCTGATTCAGCAGGACCTTTCGCTGAACGGCATGGAACAACCGGTGCAGATCAGCAGCGCGTTCACCACCGCCGAGGGCTTCGTCGGCGGCGAGTGGGCGGGCAGCTATCCAATGGACATGCTTCCCCGCGGAGGTGGAAGCTGCATCTGTGACTTCCAGAGCAAGGCCGGCACAACGATATGCATCTTCACCGAACGCCCGGGGCTGACGCGGTCGCGGATTGACAAACATGCCGGTGAAGACGTCGTCCACTATCTGGAACACACCTTCTTCGAACGCGGCGAACAGCGCACGCTGCCGCTGCGCACTTTTGCGATTTACCAACAGCATGCGACGCTTGCTCGCCACGAACGCCGCAACCTCTGGCTGGACTGCTTCTCGCACGTCCGACAACGGATGCACGAAGCCTATGGTTTCCAACTCGAACGACCGCAGCCTTCCGTTCATGCACACCTGTGGGACCGCGAACTGCAGGCGCTGGGGAAAGAATGGCACCGACCGCTGTGCGAGGCGCTGCCCGCCCTCGCCGCACACGGCTTCAAAGCCCTGTTCACCTTCATCCCCTACATGAGCCCCGCCGACGATGAGGCGAGTCGATCGGGAAACATCTGTTGCCCGTATGACATCACGCTCTCCGAACGCTTCGGTGGCGCGACGACCGCCCGCGAGCTAACGGCGGCGGCCGCGGCGGCGGGGATGGACGTGTTCCAATGGATCGGGTTTCACCTTTCCGCCAAGTCCGAGATCTGGCGGCAGCATCCGGACTGGGTCCTGCGGCAGGCGTCCGGCAGGCCGTGGGACGGAGGTTACGGCTCACTATGGGCAGGCGACCTTGGCGCCGGCTTTGCCGAACACCTGACCGAACGCATCAAACAACTCCAGGACCAGACCGGGCTGGCTGGCCTGTTCTGGGACTCGTATCAGAACCTCGGCCTGACCGGCGTCCCCTGGCAGACACCCGAGCGGCAACCGCAGGCCGACCCCATCTGGCGGCTACAGACAGCGATGCAACAACGCGGGCTACGCCAGCGGATCGAGTGCCTCGGCATCTTCGGGGTCAGCCAGATCAGCCTCTTCGGGTTTGATGATTCGACCACACGAAGACGCTTGTGGCAGGATGTGGTGGACAATGACTGGGCGTTCGCATTCATGGACACCAGCCCCGGCTTCTTCACGGAAGGAACATGCTTTTCACCGCAACGCGTCACGCCCGAACATTATTTCTGGCTTGCTGCGCACCGCTGCCTGCCGATCGTCAGTGCCAACCCGTGGGGGGAATCTTCACCTCACGGCCTTCTAATGAGCGGCGACGAAGCCGCCTACGCACGAACAAACCATCTTTACGCGACATGCGAAACGACAATGTCCCGCCTCCGACTCCTGCCCGACGGCGCCGCGGTGCTCTGGTTGGATGCCACCGGCCGGCCCGCCTGCGTCTGGGCTTTCGCGGAGACGCAACTGGACATCCCCGCGCAAGGCCGCTGCGTCGAAAGCGGCGACGTGGTCGGCGGATCGGCCGGAATGAAGGTGAAAGCGGGACGGGTGTACATGCTGCAAGACGCCACACAAGCCGAACAACAGAACGCGTCGAAGCTGGATCGCCCACGCGCTGCCACTTCCAGGTAGTCCAGATATTGAGCCTTGAGTTGTTAGGTGCTACGGACATTCAGATTCCGGCGGTGAGCCCGGCGGCGAGCCAGACGAAGGCGGCGAAGTTCTGTGGTTTCTTCTCATACCGCGTGGCGATACGGCGGCACTGCTTGATCCGTCGGAAGAACCGCTCAATGACGTTGCGATGCTTGTAGCGCTGCCGGTCGTAGCGCTGCTTGCATTTGCGGGTGCGGTTGATGCCTAGCGTCGGGTGGTCGGCGACGGAAGCCCGCTCAGGGAACTCGCCAGAGCCCCCAGGGAACGTGAGGTTCTGCGTGTGATGGCAACGGAACATGCACTGTTGCAAGAGGCGGCGGAGGAGGCGGACCACCCAGATCTGCGAGAACTTCGACGCTTGGTGGTCGAGCGCCCCACCAAGGAACCCTCAACACATCCCCCACCGGCGATCGTTCTGGGGCACGGGCGGTGGGTCGAGCAGACAAAGTTTGCATCCGTTGTTGCCGCCCTGTTCACAAATTCTGACGCAGGCAAATGGCGGGCTGGCAGCCAGATGTGGAACCATTCGCGGAAGCGAGATGCCATGGCTGATGGTGAATTGATGTAGATGAGGATGTGCATCGCGAACATTGGGCGGGCCAGATGTACACATGGCGCGCAGTGCCACTCGTCGCCGACGGTACTGCGATGGACCTTCCGTTCGATGCGACTTCAGTTCAGGCAGCCAGCCGGTAGTAGTGACGCAGCAACCCACCCAGCCGCTCCCGGCACCCCACCTCGCCATCCTGCGCCAGCCTCAGTCCCATCGGCGGTGCATTGCCCAAGGCCTGGTGTGGCCGCTCTTCGTGATAATGCGCCACGTACTCGCTCACAATGTGGTTCAGGTGCTTCTGCCCCATCACCACGAAGTGGTCCAGGCACTCCTGCTGGATGGACTGCACAAACCGTTCCGCGAACGCATTCATGTTCGGCTGAGCCGGCCCCACCCGGTGCACTTGCACGCCGTCGGATTCGACCACCCGATCGAAACGGTCCGTGTACTTGGTATCGCAGTCGTGGATCAGGTGCCCCACCTTCAGCCCCTGGTCCTCCGCCTCCATGACGAAGTTCCGCGCCTGCTGCGTCACCCAGTCGTTGGTCGGATGTGCCGTGGCGGCGCTCATGATCACACGCCGCGTCTCCAGGTGAATAAAGAAGACGAGGTAACAGTCGACCAGCCCGCCGAGCGTCCAGACCTTCTTGCTCAGGAAGTCCGTGGCCCACAAGGTCCTGGCGTGAATCTTAAGGAACTCGTCCCACGTACCTTCGCCACGCGTCGGCCCGGGATCGTGTCCGGTCTCGATCAGGATCTTGCGCACGATCGTGCGGCCGACGCTGTGGATGCCCAGCTTCTTGAGCTCACCCAAGATTCTCGTATAGCCCCATCCCGTTTCCTCGGCGATGCGGAGAATGGTCGCCCGGATCTCCTCCGGCGTCCGCGGCCGGCCGGGCTTGCGTGTCATCGACGCTGGCTTGCTGGCGCCGCCGCTCACCCAGTGGGCGAATGTCCGCGGCGTGACAATCGTGATCAGTTCGCGGATGGCGCTGCCCACCTTCTTGCCGAACTTCAACAGACGAGTCCGCTCCGTCGGCGTCACCGTGATCCGCTTGGGCAACTTGATGCGGAGAATCTCGTTCTCGATCTTCAGGTACTGCACCTGCGCCGCCAAGTCGCGATGCGCGGCGTGGGCAATGGTTCGCAGCAGTGGATGGAACAGCCTGGGCATCGGGGTATCATCCCCGTTGCCGCGTCCCTGCGACGGATGACATGGTTTTTGAACAGGGCCGGGAGCGACCATGGTACGGCGGGAGCGGGGCATCGGCACATGGGCTGACCTGGTGACCGAGACAGCCGAGGAGTTCGCCCGTTCCAACGGCGGCAGAGAGGCCAAAGGCATGAGCGAACGCCCATCCAACCTCCCGCATCATGGCCTGGAGGGAACCCGCGCCGCCATGATTCGTGCTGCACGCCGTGCCGCAGACGCCGCACGGCAGCACAACCAGCCCCTGGTCCTGTGGAAGGACGGGCAGATTGTCGAGGTCATGCCAGACGACCTGCCACCTCTGCCCGAGGTAGCGCCACGCCAAGATGAGCCTCGGCCACTTTGAGGACTCCAAAAAGTTCTCTGGTTCGTCATTCGACATGAAGGCACCTCAGCGCAACCCACCGGCGCAGGACATGCATTTCGTTGCGCTCGCCCCCTCTGCAGGGCTCGACCCAGTTCGCGCTTTTCGCGCGCGACAATGGCCGCTTCAAAAAAGTGTTTAACAGCATCAAACACTGAAACCATCCGCACTTACGCTGCGCGCGAACTTGCGATTTCGGGCCGCTTTCGCTGTTAAAAGAATGCGCGAACTTTTCTCTCGAAATGCCGTTTGCTGGGTTGCGCACTGGGAGGGGCGCGACGAGCCAGTCATGGTTTCCGACTCCGGGTTTGCGCGGGAGCAGCCAGCCGGTTTGCCCGCACGCTTGTCTCGATTCGACCTTCCCGGCGGCGGGGCGGGCCGGAAGCCGTCGAGAAGGCGTGCGACGTGGGTTTGAGACGTTGTTCAGTGGGTCCTGCGGCAAGGCCTAGGTGTTTGACGCAACGGAAATTTTTCGCCGCCGCCCTTGGCGCGAGGTGAAACTCAGGGTAAATTAGTAACGTTACCAATTTCATGCAACCGTAGTGGCTCGTGTTTTTGGGCTGCCGCTGCCTTTATTCACCTCAATCGCGTTTCTGCCTTTGTTTCGCGAACCTTGGCTTGAGGATCCTTGGAATGGCCACAGTCACCGAAATCGCGCAGCGGGTGGGGGTGTCCCCGCAGACGGTCTCCCGCGTGCTCAACGGTGATTTCAAGGGCACTTACCCGAAAGTGGTCAAGCGGGCCCAGCGGATCCGGCAGGTGGCCGAGGAAATGGGCTACCGCTCCAACACGGCCGCGCAGGCGGTCCGCAGCGGTCGGTTCGCTGCCTTGGGCCTGCTGCTGAGCACCACCCGGCACTTCAGCCACCTGCCCGGCGGGCTGCTCCAAGGCCTGCAGGAGGCGACCGAGGCGAGCGACGAGCACCTGACCATCGGCCGGGTGCCCGACGCAAAGCTCGCCGACGAGGGCCACGTGCCCAAGATTCTCCGGCGGTGGGCGGTCGACGGGCTGCTGATCAACTACCAATACCACCTGCCCGCCGGCATGAACGAACAGATCCGCCGCCACCGTGTCCCGGCGGTGTGGATCAACGCCGACCTGCCCCACGACTGCGTCCGCCTCGACGACCTCGACGCCGGCCGACGACTCACCGAACACCTGCTCGCCCAAGGCCACACGCGGATCGCGTACGTCGACTTTTCGCACGGCCGCGTCGAACTGCCCGCCGAGCACTACAGCGCCACCCACCGCGCCGCCGGCTACGAGCAGGCAATGTGCGATGCCGGCCTGCCCCCCCGCATCATCCGCCCCGAGCACACGCTCGAGCCCCCCCATTCCTTCGAACATGCCCGTGGTCTGCTTCAGCGTGACGACCGGCCCGCCGCCGTCATCACCTACTCATCCAACTATGCCCATATGTTCGCGGTGGCCGCGATGCTGGAAGGGCTGACCTGTGGGAAAGATCTCGAACTCGCCACCTTCGCCGAAGCACCCGTGTTCCCGCACTTTGGCTACAGCCCGATCACGATGGTCGAGCCCGGCGTCAAGCTCGGTCGCGCCGCCGTCGCCATGCTGCACGAGAAAATCAACCAGCCGGCGGCGGCGCTGCCGGCTCGGAAGCTTCCTTTCGAACTGACCCGCTTTCAACCGGGGCTTGTCACCGTGCCACCGTTGGTCTGACCGGAAGGTGGCGTGCGGATGGTCCGTTCGCCTCGCCCGGTTGAAACACCTTTCTTGGATCCACTCTCAGGAGGACTCGATGCACTCGATCACACGCAAGACCGTAACGACACTCGCCGCAACCACGCTCGCCGCGAGCTTCGTCGCCACCGCCCACGCCGACGTCGTCCACCAGTGGGATGCCGCCAACGACACCGCCGGCGACGGCATGTGGGAAGACACCGGCTCCGAGGCGGACACCAACTTCGACGCCTCGTTCCGCGACACCAGTCGCAACGCAATGACCAGCTACTCGGCCGATGCGGTTAGCGGATCCGCGACGAATTTCACGCACGCTTACACCTTCACCACCCACGGCGCCGACAACGATTTCGCCCAGAGCGCCGAGTGGGGGGATGACACCCCGGCGGGCAACCCCATCAGTGGATTGGCCGGCAGCAACACCAGTTGGGAAGTGTGGTTCAAGCCCGACGCCTTCCTTTTCGACGAGGCTGAACCCGTGGCGCAGACGCTCTTCTCATTCGGCGGCGGCAAGGGGCTCGCCATGTACGTGTACGGCAATGCGGTGGGCGTTTCCGCTGGCAAAGACGGCAGCGGCAGCCCGATCACCCTCGCCAGTGGCGATGTGAGCTCGAACAGCGACTTCATTCAGGGCGTGCTGACGATCGACGACGAAACCGGCGACCTCACTAGCCTCTACATCAACGGCTCACTGGTCGACACGGCCATCATCGACGGAACCCTGGACTACAGCGGCCCTGACGTCAGCGGCATCGGCCGGAACCATCAGGCGGGAGGTGGAGACAACCCCGGCGGGATCAACGGCGGCGACTTCGCCGGCCAGATCGCCCGCATCAACATCCATGACACGGCCCTCTCGGCTGCCGAGGTCGAGGCCAACTACCTCGCCGTGATCCCCGAGCCGGCGACCCTGGCGCTCGTGGGCCTCGGCGGGCTGATGCTCGCCGGCCGACGGCACCGCACCGCCTGAAATCGCCCCGAGCCGATACACCCACCGCCCCCGCCGGACACGGCCGGGGCGGTCTTGCCCCCCCCAACCTGCTGCCAAGGAGATCCAACATGTCGCACAGATCCTCTCGTGCCAAGGGCTTCACTCTCATCGAACTGCTGGTGGTCATCTCGATCATCGCGCTGCTGATCGCCATCCTGCTGCCGGCGCTGGAACGGGCCCGGGAGGTGGCCCGGCGCACGCAGTGCGCCGCGAACATCCGGCAGATCAACCTTGGCCATCACGCCTACTCCAACGACGACCGCAGCAGCAGCTACGCCTCGGCCACGCCAGCCCATGGCGGCGGCGGGCACGAGCAGAACGTCCGCACCACAGTGGGCTTCAGCGGCACGCCGACCTGGGTCGGCCACGGGCTGCTCTGGAAGCACGGCTACTTCAACGTGCCCAAAGCCCTCTACGACCCGGCATGGGAAGGCCCGGAGAACCAGAGCTATGGCGGCTCGCGCGGCTGGCCCACCAGCGGCGACCCCGAGGACAAGAACGGCATCGTCAGCAACTATTACATCCGCAACACGCTTCAGGACAGCGACGGCAACTGGCTGACCGTGCGAACCACCGACGGCTCGCACGTCGCGGCGCTGGTGGGCAACTTCGCCCGGGCCGAGGATCGCCACCAAGGCGAAGGCCACAACGTCGCTTTCGCCGACGGCCACGCATCCTGGCGCGCCGACCCGGAGAAGCTTTACCTCGACGGTGCCTACAGTTGGCCCGGCCACCCCCAGGTCGAGAACTATTGGGCCACCATGCTCGACAAGCCGTGGGACAACTGACCGGTGCTCGCCGGTGATCGCAAGAGACCAACCCTGCCAACGGAGAACATTCGCGCATGCCTCGATCAACTTGCACTCTCGCCCTGCTGTTCGTGCTGTTTGCTGTTCCCGCTGTGGCCGCCGCTTCGCCCTGGGAGGAAGCCGGCGAGCAGCGCTGGCGGTTTCCCGAGCGGATGGGCGTGGTGGATGTGAAAGAGGCCTTCGGGGCCGTGGGCGATGGCGAGACGGATGATACGGAAGCCCTTCAGCAGGCGTTCGACCAATCGAGCGCCTTCGTCTACCTGCCCGACGGCAGGTACCTGATCCGCGAGCCGCTTCAGTACACGCAGGGTCCCGGCAACGGGCCGACGATCCAGGGCGAGAGCCGTGACGGCGTGATCATCAAGCTTGCCGACGACGCGGCGGGTTTCGACGACCCCGAGAACCCGCGCGCCGCCATCCGGCTGATCCGCGACGGCGACGTGTCCGCCGACTACTTCAAGACGAAGATCCGCAACCTCACCATCGACACCGGCATCCACCGCGGGGCCGTCGGGCTGATGTTCTACGCCAACAACAATGGGCAGGCCCGCAACCTTCGCATCGTGGGCGAGGGCCTCGTCGGGCTGGACCTCTCCTACCGGCTCAACGGCCCACTGCTGGCTTCCAACATCGCCATCGAGGGCTTCGACGTCGGCATCAAAGGCGGCAGCGGACCCTACAACTCGCAGACGCTCGAGCACATCGTGCTTCGCAACCAGCGACAGTGGGGCATCCACAACGACGGCGAGGCGATGTTCATTCGCGACCTGCGCAGCGAGAACGACGTGCCGGCCATCTTCACACGCGGCGGGAGCATGGTGCTGATCGACTCGGAGCTTGCCGGCGGCTCGGCCGACGAGCCAGCGATTGTCTGTGCCGGCCGACTGTTCGCACGGAACGTGGCCACCGCCGGCTATGCACACGCCATCCGCCAGCACGCATACGATCGTCAGAGCGGCCTCGGCGCGCCAGCGGGCGAGCCGGTGCCTGCCGGACACGTGGCCGAGTGGGTCAGCCACCCGGATCGCACCGCCACGGGTTGGGGCGATGAGCCGCGCTCGCTGGGCCTGCCGGTCGAGCCAGCGCCTTATCAGCCGTTGCCGACGGACGAGCAGCGCTGGGTGTTTGTCGACGACTTCGGCGCCGACGGCACGGATGAGCAGGACGACACCGAGGCGGTTCGCGCGGCGCTGGCCGAGGCGCGGGAGATCGACGGCTCGGTCGTCGCCTTCTCGGCCGAGGGCACGTACATCGTCAGCGGCGAGTTGGCCATCGACGGCGGCATCGCGCGGCTGCAGGGGGCGAACACCTTCCTGCGCCCGGCGCGTGGCGCGTCGCTGCGGTTCGTGATCGGGGAAGGCTTGCCGGAGGTGGTGAGCTTCAGCATGATTGATCGGCCGCTGGGGCGTTGGGACGTGACGATCGAGCACGCCTCATCGCGCACGCTGGTGGTTCATCATTTCCGCACCGCGTTCGTCGGCTCGGGGCCGGGGCGGTCGTTCCTGGAGGATGCCAGTTCGAACGTTGAGCTTACGCACGGCGAGCACCGGGCGTGGGTTCGCCAGTTGAACTCAGAAAGCGGGGATGTGGTGAACAACGTCAACGCCGGCGGCACGCTGTGGGTGTTCGGGCTCAAGACCGAGCGGGACCAGACGCTGGTGCGCACGACCGACGGCGGGCAGACCGAGGTGCTCGGGGCGTGGGTGTACCAGACGCATCGCGAGGCACCGAGCGTTCCGATGTTCGATGTGACCGACAGTCAGGCCTCGTTCGCCGGCATCCTGCCCTACAACTGGCAGGGCAACATCTATCCCGTGCTGGTCGAGGCCAGGCAGGGCGATGCGGTCCGCCGGTTCACGGCCGAAGAGAACAACGGCGGGGCGTTCTTGCTCTATTCGACTTTGTTCGATCCGACGCGATGACGATCTGCCGCGCCGGTCGCGGAAGCGGCAGGCGGTATGCCAACGATGAAGGAAGGCGCAGATGCTGCAAGCGATGCGATGGTTGCGGTTCGTGGTCGCGGTGATGCTGGCCGGGGCGGTATCGGCACAGGCTCAGGCGGAGGAGGCGTCGGTGCCGGGTGAGGCGTACGAGCTGACGCTGGCGCCGGGCGATCATGAACTGGATCGGGCGCAGTTCGAGCTGTGGGTGCCGGCGACGGTTGGGGAGGCATCGCCGGTGCGCGGCGTCATCACGGTGCCGCTCTATCAGGCCGACCGACGCATCTACGAGCGCGAAGACTGGCGCGGGCTGGCGGCGAAACATCGTCTGGCGATGCTGCGTCATGACATGCGGACGACGGTGGGCGATCGGCCCAACCGCCTGCCGGTGGGCATGGACGCGGTGGACGCCATCGACGCGGCGTTGGCACGTTGGGCCGAGCAACTCGATCAGCCGCACCTCGCCGGGGCACCGCTGGTGCTGACGGGTCTCTCGCAGGGTGGGTGGCAGAGCACACGGCTGGCGGCGCTGATTCCGCAACGGGTGATTGCGGCCGTTCCCTTCCACGGCGCCGGTTTTGATGAAGCGGGCTACGGCCCCGACGCCGCAACGCAGCGCGTGCCGATGCTCGTACCCCTCGGCCAGCAGGATGACCTGACCATGCGCGTCCGACCGGCGCTGCAGGCAATGCTCGCCCACCGCCCGCAATGGGCCGGGCTGATCCAGCCCAACGTGCCGCACCACCAACTCGGCGACCAGGCGTTCATCCTGATGTGGCTCGATGAGGTGCTCGACCGCCGCCTGCCCGAGTCCCCCGGTCAAGGTACGGCGCTGCGGCCGCTCGACTACGAGCAGGGCTGGGCTGGCAGCTATCGCCTCTCGCAGCGCCTGCAGCCGAGCGAGGTAGAGGTCCGCCCGGTCGCCGAGTTGGAGCCGGATCATCCGGGCGGTCATTGGCTGCCCAGCGAACGCCTCGCGCGGGCGTGGGCGACGGCGACGCTGACCGGCCATGTCACCGGCCATTCCGAGCAGGAGGAAATCGCCGCGACCGCGGTGCCGCTGTCCCACGAGGTCGCTGTCGACGGCCAGTTGGACGAATGGCCCGACCTGCCCGAGAGACTCCGCTGGCCGGCGCAGATACTGCCGACCGGCCTGAACTGGCACGGCCCGGAGGACAGCCACGCCCGTTTCGCGCTCGGCCACGACGAACACGCGCTGTACCTGGCGATCCGCGTCCACGATGACGAGGGGCTGTATGCGGGACAGGCCCCGTGGATGTCCGGGCAGGACGGCGTGGAGGTCCGCCTCGACGCGCGCCCCGCTCCACAGCGGATGGCCAACGTCGGCGAAGGCGAAGGCAGTGCGTTTCTTCTTTTGGCCGTCGGCCCGGGGCCGGAGCAGGCCCATGTCGTCGGCGAGCAGGACCTGCCCGAAGGGGTCCGCGTGGCGGGTTCCCAGGATGAGACCGGCTACAGCGTCGAGATCGCCATTCCCCACGCAATCCTGGATCAGGCCCAGGGCGGTCGGTGGCGGCGCGTACGCCTGAACCTGGCCATCGACGACGCCGACACCGACGGCAACAGCCAGGTCTGGTGGCGGCCGGACTGGCGGAGCGAGCAGAACTATTTCGGGTCGGGCACGATCGAGCGACGCAGCGCCGAATGAACCTGCCCAGTGCACGATGGCCTGTTGGCCGTCCCCATGTGCATCAATACCCGCACCTTGCTTCGGAGACACCATGTTGGTCCATAGCAGCACATATGTTCGGTCGATCGTCTGCTTGCTCATGCTCGCATTGCCCGCCGCCGCTCACGCGCTGGAGCGCGGGCTAGGCACCATCACCTTCGTGGACGGCGAGCAGACCGAGGCGGAGGTGCTCTTTGAGCATCCCGAGGTCGACCGGCTGATTCTCCGCTCGCCGCAGCAGAGCACCGTGCAGAGCCTGGACCTGGCGCTGGTGCACGCGGTGACGGTGGACGGCGAAACCACCCGCTACCACGAGCCGCGCGAGTTGAGCGACGCCGAGGCCGAGCAACTGCGGCGCAATGGCCTGTGGGGCGACGCCGTGGGCGAGGGCCAGCTCGGCCGCTATGCCGATGAAAGCTGGCAGCGCAAGCCGCTGATCGTCTGGCGCTATCCGGGCCAGGACGGCAACGCGATGCAGGCCTCCAACTGGCTCAACGAGCGGGGCGAGCCGCTGGGTGAGAGCCCCTGGCGCGAGCCCGCCGGCCGCGGCCGCAATCCCGAAGGCGCGTTTGACGGCGACATCCTGCTGCCGGCAGCGGGGAAGCCGTATGGCGCCATCCAGCCGGGCCACCGCGACCACCTCAGCGCCTTCGCAGTGCGCCACATCACCGTGGAGAAAAACGCCAGCTACAACATCCGCTATACAATCAAGGGCAACCTCTGGATCAAGCACCTCGGCCACATCGGCGACGGCACGCAGACCGGCGGCCTGGGCAGCCGCGAAACCAACAAGCACACCTTCGCCCGCTTCAGCGGCGACCGGCCCGGGCACGGCCGCGCCGGCGCGGCCGGCTACGGCCTCCACACCTCCCCCGATCGCGGCCACATCTCACACTGGGTCCGCATCGACACCGGCGAAACCGGCAGCCTCGAAATCATCGGCGACTGTGGCGGCGCCAGCGACCGCACCTCGCTGCAGCAGGGCACGCTGATCGTCAGCACCGACAGCCACCTCGGCAACGGGCCCCGCGCCAGCTTCTACACCGAACCGGACACCACGCTCGTACTGCTCGATGGCGCGAGCATCGGTTGCCCCGACCGCGTGCTCCGCAGCCACCGCTCCACCGCCGGCATCGCCGGCACACTCATGTTCGGCCATCCCGACAAACCCTTGACCCGCGACCTGCGCTTCGCCCTCACGCTCTACAACCGCGACCAGATCGACTCCACCGTCAGCCCCAGCCAGCGGACCACCGGCGCCAGCATTGTCCTCGGAGAAAGCGGCAGCATGGTGATCCACAGCACGGACCCGACCCAGGCCCGCGTCATCTTCTGCCCCCCGCCCGAAGATGCGCCTTACAGCAACTACGCTGTGGGCGAGCGCGCCAATGGCCGGCCGATGCCCACGGGCATCGCAGCGGTGTTCCGCGGCCAGACCGACTTCAATGGCGTGGTCTTTGAAGGCTTCCACGAGGGGGGCATCGTCGTCCATTCCGATGCCCGACAGCGGTGGCAGAATGTGTCGTTCGAGGACAACCTCGCCGAGCCGGAGCAACTGTTCCGCTGGTAGTACGGGCCTGTCAGTCCTGGGACAGGACGCCTGAGCTATGCAACAACATTGACGATGCCGAGTGATTCACCCGATGACACAACCCAAGAACGTGATTTTCGTGATGACCGACCAGCAGCATTATCGCACCCTGGGCTGCAACGGCACCACTGAAGCGCATACACCCAACATTGATCGGCTGGCCGCGCGCGGCGTCCGCTTCGACAACCACTTTGTCACCAACCCGGTCTGCTCGCCTTCGCGCGGCAGCATCATCACCGGCCGTTACCCCAGCGAGTCCGGCCTGTGGTGCAACGGGTGCTCGCTGCCGGAGCCTTCACCGACCATTCCTAAAGCGATGAGCGAGGCAGGCTTTCAGACGGCGCACTTCGGCAAGCTGCATCTGGTGCCGATCATCAAGCGCGTCGGGGCGCATCCGTCCTACGGCTTTGATGTCTGCGAAGTGGCCGAGGGCGATCAGCAACTCACCCACGACAGCTATTTCAGCTGGCTGCGGCAGACCGCGCCGAATCAGTTCGTCTCTTACCTGCAGGAGATGTACGCCGGTGGCCATGCCAACGCGTATACCTCCAAGCTTCCGGAAGAGCTGCATATGACCAGTTGGGTGACGGACCGCGCGACGGATTGGCTTGCCAATCGGCGCGACCCGAATCATCCGTTCTACCTGTCGGTGGGGTACTTCGATCCCCACCACGCATGGAATCCGGTCGAGCCTTACGCCAGCCAATTCGCCCACGCCGACGTGCCCGACCCGGTGTACCGGGAAGGTGAACACGAGAAACGACCCGAGTCTTATCGCAATTTCTTTAAGGGGTGCAGCACCATCACGCGGGACGAGGAACGCATGCGGGCGATCATCCGCGCCAACCATGCCATGTGTGCCCATATCGACGCTTGCATCGGGAAGCTGGTCGCTTCGCTGGAGGAGCTCGGCCTCAGTGACGATACCGTGGTCATCTTCACCTCCGACCACGGCGAACTGCTGGGCAACCACGGGCTGCTGTGGAAGGGTCCGTACATGCTGGACGACCTGTTGCGCGTGCCGCTGGTCGTCGCGGTTCCCGGCGCGTCGGCATCGCAGGGTCGCAGCACCGACGCCTTGACCTCCTCGGTGGACCTGTTCGCGACGATCCAGGCGCTGGCCGGGGTCGATTCGCCGGTTGCCAGCCGCGGCCAGCCGTTCCTGGATGCCGATCTGAATCTGTTCCCGGAAGGTGAGCGGGACTACGTGCTGGCTGAATGGGAGCATCCGTCGATGCCGACCGCTGCATCGCTGCGCTGCATTCGCACGCGGGACGCGAAGTATGTCCACTATGCCGGTCGCGACGAAGGGGAGTATTACGACCTGCAAAGTGACCCGCTGGAGTTCGACAACCTTTTCGACGATCCCACGACGTCCGGCGGTCGGACGCAACTGTACGATCAACTTTGCGAGATTTACCTGAGCCAGCGGCCACTGATCCCGCACGAAGGCGGCTGGTAGTTGCCGGTTCGCAGCATCCGCTGCTGAAAGTCGTCGCCCAAGCCACTCACCGCGATCTGGTGGCGCCGGTGCGATAGCGGATGAAACAACCTGAGTATCGTCCCCGCTTCGTGCTCGCCGGCCCGGCGCAAGTCGATGGAATGTATATACACCATCGGCTTGTCGCTTGACGGTCCGACATCACCGACACGAACCTGCAGGTCCGGGGCAACCGCACGCAGAGCGAATTCTGAGAACCGTTTGATACGCATCGCAGTTAATTCGCAGGCGTGAGCCAAGCGGTTTGGGTGAGCGAG